>CAZVWB010000014.1:0-118514 GCA_964631045.1 uncultured Planctomycetales bacterium
CGGCTTTCGGGCTGATCGGTCAGCAGCACCATCGCGCCGCCGCCCGGCTCGGACAGCCGCCCGACCTGCTTCACGTCGATCATCCGCAACGAGGAGCGCATCGACGCATGACCCGCCGCGGCGGCTTCGTCGATAAATCTCGCGAGGGCGACGCCGGCTTTCACGTCCTCGCCGGGCCAGACCTCGCCCACCGCCGGCGGCGCGGCGCGGGCCCCGACAATCACCAGAAAGTGGTAGCGCGGCGCTTCCTCCACCGACACTTCGCGCGGCAGACGCACACCCGACTCCGACACCAGGTGCGCTGTCGTCCCGCGGGCCACCATCGCGGCGGGCCGCCGGAACTGCGCGGCGACGCGAACCACCCCGTCGGCCTGCTTGGTGACACGCTCAACCCGCTCGATCCAGGGGCAGGCGGACAGCGCGGCCGCCACGCGCTCGCACAGGTCCGGTGCGTGCAGGTCGGCTTCCGGCGGGACGTTCGCCGCCGCCGCGATTTCCGCCAGCACCGCGGCCTGTTCGGGCGCGGAGAGCCAGGGGGGCAATTCGGCCCAGCGCAGCACTGCCGTCTGCCGCGCTTGCGCCGCGCGGGCCACACCATCCAGCAAGTGGAGCCCCCAGGCCGCGCCGCCCAGGACCAGCATCCACGCGAGCGCGCTGGCGAGCACCGCCGCCGCACCCGGCGACAGTCGCAGGGGCGTCAGGGCGGGCGTCGCGCTGCCCGGCCGCCGCGCCGAGCGGGGTGGCGACGTGCGTTTCACGCTCGATCCTCCGCAGCGGCCAGCGCCAGGCACTCGCACAACTCGTCGAATTCGATTCCCACGTGTGCCGCGGCCTTGGGAAGCAGCGAGTGGTCGGTGAAGCCCGGCAACGTGTTTACCTCGAGAAACCAGAGCGCGCCGTCCGCCTGCACCATCCAGTCCACACGGCCCAGGTGCCGACAACCAAGACACTCAAAGACCCGCAGACTGAGGCGCTGCGCCTCCGCCAGCACGGCGGGCGGATGCCCGGCGTCGAAGAGGTATTCCGTGTCGGCGGCGCGATATTTCGCGTGATAATCATAGAACCCGGTTCGCGGCCGGATGCAGATGGGGGGCAGCGCTCGGTCGAACAGAACCCCGACGGTCAGTTCGTCGCCGACGATGAATTGCTCCACCAGCGCGGGGCCGTGGTGCTCGGTCACGCGGCGCACCGCCGCCGCAAAGTCGCCCGCATCCCGAACGACCGTCGTGGCCACACTGCTGCCTTCGCCGACCGGTTTCACAATCACCGGCAGCGGCAGCGCCGGCGACGCGAACTCGCTGCCATCGGGCTGCACGACCTGGAACGCGGGCGTGTTGATCCCGGCCGACGCGGCGAGCCGCTTGGCCGCCAACTTGTTCATCGCGGCCGCAGAGGCGTTGGCCCCCGAGCCGACAAAGCGCAGCCGGCGACTTTCGAGAATCTGCTGCAGCGCGCCGTCTTCTCCGAACCGACCGTGCAGCACCGGGAAGACCACGTCAGCCGGCTGATCGAGGGCTCCCAGGCGGTGCGCGTCGATGTCGGCCTCGAAAACCGTGTGCCCGCGCCGTCTCAGGGCGGCGGCCACTGCCGCGCCCGACGCCAGGCTCACCTCGCGCTCCGCACTGGGACCGCCCCGCAGCACCGTGATGCGCAGCAGCCGCCGCGGGGTCGTTGGATTCGCGCCAGGTACGGGGGAACTCACGGTGCTGGGCATCCATTCACCAGATTTCGACTTCCGCCTGCAGCTCCAGGCCCGTGGCGCTGCGCACGCGATCCTTCGCGAGCTGCATCAAGTTTATCACATCCGCCGCCGTCGCATCGGGACTGGCCACGATGAAATTGGCGTGTATCGTGCTGAATTCCGCCCCGCCGATGCGGCAGCCCTTGAGTCCGGCCTGATCGATCAGCCGACCGGCCGATTGCCCCGTCGGGTTCTTGAAGACGCAGCCCGCCGAGCGGACCGACAGCGGCGGCTGGCTGGCGTACTTCTCCTTCCAGATCGTCTTGAACCGCGCCTGGGCGGCGGCCGCGTCGCCGAGGGCCAGGTCGAGCACGACGTGGGTGACCGTGCATCCGTCGAGGTCAGTGTGGCGGTAGCGAAACCCGATGGCAGCCCGAGCGCGGGCGCCGGTCGAACCATCCGGTTCGATCACGCGGACCTCGCGAACGAACTGCGCGATTTCACCGTACTTGCCGCCGGCGTTCATTCGCACAATTCCGCCCATCGACCCGGGCACGCCTGCGAGCGCTTCCAGGCCGCAGAGTCCGCGTTTGAGAGTGTCCTTCACCAGGTGGTGAAACAACGCGCCGCCCGCCGCGTGAACCGTCGCACCCTCGTAGCGCACCGCTTCCCAGAATGGACCGGTCAGGTGGATGACCGCGCCATCAAAGCCCGCGTCGCGCACCAGCACGTTCGCGCCGCGTCCCAGCAGCCGCCAGTCGATGTGGTGTGCACGGCAGCGCCGGAGCACTTCGATGAGTTCGGTTTCGTCGCGCGGCGTCAGGAACCAGCGCGCCGGCCCCCCGAGTCGATACCAGGTGTGGTGGCGGAGTTGAACGTCAGTCCGACAGACTGCCTCCAAGCCGGCGAACCAGTGCATCGGCGAGCTTCCAGATGTTTCCCGCCCCAGTCGTCATCACCAGATCGCCGGGGCCGACGTGCTCCGCCAGCATCGCGACGATCGCGTCGAAGTCGGCAATGTACACGGCGTTGCCGCCGCGGTCGCGGATGCGCTCGACGAGATCCTCCGCCCGGACGGCTTCGCGATCGCGCTCCGTATCGCGAACGAAATAGATGTCCGGCACGACCACGTGATCCGCCAGCGCGAAGCTGTCCGCGAAGTCGGCCAGCAGGAAGCGCGTTCGCGAATGCTGGTGCGGCTGAAACACGCACCAGAGCCGGCGCGGCTGGAAGCGGTCGCGAGCCGCTTCGAGCGTCGCGCGAATCTCGGTCGGATGGTGCGCGTAGTCGTCGACGACGGTCACGCCGCTCGCCTGGCCCCGCAGCTCCAGCCGCCGACGCACGCCGAGAAAACCGGGCAGCCGCTTGAGCACTTCCGGCAGAGGCACGCCGCAGGCGGCCGCCAGCGCGCTGACGGCCAGGGCGTTCATCACGTTGTGCCGGCCGGCGATGCCCAGGTGTACGCGGCCGATGCGCTGCCCACGGTGGATCAGGGTAAAGGCGTGCGTGCCGTCGATCACGTCGAGGTCGATTGCGCGCCAGTCGGCGTCGGCCGAGAAGCCGAATGTCTCGATGGCCGCCGGCCCGGCCCCGATCAGACGCCGGCAGCGCGGATCGTCGGCGTTCAGCAACAAGCGCCCGTCGGCGGCGACGCCGGCGGCGAATGTCTGGAACGACGCTTCGATCTCCGCGATGTTGGAATAGCAGTCGAGGTGGTCTTCTTCGATGTTCAGCACGACCGCGAAGCGCGGCCGCAGGTTGTGGAACGACCGGTCGAACTCGCACGCTTCGGCCACGAAGTGCGGCCCGTTGCCCACCCCGCTGCCGCCGCCAAGCTGCTGCACGGTGCCGCCCACCACGAAGTTCGGGTCCAGGCCCGCTTCGCGCAGGACGTATGCCAGCCAGGCGGTGGTGGTGCTCTTGCCGTGGGTTCCGCTGATCGCAACGCCTTGGTAGCGGTTCATCAGCGCGCCGAGCATCTGGGCGTACTTGAACACCGGAATGCCGCGGCGGCGGGCCTCGTTCAGCTCCGGATGATCCGCCGGGATCGCCGCAGAAGCGACAACCAGAGTCGTGTTGGCGGGCAGGGCTTGAGCACCCTGCTCGAAGGTGATGCGAGCGCCCTCGCTCATCAGCCGCGCCACGACGATCGAAGTTCGCGCGTCGGTTCCGCTCACCGCGACGCCCTGCCGAAGCAACATCGCCGCCAGGCCCGACATTCCGCAACCGCCGATGCCGATCATGTGGACGGCGGCGGCGCGCAGCGGATCGGCGACGGGTTCGGGCGCAGCACGCAACACGGCGGCGGATGAAGCGGAGTTCATGAAAATTCCATCGGCAAGATAGCGTGAGCGGGAGTGCCGAACAAACCGCGCCTCGCCCCGACGCTAGACCCTCGCATTCGTTTTATCGGCAGCGGCGAATCAACTCTTTAACACCGGCGCGCACAGATTTTGCGCTCGCGCGCGGCGCGTCCGCAAATCGCAGCGCGGTACTCCCGAATCCCATCAGGCGTGTCGGGATCGCCGCCACCGCGCGGCGCCCCTCGCGCACCCCCATGCCTGGTAGAACGCGCATGAAGAATCGAGCCAGGCAACGCGCATTGTGGCCGCTCCGCGACGGCTCTACACTCCGGGCGATGCACGACACGTCGGGCAACGTCAACTCCAACGGTTCGTTCGGCGATCCGCCGGAACCGGGCGTCATAGCGCCGGCCGCCGAGACCACGGCGCGACCCGTTGTGGTCGAGCTGCGCGACGTGCGCAAACGCTATGACACATCCGGCCATCGCGTCATGGCGCTGGACGGGGTCAGCATGCGGATCGAGTCCGGCCGCTTCACCGCCATCATGGGCGCCAGCGGCTCGGGCAAGAGCACCCTGCTGCACCTGATCGGCGGCCTCACGCCCCCCACGTCCGGAAGCATCTGGGTCGAGGGCCGCGACCTCGCGGCGATGTCCGACCGGGCGCGGACGGTGTTTCGCCGCCGGCGAATCGGTGTGATCTTCCAGGAATTCAACCTGCTCCCCACGCTGACCGCCCGCGAGAACGTCGCACTGCCGATCCTGGTCGACGGGCAGTCCATCCGCCGGTTTCACGCGCGGATCGACGAGCTCCTTCGCGCCGTCCACCTCGATCACCGCATGGATCACCGGCCCGATGCGCTCTCCGGCGGCGAGCAGCAGCGGGTCGCGATCGCCCGGGCCCTGCTGAACGACCCGGCGATCATTCTGGCGGACGAACCGACCGGAAATCTGGATTCCCGCCAGTCGCTCGAAATCTGGCGGCTGCTCCGACGCATCGCCGACGAACAGGGCAAGACCATCCTGATGGTGACGCACGAAGCCGCCGGCGCAGCCCACGCCGACTCGGTCATCATCCTCAAAGACGGAAAAATCGTCGGCGAGCTTCACCCAAAGGGCAGCGCGGATGCGGCACTGGTCGCAACTGGCTATCAGGAACTGGCGGGCTAAGCGCGTTCGCACCGGCGGCGCGATCCTGGCGATCGCGCTGGGCGCCGCGGCGGTCGTGTGGGTCACCTGCTGCTTCGAGTCCGTGCGCCGCACGGTCATGACGTGGGCCGGCGGGTATGTCGGCCGGAGCCACGTCGTGATCGAATCCCCGCTGGGCAAATACGACAACATTCCGCAGGAACTCACCGCCCGCGTCGCCACCGTCGAGGGCGTCGCCCACGTGGTGCCGCGGCTCGTGCAGCGGCTGCGCGGCCAGCCGGTCAAACCCCTGCCGCCCGGCGAGTCGCGCGGCAAGCTGCACTGGTCGGACGCGAATCCGGAAATCGACTTTCACGGCATCGACATCGACCGCGAGCCGCATGTTCGCGACTACGTCATCGCCCGCGGTCGCATGCTAAGCCGCGAGGATCGGCTGGCCTGCGTGCTGGAGGAGGATTTCGCCGCGGAATGCGGCGTCGGCCCCGGCGACAGGCTGCTGATCTGGGGCGGCGCCCGCAAAGGCGACGATCCGCAGGAACTAGAGATCGTCGGCACCGTCAAGCGCCGCCGCATCGCCCGCTTTCAGAAGGCGCTGGCGCTGATGCCGCTGAGCGTGCTGCAGCAAATCAACGTGAAGCAGGGTCTGCTGACCTCGCTCGACGTGGCGCTGCGCGACGGTTCGATCGAGGGCGTGCGCAAAGCCATGCCGCTGATCCGGGCCGCCGTCGCCCGCCGCTCGCGCAATGCCAACGTCACCAGCACCGAAACCCGCCTGGAGCAGATCGCCCGCGCGCAGGATCAACAGGAGTTCGTCCTCGTTCTGCTGAGTTCGGTGGCCATGCTCACCGCGCTGTTCATCATCCTGAGCACGCTGAGCATCGGACTGATCGAGCGCATCGGGCAGCTCGGGCTGATGCGCTGCATCGGCATGACGGGCATGCAGCTTGCGATCCTGGTGCTGGTCGAGGTGGTGCCGCTGGGCATGCTGGGGATCGGGGCGGGCATTCCGATCGGGCTAGGGCTGACCGCGCTGACGGTCTGGCTCGTGCCCGACTACGTCGGGGCTTTCTCGATTAGCTGGAACGGCATCCGCCTCGCGATTCTGGCCGGGTTCGCCACGATCTGCGTCGCGGCCCTGCTGCCGGCGCTGGCCACCCTGCGCGTCTCGCCCCTGGAAGCAGCCCACCCCCAGGCCCGGCCCGCCCGGCGCTGGCTGCTGTTTCTGGCCGCCGGCGGCTCAGTGCTCACCCTGGCCGCGTGGTACCTGGTGGTCGAGGGCGCGCCGGCGCCGCTTCAGCCGCTGATCGCGCCGCTCTACCAGGCGCTGCACGCCGTGACCGGGTTCGAACTCAGTCTCGACGGCGTCCGCCGCTCGCCGCGGTTCCTCGACATGGCCATCGTCGCGGTGGTGCTGCTCTACATCGGATACGCGCTGATCGCGCCGCTGCTGGTCTGGATGATCGGCACGCCCGCGGTCTGGCTGGTTTCGCGGCTGACCAACGTGCGCTTTCGCCTGCTGCAGGATCAGGTGGGTCACGCGGCCTGGCGCTCGGCCGGAATCTGCTGCGGGCTGATGGTGGGCCTGTCCCTGATCGTCGGCCTGGTCACTTTCAGCGAGAGCTTCACCAGCGGCTGGAAGTTCCCAAGCAAGTTCCCGGAGGCGTACATCTTCAGTTTCGAGCAGATGGAACCCGACCCGCACATGGTGGTGCGGCGGGTCGAGGGCGTTCGAGACTACACCGCCGCGAACATCGTGAACGTGATCGTCGAAGAGCAGCCGGTGTTCATGAAGGCGGTTTACCTCTCGGTCACCTGGTTTCTCGGCGTCGATCCGGACAGCTTTCTGGACCTGGTGCGGCTGGAATTCAAGGAAGGTGACGCGGAATCAGCCAAGGCCCTGCTGAGGCAGGGCGACCACGTGCTGATCGCGGCCGATTTCGCCCGCGCACGCAACAAAAAAGTCGGCGACCCGGTGAAGGTCTTTTTCGGTCAGGGTCAGAAGATCCACACCTTCAAGGTCGCCGGCGTGATCGATTCCCCGGCCCTCGACATCGCCGCTGGTTACTTCCAGGCCAGCAGCGAGGCCAAGGTGGCCGCCGTAGGCTCTGTGATCGGAACGCGCAAGGACATGGCCCGATACTTCGAGGTGCGCGGCACCAACATGATTCTGCTGAACTTCGGATTGCCGCCGACGCCGCCGCCGGCCGGGTGGCCGCCGCCGCGCGGGGGCGCCGAGGCCGCAGCGCTCGGCTTGTCGGACAGCGCTTATGACGAGCGCCTGCCGCTGGCGCGGCGCTGGGAACGGCAGCGCGAAGAAAAGGTGCTCCGCGAGATCGCCCGCGGCATGAGCCGGCCGCAGGCGTATTCCGGAACGGCCCGCGAGCTCAAGGACGACATCGACACGCAATTGCGCACCGGAACGCGCATCCTGACGGCGGTTCCGACCGTGGCGCTGCTGGTCGCCGCGGTGGGCGTGGCCAACCTGATGACCGCCAACGTCACCAGCCGCGCCCGTCAATTGGCGATCCTGCGCGCCGTCGGCGCCACCCGCGGGCTGGTTTTGCGGATGGTGGTGGGCGAAGGGCTGGTCATCGGCGTGCTCGGCAGCGCGCTGGGACTGGCCCTCGGACTCCACATGGCGTGGAACACCACCGTGCTGACCGAGCGCATGTGGGGCTTGCAGGTCGCAATCAACCTGCCGTGGGGGTATGTGGCGGTGGCCGCACTGCTGACAATCGGGTTGTGTGTGCTGGCGGGCATTCTGCCGGCGCGGCACGCTTCGCGGACGAACGTGGTGGACGCCTTGCACGTAGCATGACGCCCGCCATCCGCGGCCAAGGGCGGAAGCCTCCGGCGAGTCTCATCGATGCGCACGCTATGGATCGTCGGCGGACTGTGCGGAGCGCTTCTGCTGGCGATCGTCGCACTCGTCGGTCCGCCGCTGCTTCGCGGCCAGACTGCCGCCCCGCCGCGCGCGGCCGGCGCCACCCGGGCCGCGGTCGCAGACGCCGTCGATCCGCAGCATGGCGCCGAACCCCACTCTTCGATCGGGATTGCGCCGCCCACGGCGAAAGACGCGCCGCCCGCCGCGCCTGAGGCAACGCCATCGCGCGACGCGCGAACCGGCGTGCGCTGGGCGCGAACCGACGCCGCGCGACTCGCCGGCGACCGGCTCGATCAGGCTCGGCGGGCTTTGCAGGATGACCCGCGCAGCGTCGCGGCCCTGCGCGACGCGGCGCAGGCGCTCGCCGACCTCGAACGCTGGGAAGAGGCCGCTCAATTGCTCGCCCAGCTTCGCGAGCTTCGACCGGATGACGCCGCGCTGATCTTCGAATGCGGCGTGGTGCACCTGCGGCTGCGACGCTGGATCGAGGCGATTCGCGACTTTCAAAGCGTGACCGCGCTCACGCCCCAGGATGCCCGCGCCTGGTTCAACCTCGCCGCGGCGAATCAGGCCGCGCGGCGGCTCGATGCCGCCGAACTGGCGTGGAGTCGCGTGCTCGAACTGACGCCGGACGACCCGCTGGCTCGGGCCCACCGCGGCGAGACGCGGCTCGACCTGCGCGCGTGGAGCGCGGCCGAGGCGGACTTCCGCGCGCTGGTGGAGCGCGCGCCCGACGATGCCGCGGCGCGACTCAACCTGGCGCTCGCGCTGCAGGCGCAGGGGGGCGCGCGCGAAGCGCTGGAAGTGCTCGAAACCGGTCTGCAACGCCGCCCGCGCGACGTCCGCCTGCTCAATCGCGCCGCGTCGATTCTGGCAGCGCCGCAAGACGGGAGCGGCCCACCCGCGCAGCAAGCGGCGGCGATCGACTACTGCCGCCGGTCGCTGGCGATCGACCCCTCGCAACCCGAGATCGCCGCCCTACTCGCGGAGTTGCTCGCGACCGAGCGCCAGCCAGGCGCAGACCGCCCATAGCGCCAGCACGCCGCCCAACTGCGCCCCCGCCGCGCGTGCCGCCGGCCAGGCCAGCGCGGCGATCGCCAGCACCCACGCCACCAGCGCGATCCGGGCCACCAGCGCGCCGCGGCGGCCGCCGTGCATCGCGCGGTTCGTCAGCACGGCCAGGGGCCAATACGCCAGCACCAGGTAGTGCGTCCAGACCAGCGGCGAAGCCGCAAGCATCA
The DNA here is from genome assembly GCA_964631045.1 of uncultured Planctomycetales bacterium. Lineage (GTDB taxonomy): Bacteria > Planctomycetota > Phycisphaerae > UBA1845 > Fen-1342 > CAZVWB01. The sequence continues at coordinate 9,258 of CAZVWB010000014.1, forward strand.
ACCCGCACCCCGCCGCGAATCCCAGGTGCGCCCCCCCTTCTCCGGCGACCGGCGGCGCTCGGCCCGGCCGCCGCAGGGCGGCGAGCAGCGTCAGCACGCCGACCAGCGTCGCGATCGCAGCAAACACGGCGACGCGCGCCGCGGGCGGCCAGTCCAGGACGTTTATCGAAAACCCCGGTCGCCCCTCGCGCGGATCGCAATCCACCGGCGACAGCCAACGCCGCACGACCATCGGAAGCGCGTTGTTCGAGTACTTCGCTTTGATCGGCTTTTCGCTCGTCAGCGTCGCCCACGCGGAGTGCGCGTCGATCGCCCGGCGGCGATACTCCTGGTGCTGCCGCACGGTTTCGCTCCAACCCAGCGTCGCCAGCGGCGTACCCAGCCCCAGCGCGCCCGCGACAAGGACCGACGCCAGCACGGCCCGCCAGCGCCGCTGCGCGAGCAGCACGACCAGCAACACGACCGGCAACACCTTGATCAACACCGCCAGGCCGAGGGGAATCCCAGCCTGCCACTCGCGGCCGCGGGAGATCAGCAAGCATCCGGCGACGAGCAGCGCGAGCAGAAGCAGGTTCACCTGTCCGAGCACGATCGTCGCGTGCACGTAGGGCAGCGCCAGGCCGATCGCGGCCAGCGTCGCCGCGCGCGGTCGCGGCCCCACTCTGCCGGCGACCAGCAGCTCCGCCATCGCCACGGTCAGCCCAAAAAGCAGCAACGAAAGCACCGTGAAGAGCGCCGCCGCCGCCCACAGGGGCAGCAGGCTCCACGGCGTCATGAAGATCACGAAGAACGGGAGATAGTTGTGCACACCCAGGTCGTCGCGAATCGCCCCCGTTTCGCGAAACGCCTTCGCCGTCAGCCAGAAGTCGCGAAAGTCGAGCGTGCCGTCCGACGGCGACTCCTCGGCGCGCAGCACCACAACGACGACCGCCACGATCGCGTAGACCCCAGCCGCAATCAGCAGCGGCCACCAGCCGCGCTCGCGTTGCGGCCGATTGGGGAAGTTCTCCGCGCCCGCATCGCCCCGCCCGCCGTCGCCGGGCCGCGCGATCAGAGCGCGCCGCTTCATTCTCCGCTCCGACCGATGCCCAGCCACGCGAAGGCATATAGTCGCGACAGGTGTCGCAGGTAGCGCAGTTGCTCTGCGGCGTTCAGCTTCGTCTTACCCGCAGCGCGGTCGGAGAAAGTGATCGGCAGTTCAACCACCCGCCGCCAGCCGTGCCGGACGATCAGCTCCAGCGCGATCTTGTAGCCCACCGGCCGCAGCCGCGCGAGTTGCAGCCCCCGGCGGCGCACGCAGAAGAAGCCGGCCATCATGTCGCGCACCGGCGTCAGCGGTCGCGCCAGCAGCCGCCCCGCCAGGCTGTTGAGCCGCCGGTGCAACGGCCAGTGCAGATCGACCCGCCCGCCCGGAACGAACCGGCTGCCGATCGCCATCTCTACGCGCGGGTCGCTCATCGCGGCGACGAGAGCCGGGATGCTCTCCGGCGGGTGCGACAGGTCGGCGTCCATGACCAGGCAGAGGTCGCCGCGAGCCTCGCGCAGTCCGTGAATGACCGCGGTGGCCAGACCGCGCTCGCCCGTTCGCACGATGCAGCGCACCGCGAACCGGCCGGCGTATCGCGCGCCGACCTCCGCCGCCGCGGCCGCGGTTCCATCCGGCGAGTCATCATCGACGAAGAGCACCTCGACGCCTGGCGCGGATCCCTGAGCCGGGCCGGCGAGCGGCGCGACGGCCGACGCGATCCGTTCGAGCAGCGGGCCGACATTTTCGCGCTCGTTGTAGGTGGGAATGACGATCGTGAGGCCGATCCCGGCCGGCGGCAGCATGTCGCGGAATATACGACACGCCAGGGGCCGCCGTCACGGCGGCGCGGACGCCGGGGTGAGCTCGCCGCGTCCCTCCGTCCGCGCGGCTCAACCGAGTCGCGAGCCGATTATCCCGCGGCGATGCGCTCCATCCCGTTCATGTACGGCCGCAGCGCAGCCGGGATCGAAACGCTGCCGTCGGCGTTCTGGTTGGTCTCGAGCAGCGGTATCAGAATCCGCGGCGACGCGATCACCGTGTTGTTCAGCGTGTGGCAGACCTGCACCTTGCCGTCGCCGTCGCGATAGCGGATGTTCAGGCGGCGGGCCTGGAAGTCGTGAAAGCGACTCGCCGAATGCGTCTCGCTGTATTGCTCGCGGCTGGGCATCCACGTCTCGATGTCATACATCCGCACCTTGCCCTGGCCCATGTCGCCCGTGCAAACCTCGACCACGCGGTACGGCAGCTCCAGCGCTTGCAGCACGCGCTCCGCGTTGGCGATGATTCGCTCGTGCCAGCGGGCCGACTCGGCCGCATCCGCCCGGCAGATCACCACCTGCTCGAGCTTGTCGAAGAAGTGAATGCGGTAAAGGCCGCGCGTATCGCGGCCGGCGGCCCCGGCCTCGCGGCGAAAGCAGGTGCTCCGCGCTACATAGAGCTTCGGCAGTTCGGCGTCGTCCAGGATTTCGTCCGCGTGAAATCCCGTAACCGGCACCTCCGCGGTGCCCACCAGGCTCTGCGCGTCGCGCTCGCAGAGATAAACCTCGTCGCGGTGCAGCGGAAAAAAACCGGTGCCATACATCAGTTTTTCGTTCACCAGCACCGGCACGGTCAGCGGGACGAAGTGCAGAGTCGCGCCCGATTCATCGTAGCGGGCCTGCAGCATGGTGTCCCACGCCAGCCGCAGCACGGCCTCGTGCAGCATGGCGCCGGCCCCCTTGAGCACGTAGTTCCGCGATCCGGCCAGCTTGACCCCGCGATCCAGGTCAAACAGGTCCAGCGCCGCCCCCAGGTCGACGTGATCCCGAAACACGCCGCCGAACTGCTCCTTGCGACGCGGCGTCCCCACGCGGCGGACCTCGACGTTGCCCGACGCATCCGGGCCGATCGGCGCGGCGGGGTCCGGAATCTGCGGCACCAGCAGCATGAGCTGCTGCAACTCCGCCTCGATCTTCGGCAGCTCGTCCTCCAGGTCCTTCACGCGCGCCTTGATCTTGCCCATCTCGGCGATCATCCCCGGCTTCTGCTCCCGGGGGGCTTTCGCGATCGCCTCGCCGGCCTTGTTCTGCTGGTGCCGCAGGTCGTTGAACTCGGTCTCGACCGCCCGCTTACGCGCATCGACCGCGAGCACCTGGTCGATATCCACGCGCATGTTCTTATCGCGCACGGCCTTCTTGACCAGTTCCGGGTTCTCACGAATGACCTTGATATCGATCATGGCTGCCCACCGGCGTCGGTTCTGAGATTACTATGAGCTTGTGAATTTTTTGGGTCGGGCGGGCATTCCGCCCGCCAAAGGGCTCGCGAACCGCTCACGAACGTAAGTGACGCCAGAAAGTTCACAGGCTCTATGCCCCGTCCTGGCCCGTGCTGCGCAAGGCGGCGCGCGGCGGCGAGCGCTGCCCGCTGCGCTATGCCTGTCGGAACCAGTCGATCGTCCTGCGGAGCCCTTCCTCGCGGTCGACCTGCGGAACCCAGCCCAGCAGCGACTGGGCCCGCGTAATGTCCGGCTTGCGCACGTGCGGATCGTCCTTCGGCCGCTCGACGAACGCGATCTGACTGCGGCTGCCGACCAGACGCACCACTTCCTCGGCGACTTCGCGGATCGTTACTTCGACCGGGTTGCCGATGTTCACCGGCCCGCTCACCTCGCTGGCCGCCAGCCGCAGCAGCCCGTCGACCTGATCCGTCACGTAGCAGAAGCTGCGGGTCTGCGAGCCGTCCCCGTGCACCGTCACAGGCTGGTTGGCCAGCGCCTGACTGATGAAGTTCGGCAGCGCCCGCCCGTCGTTTTTTCGCATGCGCGGGCCATAAGTGTTGAAGATTCGCGCCACGCGCACGGGCACGCCATGATCGGCCACATACGCGGCGATCAGCGCTTCGCCGAAGCGCTTGCCCTCGTCGTAGCAGGAGCGCGGCCCGATCGGGTTGACGTTTCCCCAGTAGGACTCGCGCTGCGGATGCTCCTTCGGGTCGCCGTACACCTCGCTGGTGCTGGTGTGCAGCAGGCGTGCGCCGCGGGCCCGCGCGAGATCGAGCAGGTTCCACACGCCGCGCGAGCAGGTTCCGAGAATCTCAAGCCGCTTCGGGCCGAAATCGACCGGCGACGCGGGACAGGCCAGGTTGCAGATCCAGTCCAGGCGGCCATCGACCGGCAGCGGCTCGCGGATGTCGGCCTTTACGAACGAGAACCCGGTCCGACCGGCCAGGTCGCGGGCGCTGCGCTCCGACCCGGTCGTCAGGCTGTCGACGCCGACCACCGTGTGGCCCTCGGTCAGCAGCCGGTCGCAGAAGTGGTACCCGATGAACCCGGCACAGCCGGTAACCAGCACACGCACCAGCAGGCTCCTTGCAGAAACCAGCTATGCTACGCGGGGGCCTGCGAACCGGCCAGTGCGCCCCGTCGCGGCGCCGCGCCCCGCCTGAGCCGCCCGTGCCCCGCGGCGTCGCCGCAACGCTTCGACACGGCTACAATTCAACGTTTCGACGCGACCGCCCGGCCCGCGCGCGGGGGTCGCACGGCCCGACCGTCCGGCGTGCGCCGCCGGTCGGGATAGTGCCGGGTGACTCAAGACAGGTAGGTTCTCCATGCCGCAGATGCACACATACATCGTCGCCAGCAAACGCAGCCCGATCGGGCATTTCCTGGGCAGCCTCTCGAAACTCCGTGCGCCCGAGATCGGGGCCCAGGTCGCGGGCGCGCTCCTCAATGAGACGCGCATCGACAAGAGCGCGATCGACGAGGTCTTCATCGGACACGTGCTCCAGGCCGGGTGCGGGCAGAATCCGGCCCGGCAGGTCGCGCTGGGCGCCGGACTGCCCGACACGATCTCCTGCACCACCGTCAACAAGGTCTGCGGCAGCAGCCTCCAGGCCGCGATGTTCGCCGACCAGGTGATTCGCGCGGGCGATGCACACCTGGTCCTCACCGGCGGCATCGAATCCATGAGCCAGGCGCCGTTCCTGTCGCGCACGATGCGCACCGGACACAAGTTCGGCAACGCGGAGCTGGTCGACTGCATGGCCTTCGACGGCCTGACGAACGTATACGACAACGAAATCATGGGCGTCATCGCGGAGGAAACCGGCGCGAAGGTCGGCGTGACGCGCGCGGCACAGGACGAGTTCGCCGTGCGCAGCCACCAGCTCGCAGCCCGCGCCGATCGCGAGGGCTTCTTCGCCAATCACCGCGTGGCGATCACCGTTCCGCGCGCCGACGTGCCCGTCGCGGCCGACGAGACGATCCGCCTCGACGCCAGCATCGAGAAGATGGCCGGCCTCAAGCCCGCCTTCCGCAAGGACGGGGCGATCACCGCCGGAAACGCGTCGACGATCTCCGACGGCGCGGCCATGAACCTGATCGCGAGCGAAGCCGCCGTTCAGAAGTACGGCCTGAAGCCGCTGGCCCGCATCGTGGCGCACGTAACCTCCGGCGGCCCGCCGCGCGATCTGTTTCTGTCGCCGATTGCCGCGATCAGGACGTTGTGCGCGAAGGCCGGCTGGTCGCTGGGGCAGGTGGATCTGCTGGAGCTGAACGAGGCGTTCGCCGCGCAGATGCTGGCGTGCCTGAAGGGCCTCGAGTTTCCGCCGGAAAAGGTCAACGTCCACGGCGGCGCGATCGCCCTGGGTCATCCGATCGGCGCGAGCGGCGCCCGCGTGCTCGGCGCGCTCGCCCACGGCCTGAAATGGCGCAGCGCGAAGCGCGGCATCGCGTCGCTCTGTCTGGGCGGCGGCAACGCGGTGGCGATGGCGATCGAAGCGGTTTGATAGCGCCTGCGTTCAAGGGCATCGCGCTGCCGCGACATTGCGTGCGCACGCCGCAAGGCACGCGTGCGCTGCGCACGCGCGCCGCGCCGCTGCGTTGGGTCTTCGCCCGCACGATAGCGGCGGTGCGGCTTGCATCTCACGCCCAGTCCGGCGGCCTGCTGCGCCCGACGTAGCGTCCCACGCATTTCTTATCCACCTCGCGTGCGCCGCGGGCCGCGGGCGGCGCAGAAGTCCGCAAATTCAGGCCGCGGCGAACCACTCCGCACAGTTCCCCCGCCAGGACGCGGAATCTGCATCGATCGCACCGCCCGCGAGTTGGCACGCCGCCGAATCGATTTGAAGAGTAGGGGTGTCACGCGTCGGTCCCGCGAGGGAGTCGCGTGCGGGTTCGGATCGGGGGCAGTGCCGCGAAAGAGCGCGGGCGCCGGTCCGAATCGGGGGGCGCCGCCGCAGGGACGGGGCGGACCGGTGTCGGTCGGGGCGTTCCTGGCTGCACGATCCGGAGGGGGAACTTCCGGGCGCAACGGAATGTGGTCGCACGGAGGTGTGGCGTGTAGGGACGGTCGTCGGGACCGTCAGGTGTAGGAAAGGACGGGTATATGAAGGCATTTCTGAACAAGGCCAAGCAATTCCTCCGGAGTGAGGATGGCCCGACCGCGACGGAGTACGCGGTCATGCTCGCGCTGATCATCATCGTGGCCCTGGCCGCGATCACGCTGCTCGGCGAGAAGGTCAACACGATCTTCGGTAACGTCGAAGCGGCGCTGCCTGACGGCACCTAATTGACCCGGGGCGACGGATTCGCCCGAAGGGAGTCAGAGCTATCGGACGGCGGCATCCGACCTGTTCGGCTTGCCGCCGTCCGGCTTTCTCGAAGCCGGGGGCGCAAGTAGCCGATGATGCCGGCGGACGATCTCGGGCGCAGGCGAATGAGCGCGTGAGAGCGCGTAGGGTGGTCGCAGCGGGCTGTGGCTGCCGGGGGGCGCGCTCTCACCCGCTCACGAGGGCGCCGCGGGTGAGCCGAGGGAGTAGGCGACATGACGATAGGCTTCTGGGAAGTGACGCTGGCCGTGCTCATCCCGGGCACGCTCTATGCGTCCTGGGTTGACATCGCCGAGCGGCGCGTGCCGAACTGGCTGAATGCGGCGCTGGCCGCCGCCGGCCTGGCGGCGCAGGCGTGGTTTTTCGGGTCCGCCGGCGTCGGCTGGGGGATTGCCGGGCTGCTGGTGGGCTTCGGCGTGCTGATCGTGCCGTGGCTGATGCACGGCATGGGCGCCGGCGACGTGAAGCTGATGGCCGCGATCGGCGTCTGGCTCGGACCGTGGCTGACGCTCGTCAGCTTCTGCGTGGGGGCGATCTTCGGCGGCATCGCGGCGAGTGTGATGATCCTGTCCACGCGGCGGATGATGCACGCGGTCGTGAACATGCAAACGATCATGACGAAGATGCGCCGCTTCGACACCGCCTTCGGCGAGTTCGGCGGCGCGCGGACGTTCGGGAACACGAGCCAGCTTCTGCCGTACGGTGTACCGCTGACGGCGGGAATGATCGCGGTGCTGTTGACCTACTATTGCGGAGGGTGGCTGACGTGATCACCAGGCGGGGAAAGAATCGGGGCGGATCGACGGTCCGCCGGTTTTCGCGTCGCGCGGCTGCGGTCGTCGAGATGGCGGTCGTCGCGCCGCTGCTGGTGACGATCCTGTTCGGCATCATCGAGTACGGCTGGGTCTTCACGATCCGCCAGGCGCTGACGAACGCGGCCCGCGAAGGCGCCCGCGTCGCCGCGCTTCCGGGCTCGACCGACGGCGAGGTGCAGACGCGCATCAACGGCTACCTGGCGCCCCTGGGCGTCACGACGCACACGATCGAGATGACGCGGGCGACCGAGGAGAATCCGATCGAAGTGGTTCACGTCTTCGTGCCGTACGCGGACGTGACGCTGATCGGCGAGTTCTTCGGCAGCACCAGCTTCAATCTGGGCTCGACGTGCTCGATGCGCAAAGAAGGCATGGATTAGCCGGTTGCGGTAACGCCACGGCGCCGCGGACCGAGAACGTTGCTTGCGCCGCCGCCGCGAGGCGGAGGCGGCGCCGACTGGGAACAGGGCTGGCGCGGCTGCGCAAGGCGCGCAGTGCGCTGATCGGGGACGCGCAACAGGTTGAGAGCCATGAAGTCGAAGGCATTGATTCCGCTGATCGCCGGTCTGGGAGTCGGGGGTCTGGCCATCAAGATGGGGTGGAGCACCCTGCAGAGCGCCCGGGGCGCCCAGCCCGAAATGGCGCAGGTCTGGGGTGTGAAAGAGCCGGTCAGCCGCGGCAGCCCCGTCGACGAAGCGCTGCTGGTCTCGCTGAAATTCCCCGCGCAGTTCGTGCCGGCCGGCGCTTTTCGGAAGAAGGAAGAGCTGGTCGGGCGCGTCGCGCGCACGGAGCTGCCGGTCGGCCTGCCGGTGCTCGAGAACCTGCTGTTCGAAAAAGGCACGCCGCCGGGGTTGCACGTTCCGCCGGGCTTGCGGGCCGTAGCCGTGAAGGTCGATGAAAGCTCCAGCGTGGACTACCACATCGAGCCTGGCTCGCACGTAGACGTGGTCGGGTTCTTCTCGACCCGCCGCGAGGGCAAGCAGGAAGTGGTCGCCCGCACGCTCGTAGAAAACGTGCAGGTCGCCGCCGTCGGCCAGAAGATCGCCCCCGGCGCGGACGATTCCGAGAAGGCCGCCAACGGCAAGGGCAAGCAGGCCCGCGCCGTCGTTCTGCTGGTCAAGCCCGAATACGTGCCGAAGCTGCACCTGGCCGAGCAGCGCGGCAAGATCAAGCTGAGCATGCGCGGCGAGGTCGAGACCGCCGGGCAGAACAAGCCCGTATCCAGCACCGAAGAAGACATTCTCGGCCCGTCCGGCCCGACCAAGGGCGGCCTGGGCAACTTCCTGGCGATGCTGGCGTCCAAGCCGGCCGAGCCGCCCAAGGCCAAGCCCGAGCCGGAGAAGCCCGCCGTCGTCGAGGTCAAGCCCCAGCCCGAGCCGCCGGCGGTCAAGCCGCCCGCCTGGGTCATGGCGGTCTGGAACGGAGCCGATCGAAAGGTGATGGGCTGGCAGAGCATGAACTCGATCGAGGGCCAGGTGCTCGAGACGGCCCCCGCCAGCGAGAAGAACCCGGCCCCCGAAGCGCGGAATTCGCCGGCCCCGGCGCCGGAAGCAAAGCCGGAAAAGCCGGCCGAGCAGACAACCGATAAGCCCGAGAAGCCCAGTGGCTCCGAGCAGCCAACTGAACCTGAGCCAGAGGAGCTCCCCGAATGATGCGAAACGCGACGGATCGCCGAAGAGTAGCGAGCCTCAGCCTGTTGCCTGCGGCGGCCCTCGGATGGGCCGCCGCTATGCCGTTTCCCGTCGCGTCTGCGCAGATGGGAGACGCATCGGACGTCAAGATCAAGGTCAGCGAGGTGGCCAACGGGGATCGCCTGATCCGCGTGCCGGTCAACAAAGGCGTGCTGGTCGACTTCAGCGTGCCGGTGAAGGAAGTACGCGTCACCAAGGCGGACATCGCCGAGGTCGCCGCCGTTTCTCCCCGGCAGATTCTGCTGACCGGCAAGTCGTTCGGCACGACGCAGCTCCTGGCGTGGCTGAGCGACACCGAGCAGCGCGTCTTCGACGTGGCCGTGGACATCGAGCTCGATCGCCTGCAGGCCAGCATCCGCACGGCCGTGCCCCGCGCCGACGTGCGGGCCCACGCCGTGCTCGACTCCGTCGTGCTCAGCGGCAGCGTGCCCGACGCGGCGGCGGCGCAGCGCGTGATGGAGGTCGCCGGCATTTATGCGAAGACCGTGGTGAATCACATCCAGGTCTCGGGCGTGCAGCAGGTGCTGCTGCGCGTCACCATCGCCGAGGTCAACCGCAGCGCGGTGCGCCAACTGGGCTTCAACGGCTGGCTGGCGGGCGACAACTTCAACGACATCTTCGCCGTCAATCAGCTCGACGGCATCAACCCGGTGAACATCGGCGCCGCCCGCGAGTTCGGGCCGATCGGCGAACTCGGCGGCGCGGCGATTCCGTTCGCCACCGACCGCACCGAGGGTCTGCCGCTGCGCACCCGGCCGTCGCTGAGCGTCGGCTTCCCGCGCGTGCAGATGCAGATCTTCATCCAGGCGCTGCGCGAGAACGGCCTGCTCCGCGTGCTGGCCGAGCCGAATCTGCTGGCGATCAGCGGTCAGGAAGCCAGCTTCCTGGCGGGCGGCGAAGTGCCGATTCCGATCGCCACCGACGAGCGCATCAAGATCGACTACAAGGAATTCGGCGCCCGGCTGGTCTTCACGCCCGCCGTGATCGGCGAAGGCAAGATTCGCCTGCGCGTCGCGCCCGAGCTCAGCGAGCCGGATTTGTCGAACGCCGTGACGGTCAGCGGCATCTCGGTGCCGGGCTTCATTACGCGGCGCGTCGAGACCGTGGTCGAACTCGGCTCGGGCCAGACGTTCGCCATCGGCGGCCTGCTCAGCGAGCGCGTCCGCGGCATTACCCGCAAGATTCCGGCTCTGGGCGAGGTACCGGTGCTGGGGCCGCTGTTCAGCTCGGTCGAGTTCCAGCGCGATCAGACCGAGCTGGTGGTGCTGGTGACGCCGGAGTTGATCGATCCGATTTCGCCGGATCAGGTCACGTACATCCCGGGTCAGGAGCACGTGGACCCGAACGATTTCGAGTTGTACCTGCTGGGCAAGCTGGACGGCGCCGCCGACAACGGCATGCCGCGCCTCCAGCCGCGCTTGAACCACAGTTGGCCGGTGCGCCCGGAAGAACTGTACGGCGAGTCGGCCAGCCTGAAGCTCCGCGGCCCGCTGGGACCGGCGGGCAGCGATGAAGGGTCGTGATTGACGATGGACCGTTCCCCGCACCGGCTGGCGCTTGTCCCGCCGGTGCGGTCGGAGTGACTTAAGCCAGGTGTGGAACGCGTAACCGGGAGGGAAAGACCATGCGTTTGCGGGAAAGAGGGGCCGGGCGACGGACTCGCCGCGCGGCCGTGATCGTTCAGGTCGCCATGTTCTCGACCGTGATGATCGGGATGGGCGCGCTGGCCGTGGACATCGGCACGATGTACACGACCCGCACCGAGCTTCAGGCCGCGGTGGACGCGGCGGCGCTGGCCGCGGCGGCGCAGCTCGCCGGCGACGGCGAAAACACGCCGCAGTCGCTGGTGAACTCGACCGCCGACCAGTTCGCGCGGCTCAACGCCGTGTTCGGAACGTACGCGGGAGTCGACCCCAACACCGACATCGAGATGGGACAGGCCGAGTTCGACGCGGCCACCGGGCGCTTTTCGTTCACGCCGGGCGGCACGAACTTCGACGCGGTGCGCGTCACGGTGCGGCGCTCGGAGGGCTCGGAAGGCGGTCCGCTGCCGATGATGTTCTCGCACCTGTTCGGCTACACCCACAAGAACCTGTGGGCGACGGCCACCGCCGTGCTCATTCCGCGCGACATCGCCGTGGTCATCGACCTGTCGGGATCGATGAACGACGACAGCGAACTGCGGCACTACAAGCAGTTCTACGGCGACCAGGGCGACTTGCGCGACGGCATTCAGGTCAACCTGCGCGACTGCTGGGCGGCGCTGGACGGGCCGGCCCCGCAGCGCCCGTACTTCCCCGGTCCGGAGTCCGAGAGCGAGTACTCGGGCGACAACGGTCCGAGCGTCGGTTCGATGACGCTCTGGGGCGATGAGATCACCCCGGAATCCTATGACCCGACGACCGACAGCGGGCTCTGGTATGTCCCCCGGAGCGCGACCTGCACCAACAGCGCGGCCAATTCCGCGTTGCAGGCGCGCGGATACACCGCCGACGAAATCTCGAAGCTGATGTCCGGTTCGTCCGACGGCGGCTACAGCCGCCAGTGGCGCAACCGCTCCGGCGTGATCGCCGGGCTCGCGAGCTGGCGCAGCGGTCGTCCGGGCGGTCAGGCCGGCGGCGACGGCGACTCGTATGTCGAGGACAGCGAAATCACCTGGATTTCGTATCCGTCGTATCGCGGCGCCGGCACGTGGACGTGGTCGAACTTCGTCGACTATGTGGGCTCGAACAGCAGCCAGATGTACTCCACGCAGCCGAGCTTCCGCTATCGCTTCGGCCTGAAGACCTACACGAACTTCCTGCTCGAGAAGTACCCCTCGTACGCCGCCACGAACAACCTGTGGCAGACGCCGGAGCAGCCGCTGCGGGCCGTCAAGGACGCGGTGCAGGCGATGGTCGACCAGATCACCGCGCTGCAGAGCCTCGATCGCATGTCGCTCGAGATTTTCGCGCAGACCCCGCGGCACGAAGTCGACCTGACCGACAACCTTCAGTCGGTCTCGGAGCGGCTCTATCACATGCAGGCCGGCCACTATGACAGCACGACGAACATCGGCGGCGGCATCAGCTACGCCATCGACGAGCTGAACTCGTCGCGGGCCCGCGCCGCCGCCCGCAAGGTCATGGTGGTGATGTCCGACGGCAAGCCGAACGTCAACGGCTCGAACCAGTACGTCGGCGACGACGATCCGGGCGTGTACGCCTACTCGATCGCCATGGCCGAAGCGGCCGCCGACGACGGCGTGACGATCTACACGGTCAGCGTCGGTCAGGACGTGGACGTGGATTTGATGGAGGAAATCGCGCAGATCGGGCGCGGCCAGCACTTCCACGCCACCGGTACGCCGGACGAGTACCAGGATCAGTTGGAGCAGATTTTCCGCACCCTCGGCGGGCGACGTCCGGTCGCGCTGATCGAGTAGTGCGGTCTTACAGAATCGCCGGCGGCGGCGCGCGCGGCGCGCCGCCCGCCGGAGTGTGGACGATGCAGCGCCGGATAGAGGCGAGGCCGGTTTACGCGTAATGCGGCGTGGGACGGTGCGGCGGCGGGGCGACCCGTGCGCCGCGCCGCCCCGCGTTCTCGCCGTTTATCCGCCGGGAGACACGAACAGCGGTGGCCGGCACGGTTCGGGTGATCGTTGTGAACGCGGATGAGGAGGCGGCGCCGGAGCTGCGCGCCCATCTGCTGAGCGTCGAAGGCGTGAAGATCACCGCCGAGGTCGACGAGCCCGCATTTCTTGCGCAGGCCCTGCAGCAGTTCCCCGCGGAAGTGCTGCTGGTGCATCTCGATCCGGTTCCGCAGGCAATCATGGACGCGGTCGTGCCGCTGATCGAGGCCCACAAGGACCGCATCGCGGCCATCGCGATGACCGAGAACCGCGACGCCGAGCTCGTGATGCGCGCCATGCGGGCCGGCATGCGCGAGTTCCTCTGGAAGCCCTTCCCGCCCGAGCAACTCAGCGAAATCCTGCGGCGGCTGGCGAGCGAACAAAGCGGCACGGCGCGCCGCATGGGGCGGCTGATTCCGGTCGTCGGCACCGGCGGCGGCGTAGGCGCCACCACCCTCGCCACGAATCTGGCCGTCGAGCTGTCGCAGATCGAGAACTGGAGCACCGCCGGCGGCGCCGGCGCCCGCGGCAACCCGCGCGTGACGATCGTCGATCTCGACTTCCGCTTCGGCCAGGTCGCGATGCTGCTCGATGCGCAGCCGACGTACACCATCGCCGAGCTGTGCGACACCCCCGAACAGATCGACTCCCGCATGATCGAACGGGCGATGGCCAAGCACCCGACCGGCGTGCACGTGCTGGCGCACCCCACAGATCCGGCGCAGTCGGCGCGGATCAGCGCCGCGCAAACCGCCGGCGTGCTGGCCGCGCTGCAGGAGCATTACGATTTCGTCGTCGTCGACGGGCCGGTGCGATTCGATCCCACCGCCCGCGCCGTCTTCGACATGACCGACACGTGCCTGGTGGTGCTGCAACTGCTCGTGCCGTCCGTGCGAAACACCGACCGCTACCTGCAGGATCTCGCCGCCAACGGCTACGCCATGGACCGCGTCAAAATCGTCTGCAACCGGCACGGACGCGAGGCCGGCTATCTGGAGCCGGCGGACGTCGAGACCACGCTCGGCCGCAAGCTCGACTGGATCATCCCCGACGATTGGAAGACCAGCAGCACCGCGGTGAACATGGGCGCCCCGCTGTTCTCGTTCGCGCCGAAGTCCAAGCTGCGCAGCGTTTATCGCAGCATCGCCGCGGCCATCGCCGGCACGGGCACGAGCAGCGCCGAGGGCGAAACGACCGAAGGCGGCAAGAAGGGAATCTTCTCGTTCTTTGCGGGATAGCGACGAAGCGCACCGCGCCGCTCGATCCTCGGCCGACTAACCGCGGTCACGCTCGTGAACGCGCCGCACACGCTTGGACCCCGTCGCAGTCACACTTGCCCACCACCCGAACCGCGCGCCAGCGAACCGCGGACGAGCACGGTTCGCAGCGGCCAGAAAGTTTGTGGATTTTTGGGCTTCACTCACTTTCGTGAGCGGTTCGTGACCCCATTGAGCGGGCAGAATGCCCGCCCCACCCCAAAAATTCTCAGGCTCGGAGGCCCATGCTCCCCGGGCCCAATCCTCGCGCCTAACTTGAGGCACTTCACCCGGCGGCGACGCCAAACGCCAAACACGGACGCCGCGCCTCACACAGCTTCACTGCTTTGCGATCAGGTTCAGCACCTCATCGACGGCCTTGCGAATGCCCTCGAACACCGCAGCCGGACCGGGACCAAGCATGTACGCCGGCGTCGAGACGATCTTGTGCCGGCGATCGACGGCGAACGCGGTCACCGCGCAGTCTTCGTGTTCGCAGCCCATCGCGGCGATGGCGCGGGCCGTGCCGGCGTCGTCGCCGATGGTCAGCCGCGCCGCGATGCCGCGCTGACCGGCGATGCGAGCCAGCAGGGCCGGGGCGATGCAGATCGCGCCGATCGGCTTGCGGGCCGCGAGCATGTCGCCCACCAGCCGCTCGACGTCGGGATTCACGCGACAGTCCGGTCCGGCGACGGCGAAGTCGCACAGATTCATCGCCGCGCCGAAACCGCCGGGGATCAGCAGCGCATCGAGCTCGGTCGCGTTCACGGTCTTCAGATCGCGGATGGCCCCGCGGGCGATGCGAGCGGCCTCGTGCAGAACGTTGCGCTTCTCCGCCGCGGGTTTCTGCGTCAGGTGGTCCTTTACGACGGACTGCTCGACGTTCGGGGCACAGCAGACGGCGGCAGCGCCGCGCTGATCGAGCGCGAGGAGTGTGAGCACGGCTTCGTGAATCTCCGCGCCGTCGAGGTAGCCGCAGCCGGAGAGAAGAACGCCGACGGTTGGCATGATGCACCTCCTGTCGCGGGCATCGTACCGCGCTGTTCCCTGCGCATCGCGCGACGATCGCGCTGCGCCTGAATTATGGGCGTCTGGCGGTTGCGCCCGCCGATCGGCGGCCGCGCGATTCACGCTCGCGCTCTGCGGAAGAACGCCGGGAACAACATCGTCTATCATGAACCCACCGGAGCAAGCGCGTCCTTTGACCGCTTGCGCTGTGTTGCCGGCGATTCGGGATGAGTTGTGACCGGGTGAGGCGCATGACGCGCGGCATCGGACAATTGATCCTGCGGACCGACGCACTCGACGCGCTGCGGCGGTTCTACACGCAGGTGCTGGAATTCAGCCTGTTGCGAGAGGACGTCGACTCGCTCGCCTTGCGCGCCGGAGAGACGGAGCTTTGCTTTCGAGCCGGCGCGGAGCCCGGCACGCTCTACCACTTCGCGTTCAACATCCCTGAGAACAAACTGCCCGCGGCGAAGCGCTGGCTCGCCCCGCGCTGCCCGCTGGTGCGTCGCGAGGACGGTGCGGACGAATACGAGTTTCCGGCGTGGAACGCGCGGGCGATCTACTGCCTCGATCCGGCGGGGAACATCGTGGAGTTCATCGCGCGGCACGACCTGCCGAATGCGCGGCCGGGCGACTTCCGGCCGCACGACATCCTCTACGCCAGCGAGATCGGCCTGGTGGTGGATGACGTTCGCCAGGCGACCGATGCCGCCTGCCGCACGCTGGGACTGGATGTGTACCGCGGTTCCCTCTCGGATCAATTCGCCGCCGTCGGCGATCCGCATCGGCTGCTGATCATTGTTCAGCGCGGCCGCGCGTGGAGCGCCGGCGGCGGTCGCACGGCTTCGCCCTGGCCCGTGGAAGCGCTGATCCCCGCGCCGCGGCCGGGCCGCTTCGAGTCTGCGGAACATGCCTTCGCGGTAGTCGGAGTGTGACCGACGCGGCGAGGCGCCGCGGTCGCCGGCTTGCCTCCGTCGGTCCGCGGCGGCGTTACACTGAGACTTCTGAGAAGCCGGCGGGCTCGCCAGAGACGCCGCGGAAGACGCAGAAGGGAGGTCGCGCGTGTCGTCGCCGCAGTTCGTATTCGGACAGTGCGCACAGTGTGCGGAGCCGTATCGGCTGCCGGCCGAGGCGGCGGGGAAACACGCGCGGTGCAGGGCCTGCGACGCCGTTTTCGTCGTGCGAGGCGGCGACGAGCCGGAGCCGGCGGGCAAATCCGACCCCAGCCCGATCATCCGACACGCCGAGCGGCGGCGCGAGTTCGAACTTGCCGGCGGCGACAGCGAGACGATCAACGCGATCGACGCGCACATCCAGCAGCACATCGGGCCCGTCGAGAGCGTGTTTCACGAGCTGATCTCGGACCTGGTGCACATCGACGTCCACTGGGTCCGGCCGGCGGCCGGGCGGCCGTGGCATGCGCTGGTTACGTCGGGCATGAGCGATCGGCCGATGAACGCGCCGCCGGGCGCGGAACACTGTCGCTATGCCGAGCTGATGGTCTGCCTGCCGCCGGAATGGCGGATGACGCAGGAGGACTTCAAGGACGAGCGCTGGTACTGGCCGCTGCGCTGGCTCAAGATGCTCGCGCGGCTGCCGCACGAGTATGAGACGTGGTTGTGGTACGGCCACTCCGTGCCCAACGGCGACCCGCCCAGGCCGATCGCGTCCAACACGCGGTTCAGCGGGGTGGTGCTCGGCGTGCCGATTACGCCGCCGGCGGAGTTCTGCACACTGGACGTAGGCGATCGGCGCATCGCCTTTTTCTCGATGCTCCCGCTCTATGCCGAAGAAATGGCCCACAAGGTCCAGTACGGTTTCGACGTGCTGATCCCGCGCTTCGAGAAACACGGGATCAACGAAGTGCTCGACGTGACGCGGCCGAACGTCTGCCGCCGCAGGGTGTTCGGGATCTGGTGAGCGGGGCCGAATGTTGGCATCGGATGCGGAACGGGTGAGCAACGCGCACGGCCGGAATATTCTCGGGCGCCGGGCGAATCCACCCACAACCGCGAGAGAGGAGCGCTGAATGTCGGAGCCGGGGAGTCATCGCACACCGTGGGCCGCAGCCGTCGCGAGCGCCGCGTTCCTGGTGCTCGCCGTCCTGGCGCTCACGGTGGTTTCGAACGGAACGCAGTTGTTCTGCGAGAACAACTCCTGGAATTCGCCGTCGTCGTCCGCGCTGCTGGCGGCGCGCGCGGCCGGGCGCGGGCTGATCTCGCCCATCTCGGACGAAGAACTGCGCGCCGCGCTCGAAGCCATGCGAACCCGAGCCGCCAGCGGAGAGCCGGAGGCGGTCGCGCTGCTGTTCGATCTGGCGCAGCGGCAGCGCGAGGCGGGGGCCGCCAAGACTAAATAGCTCGCGCGCCGGCGAGTACCCGGAGAAACGGTCGCACGAGAAGCATGGACGCTCGCACGAATGAGACGCGAGTCGCAGAACCCGTGGGTCGCTTTGTTTCGCATCACTTCGGGAATGCGACTCGCGGGGTGGTCGCCGATGCCCCCGGCTTGCCGGCAGATCGTCTGTTTACCTATGGAAACCGCGCTCATCGCAACGGCGACATGATTCGATCCCGGCCGTGTATGGCGTCGCAGTTGAAGCCGTAGTCGGTCCTTACGGGGATCCCGCCGCCCGCTCCGCCAGCCGCCGCGCCAGGCGCGCCAGGACCACCGCAAAGGCCGTGCCGATCAGCATCAGCCCGCCCCCCACCGCCAGCATCGCCGGTTGCTCCTGCCACGTCACGCGAATACTGGTTACATAAAAACGTGCCGTCTCCGCCGCCGGCCGGTTCAGCCACAGCGCGGTGACAAACCCCAGCGCCAGCCACGGGCCGAACGACAGCAACACGCTGCTCTTGAGCAGCATCGTCAGCAGCCAGCCGGCCATCGCCAGCCCAACCGCCAGCAGCAAGCCCAGCAGCGCGATATCCCACCCCGCGGCGGCTCCCGCGGCCGCCAGGATGAAAATGTCGCCGGTGCCCAGCGCCTCGCGGCCGAATGCGAGCGTGAACACGATCCGCAGCATCCAGCCCGCGGCGGCGCCGACGATCGCGCCATGCGCGGCGAACGCCAGCCCGGCCAGCGGGTGCATCCCGGCCAGCGGCGACCACTGCGTCGCCTGCTTCCAGCCGCCCGCCAGAAGCGGCAGCCCGTCCACCGCCAGCCAGACGACGACGCCGACGAGGATAATTGGCGTCAACCAGAGCAACTCGCGCAGCGCGGTTCGCCGCGCGATCGGCTGCTCTTCCTCGATCGCGGCGCTGAGCTCTTCATCCGCGGCGCGGCGCTGTCCGCTGACTAGTACGGCGATCACGAACAGCGCCAACAGCGCGGCAGGCGACGCCAGCGCCGCGAGCGAATCCGGCGCGAGCGGCTGGCCAGCGCGGGCGCACGCGGCGACCAGCGCCACGCTGAGCGCCAGGCAGGTCGCCACGCCCAGAACCCCGGCGGCGTGACCGGTCGCCGCGGGTGCGTCTGACATCGCAGCGGCCGAGTCCGGCGGCGCGGGCGATGGGTCTGGCTGTGCCTCGCCCGGCGCTCGCGCGCACGACCACCACAGCATGACGCCGCTGACCAGCAGCGCCGCAAGGGCCGCCGCCCCGCTGGCCTGACCGCCGACGGGACCGATGAACTCCGGCCGCGGCCACGCCGCGTGCAACACCAGCCCGCCCAGCAGCGCGACGTCGGTGATGCGCGTATCGACCATGTATGAGTTGAGGTCCATCGCCGCGCAGGCCACCAGCACGGCGGCGAGCACCAGCCACGTCGCGAGCAGCGGAACGTCGCCCGGCCATACTGGCGCATCGACGCCGACGCGGCCGCGCTCGGCAAAGAGAAGCACGTAAACAAGCACAAACACCAAACCGGTCAGCGCTTCGACCAGCGGGTAGCGAACCCCGATCGCGCACCGACACCGGCGGCAGCGGCCGCGCAGCAGCAGCCAGCTCAGCACGGGCAGGTTGTCGTACCAGGCGATCGGATTGCGGCACGTCGGACAGAACGAGCGCGCCGGACGAGCGACCGAAAGCCCCGCGGGAAGCCGGTAGAGCACCACGTTCAGAAAGCTGCCGACGCACAGGCCCAGCGCCCCGACGAATGTCGCGATGACTGCGCTCAGCATGCGTAATCCTGCTCAAACACCCAGCGGCCGCTGCGGCCAGGATCGAAGCACCGCGTCTACGACCTGATCGATGCTGCGACCGCCGGTCTCCACCTGCGCGTCGGCGACCTCGGCGTAAAGCGCGGCCCGCTCGCCGAGCACTTGCTCGATCTCGGCGAGAGCGTCCGCCGCGGTGAGCCGCGGTCGCGTCGCCAACGTGTTCGGATCGGCCGCCAGCCGCCGGTGCAGCTCGGTCGCCGGCGCGGTCAGCCACACACACCAGCCGGCCCGGCGCAGCGCCGCGCGGTTGTCGGCCCGCAGCACCGCGCCGCCGCCGACGCTGATGACGTATCCGCGGCAGCACACCGCCTCGTGAATCGCGTCGCGCTCCATCTGCCGGAACGCCGCTTCGCCCTGCGTCTCGAAAATCGCACGAATGGACTGCCCGACCGGCTCGCAGACCCATACGTCCGTATCGGCCCACGGCCGCCGCAGACGCAGCGCCGCGGCCTGCCCCACGCTGCTCTTGCCCGACCCGCGCGGGCCGATCAGCACCAGATTGTCGCCGCGCGGCGCGGCCGCGCCGGCCCCCGACGGCATCACGGATACACCGTGTGCCGCATCGTGCCGTGCACGTCCCCGCTGTCGAAAAGCACGGCGTGCAGTGCGTCGTGCTCCTGGCCGGGGTTGATCGCCAGGGTCGCGCCCAGGCAGTGGCGATACGCACCCGACATGCGCGGCGCCTCGTGAATGTGACCGTGCAGCGAGAGCAGCGGCTGGCGGGCCTCGATGAACTTTCGCACCGCCCGCGAGCCCAAGTGGCGAATGTGCAGCGCGCTGTGATCGATCGGCGTCTCGTGCGGCGGGCAGTGGCAAACGAAAAACCACGGCTGCGGCGGGCTGGCGAGGCTGTCGAGCTCGTCCTCCATCGCGGGCTGCGCGCCGAAGTGCGCCGTGGCCGCGATATGCACCACGTCGCCCAGCGACTCCTGCCAGATGCCGCCGCCGAAGTCCACCGGAATCGCCGCGCCGCGCAGATCCAGTCGCTCGAAATCCTTGACCCAGAACGGCGTCGGCGGCGAATGCCCGTATCCCAGCAGACTTACGCCCTCGACTTGCCACGGGGCGTGCGGCTCCAGCAACCTCAGCAGTCCGCGGGCGTCCAACGCGCGGATCGCTTCGCGCCCGGCGGTCAGGTCGTGGTTCCCGACGATCGTACCGATGCGCAGGTTGGGCAGAGCCGCCCGCCACTCCTCCAGCAGCGGGCGGAATCTGGTGTTGACCCACGCGACCTGCGTGCCGCGCACGTCGCGCGGGTCGGCCTCGCGCAGCATGTCGCCCCCGAGCAGCAGCAGATCGGGCCGCTCGGCGCGCAGCAAGGCCGAAAGCTGCGAGTAGAGCGACTCACGACCGTGCAGGTCGCTGGTGAAGCAGACGTGCATCCGTGCGATCCGACGCGACGGCGGCAGGCGCGCAACGACCGCCGCCGCGCGGCCGCTGCCCCGGAGAAAACCGGCAGTCACGCCGATCTGCGAGTATTCTTGGTGTCGGCGGGCCGGCTGTCTACGGTCCGGCCGCGGGGGACGGCGGAGAATGCGGCGGCAGCGGGAAATCGCCGCGCCGCGCCTGATGGCGGAGTCGCCTCGTGTACGAAGTGACGGTAAGCGGGTGGTTCGCGGCGTCGCATCAGTTGCGGCTGGCCGATGGTTCGCTGGAGCCGCTGCACGGGCACAACTGGCGCGTGGAGGCGACCTTCGCCGGCCCGGCCCTGGACGCGATCGGCGTGCTGCTGGACTTCACGCGCGTCAAACCCGCCCTGGACTCGATCCTCGCGGCGATGCACGATCGACATCTGAACGCACTGCCCGCGTTCGAACATCGCAATCCGTCGGCCGAGAACGTGGCCGCACACATCGCCGAGGCGCTCGCGCCGCAGGGCGGCGCGGCGGCACGGCTGGCATGCGTGGCGGTCGAAGAAGCCCCCGGCTGCATCGCCCGATTTCGGCCGCCCGCGCCGCAGGCCCGAGTTTAGCCCGAGCCGAGCCGCGAGCTTGTGAACTTTTTGGGTGGGGCGGGCATCCTGCCCGCCCAAGGGCTCGCGAACCGCTCACGAACGTAAGTGAAGCCAGAAAGTTCACAGGCTCGGCGGCCCGCGCGCGTGCCTAGTCGCCGCCGGGGCAGACGCTGCGAAGCCGCGGCGCCGGGACCGCGCTATTCGCCGCCGCGCCGGGGCGACGCGACTTGCCGCCCCGGCTTCGCCCCCGCGACTATGGGCACGGCGGGCAGGTGCTGAACAGACACGCCAGGAACGGGTCGATGTCGAAGAAGTCGACGCCGCCGTTGCAGTCGATGTCTGCGGCGCACAGGCTGCCGCCGCAATAGGTGCTCGCATACGCCGGCGGGTTGAAGAGCGCCAGCAGGAACGGATCGATGTCGAAGAAGTCGGTCGTTCCGTCGCAGTTGGCGTCGCCGCGGGCCTGCACGGTGAGCGTCGCCGGCGGGCTGGCCGTCGCGCCGCAAGCTTTTGATATCACCACGTCGAACAGACCTGCCAGACCGACACTCGCCGGGTTGATCGTCAGCGTCGCCGTCGTCGTGCCGCTGTAGGGTCCGCCCTCGACCAGCGCGACCCCGTTGCGCCGCCACAGGTAGGTCAGCGGCGGGTTGCCGGTCGCGACGACCGAGAAGCTGACACCGTCGCCATCGCAAGCGCTCTGGCTCTGCGGCGGCTGCGTGATTACGGGTTGCGGCGTGACGGTGAGCGTCGCCGGGTTACTGGTGAGCGCCCCGCAGGCGTTGCTGATGACCACATCGTAGCTTCCCGCGTCCGCGAGCCCGACGACGGCGATGTTCAGCACGCTGCCGTTCTCGCCGAAAAGGTCCACCCCGTCGCGGCGCCACTGATACAAGACGGGCGCCGCGCCGATCGCGGTGACCACGAAGGTGGCCTGATCCGTTTCGCAGACCGTCAGGCCGGTCGGGTGCGCCGTGATTTCCAGCGTGTCGATGCTGTCGCAGGCGTCGCCGATGCCGTCGCTGTCGCAATCCGGCTCGACAAACTCGTGAGCGCCCATGTCTACAACGGGCGCGGGGCCGACACCGGTGTCCGCAATGCAAGTGGCATCGAGGAAGCGCGGATCGCCCAGAATGTCGATGGGCGTCGGCTCGCCGGTGTTCGTGTCGCCGTCGAGATCGGCGGAGTCGAGCGGCACATCGCTGTTGCGGCCCGCGTCGATGCAGGGCGAACCCAGCGCGAGCCGCAGATCGTCGTCTTCCGTGCCGACGACGTTGTCCATCCCGTCGGAGTCGATGAACAGCGGATCGATGGAGATGTTGCCGTCAGGAGGAGGGGCTCCTCCCTGAACATCGCAGTACGAGAGCACCGTCGGTCCCGTGGTTCCGGCTCCGGATGGAGCCGTGTTTCCCCAGATGATGCAATTGCGAAGCGTGCTTACGCCCCCGTCTGCATCATAGACCGCGCCGCCGGCGGATGTCGCAGCGTTGCCGAACAGAGTGCACTGTACCTGCGATGTCTGTGCGCTGCTGAGCGTGGTCGTCGCGCCGCCCAGCGCCGCAGTGTTGCCGGTGAAGATACAGTTTGTAATATGCATGCGACTACTCACGTGGGCCAGCACCGCGCCCGCCGTACTGACAGCATCGTTTCCGTGGAATCTGCTATTGATGATTTGGACGACACTGGCATCCGACGCGTACACCGCACCCCCGCTCGCCGCCGCGTTGTTCGTGAAAATCGAGTGCTGAATCCGCGGAGTGACGCTGTTCGCCGCGAATATCGCGCCTCCGCCCGTCGCCGCGTTCGAGTTAAACACACAATCCTCGATCCGTGGAAAGCTGGTGTCGTCCATTTGAATCGCCCCAGCTTGCGAACCGGCCGAGTTCGAGTCCAACGTGCAACCGACGAGCGTCGGAGCGGAAGCGTCGCGCGTGCGCAGCGCGCCGCCGTTGTTCGCGGCGCGGTTGCCGGAGAAGGCGCAGTTCTCGAATCGTGGTGCACTGGCGTTCCCGCGAACTTCCACCGCACCGCCGTGATCGGTCGCACGGTTGGCGGTAAAACTACAGTTCCGAACAGTGACGCTGGAATCCTGTATTCGCATTCCGGCGCCCTGGGTACTCGGCGCGTTGCTGGCTTCTCCGGCACGAATCGTCAGGCCGTCCAGAACCGATGTAGCGCTGAGATTTGTCGCCGTCACGACGTGAAAGCTGT
This sequence comes from uncultured Planctomycetales bacterium, assembly GCA_964631045.1. Lineage (GTDB taxonomy): Bacteria > Planctomycetota > Phycisphaerae > UBA1845 > Fen-1342 > CAZVWB01. Next base: position 32,578 of record CAZVWB010000014.1, read on the forward strand.
TCTCGACATAGTCCTCAAACGGCCCCGGCCCGTCGTTGTTCGCCAGATCGCCGCTCAGAATGGATAGCAGCATCGGCCGCCCCGTGACGCCATCCAGCGGACGCGTCGTCGCGTCGTTCACGCCCTCATCCCCCGGCAAGCCGCGGAAGCCGCCGATCACCGCGATGCCGTTTCGCAGCGTAAACGTCGCCGCGCGGTCGCCGTTGCCGTTGGGGTTCACCACCGTCTCGTCGGGGTAGTATGTGCCTTCCGCCACCCAGATTTCGGTCACATTCGGGCACGCCGGCACGCCCGCCAGCGCCGTCCGCAGCTTCGTGAACGCGTGGGTCCAGCTCGTCCCGTTGTTCGCCCCGGTCGCGTTGGCGTCGACGTAGAACACATTCGCCGGCGGGCACGGCGGCGGCTCGATGCCGGCGCGGGCCGGCGCGGCCGCGAACATCGCAACTGCAAGCATGACGCAGCGCGCGGCGGCGCGCCGTTCGATCATCGCGTAGAGCACGTGCACCTCCCTGAGAGATCTGGCAGCCCGAACAAGGAACCGCGGCGGAGACACCCGCCGGGGACAGGTGGAGCGATCATGCGCGGGCGCGTCGCTGATTTCAATGCAATCTCCGTGCGATTTCGCGAACGCCGCCCCGAAACCGCTTGCGGCGAGTCGCGCGCGGTTGCGCCCGGACCAACCCGTTGGGGCACCGGCGTTCTGACCGGTGAATGTGGCACCGGTCTTCTGACCGGTGTGTGTGGTACCGGTCGTATGACCGGTGTGTGTTGTACCGGTCGTATGACCGGTGCGTGTGGCACCGGTCTATTGACCGGTGTGTGTTTCAACGGGTCTCCGACCCGGTCAGGCACCTGCTGATTCCAGACGACCGGGTCGAAGACCCGGAAACACAACCACCGGCCAGAAGACCGGTGCCACAAGTCAAAACCACCGGTCAGAAGACCGGCGCCGAACGATCAGCCGATGCGTGTCACGCGCTCGCGGCCGGCAGCCGCCGCAGACGACCGGCGACCAGCGGGTGCCGCCGGTAACGCTCCATCATCGCAACGATCCGCTCGCGAACGATCGTGATGCACGCCTGCTCGTCCAGCCGCGCCATGTCCGCCGGCGTCAGCGGCGGCGCATGCGCCACGATGATCGGCCGCGGTCCCGGCAGCGGGGCGTGCCGCGGCCAGGCCTCGAACGCGCCGAGAATCAGCGTCGGTACGATGGGCACGCCCGCCTTGCGCGCGATCAGCACCACGCCCGGCTGCATGGCGTGCACCGCACCGTCGGGCGTGCGCGTCGCTTCCGGGAAGATGGTCACCAGCCGCCCGTTCTTCACGCGCCGCAACGTCTCTTTCACCGCGCCGATGTCCGCCGCGCCGCGCTTCACCGCAAAGGCGTTCAGCGACTCGATCAGCCAGCGAAAACGCGCGTGCCGAAAGAGCGTGTCCCGCGCCATATAGTCGCATTCGCGATTCAGCGCCAGCGTCGCCAGCACCGGGTCGAGAAAGCTCTGATGATTGCACGCCAGAATCACCCCGCCGCGCAGCGGCACGTGCCGCCGGCCAAACACCCGCCCGCGAAACAGCAGCATAAACGCGACATGGCAGAAGAACCGGCAGAAGCGGTACCACGCCCGCATCGGCGGAGTCTCCGCCCCGCGCGCCGCGGGCGGCGACGCGCGGCCCCCGCCCTCTGCGGGCGCAGCCGCGGCACTGGATGCCGCGCCGCCGGAATCGGACGAGTCGATGCGCATCGGTGCGTGGCTACTCCGGGTCGGGCGGCATCCGATCGATCAGTCCGGCCCGCAGCAGGTGCTCCAGCAGCAGCTTCACCACCTGGCCGGTCGTCAGGTGGGTCGTGTCGATGCGAATCGCCCCCGGCGGCACAGTCAGCGCGCCGACCTCGCGTTCGCTGTCGCTGCGGTCGCGGCTGGCCAGGTGGTCATAGACCGCGGTGAAATCTACTTCTTCGCCGTCCGCTTGCAGTTCCGCGTGCCGCCGGTGGGCGCGCCGCGCCAGGTCCGCATCCATGAAGAACTTGATCGCGGCATCCGGAAAGGCCACGCTGCCCTGATCGCGGCCTTCCGTGACGATGGTGCCCAGCCGCCGGCCGATCTCGCGCTGCTTGACCACCAGCGCCTCGCGCACGGCGGGGCAGCGGGCGATGTAGCGGGTCTGTTCGGTTACGCGCGTCGAGCGAATCTCCTCGGTCACGTCGTGGCCGCGGAGCGTCACGCGGGCGTGGGTCGGCCCGCAATCGAGGTGGAAATCGGTGGAGCGCGCCAGTCGCGCCAAGGCGTCGTCGTCATTCAGGTCCACGCCGTCCATCAGCGCAGCCAGCGTAACGACGCGATACATCGCGCCGGTGTCGAGGTACGGGACTTCCAGCTTTGCGGCCAGCTTGCGGGCCGCGGTGCTCTTGCCCGATCCTGCGGGACCGTCGATCGTAATCACCATTCGCCCGTCCCTGCTCGTCGCGCGACCATCACGCTCACGGACGGGGGATTATAGCGAACCGGCCAGAATCGGCAGCGGGCGACCGGGCGCCGCGCGCAGCCAGCGGCAAACCGCCGCCAGCACGCGCTCGATCGAGATGTCGTCCATGCAGGTCGGGGAGCGGTCGCACGTTCGTTTGTAGCACGGAGCGCAGGGTACCCGCGCCACGACCCGCGTGCCGCGACCGTACATGTCGATTTCCTGGGGGCAGGTCGGGCCGAAGAGCGCCACCACCGGCACGTCGGCGGCCTGCGCCACGTGCAGCGCCATGCTGTCGCCCGTCACGAGCAGGCTGCACCGCGCTACGATCGCCGCGAAGTCGAGCTCCGCGTGATCGCCGCCGCCATCCACGACGATCGCATCGCCGCCGGGCGTGCGCAGGTCGGTGCAGTCCCGCGCGATCCGCGCGTTGTGCGCCGCCTCGGCCGGGCCGCCCAGCAGCAGCACCCGGCAGTCGCCGCGCTGCGCCAGCGCCCGCGCGAAGACCGCGAACTTCTCGGGCGGCCACGTCTTGTTCGCGAAGACCCCGCCGGCGCCGGTGTTCAGCCCGACGATCCGCTCATCGGCCCGCAGCCCGCGCGACTCGAACAGGGCGGCGGCGCGGCGCAGGTTGCCGGCATCGGGGAAGAGCCGGAAGCGCTCGCCCTGATAGGTCAGACCGACGGCCTCGTAGATCAGGTGCGGATAGCTCTTGCGGTTGACGTGGAATTTCAGCGCGTCGTCGATCCCCAGCTCGAAGTAGTGCCGGCACTCCTGCGTGAGCGGATAGGGCGTGCCGTAGCGACTCAGGCCGATGCCGCGCCGCTCGCGCGCCCGCACGCGCATCGCCAGCGCCGCCGGCCCGGGCTCCTTGTCGAGGCTCAGGCACAAATCGAAAGCTTCGATCTCCAGGTGCATCGGCGCCCACGCGTCGAAGCCCAGCAGCCGATCGATCTGCGGGTGGTTGGCCAGCATCCGCGCCCCGGCGGCGGAAGTTACCCATGTGACATGCGCGAGCGGCCAGCGTTTGCGAACTCCCGGCAGCAGCGCCGCCGTGCGAATCACGTCGCCCAGCGCCCCGATCTTTACGATCAGAATGCGACACTCGGGGCGGGCGTAGCTGCCGCAGCTCGTCGGGCACGCGGTCGGCTCGCCCGCGGCGCACGGCCGGTCGCCGCGATAGTGCCGGCAGTCCAAACGCAGGCGCGGATCGGCTTCGCACCGCTCGCCGGCTGAGGCGGCGGGCGGCGGCGAGTTCTCGCGCGGCGTATCGAGCGTTTCCATTGGGCTTCGCACGCGGTTCCAGAGGGCTGTGCGCGGCCTCGCGCGGCAACGCGGCGCTGCGCGGCCTCGTGCAGCATCGCGGCGCGGACCGGCGCGTGGTGCGGCCCACGCGCGGAATCTGCGCAGCCGCCGCGGCGTCTCTCCTCTCTTCGGCAGCGCGCCCGCGTCCGACGCAGCGACCGGCGCGAAGCTGCGCGTCGTCGCGGCTCGACGGCGCTGCGCCGCCGACGCATAATGCCGCGACTACCCGATTGGACCCGGAACCCGGAGCCCGCCGCATGGCCAGGCCGCGCACCATCATGATCGACCTCGACGGCACGATCTGCACGGAAGAACGCACGTTCGACCGGCCGCTGGCCCGGCTGCTGGATGGGGCGCTGGACGCGCTGCGCCGGCTGAAAGCCGATGGCCACACGCTGATCGTCTACACCGCCCGCGGCTGGGCGGAGTATCGCGTCACCAAGGCGTGGCTGGACGAGAACGGCGTGCCCTATGACGGCATCCACATGGGCAAACCGATCGCCGACATCTGGATCGACGATCGCGCCATTCGCTTCACGAACTGGACCGACGTGCTCGCGCAGCTGCCGCGCTAGCCCAGCGCGTTGCGCCGTTGTTACGTTCGCCCGGCTTCTCCAGCGCACAATAGCGCCGCGACTGTGGCGACGTGCGTGTGTCCCGCCGCCCCGGATGCGCGACTCATGGAGATGAACACATGACTCGATTCTCGCGATCGCTCGCGATCCGTGTGAAGCGACTCCCCGCCGCTCTCGTAGCGGCCGGCGCTGCGGCGCTCGCGGCGGTTGCAGCACGCGCGCCGTCGGCGGCGGCCGAACCGCGCACCGATCCGCGGCCGCTGGTTTCGTGGAGCGGTTGGGACAGCCGCGTCACGCAGCGTGCATATCATCGCGTCGCAGATGCGGAGTCGTGGGCCCGGGTCTGGGAGCAGCATGCCGGGCCGCCGCAGCGCGACGCGACCGGCGCGCCGCAGATTCCCACGGTCAACTTCGAAGCGTGCATGGTGATCGCGATCTTCGCGGGCGCGGGCGTGAACTCGAGCGGGGTCGAGATCGTCTCCATCACGGAGGATGAAGATCGTCTGCTTGTGCGTTTCGACCAGCGCTCCTACCAGACGATGAGCTCCGGCCCGGAGGATCGCGGACGGAAAGTCACGGACTACGGCATCTTCGTCCTGCCGCGCTGCGACAAGGAAGTCGTGCTCGAGGAGAACGTGCAGGGCCTGATCGGCGCGCCGCCCAAGTGGAAAGAGCGTCAGCGCTTCGCGGCGCGATAGCCGCCGGCCCGGGCTTCGCGGTCTTTGCGCCCGTGCGCCTCGAGCTGAACTCCCATCCGAACCCGGTCATGATCCGGGGGGCGGCCGGCGGCGCGGCCCGGCGCCGCAGCCGCCCCGCCACCGGACCCGGCCACGCACGATTCGTTCTTCCTTCAAACCCAGCCGCATTCCGGTTTGCTAATCGCGTGACCCGGCCCGGCCCGCGCGCATCCAAGCAGCGTGGTTTGCCGATTGCGCCGCGCCACCGCCCGCGCGGGCGCCGCGGCCGTCGAGCGGTTTTCACGTTGAATGGAGCAAGGTAGTTGATGATTCCACCGCGATTCGCGCAATGGGCCGCGTCCCTGATCCTGCTGCACGGCGCGCTGCTGGCCGCCGCCCAACCGGCGAGTTTCACGCTGACGGCGGGTGCGGAGACCTTCGACCTCGAAAAGGCGCGCGGGAAGTACGTGGCGCTGCACTTCCTGCTGCGGACCGAGTGTCCCTACTGTCAGAAGTACGTTGTCGAGTACACGAGCCAGGCGCCGACCGTCGCCGGCGTGGCGCACGTCTTTCTCAAACCGGACTCCGAGGACGAAGTGCGCGGCTGGAACGCGAAGCTGCGCGACGCCGGGATCGACGCCACGATCTTCCGCGACGCGGATGCGAAACTCGCGCAGGCGTTCAAGATTCCCGACGGCTACGCGTTTCACGATCAGACAATGCACTACCCGTCGCTGGTGCTGCTCGGCCCGGATGGGCGCGAGGCGTATCGGTATGTCGGCAAGGACAACACGGACCGGCTGCCCTTCCGCCGGTTCGCAGACAAGGTCGCGGCGCTGTCGCGGCAGCCGGATATCGGCCAGTATCTGCTGGGCGACGACGGCCTGGCGCTGAAGGGACACGACCCGGTCGCATACTTCACGGCGGGCGCCCCGAAGCTCGGCGCGGCGGACCGCATCAGTCGCTACCGCGGCGTGACCTATCGCTTCGCCAGCGAAGAAAACCGCGCGGCGTTCGCAGCTTCGCCGGAGAAATACGCACCCGCCTACGGCGGCTGGTGCGCGACGGCCATGGCCGAGGGCCGCAAGGTGGAGATCGACCCGGGCAATTTCAAGATCACCGGCGGCCGGCTGTTTCTTTTCTACAAGGGCTGGCTGGGCGATGCGAAGCGCGACTGGGAGCGCGACGAGCCGGGGCTGACGCAAAAGGCGGATGGGGCGTGGCGGCAGATCGCGCCACGTGACGCCGCGCTCGGCACGGAGAAGTAACCGATGGACGCTTCGGAATCGGCGGGCGCTCAGTCGCTCCGCACCGCGCCGCGCGGCCACGGAACCGCCTGCAACGATGCGCAGTTGCCGCGTCCGCTGCTTGCGGCGAGCTGGTTGCTGCAGTTCATCACGGCCGGAATCCTGCTCCAGACGCTGTTCTTCAAGTTCACGGCCGCGCCGGAATCGGTGTACATCTTCACCACGCTCGGCATCGAACCGTGGGGGCGGATCGGCTCGGGCGTAGCGGAGTTGATCGCCTGCGCGTTGCTCTTGGCGCCGCAGACGGTGGTATTCGGCGCACTGCTGAGCCTGGGAGTCATCAGTGGCGCGATCGTGAGCCATCTGACGAAACTGGGGATCGCGGTCAATAATGATGGTGGGCTGCTGTTCGGGTTGGCGCTGGTTGTCTTCGTGTGCAGCGGGGCGATTCTATTGATTCGCCGGGCCAACGTGATGATGATGCTCGACAAGCTGCGGCGTCGCCCGCCCGATGCACCGCGTCAGCCGGCCTGACGCCGCGCCGCCCCGCCGGAGGAATCGCCCGACAATGCCGCGCAGCGCTTTCGCAACCGAAGTACCGGATCGCGCCGCTTCGGGCGGGCCGCCGCCGCGCGTCCCCTGTTCCGGCGGTTTTTCAGCGCTGGTGCTGGCGCTGGAGCAGCTCGAAGCGCTCGTCGCCGCCACCAGCGATGCGCAATATCGCAACGCCGCCGTGGGCGTTTTCGCGGGCAGCATCGGCGGGCACGTGCGGCACTGCCTGGATCATCTGGTCACGCTGCGCGACGCGATCCACTCCGGTGTGGCGGACTACGATCGTCGCGAGCGCGGAACGCCGGTCGAGACGCACCGCAGTGCGGCGCTGTCGCTCGCGCGAGAGCTCGCGGCGGCGTTCGCCGCGTGCGATGACTCCCTGCTGGCGCGGCCCGTTCGTGTTCGGGGGATGGTCAGCGGCGACGGCGCCGCCATCGAGAGCGAGTCGCGAATCGGCCGCGAGTTGTTGTTCGTGCAGTCGCACTCGATCCATCACTACGCGCTGCTGGCGGCCATGGGGCAAACCCTGGGAATTCCGCTGCCGCCGCGGTTCGGATACGCCCCGGCCACGCTCGCGCATCTCGAATCTCAGGCATGTGCACCGTCACCCTGATCGCGCTGCGCGAAGCGCCCGGTGCGGCGTTCGATGCGACCGCCGGTGCAGCGCCGACCGTGCGGCTGGCCTGTAATCGCGACGAGCTGCGCACGCGGCCGCCGTCGCTGCCGCCGGTCGTGCGCGCGTGCGGCGCTGGCCGCGCGTTGATGCCGATCGATCCGACCTCGGGCGGGACGTGGGTCGGCGTCAGCGACGCCGGATTGGCCGCGACGCTGCTGAACGTCTACTCGGAGCCGGCGCGCGCGACGCCCGCCAAGGCCGGCCTCCGCAGCCGTGGAGCGCTGGTTCCGGCTGTGCTCGAGTGCGGCTCGATGACTCAGGCGGTCGATGTGGCCGCTTCGATCCGCCCGCGCGAGTATCCGCCCTTTCGGCTTGTCATGCTGACCATTGACACTGTGGCCGAATTGCGCAGCGACGGCGCGACGCTGCGGCTTACGGTCGAGCCGCGCGACGCGGCGCCGCGCCTGTACACGTCGTCCGGATTGGGGGACCAGCAGGTGGAAGCGCCGCGGCGGGAGCTCTTCGACACGATGTTTGCCTCTCCGGGCGATCGCGTCGCTCAGCAGGAGGCGTTTCATCGCCATTCCTGGCCGGATCGCAGGCACTTGAGCGTCTGCATGGAGCGGGCCGATGCCCGGACGGTGAGCTACACGTGGGTAGCGATCGAGCCTGAGCGGGTGGCGCTTGCGCATACACCCGGCCCGCCGGACGTGACCGCGCCGCTGCCCACGTTGCGGTTGCCGCGCATGCGGAGCGACAGATGACTCCGCCCGCGCTGGAAACCGCGGCGCACTTTTTCGCCATCGCCGCCGCCACGTTCGTATCCGAGGACGCGACCTGCATCGCCAGCGGGCTTCTCATTCGCTCGGGCGGGCTCGCCTGGCAAATCGGCTTGGGAGCCTGCCTGCTCGGTATCGTGGCCGGCGACCTCGGGCTCTGGCTGCTCGGGCGCGTCTTTGGCCGCCGTGTTCTGGAGTGGGGATGGGTGCGGCGGCGGCTCTCGGCGGAGAAGTTGGAGCAAATCGCGGCGTGGTTCGACCGCCGCGGGTGGCAGGCCGTTGTCGCGGCGCGCTTCGTGCCCGGAACGCGGCTGCCGGTGTACCTCGCCGCCGGCGTGCTGGGCCGGCGGGCGGGGCGGTTCGCCCTGTGGGCGCTGCTGGCGGCGGTGCTCTGGACGCCGCTGCTGGTGCTCGGGGTGGCGCTGCTGGGCGAGGCGCTCGTCAGCCCCCTTCAGATGCTCTTGAAAAACGGCTGGCTGGTGCTGATCGCCAGCTTTGTGGCGCTCTTCGTCGCCCTGCGCGTGGTCCCGCGGCTGGTGACCGCGGCCGGACGAGCGCAGGTGTGGGCCGGCGTCTCGCGCGTGTGGCGCTGGGAGTTCTGGCCGGCGTGGCTGTTCTACGCGCCGCTGGCGCCGTGGGTGGCCTGCCTGGCCGTGCGGCACCGCGGCCTGATGACGCCCACGGCCGCCAATCCCGGCATCCGCCCGCACGGCGGCGTCGTGGGCGAGTCGAAGTATGACATTCTGCGCATGCTGCCCGCCGAGTGGGTCGTCCCCACGGTGCGAATCGCGCCGGCCGCCGTCGCCCAGCGCGTGTCCGCGCTCGCGCAGGCGGCCGCGCAGCCGGGCTGGGCCTATCCGATCATCCTGAAGCCCGACGCCGGACAGCGCGGGGTCGGGCTACGTCTGCTGCGCGACCCCGGCGGCGCCGCGGCGTACTTCGAGTCGCACCCGCAGCCGGTCATCGCGCAGACCTATCATCCCGGGCCGGGCGAGGCGGGCGTTTTCTATGTGCGGCCGCCGGGCGCGGCCCGCGGGCGGATTTTCTCGATCACCGACAAGTGCTTTCCGGTGCTCACCGGCGATGGCGAATCGACGGTCGAGACGCTGATCTGGCGCCACCCGCGCTATCGCATGCAAGCCGCGACGTTCCTGGCGCGGCTGAACGGGCAGGCCCGGCACGTACTGCCGGCGGGCCAGCGCCTGCCGCTGGCGATCGCGGGCAATCACTGCCAGGGCACGCTGTTTCGCGACGGGGCGCGACTCTGGACGGCCGCCCTGGAGCACGCGATCGACGCAGTCGCCCGGCACTTTGACGGCTTCCACTTCGGGCGCTTCGACATCCGCTACGGCGACGAACAGGCGTTCATGGCCGGCCGCGACTTCCGCATCGTCGAACTCAACGGCGTCACGTCGGAATCCACGAATCTCTACGATCCATCCTGGTCGCTGTTGCGGGCATATGGCGTGCTGTTCCGGCAGTGGGCGACGCTCTACCGCATCGGCGCGGAGAATCGCCGCCGAGGGCATCGCGTGTCGTCGTTGCGGCAGGTGCTCGCGGACGCGCGGGCGTACTACCGCGAGCGGCGGGTGAAGTTGCTGGCGGATTGAGCGATTGGCGGAACGCAGCCGCGACCGTAACCGCCGCGCGGGTAGCCCGAAACCGTACTTGCATCGCATGACCGCGCCGCCCACACTGCGCCGATGCTCACGCGGCTCCACATCCGGAATTTCAAACGCTTCGGCGATGTTTCGATCGACCTGGGCAATGCCGTGGTCTTCATCGGCCCGAACAACTCCGGGAAGTCGACGGCGCTGCAGGCCCTTTCGCTCTGGGAGATTGGCCTGCGCCGCTGGAATGAAAAACGAAGCGGCGGGCCCTCGCCGCAGAAGCGCCCCGGCGTCACGCTGAATCGCCGCGATCTGATCTCGGTGCCCGTCCCCGGAGCGAATCTCCTGTGGCGAGATTTGCACGTGCGCGACGTGCAGCAGGTTTCGAACGGCGGCGTCTCGAAGCCGCGCACCGAAAACGTCCGCATCGACATCGTTGTCGATGGCGTTTCGAGCGACGGCCCGTGGTCCTGCGGACTCGAATTCGACTACGCCAATCAGGAATCGCTGTACTGCCGGCCGCTTCGCCTCTCCGTCGCCGACGCCGCCGACCGAGTGCAGGTGCCGCCGGCTGCGTCAGGCGTTCGACTTGCGTATCTCCCCCCGATGTCGGGACTCGCCGCGACCGAACCGAAGTGGGAGCCCGGCCGGATCAACGTCCTGATCGGCGAAGGCCAGACCGCGCAGGTACTGCGAAACCTGTGCTATCAGGTGCTGATGGAGCCGCGGCAGCCCGACGACTGGGCGCGGCTGAAGCAACACGTGGATCAGTTGTTCGGCGTCGAGCTGCTGGAGCCGCAGTACGTTGCCGAGCGCGGCGAAATCGCGATGACCTATCGCGAGCGGCGGGTTGAACTGGATCTCTCCAGCGCCGGGCGCGGGCTTCAGCAGACGTTGCTCCTGCTCGCGCATCTGTACGCCAACCCCAACACCGTGCTGCTGCTCGATGAGCCGGACGCGCATCTGGAGATTCTGCGGCAACGCCAGACTTACCAGCTATTGACCGAAGCGGCCGCGGCGCAGGGATCGCAGATCATCGCCGCGAGTCACTCGGAAGTCGTGCTCAACGAAGCGGCCGATCGGCACGTCGTGGTCGCGTTCGTCGGTCGGCCGCATCGCATCGACTGCGGTCCGGCGCAGGTGCTCAAGGCGCTTCGCGAGATCGGCTTTGATCAGTACTACCAGGCGGAACAGCGCGGCTGGGTGCTGTACATCGAAGGCCCCAGCGACCTGGCGATCCTGCGGGCCTTCGCCCGCACGCTGAATCACCCGGCGCAGACGGCGCTCGAACGCCCCTTCGTGCACTACGTGGCGACCAATCTGCCGCAACGGGCGCGCGAACACTTCTACGGGCTGCGCGAAGCCAAGGGCGACCTGGTCGGCATCGCGCTCTTCGACCGGCTGGACAAAAAGCTCGAGAGCGACAAGCCGCTGGTCGAAACCATGTGGCGCCGGCGCGAGATCGAGAACTACTTCTGCGACGCCGACGTGCTGCGCGCATTCGCGCATCGCGCCGCACCGGGCGAACTCTTCAGCGCGATCTCCGAAAACGCCATGCAGGCTGCGATCGAAGAAGTCTCCGATGCGCTGCGAACCCTGAGCAAGCCCGATCCGTGGTCAGGGGACACAAAGGCGACGGACGACTTCCTGGAGCCCGTGTTCCGCAAGTTCTACGAGAAACTGAAGCTGCCGCTCGAACTGCGCAAGTCGGATTATTTCGAGTTGGCAGCGCTCACGCCGCGCGAGCGCGTCGATCCCGAAATCGTCGAGAAGCTCGCGGCGATCGAAGCCGTCGCGCGGCGGGCGCGGCCGGTCGGCGAATAAGCGAATCTCAGCGTAGCGCGCCGCTGACCGCCCCCGCATCGGCGTGCAGCGACAGAAACGCCTCCGCCCCTTCGCGGCCCAGGTAGCGGTTCAGCACGGCGCGGTCGACGCTCGCCAGGTCGATCAGGATCAACCCGTCCAGCACGTCGCCAAAATCCGGATCGATGTTGAAGCCCAGCAGCTTCGCGTTCAGCTTCAGGTATTGCCGCAGCAGCACCGGAACCCCGCGGCGGTGCGACTCGATCTCCGCCACCAGGTCCTCGACCTCGCTCATGTCGCGCACCACCGCAGCGACGCGGCCCGCGTCGGCGTCGCGGAACGGCCGCACCCGCGGCGGATGCTTGGGGTGCACCAGCGGCGCGAGCCGGGCGTCATACTTGTTGGCCTTCAGAAAGGCCATGAGCAGTTGCTTGGTCATCGACTGAAAGTCGTCGCTGATGCTCACCGGCCCCAGGAGCCGCCGGTAGCGCGGCTGGCCGGCGACATAGCGCCCGATGCCCTTCCACAGCAGCATCAGCGGCGCGTAGTCGCGTTGAAACTCCGGCACGACGAACGACCGCCCCAGCTCCAGCGCCGGGTCGATCTGCGCCAGCAACTCCGGCTGAAAGTCGAAGAGCGTGCTGGTGTATAGCCCGGCCGGGCCGAAGCGCCGCAGCAACTCGTCGGTCGGGCCCATCCGATACGCCCCGACCAGCAGCCGCTCGCGCCCGTCCCAGACGAACAGGTGCAGATAGTGCGGATCGAAGCGGTCCAGATCGATCTCGCGGCCGGTGCCTTCGCCGACGGTGCGGAACGTCACCTCGCGCAGACGACCGATCTCGCGGAGCGTGAGCGGAATGGCGGCGGCCGCGGCGCAGTAGACCGCCAGGTCGCCGCTCTCGGCGAGCGCGCTGCCGCGCGGCAGGCCCGCGATTTCCGCCGCGAGCGCATCGGCCGGCACCGGTGCGACGATCACCGCGCCGCCGACGGTCGCCGCGGCCCGCGCCCGTCCGTCACGCGGCCCGCGACCCCGCAGCACAAACGTGCGCACGCGGAGATACTCGGTTAGATCGCCATGCGGATCGCGCGCCCCGCTGGCGGGCGGAGACTCGCGCGAAGCGGCGGCGGGACGCGTCGCCGCGAGATCGCCCCGCGCCCTCGGCAGCCCGCAGTCGAAAAGCCGCGACAGACGCGCGTACGGCAGCGGCGACGCAACCTCCACGCGCACCGCCCCGCCGCGCCGCGCCAGCAACTCGCGCGGCAGCAGAACGGTCCGAAACCGTGGGTGCACCAGCCCCGCGGCCTGAAACAGCACGCTGTTTCGCCCGGCGAAGAAAACCGGCAGCACGGCGGCCTGCGTGTGCTGCACGAGCCGCCCGACGAACGCATTCCACGGCGGATCGGTGACGCAGCCTCGGCGCAGCGTGAAGTGCGCCACCTCGCCCGCGGGAAACACGCCCAGCGCCCCGCCGCGCCGCACCCAGCGCAGGGCCGCGGCGGTTGCGGCGCGATTGCGGTGCGGCGCATCGCGGCCGCCGAAGGGATCGACGAGAAAGCAGCGCTCGGCCATTTCGGGAATCGCCCCGAGAAAGAAGTTGGCAAGCAGCCGCACATCCGGTCGCACGCGCAGCAGCAGCGCGGCCAGCGCCATGCCGTCCAGCCCGCCCAGCGGATGATTCGCCACGACGATCAGCGGTCCCGCCGTCGGAACGCGGCGCAGATCGTCATCGGAAACGTCGATGCGGATATCCAGGGCTTGCAGCGCCAGCTCGCAGAAGCGGTCGGCGTCGTGGCCGCCGGCCATCTGCCGCACGCGGCGATAGACGGCGTTCAACTCCGGGAACGCGAGCAGGCGCTCGAATGCACGGCAGAGCAGGTCGCCCCCGAAGCGCGGCAGCGCGGCGCGCACCGCTCCCGGCAGTCGGAACGGTGCATCGACGGGAGCCGCGTCCCTTACCATTCGGACGCCCTGATGTGACGGTCGATCCTTGCCGGCCACCCAATGCACGCCAATCCTACTCGCCCGCCGCGAACAACGCATGCCCATCCGGATCGCGAAACACCAGCGGCCGGCCGCGCGACCGCGAATCCTCCGCGGCGGAGTCGGCAGCAGCGCCTGCGGACACGAGCGGCGCATCCGCCGCCGCCAGCCGCCGCGCCAGCTCGGCCATGTCGCGCGCGAGCAGCCCGGTCTGCCAGTGCAAAAGATCGCAGGCACGCGCGTCGGCCGGGTAGCCGCGCCCATCGCGCGGCTGTAGATACTCCAGCAGCTCGATGCCGGGTCCGCCGTCGCCGCGCAGCGTCGTGATTCGCAGCCGCGCCCCGGGCACGTTGTTGAGCGCTTCCTGCTCCGGGCCGTAGTTTTCGCTGCCGCCGACGATCCGCATGCCCAGCGCGTCGCGATAGAACTTCAGGCTGGTCTGCGTGTCGCGAACGACGATCGCGGTGTGGTCGATGCCCAGGAACAGCGCCGCGCGCTTCGAGTCGGCCGGGCGCGCTTGCCACTTCGGATCGCCCTTGCCGGCGGGAAACTGCAGAATCTCCAGGAAGTGCCCGTCCGGATCGCGGAAGTAGTACGCGCGAATGCCGCCGGCGCTCGGGTTCCAGTCCGGCAAGCGCTGCGGGCCGCGCGACGCCGCCGGAACATTGTGCGCCTGCAACCGAGCAAACGCGCGGTCCATGTCGCTGACGATGATCGCGATGTGCTGGAACCAGAGATCGTTGCTGCGCGAATCCCGCGGGAACGGCCGGCCGGAAGGCGATTCGTATTGCGTCAGTTCGATGAACTCATCGCCGAGGCGCAGGCGGGCGCGACGGGCGGCTGCGCCGGTCAGGCCCGCAGCGCGATCGAACTCCGCGCCGGAGAGCTGCGTTTCGGACACGGTCTGGAAGTCGAGCACGCCGGTGAAGAACGCCACCGACGCGTCGAGGTCGGCGACCGTGATGCCCACGTGGTCGACGCGCACCGCCGCCGCAGGATCGGCCGGATCGGGCGATCGCGCCGCGGTCGCAGCGGAAGGCTGCGCGGCAGCGCATCCGACCATGGCCAGCACCGCTAGCGCCCCAAGCAGCGAGCCAGTCGCGGTTCGGCACGGTCTTAACAGCGATAATGGTGTCATGATGGCTCCAGTCTAGAATCTGTCGGCATGCAACCCACGTCGGCCGATGCGCCGCCCTACCTCCCGCTCTGTGGGTTCGCCCGGGGCGCCGCGTGCGGCGGGCGTAGCTCGAGAAACGAGCAATGAAAGATGCAGCGGCGGTCGTTGCAGTGCGCCAGCTTGGCGCAATAAACCCGGCTCTGCCACGGCGATGCGGCGTACGCCGCCGATGCCAGCAGCATGCCGGCGACCGGCGCGGTGAAGTACACCCAGATCGCCGTCCACTTCCGCGCCAGGACGGCGGAGGCGAACGTGCGGGCCGGGTTCAGACTCATGCCCGAGAGCGGCGCTTCGACCGTGATATAGAGCACCACGAGCGCCCCGGCGAAGAGGCCGGTGTACGCCGTCAACACGGCGTGATTGCTGACAACCAGCACCGTCAGCATCATGCCGAACGCGATCGCCAGTTCGGCCACCCAGGCAACCCCAACGCCGCGCGGCCCCGGCAGCGTCACGACGTGATCCACCGCGGCGTGCCGCAGCGCCGCGCGCCACGCCAGCCGCGCCGCACCGACCCCGGCCGCGCCGCCCAGAAACTGCGCCGCCGCGTAGAAAACCGCGTCCCACGCGGCGACCTTGCCGCGCAGGAAGAACGTCAGCGTGGTCGCGGGGTTCATGTGCGCGCCGGATTGCTGCCCCCAGGGCGAGTAGATCAGCGCCACGGCGGTCAACCCCATCGCTGCGCCCATCAGCGCGCGGCGCGCCAGCGGATGCGCGATGCGTCGCCGCGCCGGCGACGCCGGGTGCCCCAGCAGCACGCCGAAGCTGCACGCAGACACCATGAAGAGGCCGAGCAGCGCAGCCTCCATCAGATATTCGGGCCAGTGCGAGAGTAGTGCTGAAAGCATGGCGGGCCGGCGCTCGCTTACGGGTTTTGCAGCACGGCCGCGGTCCGCGGCGAATCGGCGGTCGCCGATCCCGCGTCCGACGAAGCGCTGCCCGGCCGCGACACGACGCCGGGCACGTTCAGTCGCAGCCGATAGATACTGGTCTGCGCCGCCCAATACAGCGTGCGGCCGTCCTCGTCGCCCCAGGCCATGTTGTGCGGATGCTCCGGGCCGCGCAGGGTTCCGAGGTGCTTGCCCTCCGCGGAGAATACCCAGAGGCCGCCCGGCCCGGAGACGTACACGTTGCCCATCTGATCGACCTTGACCCCGTCGATCGCATCTTCACCGGGGGCCGTGGTCAGATCGCAGAAGACGCGCCCGTTGCCCGCAGCGCCGTCCGCCGCCAGGTCGTAGGCCATGACCACTTTGCGGGCTTCGTCCCAGTTTCCGACGTACAGCCGCTTCTGATCCGGCGACAGCGCGATGCCATTCGGCCCGGAAAGCTCGGCGGTGACAAGCTTCAGTTGGTCATTCATCAACGAGTAGACCCCGGTGTGCGGCGACTCGCGGCGCGGATCGTCGCCGAACTTCGGCAGGCCAAACGGCGGATCGGTGAAGAACAGTGCCCCGTCGGAGCGATAGACCAGGTCGTTCGGGCTGTTCAGGCGCTTCGCTTCGAAGCCTCCCGCCAGAACCGTCAGCACGCCATTCGGTTCGAGCCGCGTCACACGGCGGTTGCCGTGCTCGCAGATCGTCAAGCGCCCCTCGCGATCCAGCGCCAGGCCGTTCGACCCGGGCTGGCGATACTCGCCGATGTCGACGCCGCTGTATCCGCTCTTGCTGCGATAGACGCTGACTTCTCCGTCACGCGTCGTGCGGTAGATCGTGTTGCGGTTCGGGTCGCTGAATAGCAGATAGCCCTCGCCGATCGCCGTACCGCCCGCGCCGCCCACCGCCGCCGAAACCCAGACCGGTCCCTCCGTGAAAGTGAAGCCGGTCGCAACGCGTTCGAGCACCGCGCCCGATGGCAGGATCGCGTCCAGCCCGGCGTCGCGGCGATCGACTTCCAGCTTCGCCGGCGTCACGCCGCCAAAGCGGCCGGGACGATAGAAATCCACCGTCGCCGATCGAACCCAGATGAAGTTCGGCGGCGGCGACGAGAGCGGGCCGTTGCTCGCGAAGATCGCCAGTTGAAAGCGCTGCCCCGGCTGCGCGTCGCGCGTCAGCACGACGCGATTCGGCGCGTTCCAACCGCTGATGAGCGTCCCGCCGGTCTGCCCCAGCACCTGCGGCAGTCGCCCATCCACCCAGACCTCGGCGTAATCGTCGAGCACCAGCTCGAAGACGACCGTGGCGCCGCGCGGATCGAAGCGGCCGACCGCATCCGGGATCGTGACGCTGAGCCGGTACCACTGAAAGGCGAGCCGGCCGGTCGACACGCGCGTCTCCAGCGCCGCCGGATCGAGCACGCGCCATGCGGCGTCGTCGAAGTCGGTCGCGCCGGCCTGCGGCTCGACGGTGTGCGTTCGATTGGCCGGCCCGGACGGTTTCATGTCCGGACCGGGGTCGTGGTGTGCGGTCTCGACCACGCGGGCCGCTTGCGTTCGCCACTCCGCGCGGACCTGCGCCGCACCTTCCGTGGTCCGCAGATCGATCACCGCATCGGGGAGGTTGGCGAGCGCATCGGCGCTCGCAGGCGCGGCGACAATCAGCAGACAGATCGACACCGCACTCCCGCGGATCATTCGCATCATTGCATACTCCTGTGCGCCGCGCGCCGCGGACGCGGCGCAAGCGATTCGAACACGATTTCGAACCGGCCAGCGGGGGCGTCCGTCACGCACCCGGCCGCCTGTGGCTCACAAACCGTTTCGGTCGACAAGGCCCGGCCAGTTCGCATCCGCCTTCTTCAAATTGCCCGGAACATCCGTGTGCCAGAGATCCCAGGCCTTTTTGTTGTGCTGCAACACGAGCCGACCATCGATAATCTCGAAAAACTGCACGCTGATCGGCGAGACGCGGTCGATCGACGCGGCATACCCGCAGAAGCCGCCGAACTGCGGTTCATAGCGGGCCGGTTCGCGTTCGAAGGCGGCTTTGTTCTCGGCCGAGGCGAAGTGATAGACGGCTCCCTTGTAGGCGCTACGCTGCTGCGGACTGCCCTTCACCGGCTTGCCTTCGGTAAAAAACGCAACCGGATCGTGCCCGCCTTCGAGCGCCACGCCGTCCGCGTCCACGTTGACGAGGAATTTGCCGGAAAGCGGCTCGCCCGGCGCTGCGCTGAGCACCGGCCGCCGCGCGGCGGCCGCACATCCGCCGGCGAGTCCGACGGCAGTGATCATTCCGGCAATTACGAATCTGCGATACATGGATGCTCTCCCGGCGTTCGACGACGCCAATTGATTACATTCGGTTACTCGGCGCGCCGCCCGCAACCGGATGGTCGCGAGCAGCCGGCGGTACGAATCGCCGCGGCATCACCTGCGATCCGCACCAGCCGTCGCCGGTGTGGCCACAGACGCGGCGCCGACCAGCGCGATGGCTTCGTCCTGCGCGGCGCTGGCCGCGCCGCTCACGCCGACCGCGCCGACCACGTGGCCGTTTACGACGATCGGCACGCCGCCCTGAAGCGGGGTGAAGTCCTCGACCGCAACCATCGCGGTCCGACCATTCCGGATGGTCTCCTCGAACTCCCGGGTCGGTTTGCGGAAGATGGCCGCGGTGCGGGCCTTGCCGATCGACACGCGCGCCGCAGCGGCGAAAGTTCCGTCGAGCCGGTGTACGGCGATCAGGTTGCCGCCGTCATCGACGACGGCGATCGCACCGCCCGCACCCAGGCGGACAGCCTCGCTCTCGCACGCGGCCAGCACGGCGCGTGCGCCCGCCAGCGTCAGGACCGGCCGGTCGGCCGTGTTGTCGGCCGCAGTGGTGAGCGACAGGGCGCTGCTGGCGATCAGCAATGCGGCAAAGGCGCGTTTCCGGTTCATGGTGTTCATGTCCTTTCCTTGAAGTTCGCGGATGAGAGACAACAGCGCCGGGCGGCGCGGTCGGGAGCGGCGGAGTCGCGAGTCTCGTGGGTCGCGCGGGCGCGGACCCTTCGGCGAGACGTGCGCATCGAGCGCACTTCCCAGCCGCAAACAGACTCAGTCGCTCAACCACCCCAATCCACCGCGCCACCCCGCCTTACGCGCCGTGATCGGCCACAGCAGCTACTTGACCGGCATCTCGAACGCAGCTTCGCCCAGAAGCGCCTCGGCCCACGCACACCAGATTTGCACCTTCGCCACGTCTTGCACGTACGGCGGCAGCGTGATCGTGCGGTTCAGCTTGTCGTCCTTGATCTTCAGACGCTGCAGCAGATAGACGTTGCCCTTCGAATCGACCACCTGCCAGTGCGGCGCCGGGGTGTCGGGGATCGTGAAGTCCTCGGACCACGTCAGCGTGTGCTTGCCATTCATCACCGCGTGCGTGACGGTTCCGGCGTTGACCTTCGCGCCCTTGAACTGCGTGGAGACATGCGGGTCGTGCTTGTGCTGCGCGACGGCGGTCGCAACCAGGCCGCCCGCCGCCAGCGCCAGCAGCGATGAAACCACAACCGGGAACTTACGAGCGATCTGCATGAGTAACCAGCTCCGGGGTAGATCCACACCCTCGGCCCGCCGCCGCACAAGCGGCGGACGCGGCGGGGCGTACAACCATCGGATGCGGTTTCAGCCGCTGAGTTACGCGGGAAATCATGCAGCGCGTCCCCTGAAAGCGCGATCTCGGCTGCGCGGTTACGGTGCGGCGTGCCGCGCTTCTCGAACTTGCCGTTACCCACGTTTCCTGAGAACCGCGTTCTGGGTAAAGAATCGAGGGTCTGTATCAATCCTCCCGCAGTATCGAACCGTGTTTTCGGGCCGCCGATGGCGGCTCTCCGAGACGTGGGAAGCAGCAGGTTTTTGACTATCGCGATGCGCCGCTGTGCAGGATCGGAGCCGTGTACGCCGTGCCCCTGCAATCCGGGAAGCGGCCCGCTCGACCGACCCTATGGTCCCTTGCCGCGGCGGCGCGGGTGCGGCTCCTGCCGATCAGGCTTCGCGCCCTTCGCCGCCTGCCTGGACGCGATAACGCGAAACGCCGGGGAATCGTCACGGAACGCGCCGCGTTCGCTGATCGCGGCAGCTTCCGTGCGCGTCGCTCGACGGGTATGTTGCGCCACTGGCGGGCGGCCGCGCGCGACTCGAGTTCGCCGCAACGCGGGTGCATCGTTCTCGCACCTCGCGACTCCAAAGGAGACTTCGCAATGTATGTGCGCATCTGGCCGGCGACAGCGCTCACCCATTTCGCAATGCTCGGCACGGCCCTGTCGGCGTTGATCTCGAGCGCCGCTTTGGCGCAGGTCGCAAGCGCCCCTGCAACGCCGGCCGACGGCGTGCCCGCGTTGGACGGCGAGTGGATCTACGTTGAGGACCGCACCGAGGGCCGCGCGCTCGAGCAACTGGGCCCGCCCATGGCCTCAAAGTTCTCGATGCGCGTCGAGGAAGGCGCGATCTTCCTGAACGGGCATGGCTCCGGGCACCGCGACGTGCGCATCGCGCTGGACGGCGCGCTGACCGAAGTCGTCGAGCCAAAAACGACCTCACGCTACCGCGGCGCGTGGAAGGACGGCACGTTCGAGTACAAGGTCGAGTTCGTGCGCACGTCGGACAACGCGCCCGACGGGGCGATCCATTGGATCCGCAGGAGCTTCCGCATCACACCCGACGGACTCCTCGTGCGCGTGGCGAGCGGACCGTCTTCCGGAAAGGAAGCGGTCGGGCTCTATCGCCACGCCGAAGACATCGCGCCGCCCGCGCCGGCCAAAGCCGCGATCGGCGACCTGGCGTGGCTGGCCGGTGCGTGGGTCGGAAAGCGGAGCTCGGGGTCGTCGATCGAGGAGCGCTGGAGTCCACCGCTGGGCGGCGCGATGCTCGCCGTGTCGCGCTCAGTCAACACCAGCGGCAAGATGAACGCGTTCGAATATCTGCGCATCGTCGAGCGCGACGGCGGACTGGTCTACATCGCGCAGCCCGGCGGCAAGACGCCGACCGAGTTCGTGCTCACCGAGTTTAGCCCCACGCGGGCCGTGTTCGACAACCCGCGCCACGACTACCCAAAGCGCATCGTGTACGAGCTCTCGGCCGAGGGCGGCCTCAGCGCCACGATCGGCTTCATGAAGGGAGGCACGCCCCGGCGCTTCGAGTTTACGCGCGAGGGCGGCTGATCTCCCGCCCGCCGACGCGTGGTCCGAAGCGCTTGTCACAGAGGTCGGATCGCCCTTCGGGCCGATGTTTGGTGTCTTTGTTGTTTGTTGGATCCGCCAATCCACCGAAGTCCGCGCCGATGAGACTCCGGAACTTCGATTAGACGGTAGAATCGCGCCGGCGACTTCGAAGCCACGCGCCAACTGCGGAGCACGCGCATGCCCGAGCCCCCCACCGTCGGCGCCTTCGCCATTGTGCCCAGCAACGACTTGCCGGCGGCCGTTCCCTTCTGGGAACGACTGGGATTCAGTCGCACGGGCGGCGAGGCGCAGTACATCATCATGACGGGCTGGGGTTGCGAAGTGCACCTTACCCAGGCGGGCGACGGACCGTGGCGCGTGCCGGCGGAGCACAACCCCTTCGGCGTCTTCATTCGCACACCGCGGGTTGATGAAATCGCCGCACGCGTCGACGACCTCATCATTCGTCCCGGCGGGATTCTTCGCCACCGCGAATGGGGCCTTTACGAGGTCGGCATCGCCGGTCCGGATGGGCTGCTGGTCCGCATCGGCTGGCCTTCAAGCCTCATCTGAACTTCCCCACGACTCGCGGACAGGACGCCCACACCACCCACAGATCCGGCCTCGCCCCACACACCCTCGCTCAATCCTGCAGTTGCAGCCATCGCGCTCCGCGGAGGATGTGTACCGCTAACACACCCCAACGTGCCTGGCCGACAAACGCGGCGGGCCGGCGCGACAAGCGCCGGCCCGCGCTGGATCATGTCGGCAGAGCCGGACTGCGGTGCTACGGGCAGCCGTTGAAGACGCATTCGACGAACGGGTCGATGTCGAAGAAGTCCACGGCCCCGTCGCCGTTCACGTCGGCGGCGCAGTTGTTCCCGCACCAGTCGCCGTTGGCGAGGTACGCGGCGTTGTCGAACAACGCCACCAGGAACGGGTCGATGTCGAAGAAGTCGACCGCATTGTCGCAGTTCGCATCCGCCGACGCGATCGCCAGGCACGGATCGGGGTTCGACGGCACCGACGCGTTCACGTCCAGCGTATTCTGAACGGCCGGCTTGTGCAGGCCGAACGTGATCGCCCCGGCGGTCGGCGCGACGTTCGCGTCGAAACGGAAGTTGAACAGCGTGCCCCAGCGCAGTGCGTTCGCGTTGGCGTTCTGAGCAAAGGTCTGCGTCGCCCACGTCAGCGTGCCGCCGCTGAGCGTCGCCGTCCAGTCGGTCGTGGCATACGGTTCGCCGCTGTGGTGGTCCACGTCGTGGAAGCCGATGTTCGTCACCGTCACGCCGGCGGGAATCGGCACGCTGAACGACTGGCCGTTGCGGGCCGAGCAGAGGTTGTGAACGGCGTACTCGTAGTGCCACAGATCGGGACCGATCTGCGTGACCTTGTAGCCCAGCAGGAAGCGACCGTCACCAGGCGCGTTGAACGGCGTAATGGTCACCGTCGGGTCGTTCGCCAGCCACGCGTAGATCGCCGGCTGCTCGCGAAACGTCTGCCCCGTCATGCTCAGGTTGTAGCCGCCGCCGGTGAAGCTGCCGACGTTCACCCGGCGGTACGACGCATTGTTGTTCTGATTGTTCCAAAGGGCGTCATCGGCGGTGACGTAGTGCCCTTCGCCGTAGTACAGCGCGCCGGGATTCAGCGCCGGGTCCAGGTCGGTGTTGGCCACCTGCAGGCGACGCATGATCGCGCCGCTGAAGCCCGGCGCGGTGAACGGATAGGGGAACGATCCCTTGAATGCATCGACCTGCGAGCGCGGGCCGAGATTGGCCTGCTGGCCGTTCAGGCTCGTGTCGTACGGGTCGGAGCAGCCGACGCCCAGCGTCGAGCCGTCGGTCGGATTGGTGCAGGTCTGGCACAGGCTCAGGCTGAGGGCGAAAAATCCATGCTTGAGCCAGCTCATGCCGATCTGCTCGAAGCGCCCGTCCTTCAGACGGTACAGGTTCTGGGCGATGACCGGGTGCTCGTTGGTCGCGGCGATCCACAGCAGCGGCATGTCGCCGATGTTGCATGACGTCGTCGCGATCGAGTACGCCGTCACGCCGCTGACCGTGCCCCACTTGGCGATGCCGTCGAGCCCGCCGACGATCACATCGGGTCCAACTACGCCGGCGACCCCGCCGCCATCGGCGGGCAGCGCGCTGTGCTCCTCGACCTGCGCAAGCGCCGGGAGTGCGAGTGTGGGTGCAAAAACGAGCGCAGCCGCAAACACGCGGTGTTTCATGAGGTTAGGCTCCAAAACGGGGGAAAAAGTAGCTCCCTGATCGCCGTCCCAGCGGCAATCGTCTGCTCGGCCATGCTGAATGTACTCGGCTGCCGCGGCGGCAACAAGAAAATTATCAGCGCGACGCCGGACTTTCGCCCGGTCGGGCGACAATCCGAGGCTCGGATATCCCCTGAGAGCTTTTGAATTTTTTGGGTGGGGCGGGCATTCTGCCCGCCCTTCTGCCCGCCCAAGAGGCTCGCGAACCGCTCACGAAAGCGAGTGAGGCCCAAAAATTTAGAAGCTCTGAACGGCACCGCTAGCCGCGCCAGGGGTCGGCCGGTGGCTCGCAGGTTACGCGACCGTCAGCGCCCTGGCGTGCCCCGCGTCGCATGCGGCCGCAGTTTACGCGTGAGAAATCGCCGCGGGCGGTGGCGGCCGGCGCCCATCGCGGCTCGCGCGGCCGCACGGCGGTCGCACAAGCGCGAACCGCCGGCGTCCGAATAACCCGCATGTGTGAGATAACACGAACACGGGCCTGAATTTACGCAAATTTGTCTTGCCGCGGGTTTCGGGCGCGATCTACAATCTGCCACGAACGGAGTTCTGGGAAGAAGCGTTGGCGGCATCTTGCGCTGGCCGCCTCCTGTCAAAACTCGAACCTGCGTGACACGGGATCGCGGAAGCGTCCTGTCTCGACTCCGCGCGCCCGTTGCGTCGCTCGACGCCGCCGTAGGAGGGCCGGACCGTGAAGCAGGTGGGCAGTTCCGACGTGTTGCTCGACATCTGCACGCAGCGCGACTACCTCTGCAACTGGGGCAATCGCGCCTGCACCAACGCCGCACCGGCGGCGGAGAACATCCGCCAGCTCATGGTCATGGCGCGCTGGACCAAGCTCCCGATGCTCTCGTGCGTCGAGGTCCGCCGGCCGGACGAGGTGCGCGGCTGCGTGCGGCCGGATTGTGTGTTGGGTTCGCGCGGCCAGGAGAAGGTGGGCAGCACGCTGCTGCCGCGGCGCATCATCGTCGAGTCCGACAATCGCCTGTGCGTGCCGCTCGACATTCTCGCGAGCTTCCAGCAGGCGATTTTCGCGAAGCGCCACCGCGATCCGTTCACCAATCCCAAACTGGATCGACTGCTGACCGAGATGCCGGCCCAGCGCTTCGTGCTCTTCGGCGTCGCGACCGAGTGCGCGGTGCGCCTCACCGCGCTCGGCCTGTTGCTTCGCGGCCGGCGCGTCGCGATTATCGCGGACGCTTGCGGGCACTGGAACCAGGGTGAATCCGAGATGGCGCTGCGGCAACTCGTCGCGAAGGGCTGCGAGCTGATCGCGACCGATGTTTACGTCGCCGCCCAGCTTTCCGCAGCGGGCTTCGGTCGCCCGCGGCGCGGACCGCGCCGCACGGTCGCCGCGTAGCGTGGCGCCGCGTAGCGTGGCGCCGCCGATGCTCCTCGTGCTTTCCAGGATGAAGCCCGCGTGATTCTCACACGGGGAGCATAGGCCTCCGGCCTGTGCGTTTTTTGGGTGGGGCGGGCATCCTGCCCGCCCGCTGCTCTCGCGAGCCGCTCACGAGATTGATTGAAGTCGAAAAATTCACAAGCTCTCCGGCCTGTGCGAGCCGTGCCCGACGACGAAACAAACGCCGGTCTATCTGCAGTGCTATGACAATGCGGTTCGTGGCGCCTGGAAAAGCGGATGACAGGCCGCGCGGGCATCCCGCCGATCGTGTTTTCGGGGATCGCTGCCAGCATCCTCGATCCCCCGCGGACCTCGGATCGGCAGCGCCCAAATGAGTACCCGCACCGCGTTGCGCGCCGCCCTCATGGGCGAATGTCCCAGTTCGGAAACTGCGTGCTCGCGATCTCGGGCGGATCGATGGTCACGATCCGCCAGCCGCCCGCGCCGCGCGAAAAGGTCATTCGCCAGCGCGACGGAATCATGAAGTCGCTCATCTCGCGGACCGACGCCCCGCACTGATATCCGACGATTGCGACAAAGCGATCGGGCCCCTGAGACTCGATCTCCAGCCGCGTCCGGCGGACCCAGTGCACGCGCACGATTTCAAGTTGAACCCCCGCGTAGTCGACGAACGCCTTCGCGTTCATGCCCCCGGCGGAGAACTGCGAGTCGAGTGCCGCGGCCAGCGCGGCGGTTCGCCCGGCCACGATGTCACGCTCGATGCGCGTGAGCGTCGCCGCGGCCTGCTCGCCCCGCGTAGTGACAAGCGCCTGCACGACGAGTAGCGCGATCCCGGCCGCCACCGAGATGGCGAATGGCCGCGCGCTTCCGCCGCGGCGCCACGCGACGAGCAGGGCAAACCAGACCAAACCGAGCACGCCGCCGAGGGCCGCCACCGACTCGAAGAGCAGCCAACTGAGCCACTGCATGTCCGCCGCACCCCGATCCTTGCGCGTGGTGCGCAGCAGGCGTGAAACAAAAAACAGGCGGTCCCGGAATGAACCGAGACCGCCCGCGGAGATTCTCACATCACAAGGAGAGGGGCCGGAGTCCCAATCCCGCGAATTCTAGCGACGACGGAAGAACGCGACGCCAGCCAGCGCCAGACCGACCAGCGAGGCCGGCTCCGGAACGATGCTGACCGTCAGCGCGTACCGGCCGACTTCGCCGTGACCGCCGAAACCGGGGTCACCGTCGAAATCGAAGTCCGGGAAGCCAGTGACGGCGAGCAGAACCTTGGTCGGCGCGGTGGCGTAGTAGCGCACGGCCGAACCACGCGTCGGGCCGGTGCCCGAACCGCCGGAGCCATCCGCTCCGGCATCATCGTTGCTGGCGATGAGCGCCGGACCCGGGAGGAACACGCCGAGAATCGTGTCCGGCGAGCTCAGGTTCAGCGGCAGGCTCTCAAGCGGCGTGGTGATCGCCGTGAGCGTCTCGCCGGCGTTCAGGTCGACCGTGAACCAGTCGACATCCGTCGCGTCGTTCAGACGCGCGACGGTGACCGCCGAATCAACCGACGTGATCCCGATCGGATCGGCGGTGCCCGGCAGGTCGTTCAGGGGCTCGGTGTCGGCAAAGTCCGACCCGGCCTGTGCCGCCGCCGCTCCGAGCGACAGCAAAGCAATGACAAGAAACTTCTTCATCAAGATACCCTCCGGGTGGCCTCTCGCACCCTCTCCTCAAACACACATTCCGCCGACCCGCTTTGAGCCGACGGCTTCTCCATTGCACGAAATGACACGCGGCGGGCACGCGGTGTGTCCCGCCTCATCTACGCTTGGAGGGCATAATAGCACGGTCGCACCGGGCAAGTCAAGAAAAACCGCGAGGTTTTTTCCCCTCAACCGGCTCGGATTATAAAGCGTTTAAAAATATGAACTTAAGAAGTGCGCGATCCGCGCCGGCGCGTCGCCAAACTTTCGCAAAATCCGATATACTACGCAGGTCGAGGCGGTCCTCGACGCAGATTCGAGTCGGAGCGCGGCCATGGCTGATTCGCGAATTCGGGCGGAAACCGCGGACGGCGTCAGTATCGTCGGGTTCAAAGACAGCTCGATCCTCGACGTGGTGACGATCCAGCAGCTCGGCAAGGAGCTGAGTGACGTGGTCGCCGCAGCCCCTGCGGGCCGCGTGATCCTCGACTTCAGCGACGTGCGCTTCCTGTCCTCGCAGGCACTGGGCGTACTCGTCAGCCTGCAGCGCCAGGCGGATAAATCCAAGACCAACCTCGTCTTGTGCTCAATCCGGCCCGAAATCGTCCGCATCTTCAAGATCACCAACCTCGACCGCATCTTCCGCTTCTTCCCCGGCCGGGCGGAAGCGCTCACTCACTTTTCGACCGGTTGATGATAGCCCGCTGACGACCCCGAATCACCCCGACGCGCCCTGACCGGCTTGGTCGCCGCGCGATGATCGGCCGCGCGCACGCCAGCACCGATTCTCGCAAGGCGCCATGGAAAAAAGCCGCAGCGGCGAGGCGCGATGCGCTTTCGCATCACGCACTCGCCGCTGTCGGCCGGGCTTCCGCTCCCCGTCAGCCCTCGCTCACCGGAAACCGAGCGGCACGCTCCCCGCGATTATTCACACGGCGGGCACTGACCGAACAGGCACTCGACGAACGGATCAATGTCGAAGAAGTTGATCGCGCCCGAGCAATCGGCGTCGATCGTGCAGATCGCACCCTCGCAGAACAGTGCGGTGTATGCGGCATCTTCGAACAGCGCCAGGACAAACGGATCGATGTCGAAGAAGTTGACCAGCCCATCGCAGTTCGCATCGCCGCGGACGCCCACGCCGCACTCGCACGGCGGCGCGGTGATCCACGCCGGGCTGCCCGCGGTCGAGCCTTGATCCTGATTCACCCACTCGACGACCTGGACGCCGGCGCCCTCGTTCAGCGGGTAATACAGCCGCAGATTCGCCTCCGCGCCCGTCAGTTGCCGGTTATGGTTCTGCGCGATCTCGGAGTCGGTGCGGACGATGCTCCAGACGCGCAGATCGGCGATCGCTCCGTCCCAGCGCTGCGGGTCGTCCGTGCTCTTGTTGCGCCCGATGTACGCGTCGGCAGTCGTGGCCGCGGCCGGCTGCGTTCCCATCACCATCTGAACAAACTGCCCATTCACAAAGAACCGGGCGTCGTTCTGCGCGGTGAACGCCACCGCAACGTGCGTCCACTCCCCCGGCGTCAGCACGGCGTTCGTCGTCGCATAGTCCCGCCGGCCGAACGTCGTGAACAGCAGTCTCCCGCCGGACTGGCCGAACCCATAGCCCGCACTCGAACCGCGGCGGCTGAAAATGCGCGTCGCCCCCGTGGCGGAATAGAGAGTATCCGGCCGCACCCACGCTTCGATCGTAAACACGTTGGTCAGGTCGAGCTCGGAGCCATTGCCGACGTACACCTCGTCATCGACGCCGTCGAAATTCAGGCCCCGGCCGCCATTGAACTCGTACGCGCCGATGTCGGGCACATCGCTGCCGGGGCAGAAGCCGCGGGCCGCGCGGTCGAACCCGCGCTGATCGCGGGCCGGCCCCTGGGCGTCGACAATCCCCGCATCGATCGCCGGGCTGTCCGCCGCCAGCGCCATCGTCGGCGTCGGTCCGCCGTTGTCGCTCAGGTCGCCGAGCTTCGCGTCGAGCGGAGCGCCGCCCGCGCCCACCAGGTCGTCCGTCGCCGCGGAGAACCCGCTGGAACCGTCGCTGTCGAAGTTGCCCCCCAGCGACTGCAGGCTCGCACCACCCTGAAGATCGAAGTTCGGGGCGTTGAGGTTTTCCGCCACGAGCGTGTTGCGGAGGTAGCCGGTCGTCGCCCCCGTGAGCGAGAGGGCGCTGCCGTAACGGCCGACGCTCTGCGCCGTGCGGTTTCCGGCCAGCGTGCAGTGCTCCAGCGTTACCGCACCGACTGCGGCGGCAATCGCGCCGCCGTACGTCACGGTGGAGGCATTCGGCAGATTGTCCGCAAAGGTGCAGTTCGTGAAGGTCATCGCGCCGATCTCGGCATACGCGCCGCCGCCCCATGCGCCCGTGTTGGCCGTGACGCGATTGCCGGCGATCAGGCAGTCCTCCATGTTGAGCGTGCCGCCTGCGGTGACGTAGATGCCGCCGCCGCCGCCCGCGGTGGTAGCCGACGCCAGCGAGTCGCGAACGCTGCTGCGCCGCATGGTCAGCGTGCCGCCCGCCACCTGGATCGCGCCGCCGAAGGAGGCGGTGCCGGCCGGCGAACGCCCGTTCCGCAGGTGCAGGTCGTTCACCTCCAGAACGACGCCGACGCCGACCGAGAAAATGCGGGATGCGTCGTTTCCGCTGATCTCGACGCGCGCCGTGCGCGGGCCTGATATGACGAGACTCCCCCCGGGCGAGAGCACGCCGGTCGTCAGGGTGATCGTGCCGCTCAGATTGTCCGCGAAGTCGATCGTGTCGGCTCCGGGGATCAGGTTGGCGTCGAGAATCGCCTGTCGCAGGCTACCGGCCCCGCTGTTGTTCAGGTTTGTCACCGTAAACGTCGCGGCCAGCGCCGCGCCGCTGCAACCCAGCGCGATCAACGTCGCTCCGACCCGTCGGCATGCCCCGTTCCGCATGGCAAGCTCCTCAATCGTGTGTCTGCCGCACAAGGCCCGCGGGCCGGATCCCATCGACCCGGCGGACGCGGCAGAAACACGTTCGGAACTGGCGGCGGGAAGCCGTCAGAAATCAGGGAGGATTCTGAGCCGAGGCGCGATCAGGTCCGAGAAGCGTTGCCCGACGCGCCCGCGGCCATGACCGTGAGCGGCACCGCCCGCGGCGGCGGCGTGCCGGGCAGGGCGTGGCTGGCGGCCGCGCCGTCCACGCTGCGCATCGGCAGCGGGCTGGCCGGCACGCGCGTGCGGCGCGTGATGCCCCCGCGCATCAGCCGCAGCGCCCAGCCGAGCGTGCGGCGGACCGTCTGCGTCAGCCCCCACATGCCGATCATCTGCATGCCGGCGTCGGCCAGGTAGAGCTTGCTCTTGGGCCGCACCAGCGCCCACAGGAAACGCAGCGGGTTATAGAAGTAGAAGTAGACCGCGAGGATGTTGAACTGCTTGCGCCACGGCTGCTTGTGCTCGGACGCGACGACGTAGTTGCCGTCGAGCATGTGCGTCTCGACCCGCCGGCCCGCAACGCTTTCGTAGGCCAGACCGCTCGTGAACGCACTCTCGTAGAGCTTCGAACCGGTCGCGGGCGTCATCATGAGCACTTGCAGGCTGATCGCGCCCGCCTTCCGCAGCAGCCGGGCCTGGTTGATCAGCCCATATGCCGATCGCGACGAGAACAGCGGCTGGGAGTCGTGGTGCATCATCATCGGCATCGGGCAGATGCCGTGCTGCGAGAGCAGCCGGAAGGACTCGGTGGTTTTGTCGACGCTTTGGCCTTTCTTCACGAACGTAGCGGTCATGTCCTCGACGCCGAGCCACAGAGCCCGCACGCCGGCGGAGCGCACTTCGCCCAGGTGGTCGCGCAGTTGCAGCGTGTCATGAACCGTGACTTCGGTTCCCCAGCGGATCGTCTTACGCAGCCGCTTGCCGCCGATCTCGCTGCGGGCCAGCGTATTCACGATGTCGAGCGTGCGTTCTTTGTGGTTGAAGAAATTGTCGTCGGCGCCGAAGAAGTAGCGGATGCCATATTCGCTGTTGAGCCGCGCGAACTCCTCGGCCAGCCGCGCCCCGCTCTTCACGCGGTGCTGCCGCTGGTTGTACGCCGGGATCGGGCAGTAGGGGCAGTTGAACTTGCATCCGAAGGTCAGCACCAGCGACGCGACCGGGCTGTAGCGCCGCACCAGCTCGCGCGGCAGCGCTCGCGACGCGAGCGTCGGAGCGCGGCTGGGCGCTTCGAGCAGTGTGTAGCCCGAGACCGGGTCGGGCAGTTCGTCCAGATCGCCGACGAGCCGCTGAATGCCCGTGTCGACCAGTTCTTCGATTCGGCCGTCGCCATCCACCACCGGGTAGACCAGCCCGGGTATCGAATCGAGCAGGCCGCTGTTCCGCGCCATGACGAACGCATCGCGCAGCGATCCGCCCCGCGGGCGAATCGACAGCAGCACCTCCAGCAGGCTCAGCAGCACGTACTCTTCGCCCGTGACCGCGACGTCGGCGCTGCCCGGTTCGATCGGGTCGTTGCTGAAGGCGTCCCACGGCTCGTAAATCGTCTTCGGGCCGCCGGCGATGATCAGCGGGCGGTGCTGCCGGGGAATGCGGCAGGCGTCGCGGATCAACTCCTTGAAGGCCGCCGAGTGGATCTGCATGCTCGAGATGAGAAACAGATCGGGGATGCGGCCGTCGAGCTGCATCTGCGACGGGCGGAAGTGCCGGTTCCACTGCTGCAGGACAATCCGCGTCTTGGTGAACCCGGCATCGTGCATCGCGGAGCCGACCGCGCGGACCCCGGCGGGGGCCATCTTCATGTCCGCGTAGATGAACGGCAGCATCCGCGTGCGATGGTCGAACGCGCAGGCGATGACCGAGGTCACATCATGCGAACGCGATAGATGCTGCAACCGCTGCCGCAGGCTCTTTAACGCCCCGGCGGGCAGCAATTCGTCGCCACGGGCTCTTCGCGGAAGTTCCACTCGTTGCTCCTGTCGATCGCCGGCGGCCCGCACGACCGCCCGCAGCCATCGGCCGCGGGGGCGTGCAACCGCACCGGCGATCGCGTCGCGTCTGGGGACCGCCCGCGCGGCCGCGCGCCGCCGGGCGGAATCATCCTTGACGATCGGGGATGGTATGGGCGATGGGCGCGGGAGTAAACCGGATGCCGGCTCGGCACAAGGCGCGGCGGGCGGGAGCGGTAGAAGAGCGAAGTGCGAAGAGCGAAGGGCGAGTCGGAGAAGCGACGGAGGGAGTAGCGAGTAGCGAATAGCGAGCTAAGAAGCGCGACGGAGCGACGAAGCGACGAAGCGACGGAGCGACCAGGCGACGAAACGGCGGAGAGCCGGGTGCCATCGCGACGGCTGTCCGCGTCGCGATGCGGTGGACGAAGAACATGCCGACGCGAAAAACCGTCGGCATAGCACCCGGCGCGGCCGCGACGGTGGCGACCTAGCGTCTGATCTTGATGTTCGGAAAGCGTCGTCTCACTTCGGCGATCCCCGCGTCCGTCACCTGCGTGACCCAAAGGTCCAGCTCGGTCAGGGCCTTGAGGCCGGTGTCCGCCCGGGCCAGTTCCTTCAGCCCCGCGTCCGTAACCTTCGTGTCCCAGAGGCTCAGCGTGGTCAGGGCCTTGAGGCCGATCTCCGCGCGGGCCAGATCCTTCAGCCCCGCGTCCGTCACCTGCGTGCCGCGGAGGTTCAGCGTGGTCAGGGCCTTGAGGCCGGTGTCGCCGCGGGCCAGTTCCTTCAGCCCCGCGTCCGTGACCGGCGTGTCCTCGAGGTCCAGCGTGGTCAGGCCCTTCAGGCCGGTGTCGGCGCGGGCGACGTACCTGAGCAACTCATCTGTCCACACGTCGGGGTAAACTTCGAGTTCCTTTAGGGCCTTCAGGCCGGTCTCCGTCCGGGCGAGTTCCTTCAGCCCCGCGTCCGTCATGTCCGTGCGCCAGAGGTGCAGCTTCGTCAGAGCCTTAAGGCCGGTGTCGGGGTCGGCCAGCACGCGGAGCCAGTGGTTGACATCGTTAGTACCTTCAGCAAACGCGAGAGACCATTCCCCGCGAATTCGACTCATGTGTCGGGCGGCTGCGGGCGTAATCGGCCCGTCGACGGTCACAGCGCGCGTACTCTCTTGGAATCGGGCGCACAAGTTAAAAGCGTTGCTGTCATCCGCACGCCGCGCCTGGCTCACGCCCCACATGCCCACCGACATTAGAAGCATGACAGCCACCACGGGCACCGGCAGCAGCGGCCAGAGCCGTCGCCACAACGAACCCGCGATGCGGTCCAGCACCCGCCGGATCAGCGGGGCCAGAAAATCATGCGAAACCTCCCAGCCCGCGCCGACGCGGCGCACCAGCCCGTGGCGTGCGAGCGTGAACAGCGCGTTTTCAATCGCGCCGTTCGGCACGCCGGTGCTCTTTGAGAGGTTGGACAGGTCCCGCGGTTGTTCGCGATCGCCCGTCGGCGTGACCAGTTGGTTCAGCACCTTCGGCCCAACCTCGAACAAATCGCCCGATTCGATCCGCGCACGCACGTAGCTGGGCAGCACGCCCTCGGCCGCGTTCACGCCGGCCTCGGCGAGCCGCTTGCCCAGCACCTTGTCCGACTCGTACATCACGCCGCTCATGTTCAGCGCGACGGGCGTCACATATTGCGGTACCTTGCCGAGCGCCTCGGCCTGCCGAGCCAGCGACATGGCCGTAGTGGCGTTGTCCGCGCGCTCGCCATGAAGTCTCTCAAGACCGTCGCGCAACACGGCGGCGGCCTGACCGACCAAGAACGCGGGCACGTTCTGCCAGGTGACGAACTCGATTCGCTCCGGCAGCCCGAGCGACCGGAAGGCGTCGCCATATTCCGCCCGCGCGACCAGTACGCCGGTGATCTCCGGGATAGGCTTATCGCACAGCGACTTCGCCAGCACAACCGCGGGAACCGCCGCCTGGTGCTCGGGCGTTTCGCCCACGAGCACTTCTTCGAACTGGTCGAAGATCAGCACGAGGTGCGCTTTCTGGTCATTCAACCGCCGCGCGGCGCGCTCCAGAATCTCGCGCGCGCTGAGTTGCGAAAGATCCGGGGGATCTTTCCAGACTACGTCGGCAGCGCCGATGCTCTCGCAGAGCGTCGCATCCAGATCGCCGAACGCGCGGACGATCACCGCGATCATGGTTTCGGCGTCGGCGTTCGCGGGAACGTCGACGCCTCGGTTGAGCGCCGGAGCCACGTACGCGGCCATCAGTGAACTCTTTCCGGTACCCGACTGGCCCGTGACATAAAGCAACGGCCGGTTGCTGCGGCGAATCCAGTGCGAGATTTCTTTGTGTACGCCGTCGGCGCGATCGAAGGTGATGCGATCTTTGGGGCTTTTGGGACGCGGCTGAGGATCGAGCCGGAAGACCCGCTCGCGGTCCGCTTTCTCCATCAGCAATTCGGCGTCGTTGCGCCGGTCCCGCAGGCGCTTCTGCCGCCTGCGGTGCAGCCAGCGAGGCAGCCACGCCGAGAGTGCAATCGCGACGATCGCCCCAATGACCACCGTATGCGTGACCCACCAGTATTCCGCGGAAATGCCGAGCGCGGAAACGAGGGCCTCGTGAAACCCCCCGTAAGCCTCGACGACTTTCTTCCACTGCGTAATCAGAAGCAGAACCGGGGCCGCGGCCAGTGCCGCAACGACGAACCGTTTTGCAACCGCGCCTTTCTGGCTCATAGGTTGGACGATAACGGATGGAGGGGAGGACCGGCGAGATGGCGGCGGTTCGGCGAGCAGCCGCGGACTCCGAACGAGGCGGAAGGGCGGCGGGTGGCACTGACGGTGTGCCACTGCTCTGCGATCAGTGTCTTCGACCGCGCGCACGCCGCTCGATAACATCGCGACTCCGATTCGCTCTTCGCACTTCGCCCTTCAGCCCCCCATCGGCCGGCGGGTTCAACTCCCGCCGCCTCCCTTCAATGCTCGCTCCGTCGCTCTGTCGCTTCTCTGAACTCGCTACTCGCTATTCGCTACTCGCCACTCCCTCCGTCGCTTCGTCGCGCCGTCGCTTCTCCTCACTCACTACTCCTCTTCGTCGCCCCTGCAAACCACAACGCGACGCAGTCGGCCGTTGCGATGGCACTCGGCCGACGCTCCAGGGATGCAGAAGTCGGCGTTGAAGTCGAAGTCGCCGCGGGTGGAAACGCCCGCGGGCCGGCACCGGTGAAGGTGGCCGGCCCGCGTGCCGCTCACTTACTTCATTCGCGCCCGCCAATGGGTCCGACGGCGCGCCGCGACGACGCTATGGACTGACCGCGTCGCGGAAGTCGTCCATGTCGGAGCGGAACTTGTCCGTGCTGCCGTCGATGGTGTTCAAGAACGCCAGCAGGTTGGCGCGATCGGTCGCGCTGAGCTGCGTGGCGATCGTGCCGCCCGGCAGCGCGTGCTGCACGAACACCTCGTCGAGCGTCTGGGCCGAGCCGTGGTGGAAGTACGGCGGGGTGTAACCGACGCCCAGCAGCGACGGAACGTTGAACCCGAGCGCGCCCGCGGCGGTGATGCCGTTGTTGCGAATCTCGAGCTCGTTGGCCGCGCTGAACGTTCCGACCGGCTCCAGGATCACGATGTTCTGGCCCGAGGACGTGTACGAGCGAATCTGTCCGGCCGCCGGCGAGTCGATGCCCGGGTCGCGCGGCGTGCCGCCGGCGAGCGGGTTGGCGATGAACGCCGGGTTGGCGG
The DNA here is from genome assembly GCA_964631045.1 of uncultured Planctomycetales bacterium. Lineage (GTDB taxonomy): Bacteria > Planctomycetota > Phycisphaerae > UBA1845 > Fen-1342 > CAZVWB01. Next base: position 67,401 of record CAZVWB010000014.1, read on the forward strand.
CGTAGACGACCTGGCTCTTGGTCCACTTCTGGCCGCCGTGGCAGGTCGCGCAGTTCGCGTCGAACACGAGCGCCCCGGCCGCGACGGTGGCCGCGCTGCTGGGGGCCGGCATGATCGGCGAACGGATGGTCTGCACCCACAACGTCTGCACGTCGAGCGCGTCGCTGACGCCCTGCGAGAAGCCGTGGTTGTAGGTGTTGACGATCGCCGTCGCATCGGCGAAGCCGGTTCCGCCCTGTACCGCGACCGAGTTCTCGTTGAAGTCGGTGACGCTGCTGCGGACGGCGTTCCAGTTGCTGACGCGCTGGTCGGCCGGGTTGTCCTTCGCGAAGAACGCATCAAGCGAAATGGTCTGACGCGGCCCGGTGGCGAAAATCCAGGTTACGCGGTCGGTCAGTCCGTCCGGATGGCACGAGCCGCACGAGCTCCAGCCGTTGTTCGACATCTTTCCGCGGCTCGCCAGCGGCACGAGGTCGCGGATCTCGGTGTCGAAGAAGTCGTTGTCCGGAATGCCCAGGGCGGAGAAGAAGCAGAGCTTGCCCATCGCGACGGCATGGTCGAAGCTGCCGGGCGCCGGCGGCGTCGAACTATCGATGTCGCGGGTGATAACGGTGTCGTTCTCCAGGTTGATCGCCGTCACCGACAGGCCCACTTCGTTGTTGGCATACGCGCGGGTGCCGTCGTTGCTCATCACGATGCCGCTTGGCAGGTTGCCGGTCTGGTAGCGAACCACGTCCGCCGGGGCGTTGATGTTCAGCGCGCCGTCGGCGTCCACGCTGCACTTGATGACGTAGTTGCCGCCGCGGCTGACGATCAGGTAGGTCGTGCCGGCGGCGTTGGCGTCGATCGCGACGATGTCATTGGAGAAGATGCGGTCCAGGCTTTGCGTCGGGTTGGCCGGGGCGGTCTCGGTCGCGATCTGGACGTTCAGGTTGACGCGGGCGGCGGTGTCTTCGGTCAGGCCGCTGACGTTCAACACGTTCACCAGACCCTGCACGTTGACGTCGAAGCGGATCGGCGGCTCGGGCGCTGCGCCGATGTTCGGCAGGTACGCGCGGTTGCCGCGGATCACAATCGAATTGAGCTGATTGGGGAACGCGCCCTGCGGATCCTGCGTGATGACGGCTGCGCCGGCGGCCGCGGTGACGTCGGGGCAGAAGATGTCGCTGTGCAGGGCGGCGGCGCCGTTGGAGGCGTCGCAGAAATTCGAGCGGTCCGCCGTGAAGCCTACCTCGGCGGTCGGGAACGGGGCCAGCGTGATCTTCGTAAGCTGGTTGACGTTACCGGAGTTGAAGGCGCGGACCACGCCCTGTTTGCCGTCGTCGAAGGCCTCGCCATTGCCGCCGGCGATGGCCTCGGCGAAGAAGTCGGTGACGAAAACCACTTCGTCGGTGTCGCTGTCGTCGCCGTCGTTGGTGATGGCGATCGCCTGCGGGTTGCCGCCGACGTTTACGGTAGCGGTGACGGTCTTGCTCGCCAGCGTGATGACGGAGACGGCGCCCTGCGTGTGGTTGGCGACGTAGAGCAGCGTTCCGTTCGGGGAGACGGCCAAGCCGCGCGGCTCTGCGCCGACGGCGATCTCGTCGGTCACCGTGAAGAAGTCGTCGCCCGTCAGGGCGATCACCGAAACGGTGCCGCTGCCGGTGTTGCTGACATAGGCCTCGCTGCCGGCGGGGTTGATCGCGACGAAGCGCGGTTCGAAGCCGACGCTGACTTCCGCCAGCTTGGTCGCCACGTCGTTGCCGTTCGCATCGCGAACTTCGATCAGCGAGACGGTGTTCGCGTCGCGGTTGACCACCACGAGGCGGCGATCGTCGTCGGTGATGGCGATCGTGCTGGAGCGGGCGGGCAAGGCGGCCTGCTCGCAGGCGTCGCCGATGCCGTCGCCGTCGGAATCGAGCTGGTTGGCGTTCGCGTCCTGCGGGCAGTTGTCGCAGGCGTCGCCGACGCCGTCGCCATCGCCGTCGGCCTGGTTGGCGTTGGCGTCGTTCGGGCAGTTGTCGCAGGCATCGCCGACGCCGTCGTTATCTGCGTCGGCCTGGTTGGTGTTCGCGACGTTGACGCAGTTGTCCACGTTGTCCGCAACGCCGTCGCCGTCAGTGTCGGTGGGCGCGGGCTGCGGGCAACCGGCGACAAAGAGCAGCACGCCGGCGGCCAAGGCCGCCAGCGGCGCGAAGCCCAGCTTGGAGGATCGCGGAATCACGCTCGCACGGTGTTTCATCTGTCGGGTTCCTTTCGTTCTGTGGCTGTGGGGTGTCCGACGTTCTGGGCGACAAATCTCATGTCAGACTCACGGAGTGACTCGGGCAGCGCGATTCCCGAGTTCGCTGGCCGGAGACAGCATATATCGGACTAATACTTTTGCCTACGCGCCGGGTCGAGATTTCTCAGCCACGCAGCGTGGATGAGGATTCGCGCTTCCCCGGATGCACACGTAAATCTGGCGCGGTCGGCCCGCGCCGACGACGCTTTTTCGGCTGATCGCATCCGCTGGAGAGCTATTCGCGCGGCCGGGGGCCTGTCTGCCGCGCGGGTTCGAACATTCCCACAATGTCGCAGGGCGGGTCGAGCCTTGAGAACGGGGCGCGATTTTCTGGAGTGGCGGATCGCGCGACTGTATCCTGAATGGCTGCAAGAAGATGAGTCTGAACGCACATCGTACCGCGTAAGCGGCGGTCGTCGCCGCTCCGCGCGGGTCGGGTGAGCTGGATTATCCGCCGATGTGCATCTCGGAGTGTGGACCCCGCGGGAGCGTCGCGTTGGGCGAGGACAGCAGCCGGCGATCGCTGACGACCATTACGAGCACGTATCTGTTGAACGGGCTGAAGGATCCGTCCAACGAACCCGTGTGGCGTCAATACGTGGATCGGTACCGCCCGCTGCTGGTGCGCTACGGAAAGCGGCTCGGGCTCAGCGAGGCCGACGCGGAAGACGTGGCGCAGCAGACCCTGACCGCGTTCAGCACCGCCTATCGCGACGGAAAATATGACCGGGAGCGCGGACGGTTGCGCGTCTGGCTGTTCGGGATCGCCCGCAACCAGATTCTGACGTGGCAGCGGCGGCGGCGCGATCGCGAGGTGCAGATCGCCGACGCCACGGGTAGCACTCATTTCTTCGATGGCATTGCCGACGAATCCGCCCTTGAAGCCGCCTGGGATCACGAGTGGCAGCAAGCCGTGCTTCAGCAGTGCCTGCAGCGCGTGCGGGCGGAGGTGCAGCCCGCGACGTTCGAGGCGTTCGAGTTGTTCGCCGGACGCGGCTGGTCGGCGGAGCGGGTGGCGGCGCAACTGGGCATCACGCAGAACGCAGTATTCGGGGCAAAGCGCCGCATCTTGCGGCGTGTGCGGGAGTTACTGCCGGAGATTGAGCAGGATTACTGACGCGCAGCGACCGGGTGGCGCTTTCGGCGGCCCGGCGGCTGCCACAGGCGAACACCTGTTTCACATGGCGCGCGGCAGATTCGCGTCGGGCGGTGCGTAGACTCTTATGAGTGTTTCTCGCGCCGGGCGACTCTGTGCGTCGCTGGTTGGCGTCGGCCGTGACTTGTCGCGAGGTCGCCCGCATGGCGGATTGCCCGCCCGAGGAAGTGCTGGAGCAATACCTCGACTCCGACCCGCGCGACCTGTCGCGCGCCGCGCTGGATTCGCACGTACACGCCTGCGCCCGTTGCCGCACCTGGATCGAACAGGCGCGGGCCGACGACGCGATGCTCGGGCCGCTGCGCGAGGCGCTCGCCGACGATTCCTGGCGGCTCGGGGGCGACGGAAACTCGTCGTCCGCGGGCGCGGGCGGGGCCGCGCCGGGACAGCAGCGGGTCGCCGCGCCGCATCCCCCGGTGCTTCCGGGGTTCTCGCCGCTGGAGCTACTGGGCGAAGGGGGCATGGGCGTTGTCTTTGCAGCCCAGCAGCTTCATCCGCGGCGTGCTGTCGCGGTGAAGGTGGTTCATGGCGCGCAGCGGGTGGATTCGCGCCGGCTCCGGTTGTTTCATCGCGAGATCGAGGCCCTGGCGCGCCTGCGGCACGCCGGCATCGCCGCGATCTACGAAGCCGGCAGTACCGCGGCGGGGCAGCATTTTTTCGTCATGGAGCGCGTGCTGGGCGAGTCGCTCGATGCGTTCGTCGCCGCCCGGCGGCTCTCTCTGAATGCGAAGCTGGAGACTTTCGACCGCATCTGCGACGCGGTCGCGTACGCGCATCAGCGCGGCGTGATCCATCGCGATCTGAAGCCGTCGAACATTCTCGTCGACGCGGGCGGGCAGCCGAAGGTGCTGGACTTCGGCCTGGCGCGAATCACCGATGCCGACGTGAACGCCGCGACGCTGGTGACCGAGGTCGGAAAAATTCAGGGCACGCTGGCGTACATGAGTCCGGAGCAGGCCGCGGCGCGGGCGGACGAGATCGACACGCGCAGCGACGTCTACGCCCTGGGCGTAATCCTCTACCAGTTGCTGACCGGTCAGCGGCCGTACAGCGTTTCGAGCACGTACCTGCCGGATGCGATCCGCGTGATCTGCGAGACGCCGCCGCGGCCGCCGCGGCAGCTTGTTCGCGGGCTGCCGGCGGACCTCGAAACGATCGTGCTCAAGGCGCTGGAGAAACAGCCGGCGCGGCGCTACTCGAGCGTCGCGGCGCTGCGCGAAGACTTGCAGCGGCTGCGGAGCAACCAGCCGATTCTGGCACGCGCGCCCAGCGCCGCATACCAGATCCGCAAGCTGGTCGCGCGGCACAAGCTGCCCGCGGCGCTCAGCGCGCTGCTGCTGGTGCTCGTCGTCGGCGTCGCGGCGTGGACCCAGCTTCAATACCACGAGGCCGATCGGCTGCGCGCCGCGGCCGAGGATCACGCGGCCGACGCGCGCGACGCGGCGGCCCGCGCCGGCGAGGCAGAGCGGCGAGCGGCCGCGAAGGCCGCCACTGCGGAGGAGATTCAGCGCTTCCTGCAGAGCATTCTCATCTCGGTCAACCCCGACCAGGCCCGCGGGCGAGACACGGAGATACTGGAGGAGCTGCTGGCCGGTGCGGCGGAGCGCGTCGATCAGGAACTGGCGGATCAGCCGGAAGTCGCATCCGCGGTCTGCCTGACCATCGGCAACACGTACGCAAACCTGGGGCGTGACGAGCCGGCCGAGCGCATGCTGCGTCGCGGTCTGCAACTGCGCGCGGAGCTTTTTGGTCTGGACGCCCTGCCGACGGCGGAGGCGATGGTCGACCTCGGCCGTATCCTGGGGTATCGCGGTCAAACGGCGGATGCGGAGCGGCTGCTGCGCGAGGCGCTGGCGATCCGCCGCGCGCACCTGCCGGGCGACAGCCTCGCCACCGCCGAGGCGCTCAACAATCTGGGGGGCCTGCTGCTGCGAAACTGGCGCGCCGGGGAGGCGCTGCCGTACTTCCGTGAAGCGGTCGCGATGCACCGCCGGGCGAGTCCTGAGCCGGATGTGAATCTGGCGATGGGCCTGAACAATCTCGGCATTGCGCTGTTCCGCGAAGGCCGGTTCGACGACGCGGCGGACGCGCTGCGCGAGGCGCTGGGGCTGCAGCGGCGACTCAAACCGGACGGCGATCCGAACACAGCGTTCACGCTGGCGAACCTCGGCATGCTGGTGGCGCACAGTCAGAACTGCGCCGAGGAGGGCGAGACGCTGCTGCGCGAGGCACTAGCGCTGCGGCGGCGCTTCCTGCGGGGCGACCACCCGGAGACGCTGACGACGCTCGGCAACCTGACGGCGCTGCTGATCGCCCAGGGCAAGACGAGCGAGGCGATTCCGTTGCTCGAGGAGGCGATCTCCCTGCGCAGCGCGCTCGGGGCGGCGCCCGATCGCGCGATGCTGGTTCTGCGCCTGGAGCTGGCCGGGGCGCTGCTGGCTGAAGGCCGACTGGAAGAGGCGGACGACCTGTACGCTGTCGCCTGCCTGGAAGGCGCCGTGGTGCACGCGAACGAACCGACCCGGCAAGCCCAGATCGCGTTTCGGCGGGCCGCCGGCCTGACCCGGCTGGGGCGCTTCGCGGAGGCCGAAGCGGTGGTGGAGCCCTATCTGCCGGAGGTCGAGAGCCTCGAAGGCAATCGTGCCGCGGTTTTTCGGCTATTGGCTGAAATCTACGCGGCGCTGGGTGACGACCGCTCCGCGCGGTATGAAGCCGCTGCCGTGGCCGCGGAGGCCCCAGCTACCGACCGGCCGCGGTGATGGCGGGAATGGCGGCACAACCGCCGCTGCCATAAACATCTTATTCATAAATACTTATATTGCATCATCCGGCGGCCGGTCGCGGTTCGCGGTATCGACGAGCACGCCGGCCTTGATTAAGATTACGCTAACTTTGCGCTAATCACTTTCGCTTCTTTGGCGTAATGCTAGCATCATGCCAAGCTGCGATGAACGCGGCGTCACGTCGCTCGGCGCAACCGTAAACCGCGTGCGACGGGCAGAAGCGACCGGATTCTTCGGTCTCGGCGACCAAACGGCGAAGCGGAGGTAGGCATGTGGGTGTCGGCGACACTCAGCTTCAGCACCTTTAAGCCATCCCTCGACAAGTGCATTGCGACCGACGGGGCGGATGTGGTTCTGTGGGCCACGGACATGAGCCTCGTAAAGCTTGGTTATCGGAATGGAGGCTGGGAGGTCACACGCCACCCGGCCGCGGGAGCCGACCGCACCATTCGCGCGGGCGGCGCGTTCGCCTGGTGCGGCCGCCGCTACGATGAGTCCGGCGAACTCCTGTCGCGCTTCAACGCGGACGCCGATGAGCTGGCGTGGGAAGCGTATTATCGCGAGTTGCTCGATGAGATGACGGAGACGCCGGAATACGCGGCGGCGGGCTAGGCGCCGGTCCCGCTCGACGCCATTGCATTCAAAATCGCGACAGGGCTGCCGGACTTCCGGCGGCCTTGTTTTGTTTCGTCGCGCACGCCACCAGTATCGAAGGCGCGGCTTGCGCCTCTGAACTCCGCGACGTGTGCACGTGGAGACGGGAGAGGCGATCGCGAGGTTGAGACTGCCGTCGCGCCCGGGTTCCCGAGAGGCACCCCACGCCCGTTTCTACGGTCGCTATTCCGGCTCAACACTCCCGCGGGCCGACGCGACGGCGTGTGCGCAGCGACGGATGATTCCTTCTGTCGACGCGCTTGCGGCGTATACTACGTGCGGTCGGCCGCGCGCCGCCTGGCCGGTCGCGCGGCGTGCTCGCAACCCGATCCGTTAACGCAGGACGTCGCCCATGATCCCCGCCCGCTCGATTCTCGGCGCCTTGCTGACAACGCTTTCAATGCCTGTTTTTGCAGAGACTCAGTGGCACGACGACTGCGGCGATCCGGCCCGGTGGGAAGTGCTGCCGTCGGACGGGGTGGAAGGCCGGCTCAGCGCGGCGGACGGGCCGAGCGGACCGTGCCTGCGGCTGGATTTCGATTTTCGCCGCGGCGCGGGGTACTGCATCGTGCGCCGGCCCGTCGATCTGCCGCTGCCGCAGAACTACCGGTTCCGCGTGAGAATTCGGGCGGAGGCGCCGGTAAACAACTTCGAGTTCAAGCTGATCGATGCGGGTGGGGAGAACGTCTGGTGGGTGAACCAGCGCAACTTCGAGTTTCCGCGAGACTGGACGACAGTCTCCTACCGCGCGCGGCACTTTCAGTTTGCATGGGGGCCGTCCGGAGGCAAGCGGCTCGAGCGACTCCAAGCGATCGAGCTGGTTGTCGCGGCTTCGACGGGCGGACGCGGCACGCTGTTCTTTGACGAATTGACGTTCGAACCGCTGGCCGCGATCGCGCCGGACAGCAGCGCGCCGCGGCTCGAATACTCCTCTATCGCACCCGGAGCCCCGACGCCGCCGGTGGTGCTGCCGGAGGATGGCCGCGTCGCGTGGCGCAGCGCCGCCGACGATTCGGCGCCCATGCTGACACTGACCTTTGGCCAGCCGCGCGAATTCGGCGGCTTGCGGCTGGAGTGGGCCGGGGAGCTCCCGCCGCGCGCGTACACGATCGAGAGCAGCCTCGATTTGAAGACGTGGGAGCGCATCGCGACGTTGGACCCGGCCAGCGGCGGCAGCGACGCCGTGCCGCTCGCGGATGGCGAGGCGCTGGCGCTCCGCGTCCGGGCGCAGGGTGCAACTGAGCGGGGCGTCGGAATCGACAACGTCGCGCTGCTGCCGCCGGAGTTCGCGCTGTCGTGGAACGCGACGTGGTCGCAGATTGCAGCGAGCGCGCCGCGCGGCGCGTTCCCGCGGATGTTCAGCGGGCAGCAGACGGCATGGACCGTGATCGGCGTTCCGGTGGACGCACAGGAAGCGCTGATCGATGAACTCGGGGCGATCGAGCCGCTGCGGGGCGGCTTTCGCATCGAACCGTTCATCTGGGACGGCGAACGGTTGATTACGTGGGCGGACGTGGATGTCACGCAATCGCTGGCGGACGGTTATGTACCGTCGCCGCGCGTCGTGTGGCGGGGCGCAGGAATCGAGTTGGAGATCGAGGCTGTCGTCGACGGCGCTGCGTCGCGCTCGGAGTTGCTGGCGCGCTACACGCTTCGCAACGCGGGGGACCGCGAGCGCGACCTGTCGCTTTTTCTCGCGGTGCGCCCCTTCCAGGTGCTGCCGCCGTGGCAGGAGCTGAACCTCACCGGGGGCGCGGCGCGGATTGATCGCATTTCGTGGGATGGCCGGCGGGCGCGGATCGACGACGGCGGCGAGGTTCGAGCGCTGAACGCACCGACGGCTTTTGGCGCGACCCCATTCTCGCGCGGCGAGATCGTCGAGGATCTGCTGCGCGGCGGATTACCCGAATCCGCGGAAGCGACCGACCCCTGGCGGCGGGCGTCGGCAGCGCTGCGCTATGACGCGAGGTTGCCGGCGGGCGCGACCTCGAAAGCAGTTCTGACCGTTCCGCTGCACGCCGCGCCGGGGACGACGCCGGCAGCGATGACGCCGGACGCCGCATCAGCGGCGTTCGACGCGACGGCTGAGCGCGTGCGGCGCTTCTGGAGCGTGGAGACGACGCGGGTGGGGTTGTCGCTGCCGCCGGCGGCGGAGCGCATCGCACACACGTTTCGTACGACGCAGGCCTACATCCTGATCAACGCCGACGGCCCGGCGATTCAGCCCGGCTCGCGGACTTATGAGCGAAGCTGGATTCGCGACGGCGCGATCACGTCGACGGCGCTGCTGTACACCGGCCACGCGGAGGCGGTGCGGGCGTTTCTGATGTGGTACGCTCCGAACCAGTTCGAAAGCGGCAAGGTTCCGTGCGTGGTCGATCGGCGCGGGCCGGACCCGGTGCCGGAGCACGACAGCACGGGGCAGCTCATTTACGCGCTGCTGAACTATCACCGCTTCACAGGCGATCGCGAAGTGCTGGAGCGGACGCTGCCGCAGGTGGTGCGCGGCGTGGACTACATCGAGTCGCTGCGGGCCCAGCGCATGACCGCGGAATACCGCGAAGGTCCGCCGGAGCTGCGGGCCCGCTACGGCCTGGTGACCGAGTCGATCAGCCACGAAGGCTACTCGGCCAAGCCGATGCACAGCTACTGGGACAGCTTCTGGACGCTGCGGGGGTTGAAGGACGCCGCGGCCATCGCCGCGGTGCTGGGTCGCGACGAGTTGCGAGAGCGGTTCGAGCGTCTGCTGGGCGAGTATCGCACGGCGGTCGGCGAGTCGGTGCGGCTGGCGATGCGGAACACCGGCGTCGACTACGTCCCCGGCTGCGTCGAGCTGGGCGACTTCGACGCCACCTCGACGGCGACGGTGGTGTTCCCGTGCGACGAGGCGGACGTGCTGCCGCCGGCGGCGCTGCGGCGCACGTTCGAAAAATACATCGACTTCGCCCGGCGGCGCGCGGGCGGCGAGCTGGAGTGGCGCGATTACACGCCCTACGAATTGCGGACGATCGGGACGCTGGTCGAGCTGGGCCACGTCGCCGCCGCGCATGAGCTGCTCGACTTTTTCATGCAGCATCAGTATCCGCCCGGGTGGAACCACTGGGCCGAAGTGGTGCATCGCGATCCGCTCGCGCCGCGGTTCATCGGCGACATGCCGCACACGTGGGTGGGTGCGGAGTTCATCTGTTCGCTCCGCACGATGCTGGTGTATGAGCGCCGGCGGGATGAGGCGGTCGTTCTGGCGGCGGGCGTGCGGCCGGAGTGGCTGGCCGCGCCGGGAGTGCGGATCGAGCAGTTCCCGACGCAGTTCGGTGCGATCAGCTACTCGTACGTAGCGGACGGCGACGCGGCGACGCTGGAATTCAAGTTCGGCGGGCCGGCGCCGGCTGGTGGATTCGTCGTGACGTCGCCGCCGGGCTGGCAACCGAGCGGGGCGACGATTGACGGCGCGGCGGCGACGCCGGAGTGGATCGAGGAACCGGAGCGCCGGGCGTTTCTGGTTGTGCGCGCGATCGCGGCGCGCGTGACGTTTTCGCAGCCTGCGCGCTAGCGGTGCACGGTGACACCGCGGTTTGACGCGTCGCGCAGCGGCCCGTAGAGTCCGGCTTGTCTAGCGAATCCGGAATCTGCGAGGACTGGGCATGCGTGCACTCATCACCCCGCTGCGCGTGATTGTCATTGCAGCGGTCGCGCCGCTGATCGGCTGTGCGACCGCCGAGCGCCGCGAGATCGGCCCCGAAGCTGCGCCGCCGGTACGCGACGCGCGGGCCGAAGACCAGATCAAGGCGATGTCGGACTACCTGGCCGGACTGGAGCGCTTCCGCTTCGAAGCCGACATCTCGTACGACGAGTTCCTGGTCGAGTCGCAGAAGGTGCAGATCGGCAAGCGCGCGGTCGTGGACCTGGTGCGGCCGAACCGGGCCCGTGGCGAGATCAGCGGCGATGCCGAGAACCGCAAGTACTGGTACGACGGGCGGCAGGTGGTCATCCTGGATGTCGACAAGAACGTCTATTCGAGCGCGACCGTTCCGGACACGATCGACGGCATGCTGACGACCATGGCGGAACAGCATGGCATCGTTCTGCCGCTGGCGGAGTTGTTGTCTTCCGATCCGGCGTCGTGGCTGACGACCCACGTGCTCACGAGCCGATATGTCGGCATGCATCGCGCGGCGGGCGTGAATTGCCACCACCTCGCGTTCGAGCAGCCGGCGTTGCAGTGGCAGATATGGATTGAAGATGGGCCGCAACCGCTTCCGCGGAAGCTGCTCGTGGTGTACACCCAGATTGACGGCGGCCCGCAGTATGAGGCGACTTTCACGCGGTGGGACACGGCGCCGGCTTTCGCCGCCGCCGACCTGGCGGTGAATCTGCCGCCGAATGCCGAGCGGGTTGAATTTTCTGCGCCCGCGACCGTCGTAACCTCGGGCGCGCCACCGGCGGAGACCGCCGCGGATCGCCAGCCGGGCCAGTAGAGCCTGCGGTTGTTCTGGTGTTGCGAACCGGGCGTTCGCGGTTCGCGGTAGCGGCGGGCGGGCAGAATGCCCGCCCCACCCGTGAGAGGCGGGCAGAATGCCCGCCCAACCCGGGAGAGGCGGGCAGAATGCCCGCCCCACCCGGAAGAGGCGGGCGGAATGCCGGCCCCACCCAGACAATCTCGCAGGGTCAGCAGGTTCGGTCGCCGACATTGCAAGAAGGAGCTTTCGATGCGCACGTCTCGTTGGTTGGCCGTCGGGTCGCTTGTTTCGCTCTTCGTGCTGGGCGGTCTGGCCAGCGCCGAGGCGCAGCCGCGGCAGGTGCGGCGGGTAGAGCGCGGCACGCCGCGCACGCCCTCGACCGGCAGCATCCGCTATGGCGAGCGGAGCACGCAGCGCGGCATTCGCCGCGACGACGATCGCGGCCGTGTGGTGCGCGAGTCTGACCGCAGCCGAGCGACCGTGGTGGTGCGCGACGATCCGCCGCCGCAGCGGATCATCCGGCGTACGCCGCGCTACTATCGCCCGGTGCCGCGCGGGACGGTGATCCGCCGGCTGCCGGTCGCTCACCAGACGGTGATCGTCAACAACACGACGTACATCGTGAGCGACGGCTGCTTCTACGCGGCGGGTCCGCGGCCGGAGGAGTACGTGGTCGTGCGGCCGCCGGTGGGCGTGCAGGTGGAGGCGATTCCGTCGGACTACATCGCGATCAACATCGGCGGGTTTTCGTTTTACTACTACGATGACGTGTACTACGACGAGAGCCTGACGGTGGTCGAGACGCCGATCGGCGGGTACATCCATGAACTGCCGCCGGCGCACGAGGTGGTGGTGATTCGCGATGAGCGCTATTACCGCTGCGGCGGGGCGTATTACCGCCCGTTCCTGCGCGAGGGGCGGACGGCGTATGTGCGCGTGGATGTGCGGTTTTGAAGGCGTTTGGTGGGTTTCGCTGAGCCCAACCCAACCTACCGGCTGCGGTGGGATAAGCGTAAGGTGGGTTTCGCTGCGCTCAACCGACCCTACGTCCACTGCGTCCACCCTACGTGCTGAAAGCAGGACGCCGAACGGGCGGACGGATTCAAGCCGTTCGCCCGGGGCGCGGTTTTGATCAGCCTTGCGGCCGGGGCGGCGCGACCGGCGCGCATCGCGACGGCGGTGGGATCGCGGGCTTCTTACTTCGCGACCTTTACCGCCACATCGCCGATTCGCGCGCCCTTCAGGCGGAACCGGCCGATGATGCGCGTGCCGTCTTTGGTCACGCACACCAGTTGCGGCAGCTTGCCCTCGAACTCGAGCGCGAACTCGCCGACCCTCTCCGCCGTGTTCAGCGCCCGCTCCAGCAGGTTGGGCGGCAGCCAGTCTTCGCGGTGGGCTTTCAGCTCGCCGGCGCGGGCCGCTTTCATGAACGCCTGCGCGTCGGAGAATTTCTGTTTCTGGCTGACCGCACGGCCGAGGAAGCTCGTCAGGATCGCGGTCGTGGCTTCGGCGTATTTGTCCGTTGACGGGTTTTCGGGCATTTCGAGCCAGTAGCGCTCCCAGGCGTCCTCGAACGCGGCGGTGCCGCGGCCGAAGCTGGCCTCCCACGCGGCCTGATACTCCGCGCCGCCGCTGACGGCCTTCATGAACGTCGTGAACGGCTTCTGATACTTGCCGTTCTCGGCGTGGGCGAGGAAGTGCACCATCGACCAGGCCTGGTCGTAGTTCTCGCCGGTGAGCTCGAGATTCCAGTCGCCGTGCTGGGTCTTCATCATCATGCGGACGCTCTTGGCGCGGTCGTCGCGGATCATCTTCTGGATGCGTTCGAGCCGGTCCTGCGGGATGACGCCGGTGATGAAGCCGTCGCCGGTGAAGATGCCCTCGCCGAAGTACTCGGCCAGGCCCTCGTTGACCCAAATGGGGATGTCGCCGCGGATCACCTCGTCAACGAATTGGTGAAAACCCTCGTGCTGCACGATGTGCCAGGTGCGCTTGCCGGTTTTCTCGCCGGCGATGGCCATCAGGCGGTCGCCGGTAAAGACGCCGCCGGTGCCGGGGGCGCCGCCGGCGGCCAGATAGTCCTCCTGTTTGCGGAAGAGGTAGAAGGGCAGGCGCTTCGAGATTTTTCCGGAGAAGGATCTGGTGCGCTGGTAATACACTTCGGCCATCAGCTCGATTCGCAGCCGGGCCTCGCGGATCGTGTCGTCGTCCAGGTCGCTGTGAATGATGTAGTAGCGGGTCTCGGTCTTCTTGAGCTTCGGCTCGGCGGCGGCGAGGTGCGGCAAGAGCATGAGGGCGGCAACGAACACGAGAGCCTGGCGCGGAGATTTCATCGAGCTTCTCCAACGGTGGCGAGCGGCCGAAGGACGGCCGGGTCGGAGACCCGGCAAGACAAACACCGCTCGAAGACCGGCGCCACAATACTCCGCCGGTCGGGGAGCCTGAGAGTCATTCAGGCTCGCACGCTTTCGCGGGCGGTTCGCACGGGCCGGAGGCCCATGCTACCCGCGCTTGCACCGATGGCTTTACGCATTCGAAGACCGGTGCAAGCGGCGGCGGCGGCCGACGCATTACCACTCCAGCCCGCCGTCGTATGGACCGTAGACGCCCTTGAGCGTCTGCATCATCTCGCCGACGGTGGCCAGCGCGGCGCTGGCTTCGATCAGCGCGGGCATGACGTTCGCGCCGGCGCGGGCGTCGCGCTCCAGCCGCATGAGCGCCGCGGCGTGGCGGCCGGCGTCGCGCGAGCGACGCAGCGCCCGCAGCCGCGCCACCTGCTCGCGCTCGACGCTCTCGTCGATCCGCAGGATGTCGATCGGCGGGTGCTCGTCATCGACGTGCTTGTTCACGCCGATCATCACGCGCTCGCCGCGGTCGAACTCCTGCCCGTAGCGGTGCGAGGCGTCCGCGATCGATCGGCGGAAGTAGCCGCGCTCGATGCCGGCCAGGACGCCGCCCATGCGGTCGATCTCGTCGATAATCTCCTGCGCTTTGCGCTCCATATCGTTGGTCAGCGCCTCGACGAACCAGCTCCCGCCGAGCGGGTCGACCGTGCGCGTCACGCCGGTTTCCTCGGCCAGCACCTGCTGCGTCCGCAGCGCGATCTTGACGGCCAGCTCGCTCGGCAGCGCCAGCGTCTCGTCCATGCTGTTGGTGTGCAGGCTCTGCGTGCCGCCGAGCACCGCGGCCAGCGCCTGGTAGGCGACGCGGATGATGTTCACCATCGGCTGCTGCTCGGTCAGCGAGACGCCGGCGGTCTGCGCGTGGCAGCGCAGCCACCAGCTTCGCTCGTTTTTCGCCCCGAAGCGGTCGCGCATGAAGCGGGCCCACATCCGCCGGGCGGCGCGGAACTTGGCGATCTCTTCGAAGAACTCGTTGTGCACATCCCAGAAGAACGAGAGTCGCGGGGCGAAGGCGTCGATGTCCAGACCGCGCCGCAGAGACTCCTGCACGTAGCACAACCCGTCGGCCAGCGTGAACGCCAGCTCCTGCATGGCGGTGCTGCCGGCCTCGCGAATGTGGTAGCCGCTGACGCTGACCGTGTTCCACTGCGGCATGTGCTGCGTGCAGTACTCGATCGTGTCGATCACCAGCTTGACGCTGGCGGCCGGGGGGAACACGTATTCGTTCTGGGCGTGGAACTCCTTGAGAATGTCGTTCTGCAGCGTGCCGCGCAGGCCGTCCGGCGACACGCCCTGGTCGCGAGCGACGCAGATGTAGAACGCCAGCAGAATCGCCGCCGGGGCGTTGATGGTCATGCTGGTGCTGACGTCGGCGAGGTTGATGCCGTCGAAGAGCACGCGCATGTCTTCGAGGCTGCTGATGGCGACGCCGCACTTGCCGACTTCGCCGAGGGCCAGGGGGTCGTCGCTGTCGCGGCCCATGAGCGTGGGCAGGTCGAACGCGGTGGAGAGGCCGGTCTGGCCGTGCTCCAGCAGATACTTGAACCGTTCGTTGGTCTGGCGGGCGTTGCCGAAGCCGGCGAACTGCCGCATGGTCCAGACCTTGGTGCGATACATGTCGGCGTGCATGCCGCGCGCGAACGGGTACTTTCCGGGTTCGCCGATCAGGTCGAGAAACTCGATGTGGCCGAGCTCGGCGGCGGATCGCCGCACGTCCGCCGCGGTGTACACGCGGCCGATCGGCAACCCGGACATCGTCGTGGGGTCATCGCTCGCGGCGCGGCGCGGTGCGGCGTGGTCGGCGACGGACGGGATACGCGGCTGCACTTCGGCGCTCATTCGGCTCCTCCGGGGGCGGTCGGCGCGACGGCTTCTCGCGTCAGTGTACCGAGCCGCAGGGGCCGATGCGAAGGGATGGCGCGCGGGTATACAACCCGCGCGGCCGCGGCTATTCTCCGAAGCGTGAACGCAAACGGCAGTTCTCAGACGTGCAGGACCGCGTGGGTCGCCCGCCCCGTGCTCACGCGGCGGCAGGGGCTGGGGCGCGCCGCCGCGCTGCTCGCCCTGCCGGCGATGCTCGCGACCTGTCCCGGCTGCCAGTTGTTCAGCGCGGGGGCGCTGCTCTTCGGCAAAGACCCGATGCGCAAGGTCGCGGCGGAGTATCCGCAACTGGCGGGGAAGAAGCTGGCGATCCTGGTCTGGGCGGAGATGGACACGCTCTTCGAGTATCCGCACGTGCAGTATGAACTGTCGGAGTTCGTTCGCGCCGCGATGAACGGCAACGTGAAGGCGGCGACGTTCGTCCCGAACCGCTCGATCGTCGAATTCCAGCGGCGCGAGCCGGATTGGGATCGGATGGACCCGGCGGAGATCGGTCGGCAGTTCGCGGCGGAGCGCGTGCTGCTGCTGGAAATCACACGATACTCCACCCGCGAGGCGGACAGCCCGCACCTGTATCGCGGGCGGATCGCGGCGAACGTCGCCGTGATCGACTCGCAGCAGACCGGCGCGGAACCGCTGTATCGCACGTCGGTGGAAACGACCTATCCGCCAGATTCGCCGTCGGCGTGGGGCATTGACGATGCCGCGGTCCGGCAGGCCAGCATGGAGGCCTTCGGAACCGATGTCGCCAGGAAGTTCTACGATCATGAAGTCAAGCGCTAGCGCCGCGGCCGCCGGTGTTTCGTTGCCGGGTGGTTTTCCGGCGGTTGGAGCGGGCGTTGGCGCGGGGGCGAGCGCCGCGGGTGGGTTTCGCTGCGCTCAACCCACCCTACCAGCGGCCGCGCTGGCTGCGTTGCGGGCTGGCTGGGCGCCATGTCGACGGCTTTTTTCGTCGGCATGTCTTTCGTTCGCCGCATCGCGACGCGAACAGCCGTCGCGATGGCACCCGTGCGCGAGGGCGAGCGCCGCGGGTGGGTTTCGCTGCGCTCTACCCACCCTACCAGCGGCCGCGCTGGCTGCGTTGCGGGCTGGCTGGGCGCCATGTCGACGGCTTTTTTCGTCGGCATGTCTTTCGTTCGCCGCATCGCGACGCGAACAGCCGACGCGATGGCACCCGGGCGCGGGGGCGAGCGCCGCGGGTGGGTTTCGCTGCGCTCTACCCACCCTACCAGCGGCCGGGCTGGCTGCGTTGCTGGCTTGCGTGACGTTTGCGACCGGCTGCAACTGGATCTCCGCCGGCGCGATCATCCTAAGCCCGCCGCGGATCGAGAAAGCCCAGTACAAGCTGACCACAGAGCGGCTTGCGGTTTTCATCGACTACGCCAAACCCGACGAAGAAAACCCGGTGTTCGACCGCGCCTTGCAGAGCCGGTTGATGCAGATTGCCAGCGAGCAACCCAAGCACTTCAAGTGCGTGATCGTGCCCTATGACGAGATTCTCGCGCAGCGCCGCGACAATCCGGGCTTCGCCCGCTGGTCCGTGCAGCGCGTCGGTCAATCGGTGGATGCGGAGGAGGTTCTCTACCTGCGGGTGGAAAGCCTGCAGCTTCGCCCGACTCCCGACTATCCGCTGATCGAGCCCAAGGTCAAGGCCACGCTCAAGGTAATCGGCGTGTCCGATCCGCCGGACAACGCCCGCCGCTGGCCGCCGGAGGAACGCGGCCGGGCGCTGGCCGAGCAGCGCATGGCGGAGGAGGCTGCGGGCAGCGACGCGCTGGATGACGCCGCGGCGAAGTTGGCGCGGCAGCTCGCGGAGCAGATCGCGTATCCGTTCTACGACGTGAATCTGGAAGAGCGTCCGCCGAAGGAACCCTGATGCCCGGCGAACGGAGCAGCGCTGCGGCGCGGCTGATCGCGCTCGCGCTGGGCTCGGTGGTGCTGGTGTGCGCTTCGGCGCTGCTCGGGCCCACGCGCATTCCGCTTGCTTCGATCTTCGCCGATCCGCCCAGCGATGCGTTCTGGCGCTTCCGCGCGCCGCGGACGCTGCTGGCCGCGGCCGCCGGCGCGGCGCTGGCGCTGGGCGGGGCGGTCTACCAGACGCTGTTTCGCAACCCGCTGGCGGAGCCGTACCTGCTGGGGATCGCCAGCGGGGCGTCGCTCGGGGCGGCGCTTGGCTTTCTGGCCGGGGTCGGCGGGCACTGGCTGGGCGTTCCGCGGCTGGGCCTGCTGGCGCTGGCGGGCGCGCTGGCGGCGATGATGCTGGTATTGGCGCTTGCCCAGGTGCGCGGCGGGCGCGACATGACGCGGCTGCTGCTGGCCGGCGTATGCGTGATGTTCCTTTGCAATGCCGGGATCATGCTGGCGACTTTTTTCCGCAGCGCGCTGATTAATAACGACATCGTCGTGTGGCTGATGGGGTCGCTGGCCGTGCTGCGGCCGCGGGCGGCGCTTGAAATCGTCTGTGTACTGCTGCCCGTGCTGGCGCTGATCCTCGCCCAGCATCGAGCGCTCGATCTGCTCGCGATGGGCGACTGGCTCGCGGCGTCGCGCGGCGTGCGCGTGGAGCGCGTCGTCTGGGGGGCGTTTCTCGCGATCGGCGTGCTGACCGCGGTGGTCGTGGCGAATTGCGGTCCGATCGGGTTTGTCGGGCTGATGGCGCCGCATCTGGCGCGCTACGTCGTCGGGCCGCGGGCGCTGCCGCTCGCACTGGCGTCGGTGTTCGTCGGGGCAGGGTTTCTGGCGGCGTGCGACGGCGTCGCCCGCGCCATGCTCGTCTACGAACTGCCGGTCGGAGTCGTTACGAACGTGTTGGGGGCGGTGTTCTTCCTGTTCCTGATGTTTACCGGCCGTGGGGCGACGCGCGCGGTGCGCTGAATCACCCGCGGAGGCGAACGCCGGGGCGGCCGGGTTCGCGCGCGGTTGAACCTGATCGAGCGGGTACACTGACACGGGTCGCCGCGCGTCACGCCGCAGCGCCCGACGACCTCACGCGGCGCGCTCGCGCCGGCGGTCGTCCCCGCGATTCCGCGTTGTCTCAGGCAAGGACCAACGGCCGATGAAACGTCTGTTCGATACGCCCACCGGGTTCCTGTCGCTCCTGGTCTGCTTTGTGCTCACCGCCCCGGCGGCGCGCGGCGAGGAAGTTCCCGACGCCGTGATCGAAGAGTGGCGGCAGCACTGGACGCTGGCGGAAGACGGCGCCGGCATGCTCCACGAGATCCTGCGGGTGCGGCTCAACAACGACCGCGCTTACGGCGACTTCGCCGACCCGCGGATCACGTACTGGAGCGATCGCGAACGGGTCGAAGTGATCCGCGCCCGCACGCGGATGCGCGATGGTCGCGTGCTGGAGACGCCGGCGTACGCGCGCAACGAGGTGTCGCCGCCCGGCGCGGCGGGCTGGCCGGCGTTCGCCGCACTGCGGCAACTGGTGCTGACACTGAGCGGTATCGAACCGGGGTGCGTCACCGAATTGGAGTATCGCGTGAGCCGGCGAGCCGAGGCGGGCCGCACGCTGGCCGCCGATCTGCGCTTGCAGCAGCGCTATCCGGTCGTGCTCCGCAGCGTGACGGTCACCGTTCCGGTCAGCACGGAACTGGCTTCGAGCGTCTTTGGTCTCGAGGAAAAGGACTTCGTTCAGGAAGTCAGCAGCCGCGACGGGGGCCGCTCGATGACCTACACGTGGGAGTTTTCGCGGCTGGCCGCCGCGGTCGACGAGCCGCTCGCGCCGCGCTGGCAGCAACGCGAGCCGCGGCTGGTGTTCAGCACCGCCGGGGGCATGCAGGCGTGGTTTGCGGGCCGCGTTCGGGCGCTGCGCGTGGATGAGGCGGAAGCCGAGGTGGCCGCCGCCGCGCGGAAGTGGACCGCGGACGCGAGCACGCCGGCGCAGCGCGTACGGCAGATCCAGCGACGCCTGGCCGACACGCTCAACTTCGTCGAGTTCGACGTGGCGTGGCGCGCGCAAGCGCCCCGCTCGCCGGGCGAGGTGCTGGCGTCCAGCTACGCTTTGCCGGAGGAAGCGGCGGCGCTGCTGGTCGCACTTCTCCGCGGCGCCGGCGTCGAAGCCCGCGTGGCCGTGCTCGTCGCCGAGGAGACGTGGGACGATGCGCTCGCTCACGATGGATTGGTCGCCGCGTGGGTCGTGCAGGTCGGGTCCGGGCCGGATGCGGAAGTCTGGCACCCGCGCGATGGGCGGCTGGAACGCGGAACGCGCTGGAGCGGATACAGCCTGATTGCGTCCGCGCACACGATCGACGACGCGGAGGCGGAGGACGCAGCGACGACGATCGAACGGCGGCCGGCGTTCCCCGAATACTCGGCCGACGAGCTCAGCCGCTGCGAGATCGCCATCGATGTCGCGATCGACGCCGGCGGCGCCGTCGGCGCCAAGGCGTCGATCGCCCTGGGCGGCTTTTTTGTTCGCGCCGAGTCCTTGCGCGACGGCGACGCGCAGCGCGAACACGCTCGCGCCCTGCTGCAGCGCGTCCTGCCGGGGCTGCGCGTCGAAGGACTGGATGTTCGCCGCGTCGCCGTCGGGGTGTTCGAGGCCGAAGCGCGCGTCGTGAGCGAAGCGCCGCTGAAGAAAATGGGCGAGCGTTTCGTCCTTGCGCTGGCGGTCGACGGGCCGGCGTTCGAGTCGCTTCCGACGCCGCCGTGGACGCTCATCGCGCGACGCTTGCCGGTGCGCTGGCCCGGGCCGTTCGTCGAGACGCTCGATCTCCGGGTGAAGTGGCCCGCGGGTTGGACGGTGGATGCCCGGCCTGACGGGGCGACGAACGTACAAGGCCCCTGGGGCCAACTCTCGCAAGCGGTGGAAATCATGCCCGCGGCAAGCGCCGGGGGCGTCGCCGCGAGCGGCGATCCCGCCGGCGGCGGTCTGCACGTCAAACGGCGCATCGTGGTGCGTCAGCCGTTGATGGACGTGTCGGGGTTCGTCGCGTGGCGCGAAGCGATGAACACGCTGCGAAGCGAGCGTGCGCGAACGCTGCTGCTCAAGCCCTGAGTCGCGCGGTGCGGGAGCGTCAGGGCGCGCCGCGCGAGGCCGGCTGCGTTGCGGCCCGCGCCGCCGCCAGCTCCCGCCGCCAGTTCTCGGCCTCATCGCCGTGGCCCGCGCCCGGCTCGGCTTCGTCCCAGACTTCGTAGAGCTGCCGCAGCGCGTCCAGGCACTGCGCGTGTCGCTCCGGCGGTGCATCGGTCGCCACGGCCAGCACGCATTCGGCCGCGCGCAGCGCTGCGGCGGCGTCCGCCCAGCGGCCTTGCTCGGTCAAGACGCCGGCGAGCGCCATTCGGGCGTTTGCGGTGGACCAATGATCGTCACCTCTGAGCCGCTGGTGAGTGTCCAGCGCTTCCCGAAAGAGCGGCTCGGCCTCAGTCGGGCGGCCGGCCGCCCGCAGCAGGCCGGCCAGATCGTTGATGGAAGTCAGCGTGTCGGCGTGGTCCGCGGGGAGCAGCCGCCGACGCTTGTCGAGCACCTCGCGCAAGAGCGGTTCAGCCTCTGCGAACTTCTGGCGTCGTTGCAGCAAGAGGGCCGCGCCGCGGCCGATGAACAACGTGCTCGGGTGCTCCTCGCCGTTGGCGCGGCGCGACTTGGCGAGCGCCTCCAGCAGCAGCGGTTCGGCTTCGTCCAGGCGGCCGAGCGTGCGCATCAGCCCGCCCAGGTTGTTGGTCCAGACGATCACGTCGGGGTGGTCTTCGCCGAGCGTCCGGCGGCCTGTTTCATACGCCTCGCGCCAGTATGGCTCGGCTTCGGCGTGTCTGTTCCGCGCGGTCAGCAAGTAGCCGTAGATGTTGATTGCAACGAGCGTCGAGCGATGCTCGCCGCCCAGCACGCGCCGGGAGCCGTTCATCGCCTCAAATGCGAGCGGCTCGGCCTCGGCGAGCCGGCGCTCCGAGCGCAGCAGATTCGCCAGGTTGGCGATTGTCCGAAGCGTCTCCGGATGATCGTCGCCGAGCGTGCGGCGGCTCTTCTGCAGCGTATCGCTGTACAGCGCCTCCGCTTCGCTTGCCCGGCCCAGCGATTCGACGAGAGTCGCCAGGTTGTTCATGGCCATCAAGGTGTCGGGATGCGATTCGCCTTGCAGCCGGCGCAGCTTCTCCACGCCCTCGCGAAGGTAGCTCTCCGCCTCCGCCTGGCGCCCCATCTCCTTGAGCAGATAACCGTAGGTGCAGATCGCGCGCGCGGTATCGCGATGATCCTCGCCGTTGATGCGACGGTGCTTCGCGAGGGCGTCGCGCAGGATGGTCTCGGCTTCGGCCCGCTGACCGGCGACTTGCAGGGCGAGGCCGACGCCACTGAGGTAGTTCAGGGCGTCGGGGTGATCTTCCCCCAGCACACGGCGTGCGCGGGTCTCCGCCTCGCGATGCAGCGTCTCGGCCTCGGCGAGGTTATTCGCTTCGCGCATCAGCAACCCGAGCGCGTAGATGGTGTGTAACGTCTGCGCGTCGTCGTCGCCGAGCACGCGGCGACTCGTCTCCAGCGTGGCGCGCATCCGGACTTCCGCCTCGGTCCACTTGCCCTGCGCCTGGAGCAGTCTGGCCATGCTCAGCTCCGTCTCCAGCGTCTCGACGTGTTCGCCGCCCAGCACGCGCTGCCGACCGGCGAGGGCGCGTTCCTGCAGCGGCAGCGCGGCTTCGTAACGCCCAAGCGTGCGGTATAGCTGCGCGAGCGTTTGGCGCAGGGCGGAATCCACTCGCGGCTGCTGCTGGAAGCGCAGCCCGACGGCCTGGACGGCGGGCGTGAGGA
The DNA here is from genome assembly GCA_964631045.1 of uncultured Planctomycetales bacterium. Taxonomy (GTDB): domain Bacteria; phylum Planctomycetota; class Phycisphaerae; order UBA1845; family Fen-1342; genus CAZVWB01. Next base: position 89,739 of record CAZVWB010000014.1, read on the forward strand.
TGGTGCGGTCGATGACGTTGGCGGCGACGTCGGTGGCGCTGACTCGAGCGAGATCGCGTTCAAACGCCTCGGTGCGGGCGGAGCGCTGCTCGGTACTCAAATCGCTGCGGCTCAGCGCCTCGGCGAACTTCGCGCGGATGTCGCTCATCAGGGCGATGCCGGCGGCGGCCGCGTCGACCTGGCTGAGCATGCTGGACTGAAAATCCGCAACCAGCGCCAATTCTGCGGCCCGCTCGGTGGCCTGCGCCTCGGCGCGCTGCGCCGCCGCCGCGCGGTCGTCGGCGCGAATTGCCTCGCTCCGGGCCCGGTCGCGCTGCTGCGCGGCGACGCCGGCCTGCCACAGGGTTCCTGCCAGGCCGGCGACGAGGGCGATCGTGACGGCCCCGGCCGCCAGCACCGGTCCTTTGTGCCGCCGCGCGAACTTGCGGAGGCGGTACGCCGCGCTGGGCGGCGCGGCCTCCACCGGATCCCCGGACAGAAAGCGCAACACGTCCGCGGCGAACTCGTTTGCGGAGTCGTAGCGCCGCGCGCGGTCCTTCTCCAGCGCTTTCATGACGATCCAGTCGAGTTCGCCGCGGATCATCGAGCTGAGCCGGCGCGGTTCGACGCGGCGGCTGGCAGCGACGCTGGCAAGCGTTTCCGCCCGCGCCGCCAGTCGGGTGCTGGGGCTGGGCGGCTCGACTTCGCGAATGATGCGCTGAATCTCGGCATATGCCGCGCTGCGCAGGGTGCGCGGGTCGAACGGCGTAACGCCGGTCAGCAGTTCGTACAGCAGAACGCCCAGCGCGTAAACGTCCGTGCGCGTGTCGATGTCGAGGCTGCCGGCGGCCTGCTCCGGGCTCATGTACTGCGGCGTGCCGATGAACTGCGCCTCGGCCGTGAAGAGCGTCTGCTCGGTCAGACGCGCGGCGGTCGCTTTGGCGACGCCGAAGTCGATCACTTTGACGTGCGGCTTGCCATCGGCGGCGCTGACCAGCACGTTCGAGGGCTTGATGTCGCGGTGGATCAGGCCCTTCTGGTGCGCGTGCTGCACGGCGTGGCAGACCTGGACAAAGAGGCTCAGGCGCTCGCGAATCGTGAGGTTGCCGTTGTCGCAGAAATGGGTGATCGAGTCGCCCGGGCAATACTCCATGACGAAGTACGGGCGGCCCGTGTCGGTCGCGCCGGCGTCAAGCACCTTCGCGATGTTGGGATGGTCCATCAGCGCCAGCGCCTGGCGTTCCTGCTCGAAACGGGCGACGACCTGGCGTGTGTCCATTCCCAGCTTGATGATCTTGAGCGCCACTTCGCGGCGGACCGGTTGCTCCTGCTGCGCGAGGAACACAAGTCCGAACCCGCCCTCGCCGATCTTGCGGAGCAGCTTGTATCGCCCGATCAACGTCCCGGGCCGCTCGCTCAGCCCGCGGGCGCGGAGCGTCGCTTCCGCGTCGCCGGCGGCGAGTGTCGGGGCGTGAGCTTCGCCGTCCGACAGCATCGACAGTCCGCCATCGACGGTCTCCGCGTGCGGGTCGTGCTGGCTGGCGGGCGCTCGCGACGCACGGGTCTCGTCGTGCGAACCGCCAACGCCGCTGGGAGCAGACTCGTTCTCGGGTGCGCCCATCGTCTCGACTCCTGGGCAAGCCGCATTGATTCGAGCCGGCACGATTCTACTCTTGAGCCGCGCGCGAATGGCGCGGGCCGCTCGGCCAGGTGCGATTGCCGGCCGGCGGCGCAGCCCGGCGGTTCAGTGCATTCGGCTGGGCGGTGCGCGCTGTTACCGCTCCCGAACTTGGAAAACCGAGAAAATAACGAAATGTTGCGGAACGGCGTTGAATTGTTCCGAAGGATTGATATACTCAAGAAGCTGACTAGGATGTAAAAATAGTCAGACACTCGCCGGTAACACGTAAGTGCTTGCTGGCAAACAACTTGCTTCCACTCGCTGCGGCACCCTTAGACCGCGCCAATACCCACAGGGTGCCGCACGCCCTTTTATCCACCTGAAACATCCCCGCTGACTAGCTGTAAACTAATTCGTACAAAAGAGTTACGAGTCACCGGACACGGCCTCCGACGTTTGTCGCGAGCGCGGCTCGTCACGCCAAATCGCCCGGTACGAAGGCAATTGATCCGCGAAATCTCAACGGAATCGCCGGCGCGTTCGGGGCGGGTGTTAAGATGGGGTGTGCAAAAAATGTCGCGGGCACTCGCGGGCAGCGCAACACTGCTCGCGGGCACCCGCGGGGTGGTTACTCAAGATCGGACTGAACCGGCGGAGCGAGTCAGCCTGCGGCGGCGCGGCCGGAGAGCGCCAGGAACCCGCCGATGGTGTGCTTCGCGAGTTCCGAGCGGGCCCGCTCCGCGACGCCGGCGAACACGCGCTCGATTCCGAGCTGCGTTTCGCCCAGAGTGGCCATGTCGGCATCGCGCGAGACGTGGATCGGCCCGTCGACGGCCTCGACAATGTCGAGGAAGTTGATGAGGTCCGACTGCCGCGCGAGCTGAAAGCCGCCCCGCGGGCCCCGGTCGGAGCGCAGAATCTTGCCCCGCACCAGGAGCGTCAGCACCTTGGCGACGTACGCCGGCGGCAGCCGGAAGTGCTCCGCGATGGCGCTGGCCTGAATACCGAAGGGGGAATCGCCCTGGCGGCGGGCAATCTCGATGACGGAGAGTACGGCGTAGAACGAAGCTTTGGTCCGCAACATGAACGAGCACCTTGAAAATACGTACACCCCAACCCGGCCGCGGACCAAACGGTGAGTTGGAAAACTGGGGAGCCAAATCGCATCGTCGCTGGTTTCCGACGACACTGCGGGGATTATATAACGTTCACGGGCGAAATCAAATGTCGTCGGAAAAATCGCTATCATTTCGGACGTGGCACAAAACTTGCGAAAACCCGCGCGACGCCGGCCTCACGCCTGGCTCTATGCACTGCCCGGCGGAGAGCTGCCGCGCGAGGTGACGTGCAGGGGCGAGACCTTTGTGCGGGTCGAGACGTTCAAACATGACTTCTTCGCCGCGACCGGCCTGTACCGCGGGCCCGGCGGGCTGGCCGTGCTGAAGGTGGGGCGCACGACCGAGTTCCTGACGATCCCGATGCGCTGGCTGGGAGCGTTTCTGCGCGATCGCGAGATGCGGCTCTACGCGCTTGCACAGGATTTGCCCGGCGTGCCAGCGCTGATCGGCGCCGTCGGCCCGACGGGGTTCCTGCACGCGTTCGTGCCCGGACGACCGCTTGGGCGGCAGGACGTGGTCAGCGACACGTTCTTCGACGAACTGCTCGCGCTGCTCGCGACGCTGCATGCGCGGCACGTCGCGTATGTGGACCTGAACAAGCGGCAGAACATCCTGCTGGGCGAGGATGGGCGGCCCTACCTGATCGACTTCCAGATTTCCCTGCACCTGCCGCCGAGCGGCTGGCGGAAGCTGCCGCCGGTGCGGTGGCTGCTGGCTCGCTTTCAGAAGGCCGACCGATATCATGCCCTCAAGCACAAGCGTCGGCTGCGGCCGGATCTGATGAGCGCGGATGAGCGCCGAACCGTGGAGCGGATCAGCTTCTGGATTCGTCTGCATCGGCTCGTCTCGCGGCCTTTCACGAACCTGCGGCGGCGCACGTTGAAGCGCCTGGACCTGACGCGCGGCGAGTCGGTGGCCGGTTCGTCGGCCAAGTAGCAGGCCGCGCGACGCGACTGGAGAATACCGATGCCGATCTCTTCGGCGGACCGCGAGATCATCGAGAAGTTTCGCAGCGATTTGGAGGGGCGGCTGGCGGCCGATCCTCGCTTTCGAGCGGCGATGCGCGAGGATCGCGACGATGGGTCGTATCTGGCGTCGCGCTTCTTGGTGGGCGAGCGACTATGGATCGAGCTCGCCGTGCGACCGCTGATCCCGCAGGTGCGGGCGGGGATCGTCAGCGACGATCGCTGGGTGAGCGAGGACCTGGAGCAGGTGATCGAAGACAGCGGCGACGAGATGGACGAGTTCGTCGAAATGGGATTCGAGGAGGCGGGGCTGACGTGGCCGACGCCGACGGTCGAGCACTATCGCGATCAGGGCAAATACTATCACTTCGCGACCGCGCTGCCGCTGACCCGGCTGGCCGAACTGGGCGAAGCCGCGACGATCGACAGGGTGCAGCGGATGCTCAGCGGCTACTACCTGGCGTTCCGGCCGGCGATCGAGAAGAAGGCTTCGGCCTGAGGCGGCGGGGGATGTCGCTTTCGGTCGCGACGCACCGGGTGGAGCGGGCATCGTGCCCGCGCTTGGCGCGCGCCCCGATGGGGCGGGCAGGATGCGCACCCCACCCCGCGAAACGCGACCGGCGAGAGCGCGTGGCACTACGCGGCAGGAGCCGTTAGACTGCCGTCAGGCGCGGTTGACGGTTCGTTCATTGCCTACCGCACAAACAGGATGGATCCGAGGGTTCGCAATGCGCTCGAATGCACGTTTGTTCAAGGGACTGACGATCGGACTGACGGCTTTTGTGTTCTGCGGAGCGGCGGGCTGCGCGAATAGCTCGGTGATCGCGCACGGCACCAACCGCGCCGGGCGGGTCTTCGGCGAGGCCGGGATCACGGGGAACAACAACAACTTCACCGTCGAGCGCGGCTCGCGCATCCACCACTTCTCGATCATCGGCGACACCAACTCGGTGATGGTCGAGGATGGCGTCTGGCTGCAAAAGGTCGAAGTGTGGGGCAGCAACAACACGCTCAGCGTCCCCGACTACCTGCCGATCCGCTATACCGAAGTGGGCAAGGGCAATCGCATCGAACGCCGCCCGACCAACTGGAACCTGCCCGCGATGGAAGCCGACTATCCGGGCGACAACGGGATGAGCATCCGCGACGTGGGCGCAACGCCCGCCAGCGGAAGCCCGCCGCCCGGGAACCCGTACATCACGCCCGCACCACAGCCGGCGGCTACGCCGGCCGCACCCGGCGCGGGCGGGAATTACACCGCGCCGCCGTCGACGCCCTGAGCGGGGCGGCGATCGGCCAAAGCGCGGCCCCGGCGCAGCGACCGCGCGCGTCGTGATGCGGGTGGGTGGGGCGACCGGGTTAGCGCGCCGCGAATCAAAACAAAAGTGCGAAAAGACAGCGTCACTGACGCCGGCCTTCCCGGCGGCGGGTGGGTTGCGAGCGCTTGCGGCTGAAACGGCGGTCCGCCGCGGCAAGCGGGGCGGCGCTAATCGTCCTCATACCGCTTCAGCCGGTCGCGGCACTCGTCGCGTTCGCGTTTGTAGCGCTCGCGGTCGCGCTGCAGCGCGGCGTTGTCGCGCTCCAACTGCTGAATGCGGCCATACGCCTTCGTCAGTTCGCCGCGGGCCTCCTCGTGCGTGCGCGTGCCGGGTATGCGGCGCGAGTCGACCGGCTCGGGCTCCTGACGCACGTCCACCAACGGCCGATCGACGGTCACGCAGCCCGTGCTGAGCAGCGCCGCAACCGGGAGCGCCGCCAGCCAACGCGGGATTCTCATCCGCAGCTCCTTGCAGCCGTCCGAACGCCGCAGCGCTGCGCGCTGCACCGCGGCAATGCGCGCCCGGCAGCACCGGACTCGCTTATCATCCGTCCACGATGTGCCGCGGTCAAAACCGCACCGCGCCGGCGGGCGCTGAGTCGCAGGGTCCGGCGGGACAGAGACTCGCCGCCGGGTAAGACACCGGCGGCCGAAACAGGATGGAGATTCCTCGGTGTGGGGCCTGCAGGCGCGATGCAAAACCGCGTAATCGCGATTCTCGGGTGCACCGCCTCCGGCAAGGGCGAGCTGGCCCGCGTGCTGGCCCCGGCGCTCGGCGGCGAGATTCTCAGCGTCGATTCGATGAAGGTCTATCGCGGCATGGACATCGGCACGGCCAAGCCGCCGGCGGTGGAACGGGCCGCGACTCCGCATCATCTGATTGACGTGGCCGACCCGTGGGAGTCGTTCTCCGCGGCGCGGTTTGTGGCCGAGGCGGATGCGGCGGTGGCTGGCATGCACGGCCGCGGGCGCATCTGCGTCGCCGTGGGCGGCACGATGCTCTATTTCAAGGCGTTCTATCACGGCCTGCTGCCCGGTCCTTCGGCGGATGCCGCGTTTCGGGAGCAGCTTCGCCGGCGGGCGGAGTCGGAGGGGCTGGAGGCGCTGCACGCGGAGCTGGCGCGCGTCGATCCGGCGGCGGCGGCGCGCATTCACCGCAACGATCTCCGGCGGATCGAGCGGGCGCTGGAGGTGTATCACCTCACCGGGCGGCCGATCAGCGGACAGCAGACGCAGTGGGACGGCGGCAGCCCAGGCACGGAGGACGCGCGGCTCGACACCCGCGATTCGCCTTTTTCCCCCGGCCCGCGTCGGCCGGACTGGCAATGGCTGCTGCTCGCGCTGCGCCGCCCGCGAGAGGCCGCCAGCCGGCGGATCAACGAACGTGTGCGCCGGATGCTGGCGGCGGGCCTGGTGGAGGAAGCGCGGCGCATCTGGAGCGATCCGCGCGGCGTGGGCGAGCAGGCGCGGCAGGCCGTCGGGTACGCGGAGTTGTTCGCGCACTTCGAGGGCCGCTGCTCGCTGGATGAGGCGATCGAGAGAATCAAGATTCACTCGCGCCGGCTGGCGAAGCACCAGCGAACGTGGATGCGGCCGATGACCGGCTTGCACTGGATCGAGGTCGGCGAAGAGGAGACCGGCGAGCAGATGCTGCCGCGGGTGCTGGCGCTGGTGCAGGCACTGGAGCCGCACGTTGCCCGGCCGTGATCGGAAGCGTCGCCGTCGAACGCATGCTGTGCGCGACACGCTTTGCATGCGGCGCTCGTAGTCCCCCCGGTGTGCGGAGTGCGGCGCGCGCCGCCCGCCGCGTCCGAAGCTCCCTGACCCGGCGTTGTTGAAGCGTGCGGGCGGCGATGCGTGAGCGCCACCGGGTCGCCGGCACGCGCGGCCGATTGCATGAGGAGTCGCGATGCCCGCTCGAATGGTCCCGTATTCGCTTCCGCAAACGGACGCAGAGGCGCAACTGGCGCGCGGTCGCGAGCTTCTGGAGGAGTTGCGCACGCGGCGGAGCTGCCGATACTTCTCGCCGCGGCCGGTCGAGCGGGCGGCGATCGAGCTGGCGCTGGAGATCGCGCACACTGCGCCCAGCGGGGCGAATCGCAAGCCGTGGCGCTTCGTGGTGATCGACGACGCCGCGATCCGGCGCGAGATTCGCATTGCGGCCGAGGCGGAGGAGAAGGAGAGCTACGAGCACCGCATGCCGCAGGCGTGGCTCGACGCGCTGGAGCCGATCGGCACCAACTGGGAGAAGCCGTTTCTCGAGATCGCGCCGTACCTGGTTGTGATTTTCCGCGTGGACTGGGAGCTGCTCGACGGGCAGAAGCAAAAGAACTACTACCCCGCGGAGAGCACCGGACTTGCGGCGGGATTTTTCCTGGCGGCGTGCCATCGCATGGGGCTGGCGACGCTGACGCACACGCCCAGCCCGATGGGCTTTCTGCGGGAAATCTGCCGCCGGCCGGAGAACGAAAAGCCGTATCTGCTGATTCCCGTCGGCTACCCGGCGGAAGATGCGACCGTGCCTGACCTGGTGAAGCTGCCGCTGGCGGCGCGCTTGCAGTGGAACCGCGAGGGTGTGTAACTGAACTGCGTCCCCGCCGCGCGACCCTTCCGGGCGTGCGGCCCGCGCGCTGCGCGCTACTGGCCGATCTCGCTGCGAACCAGCCGAGCGCAATACCCGCCGTCGCGCCAGGCGTGCGGCTCGCGACCCCAGGTGGGCAATGTGAGCCGGCTCTCGTCGAGGCGCCAGGCCGCGGAGCCCGCGAGAAACGCGGCGATGACACCGTCATTTTCTTCCGGCTCGATGCTGCACGTGCTGTAGATCAGGCGCCCGCCGGGCCGCACGCACGCCGCGGCCCGACCGAGCAGATCGAGTTGCAGCGCCGTGAGCGATGCGAGCTTCTGCGGCGTGAGTCCCAGCCGAGCCTCCGGACGGCGGGCGATCACTCCGCTGTTCGAGCACGGTGCATCGACCAGGGCCGCATCGACGCTGCCCAGCACCGCGCAAAGGTCGGCGCCTGCGGCGATGAGGCGCGGCTCGATGCACGCCAGACCCAGCCGCGCTGCGTTTTGCGAGACGCGCGTCAGCCGCTCGGCGTCGACGTCGCACGCGACGACGCGGCCCTGATCGCGCATCGCGATCGCCAGCGCCACGGATTTCCCGCCCGGTGCGGCGCAGAGGTCGAGCACGCGCTCGCCGGGGGCGGCGGCCACTACCCGTGCGGCCTCGGCCGCAGTGAAGTCCTGCACGAACGCCTGTCCGCTCGCCAGCAGCGGGTTCTCGCCGCGAAACGCCGAGGCGCTGACTACCGCGCACTCCCCATCGCCGGATGCGCCCGCGCCGAACAGGGTCGCAATCGCCTCGCGAAACGCGCCGGCTTCAATGCGCTGCGGATTGCGGTGAATCACGATCGCGGGTGTGCCCTGCGAGGCCCAGGCAATCTGGGTCGTCATCGGCGGTCCGTGGCGGGCGGCGAGGGCGCGAAGCCGTGCCTGCGTCTCGCCCGCGGCGATGGCCAGTGCATCCCAGCGGTCACCGGTCGGAGGCGCCGGCAGAATCGAGTGGGTGAGGCGACACGCATCGTCGAAGCCGGTTCGAAGCTGGTCGGTCGCTTCGGGCGACCACGGCGTGCGCCGCGCGGCGATCGCCCCGGACAGCCGCCGCAGGAGCGCGTTCACCATGCGCCCCGCGCCCGGCGAGACGAGTCGGCCGGCGAGTTCCACGGCTTCGTTCACAGCGGCGAAGACCGGAACGCGATCCATCCAGAGCATCTGATACGCCGCGGTCAGCAATACCGCCTGCGTGCGCAGCGGCGTGCTGCCGGGATCAAACCGCCCCACGCTGCTCAGTACGGCGCGAAGCGTGTAGACGTGGCGGATGGCGCCGAGCGCCGCCTGCATCGCAAAGCCGGCGTCGCGCGGCGCCAGGCGGCCCTGACTGCGCCAGGTTCGCAGCGCCTCCTGCACGAAACCGCGGCCGCCCAGGACGTTCTCCACCGCGAGGCACGCGGCGGTGCGGTCGGACAGCGGCGGATTCGGCGCGGAGGAGTTCATTCGAGCGCCAGCGCCTCAAAGCGGTCGCCCGCCGCAAGCCGGCGGCCGTTCGCATACTCTGCGAAGCTCATCAGTCGGCCGCCCTCGGGCTTGACCTCCAGCAACTCGACGGACCCGCTGCCGGTCTGAATCGTGCGGTCGGCAAGCACGCTGCCCGGCGGCGGTATGCTGGCCGGCGGCGCGAGGGCGCTCGCGACGCGCGCGCGGGCCAGCGCCACCCGCTCGCGGCGGCCGCCCTTACCCGCCAACACCGTAGCAGCGGCCGGCCAGGACCACAGGCCGTGGATTCGCCGACACACGATCGCCGCGGGCAGCGTCCAATCCAGGCGGCTGTCGGCCTTGGATAGTTTTGGCGCCCGCGACGCCAGGGTCGCCAGTTGCGGCTGGGGCTGCGCATCGCCGCGGGCGATGGACGCGAGGGTTTCCACGATCAGTTCCGCGCCCAGCAACGCGAGTCGGTCGTGCAGTTCATCGGCCGTCTCGGATTCGCCGATCGGCGTTTCTCTGCGGCCCCAGATCGGGCCGTTGTCCCAGCGCTGATCCAGTTGAAAGGTCGTAACGCCCGTGACGGATTCGCCCGAAAGGATCGCCCACTGATACGGCGCCGCGCCGCGAAAGCGCGGCAGCAGCGAGCCGTGGATGTTCACGAACCCGCGCGGGACTGACGCCAGCAAACCTGGCCCGAGCTTCTGGCCGAACGCGACGACCACGCCGATCTCCGCCGCTCGCAGCACCGCGCCGGGCATCTGCGTGTTGACATCCTCCGCCTGAATGTGCGGGAGTCCGGCGGCCGCCGCGGCTGCGTGAATCGGCGTCGGCTGCACCTGCCGGCTGCGCCCGGCGGGGCGATCGGGCTGGCTGACCGCGGCGACGATTTCATGCCCGGCGGCGCGGAGCGCGTGCAGCGCCGGAACGCCGAAATCGCCTGTGCCGAGGAAGAGCATCCGCATAGCGCAGGAGTTTACCGGCGGCGGGGTGCGTTGCGGGGAATGCGCCCGACGCGGCGGCGGCCGGGCGGCGGTCAGCGGGAAACCTGCCGCACCCGCGATTCTGCATTACGCGACGGTGACGGCCCGGGCTAGCCGCCGCCGAAGCCCTTCACGGCGATTCCGAACGCGGAGGCGATCGCGAGCCCGAAGAACAGAATGTCGACAAAACCGAATGTACTGAAATAGACCTGCTTCTTGAACTGCCACTCGGCGTCGCGCATTTCGCGGATTTGCTGGTTTATCTGCTCGTCGGTCATGGCCGCGACTTCTTTCTTCGCGTCTGCCTGGGCCTGCTTCTCGGCTTTCGCCTCGGCCGCTTCCCACTCCGCGTCGCTGGCCTCTTCGGAGAGCGAGAGGTTTTCCAGGGTTTCCATCACCTTGTCCGCGGCGATCGACTCCGTGACCAACTCGCGCGGCGGGCGGCTGAAGTCGGTTCCCAGTCCTCCAAAAATGAAGTAGAGGAATCCCGCCTTGCCGGCGCAGATGCCCAGCGCCGCCATGCCGGCGGCCACCAGCCCCGCGAGGGTGCTGGTGTCGCGATAGCCCACGAACATCGCCGCGCCGCACAGGAGGCCGATGCCCCAGGCCACGGGGCCGACTTCATAGCCGGTTTTCCACGCGATGAGGCACCAGACCGCCGCCCCGATCGCGGCGGCCGCGGCGCTGAGAAGCGTGCCCAGCATGAACGGCCCGCCGAGCCGGGCCGCGCCGCCCAGCGCGCCCGCCACCGCCGCGCCCGCGCCGCCCAGCGCCCCGCTCGCGCCGGCTTGCCTGCCGGTCTTGCTGTTGTAGCCGCAGCGCGTGCAGACGATTGCGTCGCCGGGCAGGGCAGCGCCGCACGACGCGCACGGCCGCGAAGCGACGAGCGGAGCCGCAACCGACGCCGCAGCGCCGGTGTCGAGCCCGGCGAACAGATCGTCGCCGCTCGCGGTTGCGGGTTCCTCCTCCGGTGCCGGCACGGTGAAGCCCGCACCGCACTTGGGGCATTTGCCGCGTTTGCCGGCAGCGTTTGCGGGCACGCGAAACGCGGCGGCGCAGGATTCGCACTGAACTACGATCTTTCCGGCAATGGCGTCAGACATCCCCAATCTCCGAGTAGTTTCACGTCACCACACCTGATGCAGTGCGCCGCAGGCAACGCGGCGACGGGTCGCGCGGGCGGCGGGCTGTCGCGCCCGCCGCGAAGGAGGTGGCCCGCACGCCCGGGGGCAAAGCCGCACAGTCCCCAGAAGGCACTGCTATCGAAAAAGACGCAACTGAACCCAGCGACGAGACGTTCGAGACAATGGCGCTGCGCGGCCTCGCGGCCGGCGCCTTTGCGTACCCGCAGCGACCGGCTGCGACGGCCGGCCAGCACCGCATCCCTGCAAAGTTCCCAGAAGCCCCGGCCCCCAGTCCGTGACGGCCGCGAGTTTCAACAGCCTAACAAACGGCGGGCGGTCCGAAAAGGCCGGCCGGCGATCAACCCGAGGCGCGTGAGCCGAACGAACGCAGATGCCGCACAACAGGGTTAAATTACCGCGAATCGGCGCACCGGCCGGGAAAAGTGGCCTTCACATCGGCGGGCGGGCTAAACTAAGATACGGTTGGAAGCGGCGAGCCGCTCGCGCGGCGATCGCCGCCAATTCGTCGGAGCCGGATCAGCGCGCTGCGCGCGCTGCCCATAGCAGGTTGAAACGCCGCGGCGTGAATCGCATCGCCGCGGCACTTGCGGCGCGGGCGCCGCGTTCTGGAGGTGGAAGATGCGCGTTTGGACTTCGTGCGTCGCGGCGACTCTGCTCGTCGCGGCGGTTGGCGGCAGTGCGGCCAGCGGCGAGCTGATCACGCTCGGCGCTGCCACGGATAACACGCTTTACGAGGATCTCTTCGGCGGCACGAGCAACGGGGCCGGGGACTACTTTTTCGCCGGCACGACCAACTCGGACAAGCGCCGCGGCCTGATTCGGTTCGATCTGGCCTCGATCCCGTCGAGCGCCACGATCAACAGCGTCTCGCTGAAGCTGCACATGTCGCGCACCACGGCGGGCGCGCAGACCGTGACGCTGCATCGCCTGTTGAATAGTTGGGGCGAGGGGGCGTCGGACGCGGAGGGCCAGGAGGGCGGCGGCATCACCGCCGAACCGGGCGATGCCACCTGGCTGCATCGCTTCTACAACACTACGCCGTGGTCGACGCCCGGCGGCGACTTCAGCGCGACCGCCAGCGCTTCGCGCAGCGTCGGCGGTTTCGGCTTTTACACCTGGACGTCGCCGACGCTGATTTCGGACGTGCAGGCGTGGCTGAATGGCAGTCTTCAGAACGACGGCTGGCTGGTGCGCGGCAACGAGAGCATCCTGCACACGGCCAAGCGCTTCGACACGCGCGAAAACCCGGACCCGACGGTGCGGCCGCAATTGATCGTCGATTTCACCCGCATTCCGGAGCCCGGCACGCTGCTGGCGATGGTTGCGGCCGGCGCGCTGGCCCTGCGGCGGCGTGGGTAGCGCGTTACGCTGTTCGCGGTACCCGCGCGGCGGAGCGGACGCGGAGCGCGCCCGCGGTGCGCGGCGTCGCAGGCACGCGCGGCTGTAGAACTCTCGGCTCTTGCGGGTCTGTGCCGCGCGGCGGGCACGGGCTGGGGCGCGCTTGGGTTTTTCAGCGTCTGTCGATTTCGAGAGCGGTTCGCGCGAGAAGCCTACGGAGAACCACACCACGGGAGCGGCCGAGAGCATGCTTCGGCGGGGCGATGACGATCCGGTCGCAACCACCTGGCGGCGGATACGGACCGGCATGTTGTGGGGGCTGGTGGCTTATCTCGCCATCTGCGTCTGTTTCGGGGCGGCGGCCGGAAGGTTCCTGCTCGACGCGGGCAAGGTGGATGCGCGGCTCGGGGGTCGCGAGCGGCATTCGGCCGCGATGCTCCAGCAATTGAAGTACGAGGCGCGCCTCAAGCGATTTCAGGCCGCACTCTACGGCGGCGTCAGCCTGGTCGGGCTGGTTCTGGCGGTCGCGCAGTATCGCCGATTCATCCGGGAACGCACGGAGTTCCGGCAGTCCCTGGCGCTGTGCGTCCGCTGCGGTTACGCGCTCGAGGCGCTGCGCGAGCCGCGCTGCCCGGAGTGCGGTACGCCGTTCGACATCGACCTGGTGGGCGCGGCGCCGACCGACCCGGATGACCCGCCGCGCTCATGACGCGGCAGCGGCCGGCGAAGCGGGTTCCTGCGAATCGACCGCCGGGGGCTATTCGACCCCCTGTCGCCATTCGCCCAGGCGGGTGCCTTCCGGCAGCGTGAGTTCTGCGTAGCGCACGGCCGAGCCGCAGACGCCCTTGCCGCGGAGCACGTAATCGTCGCTGAAAGCGCCGGGCGAGAGTGAGGGCGTCGCGCTGACATCCAGCCACAAGTCGCCTTCGCCGAGCTTCTTCTGGTTAATCCACGTTCCTATGCCCAGTGAGTCGCGCCAGTCCGGCGTCTCGCGAATCAGCGCCAAGCCCAACTCGACCGCGGAGTACGCCAGCCAGTGCGCGGTCTGGGCGTCGTCCAGATCGCTGGCGCGGCGCGTTTCGACGCGGCTGAGCAGCAGCGCCCCCAGCCCGATCGTCGCCACCAGTGCGGAGGTTGTCAGCACGGCGACATACGCGACGCCGCGCCGCCGACCGCGTGCATCTCGCATTCGGTTGCGGCGCACCGGGTGAAGCGGGCATTCTGCCCGCTCCGGCCAGGCAACCCCGCGCGGCGGGCAGGATGCCCGCCCCACCCCGCGAAACGCAACCGCTGGCGAGATGCACCCCCGCCGACCTGCGCTTTGCCAAGAATTCATGGATAAACTCCCGAACCGAGTCGATTCCTCGCCGCCACTCTTCGTCGCTCTGTCGCTCACGCTTCCCGACGCGCCGGCGGGACGCCGATGCTCCCCTTCATCGCTCCGTCGCTTCGTCGCTTCGTCGCTTAGTCGCTCACGCTCCCCGACGCACCGGCGGGACGCCGATGCTCCCCTTCGTCGCTCTGTCGCTTCGTCGCTTCGTCGCTCCGTCGCTGCATCGCTTCCGACACGCATCACGGCGGATCCGGTTCGCCGCCGGCCATGATCTGCAGAATGCGGCTGGCATCCAGCACCCGGTCATAGATTCGCAGGTCGTCGACCCGACCGTGGAAGTACGAGGGCGTGGTGCAGCGCCCGATCAGCAGCGCTTCGCTGTTGGCGAGGAGCGATCCATTCGACGTCAGCGTGGTCAGCAGCACGCCGTCGCGATAGAGCTTCACGGTGTTCGAGGCGTCGTGATACGTCGCGGCGAGGTGGTACCACCTGTTTTTGTTAAGCGTGAACGAACTGTATGAGTCATAGTACTGCCCGTTCCAGAAGCTGAATGTCACGCTGGCGTTGTTGGTGTTCAGCGAGTAGTTGTGGTTGTCGCCCGTAGTTCCTTTGCTGACAAGGGCGTCCCAGCCGTCGGTGCTGACCTTGTAGACCCACGCGGTGATCGTGATTTCCCCAGTGATCGACAACTGGCTGGCGTGCGGGATCTGGATGTAGTCGTTCGAGCCATCCAGGACAACAGCGCCCCCGTATTGGCCGCTGGTCGTCCAGGTCGCGCCGTTCAGGAGCGTCCCGACGTGGCCGTTGGCCGAGTCCGTGGCGGTCGTGCCGCTGCCCTCGTCGAAGTTGAAACGCACGATCGGCCCAAAACAACTCGACGTGTTGCAGCTCGTGGCCGCGCCGCCCGCGGTTCCGCCGGCGACCGCGCAATCGGCCGGCGACAGATCGCGGCAGTCTGAGCTGCTCAGGCAACAGCGTTCGGTCGCCGGCAAGCCGCGGCTGCGCACGCCGATGCGCTCGACGCGCGTACCGCCCGTGCTGGTGAGTGTCACGGTGACGAGCGCGATGCCGCTGGTTGCGTCAGTAGCCGCATCAAATACGCCGGCGTTCAGGTAGCTGACCGCGACGGCTTCGGTCCAGGTGTCGAGCGCGGCGATCGCGGTTCCGTCTTTTCGTTGCGGCGGCGAGGCGCTCCAACCGGCGTAGTCGTTTACGTCGTTGTAGAGCGAGCGATTGCCGGTGGCCGCTTCGGCCGATGTTCGGCCCGCGCCGCTGCTCAGCGTCAGGTCGGTCGCATCCTGGTAAGGTTGCGAGAGAATCTCGCCGAGCAGCGCGTCGGCGGCCAGGTGACCCTCGCGCGCCAGTTGTGCGCTGCGATCCGCCCGACGGGCCGCGCCGACGGTCGCGACCGCCGCGCTGAGCATGATGGCGACGACCAGCAATGACGCGACGGCCTCGACCAGCGTCATGGCCCGGCGGCGAAGCGGTGTCGTCATAGCCGCGGATCCTCCGGTGCGGCCAGGAGCAGCACTTCGGTCTCCAGCGGCGTTAACCCGTCGGTTAGTTCGAGCTGCACACGCACGCGCTGCAGCACCACGCGGGCGGCGGCCCACGTCAGCGCACGGCGCAGCAGTGTCTTGCTATCCGCCGTCAGCGAGGAGAACGGGAAATTGATCGCGAGCAGCGATTCGCCGCCCCAGGGCATCACCACCCGCCGGGCGCGGGCCGCTTCGCCGTCGGTCTGCGTGCCGGCATGCTCCAGCGCCAGCATGCGGACCTTGGGGCTCGCCACCTTGGTCGCCAACGCGACGGCATGATCGGCGACTGTCGATTCGTGTACCTCGTTCAGCAACTGCGAAGAGGTCGTAATCGAGACGGACGCATTCAGTGCGAGTAACGCCGTGATCGGATGGGTGTTATTCGAGATTTGAACGGTCGAGTCTGTCAGCGGGCCGAAGGCGCCCGCCATCTGGTAGGACCCGATCGCCACGGTCTCCTCGATCACGACGCCGCGGCCGATGTTGTACCACTTGTTCCATCCGACCAGCCAACTGGCGTCTTCTCCGACGTAGATCACGTCCGCCGCGGCGGCGGCCGTGTTGAAGTTCGCCAGGGTGTCGGCGTCGTCGATCTCCGTGACCGTGAAATCCCAGGATAGCAGCAGATTCTTGCGGGTCTCATCGTCCGAGGACGCCAGGATCGGAACGGCCCCGACCATCACCAGCACGCGCGGGGGGCCGCTGATCTCGCGCACCCCGGTCGCCGGCGTGAGCGTCAGCGACTTCACGCCTTCGACCAGCGTCAGCGCTGCGTTGCTGTTGTATGTGCGCGTCAGCGGATCGCCCTCAACGCCCGACCACGAATAGGAAATCGTTTCTGCGCCCGCACCGCCATGACCGCGATCTGCGACCGTAAACGTCACGGCGACATTGCTGATCGCGCTGACCGTGGTTGCGAACGCCAGGTCCGAAGCAAGCTGATTCAGCGCTTCGGTCGCGGCTCGTCGACGGCTCAGCTCCGGTTGCCGATCCGGCAGGGCATGGCTGGCGACGAGCACGGCCGACGCCAGGCCGCCGAGCACCAGCCCGACGATCGACAGGCTGATGAGCATCTCCAGCAGCGTCATCGCGCGACGCCGCGGCGATCCGCTATTGCGCGAGTATTCCGACATCCGGATGCCCCAATTGCGCCTCGATCGACACCGTGCACTTGTACGGGCCGCGCTGCACGCGCACCCAGCCGCCGCTGTCCGGGACGCCGTAGCCGTCGAAGACGATCTCGCTGTCGCCGTCCAGGTCGAACTTAAGATCGGACGCAGCGTAGGGTTCCTGCGATAAATCGACCGCGTACTCCGCCGCCGCACGGTCGAGGTGCCGCACGCCCGGCAGCGTGTAGCGCCGCAGCACTTCATCGAATACGATCGACTGAGCAGCGCTCTTCTTCATCGCCGTGGTTCGCGCCAGGCGCACATCCGCGGCGACGCGCTGGGCGGCGAAGCGCACCCGCTGGCGGTCATTGCCGCCGCCGAAGCGCGGGATGACCACGGCGGCCATGATCGCGAGCACGGCCATGACGATCGTGAGTTCGATGTAGGTGAACGCGGTGCGGCGCGCGGTGCGCGCGGCAGCGCGCGTCGGGCGGGTTGAGCTGGTGCGCACGGCAAGCCTCCATCGGGCCGGCGGGCGAAGTCGCGCCGCACTCGTGTATCGGCCGCCTGTGCGCGCGTGTTGACTTGCGGGCGACCGGTTCGGATGGCCAGTTCTGTTGCTCTTGCCGCTGCGGGCGCCGTGCGCCGGTTGTTATCGGCATTTGAGTTGGCATGCACTTCGATTTGGGATGGGGTACACCGCTTGGAGTCGGCTTCCTGCTTGCGCCAGCCAGAAATGGCCCATCGGGCGGGCAGAATGCCCGCCCCACCCGGGACTGCGGGCAGAATGCCCGCCCCACCCGAGAATGCGGGCAGGATGCCCGCCCCACCCGGCGGAACGCAACCGCCTGCAAGCCGCACGCGGTGCGTCGGGCGCGTGAGTACGTCGCGGCGGCGGCACATCAACTGGACCCGTTCGCGACGCGCGGTTGTAATGGCCGCTTCGCCGCCGAGGCCCGAGGGCGCTGCGGAATGGAGTGCGTCGCGTGGAACTGTTGATCGCGGTATTCACAGGACTACTGGCCGGCGGCGGCCACGTCCTTGCCGGTCCCGATCACGTCGCGGCGGTTGCGCCGCTGGCGATCGACTCGCGGCGGCGCACCTGGCGGACCGGACTTTATTGGGGGCTGGGGCATTCCGGCGGGGTGTGGCTGCTCGCGGGGCTGGCGCTGCTGCTGCGCGAGGGCCTGCCGATCGAGTCGCTTTCGACGTGGAGCGAGCGGCTGGTCGGATTTGTGCTGGTTGCCATCGGATTGTGGGGGCTGCGGCGCGGCCTGGCGGCGCGCGTTCACACGCACGTACACACGCATGACGGCGTCGAGCACGCCCACATTCACGTTCACGCCGGCGGCGTCCACACGCACGCGCACGCACCGGCGGCCGAACCGCACCCAGCGCCGGCCGCACCGCACGCGGCGACGCCCGCCCCGCTGGCCGCGCATAGTCACGGGCACGGCGCGCTGGGCGTCGGCGTGCTGCACGGCCTGGCCGGGACGTCGCACCTGCTGGGAGTGCTGCCGGCGTTGCTGCTGCCGACGCGGGCGGCGGCGGCGGCGTATGTTCTGGGCTTTGGGTTGGGCTCGATCGCGGCGATGACGGCGTTCGCCGCGGCGCTGGGGCTGGTCGCGCGGCGGTTCGATCGGGCGGGGACGCGCGCGTTCCGCGGTTTGCTGCTCGGGAGCTGCGTGGCGGCGATCACGGTCGGCGTGTTCTGGATCGCTTCCGGGTTTGCGATGAGCGCGGCGGCGCATTGACCGCCGGCGATGGGTTGGCGTGTCGAGACCGGTGCGACATGGGCGCGGCGGGCGCTCCGTTTGCTGTGCCGGCAGGGACGGGTGGAACGCATGCCCGCGCGACGCATACCGTCATTTGCGCGGCGTGCAGGCGGAATGCCGGTTCGACCCACGCGGTGTTGCGAGCAGCGTGCCGGCAGTGGAGTTGATGTTTGTTTCGCGCAGTGCGTGGGGAGCATGGGCCTTTGAGCTTGTGAACTCTTCGGCTTCAAACAACTTCGTGAGCGGTTCGCGAGAGCGGCGGTCGGGCAGAATGCCCGCCCCACCCAAAAAAATCCACACGCTCTCTCCGGCCCGTACGTACGGATCGCTTACGCGAATGGAGCCAATGCGTTCGCAAGTCCTCTGTTCTGCACGCGGCGAATTCGCGGGGATGCGCGCGGCATGACCATTATCGATATCATGACAGCCATCGGCGCGGCGGTGGTGATCATTACTCTTTCCCGGCTCTTCGCCGCCCGTCGCCGGCGACGGGCGCATCGCGAGCAGATCAGCGCCGGGCGGCGGTGCCTGCGCTGCGGCTACAGCCTAGAGAATCTCGAGG
This sequence comes from uncultured Planctomycetales bacterium, assembly GCA_964631045.1. Lineage (GTDB taxonomy): Bacteria > Planctomycetota > Phycisphaerae > UBA1845 > Fen-1342 > CAZVWB01. The sequence continues at coordinate 108,561 of CAZVWB010000014.1, forward strand.
TCCCGCGCTGCCCGGAGTGCGGCGCGCTGTACGGCTTTCGTCAGACGATGTCGGAACTGGGTGTGACCGAGGGCGAGTTGCGAAACGCCGCCCGGCGCAAGCGACCGCACGGGGGCCGGGAGTCAGAGCCATGAAAGAGCGCCCCGCGCCGCACGCGCGCCGCGCCCCACGCGCTCGGACGCGCGCCGAGCCGCAAGATCGCCCTGGTCCGCGCGCTCGCAGGAGCGCCGCGCCGCGCGCGGTCGACGCCGACAAGCTGACCTTCCGCCCGCTTACCCCGTCGCGCTGGAGCGACCTGGAGCAACTCTTCGGCGAGCGCGGCGCGTGCGGCGGGTGCTGGTGCATGGCGTGGCGGCTCGCGCGGGCGGAGTTCGATCGCGGCAAGGGTGCGGGCAATCGCCGCGCGTTTCAGACGATCGTGCAGACCGCGGACGCCGCGCCGGGGGTGCTGGCGTATCACGGCAGGACGCCGGTGGGGTGGTGCGCGATCGCGCCGCGGCAGGTTTATGTCGCGCTCGAGCGTTCGCGCGTGCTCAAGCCGATCGACGATCAGCCGGTCTGGTCGGTTTCCTGCTTTTTCGTGCACAAGGATTACCGCGAGCGCGGCGTCGGCGTGAAGTTGCTCGATGCGGCCTGTCAGTTCGCGAAACGGCAGGGAGCGCGGATCGTCGAGGGCTATCCGGTCGTGCCGACGACTCCGCGGCTGCCCGCGGTGTTCGCGTGGGTTGGCGTTCCGGGGCTGTTTCTCGCGGCGGGTTTCGTGGAGGCGAAGCGCGCGTCGCGGGCCCGGCGGATCATGCGGCGCGCGCTCTGACGTGGCTCACCGCATCGACATCAACAAGTGCGAGCGCCCAGGACCGTGCCCCGGCCGGGGCACGCGCGGGTAGCATGGGCATCCGAGCTTGTGAATTTTTCGGCCTCAGTCAGTTTCGTGAGCGGTTCGCAAGCGCGGCGGGCGGGCAGAATGCCCGCCCCACCCGAAAAATTCACCAGCTCTCCGGCCCGTGCGAACCACTCGCGATTACGAACAGCGCCGATTGACCGACAAGCGCCCCCAACCCCGCGACTCGTTACCCGACAATCCGACCGTCGAGCATCTGAACGACGCGCTGCGCCCGCGACGCGACCCGCGCATCGTGCGTCACGACGATCAGCGTCATCGCCAGCGCCCCGCGCAACTCGGCCAGCAGATCAAACAGTGCGTCGCCCGAACGCGAATCGAGCGCACCGGTCGGCTCGTCCGCCAGCAGCAGCCGCGGGCGATGGACCAGCGCCCGGCAGATCGCCACGCGCTGCCGCTCGCCGCCCGAGAGCGTCGGCGGCCGCGCGTGCAGCCGGTCGCGCAGGCCGACGCGCTCGAGCAGCTCGGCGGCGCGGCGGGCCCGCTCCGCGTTTGCCGCGCCGCCGGGCAGCAGCGGAATCTGCACGTTTTCCAACGCGGTCAGCAGCGGGAGCAGGTTGTGGAGCTGGAACACCAGTCCCACGGTTTCGCGGCGGAATGCGTCGGCTTCGGCGGCGCGCAGCGTGCTGAGCGATCGACCGCAGACCTGCAATTCGCCTTCGTCAGGCCGGTCGATGGCGGAGAGCATGTTCAACAGTGTGGACTTTCCACAGCCGGACGGGCCGCAGATGGCGACGAACTCGCCGGCGTGAATGGTCAGGTCGACGCCGGCCAGCGCAGTGACGCGGCCGTCCTCGAAGCGCCGCACCAGCCCGCGGGCCAGCACCGCCGGGGGTGCGTCATTCATAGCGCAGCGCCTCGGCGGGGGAGACCTGCGCCGCGCGCCACGCCGGCAGCGCTCCGCCCAGCGCGCTCAGCAGCGCGGCGGCAAGGCCGGCGAGGATGAACGGCTGCGGGGCGAAGACCGGGGCGACGAACTGCGACACGACGGGGGCGAGCGTCACGACCCACGCCAGCCCGACGCCGAGCGCCGCGCCCAGCCCGTATGCCGCGATGCCGACCAGCAGCGACTCCGCCAGGATCACGCCGAGCACGGCCCGCCGCGACCAGCCGACAGCGCGGAGCACGCCGATCTCGCGGGTGCGCTCCAGTACGGTCATCCACATGGTGTTCAGCACGATGACGCTGCCGATGATGACGGCGGCGAGCGTGACGGCCCAGACGGCGCCCTGCGCGACTTCCAGCCCCATGTCGACCTTGCGATATTGGTTGGCTCCGTTGATCGCCACCAGTTCCGGGTTCGTCGCTTCCAGCCGGCGGCCGACGGCGTCGGGGTCCGCGCCGTCGCGCAGATCGAGGAAGAACGCGGTTACGTCGCCTTCGCGGCCGAGCATCTGCTGCAGCACGTCGAGGCGCAGCGTCATCGCGGCGTCGTAGATTACGACGCCGGTGTTGAAGGTGCTGATGATTCGGAACTTCCGGCCGGCGACTTCGAGCGTGTCGCCTTTGTTCTTCTTCAGCGTGCGAGCGGCCAGGGCGCCGAGCGAGCACTCGTCCGCCGCGCGGATCGGCGGTCCGTCGACGTAATCGGTGCTGTAGGTGAAGCCGTCGGTCTCGACGCCGATGACGACGGTGAAGCGCTGGCCCTCGACCGGCATGACGTGCGAAAGGCCGGCGGCGACGTTCTGCACGTCGGGATCGGCCAGCAGCTTGCGGCGGGTCTCGCGCTCGTCGAGACGGCTGAAAATGTCGGCGGCGACGCCGGCCTGAAAGACGGTCAGCTCCGCCCCACCGAGCCGCAGCCCGCGGTCGATCGAGCCGTGTATGCCCTGCACGATCGCGCCCAGCGCCACGATGGCGATGACGCCGAGCGAAACGCCGAGGATCGTGAGCGACGTGCGCAACGGCTGGCGCGCGAGATTCCGCCAAACAAGTCCGTGCCAGGTCAGTGCGGGCAGCGCAGCCATCGTGGGGATTGTAGCGGGGATCGAGCGCGCCAAACTTCGCGCGCGAGCGGGAGCAGCAGGACCGGCGCTGCAAGGTGCGATCAGCAGGCGGTGCGGCGCTTCAGGTACTCGCGCGTCTCCCCGCGCTTCCCGAGAGATTTCTCAGGATGGGAAAATCAGCGGCGCCAGCGGCGCGGGATCGCCGATGAGTCGGCGTCGAAGACGGTGCAGGAGCAGGCGCAGGCGGCCGACCTGGGGCAGCGTGGAACGAGCCCCCGCCCAGACGCGACGCCAGACGGGGTCGACGTTGTGCGGGCCGTCGCGGCCGGCTACCTCGTCCATGTGCCGCATGATCGCGTCCATCGCCCAGGCCGAGTGGCCGACGGACACATTGTCGGCCGCGTTGTGCACATCCACGAAGAGCGTCGGGTAGCGAAACTGGCGCAGCGTGTCGCGGGCTTCCATGTAGGGACCGCCGACGCCGGCCAGCTCCACCGCCAGATTCAGGCCGAGAATCTCGGGCAGGAAATGACGCGGGAAACAGGAGATGCTCAGCCACAACGTGGGCACGTCGAACGACTCGTCCCGCAAGCGCGGCCACCGCGCGAACTCGATGCTGTCGACGGGCGGGGGCGCCTCGCCCATCGTGCTGAGCAGGTCGCGATAGATGTTCGCATGGTGCTCCGAGCGTTTGCCTTCGCCGATCTCCTCGACCAGCACGTGAAACAGCATCCGGCCGACGACGGTGTGGATCAGCGCCGGAGACGCAACGCCCTGAAGCCAGCCGCCGTCGATCAGAATCAGCGGCGCCAGTTGCGTCGTCGCTTCGATGAACGCCTCTCTCGACACGGCCGGACGCTGATCCGGCGGGCGGTAGGACGCGACCTGGGCGCGATGCTTGTCGTATACCCACTGCCGCAGGGCGGCGGGGTCGTAGCCGAGCGCGGGGATCGGCCGTTCGCCGCGCGTCAGCGCGATCATGGCCCGCTCGAGGCGGTCGCGCGCGAAGCGCTCCGCGACCGGCAGGATGCCGGGATGGAACTCGACGTTGACCAGATAGTGATAGAGTTCGCGGATCGAGCACTGGCCGTAGCACCGCCGACTGTACGCCCGAAAGCGCGGCGCTTCCCAGGCGCGGCCGTCGATCTGGCGCGGGGCGGGGGCCTGCGGGTCGGGATGCCGCGGCGGGACGGCGGGGGGCTGCGCCGCCGGGCCGGCGTGTGCGGCCGAGTCGAGGCTGTCGATCCAGCGTCCGATGATCTCCTGCTCGACCGGCGAGAACACCGCGAGCATCGGCCCGCCAAACCCGATCAACCGCCCGAGGAGCATGCTTCGGTCGGACTTGCCGGCTTTGACCCACGGCGAGCGGGCCAGGGCGTCCAGCAGCGCCGGCCCATCGAACCCCTCGGGGTTGAGATGTTCGTCGATCGTTTTGGAGCCGAGGCGCTTGCCCGCGTGGTAGCCGAAGGCGTGCGGCGATTTGCGGCGGAGCAGGTCGATCATTTCCTGCCGCGGATCGGGGGGGCCGGTCGGTGCTGCCGCGCGGGTCGCCTCGAACCATTCGGACCACAGCGCGAGTCCCGCCGCCGTGCCGCGTAACACGGCGCGGCAGCGCTCGTCCGCCGACTGCTCCCCGTCGAGTTCGAGGTAGGCCAGCGCGGCGTCTCGGGCCATCCGCCGGCCCTGCTCCGGGTGATCGCCGTCGCCGCCGTCGTCGCCGAGCGGCGGCAGACCGTAAGCGGCGCAGGCGTCGCGGATGAGGTCCGGGCCGAAGGCCGAAAGGTCCAGACATTGCCAGGCGAGGTTCAGCCCGATGATCTCGCCCTGAAAGCAGCGCGTGAACTGGGCGAGCGCCAGCAGGAACACCGGCAGTTCGAAACTCGACGCGAGGAAGTCGCCGCGCTGCGCGAACGCATGCGCGGACACGGCCTCGACGGGCGCTCCCAGCCGGTCGAACACCGCGCGATAGTCGGCAACGAAATGGCGGCCAGGATCGGCGACGAAGCCGCGCACCTGGTGCTGATAAAGACCGGTCAGCAGCGCCCCGACCGCCGTGTGGGCGCTGGCGACGCGGCAGCCGCATTGCAGCCAGCAGCCGTCGACGAAGGCGGTGGGCATGTACTGCACGAAGTAGTGGAGAATCTGACGCCGGGTCAGGTCTTCCGCCGCGTGCCGCCACGGCCGGGCGTAACGCGGCCGCGCCGCGCTTAATCGGTCCAGCGCGCCCGCGAGCGCTGCCGGCGGGTCGCCGGGCGGCGGAAACGGATCGCCCGCCGGCCCTGCGTTTGCGGCGGCGTGCAAGCGTTGGCGCACCAGATCGAAGGCGAGGGGGAGCATCTCGGGATGCTCCTCTATGTTTACGAGGTAATAGTAGGCTTGCCGACACTCCAGCCGCAGCGCCTGTGGTGCGAGCGTGGGATCGCCGCACTCAAATGACGGCGCCCGAAGCAGCGCAACGGCTTCGCGTTTCATGTCAGACCCCGGCACGATGTCCATCGTTTCGCGGCGCGGAACTGCGCGCAATCCACCCATTGACTGACGGCGGTAGTTTACTGTATTCTGAATGGTATCCGAGAAGCAACTGGGGTCCATCTGTCGATGTGGGTTCGCTTGCGGAGCGCGCCGGTTGGGGACAAACACAATTCTGGGCATTTCCGCGTATTTCCACGATAGCGCTGCGGCCCTGCTGCGCGATGGACGGATCGTGGCGGCGGCGTCGGAGGAGCGCTTCACGCGCGTGAAGGGCGATGCGCGTTTTCCCCGCTCGGCCGTGGCGTATTGCCTGCACGAGGCCGGCGTGCGCCTCGAAGAGCTCGACGCGGTGGGATATTACGAGAAGCCGATTCGGAAATTCGCGCGAATCGTAGAGTCATATCTGGGCGTCGCCCCGCGCGGCTTCGGACAATTCAGGAAGTCCTATCCGCTGTGGGTCGCGGAGAAGGTCTGGACCGATCGCAATCTCCGCCGGGAGCTGGGCGGCTACGACGGCGAGCTGTTGTACGGGCAACACCACGAGTCGCACGCCGCCAGTGCGTTTTTCCCGTCTCCGTTCGAACAAGCCGCGTTTCTGACGGTGGACGGCGTGGGAGAATGGGCGACCGCCACATACGGCGTCGGCCGCGGCAACGACATACAGCTCCTTCGCGAGCTGCGCTGGCCTGACTCCCTCGGGCAGCTCTACTCGGCATTCACCTATTACACCGGTTTCAAGGTCAACTCGGGCGAATACAAAGTCATGGGCCTGGCGCCCTATGGCGAGCCGAAGTACGTAGAGTTGATTTACGCGCACCTGCTCGATCTGCGGGATGACGGATCGTTTCGCCTGAATCAGGCCTATTTCAACTATCTCGACGGGCTGACGATGACCAACGAGCGGTTCGCCCGGCTGTTCGGCGGGCCGCGGCGGGAGCCCGAGTCGAACCTGACGCAGAAGGAGATGGACCTGGCCTGTTCGGTGCAGCGCGTCTGCGAGGAGGTGATGCTCCGCATGGCGCGCACGGTGCACCAGGCCACCGGACAGGAGAACCTGTGCCTGGCGGGCGGGGTGGCGCTGAACTGCGTCGCTAACGGGCGCCTGCTGCGGGAAGGGCCGTTCAAGCGCCTCTGGGTGCAGCCGGCCGCCGGGGACGCGGGCGGCGCGCTGGGTGTGGCGCAGCTCATCTGGCACCGGCGGTTCAACGGGCCGCGTACGCCAGGCGACCCCGGCGACGCGATGCGCGGCGGATACCTCGGGCCGCGCTTCTCCGAGGACGAGATCCGCGCGTTCCTGGATGAGACCGGCGCGGTCTATCGCCGGCTGGAGCGCGGCGAACTCGCGAGGGCGATCGCGCGGTTGCTGGCCGATGGAAAAGTCGTCGGGTGGTTCAGCGGGCGGATGGAGTTCGGGCCGCGCGCCCTGGGGGGCCGATCGATCCTGGCCGATCCGCGCAACCCGACGATGCAGGCGACGGTGAACCTCAAGATCAAGTTTCGCGAGGGGTTTCGCCCGTTCGCGCCGAGCGTGCTGCGCGAACGCGCCGCGGAGTACTTCGAGCTGGACGCCGAATCTCCCTACATGCTGCTGACCGCGCCGGTGCGGCGCGAACGGCGAATTCCGATAACCGAAGATCAGCAGCGGTTGTGGGGTATCGACCGGCTGAACGTGGCGCGGTCGGACATCCCGGCGGTTACGCACGTCGACTATTCCGCCCGGGTCCAGACGGTCTCGCACGAAACCGCGCCGGAGTACTACGAGCTGATCCGGCAGTTCGAGCAGCTCACGGGCTGCGCCGTGCTGCTGAACACGTCGTTCAACGTCCGGGGCGAGCCGATCGTGTGCACGCCGGGCGATGCGTATCAGTGCTTCATGCGGACGCACCTCGACGTGCTGGTGCTCGAGACGTTCGTGCTCCTGAAGGACGAGCAGCAGACCGTAAGCGAACCGGGAGAGTGGCGATGGAGATTCGAGCGCGACTGAGTCCGCAGGAGGGACGCCGCTTCGCGTTGACCGTTGGCGGCGTGTTCCTGCTTCTCGCGGCGCTCATGGCGTGGCGCGGCAGCACCATCGCGACGTGGGTGTGCGCCGTGCCGGGAACGGCGCTGAGCCTGGCGGGTCTGCTGGCGCCGGGGCGCCTGAGCGGCGTGTATCGCGCGTGGATGGGAATCGCCCTGGCGATCTCGCGGGTCACGTCGCCGATCGTCATGGGCGTGATGTACTTTCTGGTGCTGACGCCGATCGCGCTCGTGCTGCGACTGGCGGGGCGGAATCCGCTGCGGCATCGCCCGCGGGACGGCGGATATTGGATGCCGGCGTCGCCCGCGGGGGCGCGCGAACTCGAGAACCAATTCTAGGAGGCGCAGCGAACATGGCGCGCAGAGGGGTAATCGGACAGGTTTGGGGATACGTGAAGGCCGAGCGGAAATGGCTGCTGCTGCCGCTCTTCGTGATTCTGCTGCTGATCGGCGTGTTGCTGGCGATCGCAGCGTCGTCGCCGCTGGCGCCGTTTATCTACACGGCGTTTTGATCGCGGCGCTCGGCAGGTACGCAGCGGCGGAATCGACGGCGAACGCTTGCCGCTGGCGCGCGACTTCCCGCGCGTTACAAGCGGCGCGTCCGCGATGAGAGCGTGCGGCGCGGCTGACGCCGGCGAATGGTGCTTGCGATCCCTGCGGCGACTGGTGATTGCCGGCGGCGCGTTGACTCGCGAGCGGCCTCGCCCCGCGCGCGTAGGAGCCGATGAGCACCCGACGCCTGCGTCGATCGGGCATCGGGCCGGCGACCTCGCGAGTCCTTGACACATCTGTAAGCCGACTCTAATAATCACGCCGCTCATTTCGGGAGAAGGCTCTGCAACTGAGTTATCCAAGGCTTCAACTGGCCCGAAGCACGTTTCGAGTCTTCGCCGCCGCGCTTGCGCTGGGCGTCGTTTTCGTCTGCATTTACGCACCACCTCCGCTCAGGTGGGGTCAGCTTCTCTTCGGCCTAGAAGCGCTGTTGGTGCTGCCACCGTGGCGCGTTCGCGACCGCTTTCGGATGCGGCAGATTGTCGCGAGGGCAGTGCCCGTGGCAACAGCGCAACTTGCGAAACTCGGCACGGGAGAGCGCGTAGTTCGTGAGGTGGTTACTCGGTTTGAGCGAATGACCGATCGACGGGATGCAATCACATGCGGATTGACGTTTCCATGTTCCTCAACCGGGCGACGCTGCGAAGCGGAAGAGTACTACCTGCACATAACCCTTCTGTCGATCATTCCGACGCTTTACGAGAAAATCTACCACGAGATTGTCCATCACTGCGATGCGATTGAACGCCGCCTGCGGGATGGCCGCGACATCATGCTTGACGAGTTTCAACTGAAGTTGCCGCCGGCGGACCAGTCGCAAATCGAAAGCGATGTACTTGGTCGAAGTTATGCTTCAAATCCTGTGAGCAGGCTCTACTTCGCGCTTGTCCGGCGGGCGATCGTTTCCTTCGACGTGGTCAATCGCCCTCGATCAGCCAGCGCTTCAGAACTCGCGGGAGCGTCCGCATTCTTCGCAGCACTACTGGGCGGCGTCGTTGCGTGGATCGTGATTACGCACTGGATCGCCTCGCTGGGGCCCATAGGCTAGTGAGCCACTGCAGATGCGATGTTGCGGCTTCGAGTTCAGCGTGCAACCCGGACGCCGCACCTCAGGATACATGCGCAGTCCGGCGGCCCGCGAACCACGCTCCTGCGCGGCGCACGGTCCGATCACCGCCCCTGGCCGCGTCGGCCACGCGAGATCAGTGACGACACAGCGAAAAACACGCCGGAGACCGCAGTCGCGAAGGCCAGCGGCCACAGCAGCCACGTCTCCAGCATGAGCAGGGGTACGAGCAGCGCGGCAGCGACGAGACCAGCGAGGATAGCGCGGCCGCGCGGCCCCGAGTGCGGGCAATCTGCGGCGGCCCCGCGAAAAGCCGCCGGTGCGCGTTTGATCGTCGAAGCGGGGGCCTTCTCGGCAAGTCCACGCATCACAGCACCCCAAGTTTGCCCAACAGGGTCGAGGCGATCGGCACGCACCAATGACGCTATCGGCAACGTGCGCTTCGCGGCTCGACCGATAAATGTTAGCTTCTCGCCGTGAAAATAGTCAAGCTTTCGTTAAGATAAGCTGATCCGCTGGGACGACGATCATCCCTTCAGCTTCTCCGCCTTCTCCGCCGCTTGTTCGATCGAGCCGACGTACATGAACGCCTGCTCCGGAAGGTGATCCCACTTGCCCTGGGTCAGCTCCTTGAAGCTCCGCAGCGTGTCCGACTTCTTCGTGTAGTTACCCGGGAAGCCCGTGAACTGCTCGGCGACGAAGAACGGCTGGCTGAGGAAGCGCTCGATCTTGCGGGCGCGGCTGACGATGATCTTGTCCTCTTCGCTCAGTTCCTCGACGCCCAGAATCGCGATGATGTCCTGCAGGCTCTTGTAGCGCTGCAGGATTTCCTGCACCCGGCGGGCCACCGCGTAGTGCTCCTCCCCGACGACCAGCGGGTCGAGAATCCGGGAGCTCGAACCGAGCGGGTCGATCGCGGGATAGATGCCCTTTTCGCTGATGGCGCGCTCCAGAACGATGAACGCGTCGAGGTGCGTGAAGGTCGTGGCCGGGGCCGG
>CAZVWB010000015.1:0-7206 GCA_964631045.1 uncultured Planctomycetales bacterium
GTTCCTACTCTGCGGGACCTGAGACAGACCCAACCGGACCCTCGACTGGCACGCAACGTGTGCTGCGCGGCGGAAGCTGTGAAAGCGTGCCCGCAACCTGCCGTTCTGCTAACCGAGAAGACAACTTGCCCTCCAACCGCAATGCGCACTTCATGGGCGTGCGCCGCGTCATCCGGGTGCCATAAGCAAGGCTGATGAGCATTCCACCTCCACCTGCTCGCGGGCGGGGACGCCCACGCTACCCCGGCCAGCGTCGCCTCGTTGACGGCGGCGGATTGGCTGCGCTCGCTCTGCCGGCGCTGCTCGCGCTCCGTCAGCGCGCCGCTGCGGCGCTGCTCGATTCCGGCGCCCGTGTCCGCGAAGTCATGATCGGCCATCTGCTTCGCGACCGCCGCCTGCTCGTCGGTGAGGTCGCCGGAGAGATTCATCACGTCGATCCAGCGCTCGCTCAGCCAGTTCTGCACGAGATACCACGCCTCCTGCACGTTGCTGGTGAAGTTGGTTCCGGTCTTGGACAGGAATGCCGTAGCCTCGATCCAGGCCACGAGGGCAGTTCGCGGGCGAGCACGCCCGCGCCCCCCGACGCCGGGCGGACCACGCCGTCCCCGCGAGGGAGCCTCCAGCGGGCGAGAAGCTCCTTCCTTGCGGGCTCAATTGCGTCCGGCCTCACCGGTTCCGCTCGCCGGATGCTACAATCGATAGGGCTTCAGGAGGCACCGCGTGACCGGACCCGGATCGATCAGCGACGACATCGTCCAGCGGGGCCGTGCCATCTACGACCGCGATTTGCGCGCCCGCCTCGAAGCCGAGCACCGCGGCCGATTCGCCGCCGTGGATCCGGACACCGGCGACTACACCGTCGCGGATGACGAACTTGGCGCCGTCCACGCCCTGCGCGAACGACGCCCCGGCGTCCGCCCGTTCATTCTCCGAATCGGCTCCCGCGTTACCTACCGCGTCGGGGCGCGGGCCATTTCGGGCCGACCGTGATGAACGGGTCGGTCTCGGACGAGCTGGAAGCCATCGTCACCGTCCGCATCGGCACGCAGGCCGGCTTGACAGAGTTCGCGGCCGTCATCGACACGGGATTCAACGGCTATCTAACAGCGCCGCCGCAGATCATTGCCGCACTCGGCTTGGCCGTCTGCGGCGACACCGAAGCCGCCCTCGGCGATGGCCGCGAAGTGCGGCTACCGACGTACGAAGCGGTCGCGGAGTGGTTTGATCGTCGTTTGGCCGTACCCGTGCTCGAGTCGCAAGGCGGAATCCTGCTTGGCATGTCGTTGATGCGCGGCTGCACTTTGAACATGGATGTCAGCCCGGGCGGACAGGTCCAGATCACACGGGTCTGATAGACTGCCGCTCGCTGTCGCACCGTGGCTGCGTCCGGGCGGAACCTCACGTTCGGTCCTCGCTCAGCCGTCAATACACAGCCGTCACTCCTCCCGCGGCCCCGTCGCCCAGCGAAACGCATCGCCGCCGGCTCCAAGAAATCCGCGAAACCCCCGATTGCTCACCACCCGCACCGGGCCCCACCGCCCGCGGTCCACCCGCCGGCGGGCGAACACATCCGAGAAACAAACCGATCGGGCGCAGCCCGGCGGCCGCGCCCGATCGCGATGGAATCCGTTGCGCGCTGTCGCCCTTTTCAGAGTCCGCGCCGCGCGGCGGCCTCAGCTTCCCTTCAGGTCGAGCGCCATGATCTTCTTCTTGTCGCGGACATACAGCGTCGTGCCCGAGAGCGTCGGCACCGTCCACGCTACCTTGTCGAGCACTTGCGCGCTGCTCAGCACCTTCAGCCCCTCGCGCGTGGCCTTGGCCAGCGCCAGCTTGCCGTCCTCATCGAGCACGATGAACTTGCCGTCGGCGTAGACGCAGGTGCCCTTGGCGAAGCCGCGCTCCTTCCACAGCAGTTCGCCCGACTTCACGTCCAGCGCGCTGAAGAACGCCGCCCGCCCGCCGGTGACGGCGTAGACGCAGTCGTCCACGCGGACCGCGTTGCCGAAGTGGATGTTCATCTTCTTCGACGCCCAGACTTCCTCGACCGTCGTCTTGCCGTCCTTGCGGGTGAGCTTCAGGCCCTTGCTGCCGGCTTCGCCCTCGGCCGAGACGAACAGCACGTTGTCCTTGCCGAATACCGGAACGCAGATGTTCTGCTTCCACTGGTTGGCGTGCGGAATGCTCCAGAGCGGCTCGCCGCTGCCGGGGTCGATGCCCACGATCTCCGTGGCCATCGGCGCCACAAGCTGATCCTGGCCATCCACCGTAATGATCGTCGGCGTGCCGTAGCTGTTCTCGTAGTCGGTGTCGCCCCAGACGATCGCGCCGTCCTTCGGATCCATGCACACGATGCCCGCGCCGCGCGCCCCGAGCAGCGCGATGATCTTGCCCTTGTATTCGATCGGGCTGGACGAATAGCCGAACTTCAGAAACGTGCCCTTCAGGTCTTTCCACAGTTCGTGCGACCAGACCTTCTTGCCCGTCTCGCGCTCCAGGCAGACCATCGTCCCCGTGAATCCGACGGTCACGATGCGATCGCCGATCAGCAGCGGCGTCGCATTCGGCCCAAGGCCGAACTCGCGCACATACTCATCGCCGACCACGGGGGTGGGATAGCGATGCTCCCACACCGTCTTGCCGTCCTTCGGATCCAGGGCGATGACGACTTCCTCCTCGCCGTCGCGATACATCGTGTACAGCCGCTTGTCATCCAGCACGATCGCCGAGTAGCCGCCGCCCAGGTCGCGGTTCCAGAGCTTCCGCGGACCGTCATCGGGCCAGCTCTCGGCAAGCCCCTTCGCATCGGCGGTAAAGTCGCCGTGCGGACCGGTGAACTGCTTCCAATCGGCCAGCGCCGGCACGACGAGCGACAACGACGCGGCAATCAGTCCGGCGGACGCGGCGACCGCGCGGAAGGGGTTCTCGCGACGCATCGGATTTACTCCTGCTCAAGAGCGACGGGATGTTGGCTTACCACTTCGGCTCGCGAACGGACGTGAATTGTCGCAGAACGCCCGCGGGGCGCGAAGCCGGCTGACAGGATTCGACAAGCCCGCCCGCACATCCAGCGACCGAAACGGTCGGCGGCGCCGCGCCCCAAGACGGGCACGCGGCTACTCCGAGAAGCAGTACACCACGCCGTCCTCGTTCCCGATCACCAGCGCCCCCGCCGCGATCGCCGGCGACGCCGTGAACGGCCCGCCGGCTTCGTAGCGCCAGGTCTCGCCGCCGTCGCTCAGCCGCACCGCATACACGTTGCCGTCCATCGAAGCGAAGAACGCGCGGTCGCCGGCGATTACCGGCGACGAATCGACGCGGCCGCGCGTCACGAACTCCCAGCGCTGTTTTCCCGTCTCGGCGTCGATGCAGCGCAGCCGCTTGTCGCGCCCGCCGATGAACACAACCCCCGCCGCCACCGCCGGCGAAGAGACGAACGGGAACTGCCGCTCGGCATCCTCGAACTTCCACGCCACCGCGCCGTGCTCCAGGTCGACGGCCGCGACCTGCTGCCCATATGTGCCCACAAACGCCCGGCCGCCGGCGATGGCCGCCGAAGCGCCCGTCGCCGAACCCACCGGCGTCTTCGCGATCAGCGCGCCGGTCGCCGCGTTGAGCACGTGGACATACTCATCACAGCCGGCGGACACGACGCGATCCCCCCACACGGCCGGCGTGCCGTGCACCTTGCCTTCCGTCTCGTGCTTCCAGGCCAGCGCGCCGCCGGCGGCGTCAACGCAATACACAAATCCGTCATACGAGCCGAAGACGAGCCGGCCCGCGATCGGCGTCGCCCCGGAGACGATCTGATCGCCGGTCTCAAACGTCCAGACGCCCCGCCCGTCGGCGGTTTCGACCGCGTGCATGACGCCCTCGTCGTCGCCGAAATACACGCGACCACCCCAGACCGTCGGCGCGGAGCGCACCGGCCCGCGGGCCGCGTACGTCCACGCCGTCTCGCCGGTGGACAAGCGCAGGGCGTGCAGCCGACCGTCATCGCAGCCGACGAAGACCAGGCCGCCGGCGATGGCGGCGGTGGACGCGACCGGCTCGACCAGTTCGCGCGACCAGCGCGGCTTCAACTTCGCCGCCAGCGCGGTTGCGGCGACGCCGGTCTGCTGCGGGCTGCCGCGGAACAGGGGCCAGGAGTCGGACGTCGCGACCAGCTCCGCGGAAGCGGGCGACGTCGCGGCGGAACGCGATGCGGGCGCGGTGGTCTGCGCCGCGACGCACAGCAGCGTGCAGCCCGCCAACGCCGCCGCTGCGACGCCCGGCAAGCGCGCGCGTTGCTGATTCACGCGCGCGCGACGCGCGCTCCGAGCCGTTTTCATACTCGCGCTCACAGGAGACTCCGTCGCATCGTGTCGTCGCGCGGTTGCAGCATTCAACTGGGTCGATAGCGCAGCACAAGCGCCGCCCCCGCCGCCGCCATGACCAAGCCCAGGTAGAACAGGGGCCCGGGCGGGTTGGCCGGCTTGTGCAGGGTCATGCCGATCAGCGCCGCGACCACCGGCGCGCCTGCAAACACGAGCGGCGGCACCGTGATCGGCGTGCCGCCGTTCAACAGGGCGAGAATCACGCCCAAAGCGCCGACGGCGCCGAAGATTCCCGCAACCAGCGAGATCGAACCGCCCTTCACCGATGGAATCGCAGTCAGGTCGCCGCGCGACGCCAGGAGCGCTACCGGGACAAGCACGGCGACCAGGCAGTAGGCGAAACCGACGAACAGAAACGCCCAAAGCGACCTGCTCTTACCGCCGATCGCCAGTTGCCCCTCGTGAATCGCCGGAACATACGCGCCCCAGCACAGAATGGTCATCACCACGAACACCAGCCAGAGTTTCATCGTTGCATTTCCTGCTATGGGCGTCGTTGCCGGCGGCGCTCACCCGCGCGCCGCGCCGCCGGCGGAGAACGAGTGCAGCTTTTCGCGGATTTCGGCGGGAATGGCAATCGCCTCGAAGCGGCCGGGCGAAATTCGACAGCACACCGCCGTCGTGACCCCGGCGGCGACGCGCTGGCCGTCGCGGCAGAACTCGATCGAGAGCGTCAGCGATTTTCCGCCGATCGAGTCGATCCGCAGCCGCAGCTCTGCCTGCTGCTCGAAGCGCAGCGGCGAGAAATACTCGCACTTGACTGCGACGCGCGGCCAGCTCACGGCCCCATCTTCGTTCGGCTGGTGCACGCTCAGGCCGAGACTGCGCCAGAAGGCGTGCTCCACGTCTTCCATCCAGCGCAGGTAATTCGAGAAGTGCATCACGCCGGCCAGATCGGTCTCGGAGAACTGCACGCGGCGCGTCAGCGTGAACGCCGGCCGCACGGCCTGGTCGTGCGCCGGGTTGTTGTCGTCGCGAATGCCCATCGTTCGGCCCGAAGTCGGTGGCTCGCCCCCCGTAGCGCTGGCTCACACGCCGCGCAGGTCGTGGCCCATCTTGGCCTTCTTGGTTTCCAGATAGCGGCGGTTCACGTCGTTGGCCGGGATTTCAAGCGGAATCTGCCCGACCACCTCCAGCCCATAAACCTCCAGGCGGCTGACCTTCTTGGGGTTGTTGGTCAGGATTCGGATTTTCGACAGCCCGATGTCCCGCAGGATCTGGGCGCCCACGCCATAATCGCGCCGATCCGCCGGAAGGCCGAGTGCCTGATTGGCCTCGACCGTGTCCAGCCCCTCATCCTGCAGGCGATAGGCGTGCAGCTTGTTCACCAGGCCGATTCCGCGGCCTTCCTGCCGCAGGTAAATCAGCGCCCCGCGGCCCGCGGCGGCGATCTGCTGCATGGCGGCGTCGAGTTGCTCGCCGCACTCGCAACGCATCGAGCCGAACACGTCGCCGGTCAGGCACTCGCTGTGCACCCGCACGAGCGTGGGTTCGGACGTCTGCCGCGGCAGCCCGGTGTCGTCCAGCTCGCCGACCCCGCCCATGCACAACGCGACGTGTGTGAACGAGTCGGCCTGCGAGTTGTAGGCGATCAGCGTCCATTCGCCGTAGCGATTGCGAATGCGAACGGTCTCCGCCCGTTCGACGATCCGCTCGCGCTGCATGCGATACTCGATCAGCGCGGCGACGCTGCACATCTTCAGCCCATGCAGCCGGCAGAATTCCGTCAACTGCGGCACGCGCGCCATCGTTCCGTCATCATTGAGAATCTCGATGATCGCCGCACCCGGCAGCAACCCCGCGAGCCGACACAGGTCGATCGACCCCTCGGTCTGCCCCGCGCGCACGAGCACGCCGCCATCTCGCGCGATGAGCGGGTTCACGTGACCGGGGCGGACAAAATCCTCCGCCTGCGCTTCTTCGGCCACCAGGTGACGGATGGTTCGCGCCCGGTCCGCCGCGGACACGCCGGTTCCGACTCCCAGGGCGGGCGCCCCGTCGACCGTAACCGTGAACGCCGTGGCATGCCGCGATGTGTTGGTGGCGACTTGCGGTGCGAGCTGCAGGCGCTCGCAGCGCGTCCGCGTCAGCGGCGCGCACAGCGTGCCGCGGCCGAAGCGCAGCATGAAATTGACGGTCTCGGGCGTCACGAACTCGGCGGCGACGACCAGGTCGCCTTCGTTTTCGCGATCCTCATCGTCGCACAAGACGATCGGTCGGCCGGCGCGCAGCGCCTCCAGAATCTCGTCGATAGGACTGAATGGCCCGCCGATCGCAGCGCTGCGCGGCATGCGAACTCCTTTGCGGTCGATTGTATGCCGCAGGCCCGGCAGGGTAAAACGCTTGCCGATCGCCCGCTGGATGCCGAGAATGAAGCGGAGCGCTCTAGGGCGGGGACGCCAGGAAGACCGATGGTCGATGCCGCATCCGGACAGTCTGGAACGCAGCTTCTGCCCGCGGAGGGCAAGACCCGGCCGGCGCCGCAGTGGCACGTCGTGCTGCTGGACGATGACGACCATACCTACGAGTACGTCATCGAAATGCTCATGAAGCTGTTCAATCACGACAAACCGACCGCGTTCCGCATGGCCTGCGAGGTGGACAAGAACGGCGAGGTAATCGTCCTTACGACGCACCTGGAGCTCGCGGAGTTGAAGCGCGACCAGATTCACGCCTATGGTGCGGATTGGCGGCTGGAGCGCTCCGCCGGCTCCATGTCCGCCCGCGTCGTTCCCTCGAGCGGGTGACTTCGCACTACTCCCCGCGATCACGGGCACTCCCCCAACCGCGGGTAGCACGGGCTTCCAGCCCGTGCGCCCCCCGATTCAACCCG
>CAZVWB010000015.1:7306-110960 GCA_964631045.1 uncultured Planctomycetales bacterium
CTCGATCATGGGTAGCACGGGCTTCCAGCCCGTGAATTCAAACCGCGCGCTCGCGGGGCGCACTCGCGGGTAGCATGGGCTTCCAGCCCGTGCGCCCCCCGATTCAACCCGCTCGATCATGGGTAGCACGGGCTTCCAGCCCGTGAATTCAAACCGCGCGCTCGCGAGGCGCACTCGCGGGTAGCATGGGCTTCCAGCCCGTGCGTCCCGCCCTGATGACAAACGCCGGCGCCGCCACGCCCGCAAACAAAACGCTCGCCCCCCACCAGCCTGCTCCAAAAAAACCGGCCGGCGTACCGCTGCGGGCACGCCGGCCGGGCCATGTGACTTGCCGAATGTGACGCTGCCGGCCGCGGCTATGGCAGGAACAGCCGCTCCACGAACGGATCAATGTCGAAGAAGTCGATCGCGTGGTCGCCGTTCACGTCCGCCAGGCCGATGTTGCACTGCGGCTCGGCCGCGGCATAACCCGACGGGTCAAACACCGCGAGCACGAACGGATCGATGTCGAAGAACGTCACATCGCCGTCGCAATCCACGTCGCCCGCGGGCATCGGCAGCGCGGCCGCCGCGTCGCACCCGCCGTTCTCGCACGTCGTCCCGTCGCCGCGATACTCGCCGCCGAAGAATGCGCACTGCGCCGGCGGCACAACCACGCACTCGCTGCGGCCGCCGACGGTGATGCAGCACGCGCCGCGCGGCTCGTTGTTCGGCGAGCACGGTGCGGACGCGCAGTTGCTGCCGGGCCCGCGGAATACGCCGCCGACCGCGTTGCACAGCGCCTCCGGCAGTCGCACGCACAACAGCACGCCGCCGCGGTCGATGCAGCAGGCGCCCGGCTCGCCCTGCGGCACGCAGGTGTCATTGCCGCACTCGCTGCCGTCGCCGCGATAGACGCCGTTTTCGGCCTCGCAATGCGCTCGCGTCGTCTGGATGCAGACTACGCCCGCCGGGCTGTGAACGCAGCATGCTCCCGTGGGCGGCGCCGGGCACGGCGCCTCGCAGTTCGTGCCTTCGCCGCGGAATTCGCCGCCCTGTGCTTCGCAGATTTCGCGCAGCGTAATGACGCACGTCACGCCGCCGTTGGCGCGCAGGCAGCACGCACCGAACGGCGGAGAGATCAGGCACTCGGCCGTTTCGCAGTTAGTGCCGACGCCGCGGAACTCGCCGCCGACCGCGAGGCACTGCTCCTCGGTCGCCGGAATGCAGCGCACCGGCAGTGCGTCGGTCGTGATGCAGCACGCGCCGACGTCGGCCGGCTCGCAGGTGGTGTTTTCGCAGTTCGTACCGTTTCCGCGGTACTCGCCGCCAGCGGCGGTGCACTGCGCCTCGCTGGTGACGATGCAAACCGGCACGCCGTTCGGGTTGCGCACGCAGCACGCGCCGACCGCACCGCCGCCGCAGGTCGTCGGCGTGCACGGCACGCCCGCGCCCTGAAACTCGCCGCCCTCCCGCGCGCAAACCTCCGCCGGCAGCACCAGACACACCCGCCCGCCGTTCGGCGTGGTCAGGCAGCAGGCGCCCACCGCCGGCGGCTGGCAGATGTCATTCGTGCACGTCGTCCCGTCGCCGCGGTAGATACCGCCCTCTTCGCCGCAATGAGCCGCGGTGGTTTCGATGCAGATGATCGCGCCGGCCGCCGCGATGCAGCAGGCGCCGGTTTCCTGCGAGGCGCAGATGTCGTTCGCGCAGATCGTCCCATCGCCGCGATACTCGCCGTTCTGCGCAGCGCACTGCTCGGCCGTCGTCTGCACGCAGATCACGCCGATGGGGCCGCGCAGGCAGCATGCGCCCGTGACAGGACCACCGCCGCAGGTCGTGTTGGTGCACGGCGTGCCGACGCCCTGGAACTCGCCGCCCTCGCGCGTGCAGATCGCCTCGGTCGTGACGATGCAGAACCGATCGCCGTCGGGCCGCGTCAGGCAGCACGCCCCCGTCCCCGGCGGCGCGCAGGTGTCGGTCGAGCACGTCGTACCATCGCCGCGATAAACGCCGCCCTCCGCCGCGCAGTGGTCCGGGGTCGTCTCAATGCACAGGAAGCCGGCGGGCGTCTGGACGCAGCACGCGCCGCGCGTCGCCGGTCCGCAGGTATCGTTGGCGCAGAAGGTCCCCGCGCCCTGGAATTCGCCGCCTTCGCGCTGGCACACCTCCGCCGGCAGCAGCAGGCAGAAGCGATTGCCGTTCGGACCGGGCAGGCAGCAGGCGCCCAGCGCCGGCGGTTCGCAGGCGGCGTCGGCGCAGGTCGTGTTGTCGCCGCGGTAAAATCCGCCCTCGGCGGCGCAGCGTTCGGCCGTGACTTCGACGCAGACAACTCCCGTCGCCGACTCGAGGCAGCAGGCCCCGGTCGGCCCTTCAACGCAGAAAACCGTCAGGCAGCTCGTACCCGGTCCAGCGAAGACGCCGCCGGCCGTTTCGCAGTCGACGCCTGTGGTGCGCACGCAAATCGTCGCGCAGGACGTGACGAAGCAGCACGCGCCCGGTTCGTTGTTGTTCGCACACGGGTGCGTCTGGCAATTCGTGCCGTCGCCGGCATATGTGCCGCCGCGGCCTTCGCACTCCGCCCGCGGCAGAACCAGGCATACGCGGCCCGCCGGACCCTCGATGCAGCAGGCCCCCAGCGCGTTGCCGCCGCAGGCCGTCGGCGTGCACACCGTGCCGACGCCCAGGAACTGGCCGTCCAGCTCGTCGCACACCAGCCGCGGCACAATCGCACACGTGCCCGGCAAGCCCTCGCGCGGCGGAATGCAACAGGCGCCCACCTCGCCGTTGCCGCGTTCCACCGGCGTCAAAAAGAACACGCCGGGCACAGGAGCCGGCGCGGCCGCATCCTCAGCAGCACGCGGCGTCTGTGCGGTAGCGACAGTGTTGGTGAACGAGATTGCGAGAAGTGCTGCGAACAGTCCGGCGGGAAGCCGCCAGGTACACTCGCAGGCGAACGGCGCGTGGGCGCGACGACCACGAAACATGAACTGCTCCTTTACCTCGGTTTGAAAGAAATGCGGCCGCCAGCCGGTCGACCCGACAAAGCTGGGGCCTCTTACGCTCACCGGAAAAGCACGTGAGCGCGACAGCGCAACGGGATTTTAGGCGCTCCCAATTGGCCGATCACCGGCTTGCCACTTCCGGCAAGGTCGGCCAAATCCGGCACGGCGCCGAACCCGGCGGAAGCTGTCTGAGCGCCTAAGTGATTCTGCGAACGGAACTTCTGCGCGACCCTACATGGCCGCCGGCGTGGTCGCGGCGCCGTTCGCCGTCTGACACGCGACCTCTTCGGGTGGGAATTGCAGGGGTTCGTCGTAGTCGGAGTAGGCATGACCGAGCGCGGCGTGGACAAGACCCACAAACAGCGGCTGCGGCGCGAGCGGCCGGCTCGTAAGCTCCGGGTGGGCCTGAACGCCCATGTAGAACGGATGCACCGACTGCGGCAGTTCCAGGATGTTCATCAGGTTCCCGCCGGGGGAGGTGCCGCTGAAGACCAACCCACCGGCCTCAAGCTGCGCGATGAAGCGCGGCTCGACCTCGTAGCGATGTCGGAACCGCATGCGCGTGCGCGGCCCGAACAGGCGAAACGCATAGGTACCTTCGCGCACCAGCACGTCCTGCCCCCCCAGCCGCATCGTCCCGCCCAGGTTCTCGATCTTTCGCTGCTCGGGCAGAATCGACACAACGGGGAAGCGGCAGTCGGCGTCGATCTCGGTCGAGTTGGCGTCGGACATGTTGCAGACGTTGCGGGCGAACTCGATCGTCGCCATCTGAAAACCGTAACAGATGCCCAGACACGGCAGGCCGTGCGTGCGGGCGTGTTTCAGGCACGCGATCTTGCCCTCCGCCCCGCGCACCCCGAACGCGCCGGGAACGATGATCCCGTTCAGATCCTTCAAGGCATCCGCGACGGTCTGCTCCGTCAGCTCGGTCGTGTCCACCCAGCGAAGCTGCACTTTGCAGCCGCGGTGAACGCCGGCGTGCTCCAGCGCCTTGATGATGCTGGCGTACGCGTCGCGCACCGCCGTGTACTTGCCCGTGATGCCGATGTTCACCTGCCGCGTCGCCGAGCGCAGCCGCGTCACGTAGCGCGACCAGACCTCGCGGGCCGCCGCCTCCGCGTCGGAATTGACCAGCGGCTCAAGCCCCAGATACGCGATCACCGCCTTGTCGTAGCCGGCGCCGCGCAGCAATTCCGGGATGAGGTACACGCTGTCGCAATCGTGCATGCTGAACACGCGGTCGGGCGGCACGTTGCTGAACAGCGCGATCTTCTCGCGCACCTTGCGGGTCACCGGGTTGCGGGCGCGGCACGCGATAATGTGCGGTTGAATTCCGCACTGCATGAGCTGGCGAATGCCGAGCTGCGCCGCCTTGCTTTTCTGCTCGCCCAGGATCGGCGGCTCCATCACGTACGTTAGGGCGACGAAACAGACCGACCGCTGCCCCTCTTCGAAGGCCAGTTGCCGCATCGCCTCGATGTAGTACATGTTCTCGACGTCGCCGACGGTTCCGCCGATTTCGATGAAGACCACGTCGGCCTGCGTCGCCATCGCCAGTTCGCGGACGCGATTCTTCACCTCGCCGGTCACGTGGGGAATCATCTGCACGTCGCGGCCCAGGTAGCCGCCGGTGCGCTCGCGGTCGAGAACGCGGCGATAGATCTGCCCGCTGGTCGCGAAGTTCAGACGGCTGACGTCCATGTTCAGGGCCCGCTCGTACGTGCCCAGGTCCATGTCGCACTCGGTGCCGTCGTCGAGCACGAACACCTCGCCGTGGCGGAACGGGTTAAGCGTGCCCGAGTCGATGTTGAGATACCCCTCCAGCTTCATCGGCGCGACGGAGATGCCCTTGTCGAGCAGGCACTTGGCCAGCGACGAGCTGAAGATGCCCTTACCCAGCCCGCTCATCACCGTGCCGAGCACGACGACGTAGCGCGTCCGGCCCGGCTTGTAGCCCGCCGGCAACGGAATGACGAACTCCGACTCACCGCTTTGATCGCGAATCGCGCTTAGCAGAGCGTCAGCGTCCATACGCACCTCGAGCCGCCATGAAACCTCGGCTTTCGCTCGCCGCTCCGTGCGGCGTATTGATCTCACTCTCACGCCGCCGACCGACTCGGCGCTGCGCGGCCGCGATCACCCGCGCCCGGCAAAACGCCCTACCGCCGACAGCGGGCCACGAACGCGGCGTAATCGGCCGGCGTGTCGATCCCGGGGGCGGCGCGCGCCACAAGCTCGATCGCGATCGGTCGACCGCGTTCGAGCACGCGCAGCTGCTCCAGCTTCTCGATCCGCTCCAGGCGTCCGGCCGGCCAGCCGGCAAGCTCCAGCAGGAATTCGCGGCGATAGGCGTAGACGCCGATGTGCAGCAGGTGAACCGCCGGGCCGGCATCCACGCGATCGTCACGCGGATATGGTATCAGAGCGCGGGAAAAATACAGCGCCCTCCCGCCCGCATCGGCCACCACTTTGACGGCATTCGGATCACGCGGGTCGCCGCCCTCCGGGAACGGACAGGCCAGTGTGGCCATGTCGCAGGCGCGGTCGCGCTCCAGCCGCGCAACGAGCCGGTCCAGGTTTTCGGCCTCGATTTCCGGCTCATCGCCCTGCACGTTCAGCACGATTTCGCACGCGGCCGCGGGCAGCCCCGCAACGACCTCGGCGATGCGATCGGTGCCGCTGACGTGATCGGCGCGTGTCATGATCGGCGTGCCGCCAAAGCCGCGGACGGCGTCGGCGATGCGATCGTCGTCGGTGGCCACCAGCAGCCGGCCAATCCGCCGCGCTGTCGCCACCCGCTCGCAAACGTGCTGAATCAGGTACTTGCCGCTTTCGCGCAGCAGCGGCTTGCCCGGCAGCCGCGTGCTCGCGAAGCGGGCGGGGATGACGGCGATTGCGTTCATTCGCACCTCTCGCGTGTGGATCAAGACGCCGACGGCGGCTCCGCATTGTAGCGCATGCCTTTCGCAAGTGCGGGCCCGGTGACGCTTCCGGCGCCGTTTGCTACTCTCCCGCGATGTTTACGTACGGGTTGGAGTTCACGGGGGGCCTGGTGTTGCTGCTGGTCGGCGGACGCCTGCTGGTCGCCGCTTCTGTCGATGCGGCACGCCGTCTCGGCGTGGCGCCCCTGGTCGTCGGCCTGACGCTGGTGGCCTGGGGGACCAGCGCGCCGGAGCTCGCCCTGAACCTGGTATCCGCGTTGAAGGGCCGCAGCGACCTGGCGGTGGGCAACGTCGTTGGTGCGAACATCTGCAATCTGTCGCTCGTTCTGGGAACTTGTGCACTGCTCCGCCCCCTGTTGGTGCAGGAGCGCCTTATCCGGGTTGAGATATGGCTCAACGCGGTCATTCTGGTCTTCATGGCGTGCCTGGGGATCACCGCCGGGTTCGCCCGCTGGGAGGCCGCCCTGATGCTGGCGACGTTTGCCGCCTATAGCGTGTGGACCCTCCGAGCCGCGCTACGGGCCGCCCGAACTCGCGACACACCCGCGGCCGCGGACCCGCTCGGACCCGACCCGACCCTCGGGGCCACGCCGCTCAGTTGGACGATGATCAGCGCCTGTTTTCCCGGCGGTCTGGTGCTGCTGTCGCTCGGCGGTGCGGTCGCCAGCGATGGTGCGGCGGGAGTCGCGATCGGTCTGGGAATTCCACCGGCGATCGTCGGCGTCACGGTCGTCGCGATCGGTACGACGCTGCCGGAGCTCGTCACCAGTATCATGGGCGTGCTTCGTGGGCAAACCGATCTCGCGCTGGGGAACGCGATCGGTTCGTGCCTGTTCAACGCCGGCGCGATATTCGGGATTACCGCGCTGCTTTCGCCGCCGAGCGCCGCGGGCGCGCTGCAACTTCCATTGACCTACATGGCGGTTCTTGCGGTCGCGCTCATTCCGATCAGTCGAACGTTCGGAAGGACCGTGTCGCAGCTCGAAGGCGGGCTGCTCTTAACATCTTACGTCGCATTTTTGATTGCGACCGCGGTGCAAGGCGCTCGCTAGCGCGGCCTGGACGATCACTGCCCCATCTGCAGCGAAGCCAGACCGCTGGGTACGTCATCGACGAAGTCGAAAATCTTGTCCAGCCCCGTCACGAGAAACACGCCCCAGACGTGCGTGTTGATGCCGCACAGCTTCAACCGGCGCTGATTCGAAACCGTCACGACCTGACGCAGCTTGAGCAGCTTGGCGATGTTGGACGAGTTGAGATAGGAAACCGCGCCGAAGTTCAGCAGAACATTCATGCGCGCGTTGGCCGAGCACTGTTCGATGATCGCGCTCATGTCGTCGGTGAACCCGGGATCGTCGTTCAGCTCGGCCAGAAGAACGCTCTCGGACCATTGCTCGACGGGCATGCGGGCTTCCTGAAAGCGAAAGCGGAAAGCTGCCGATGGATGCGGGTCCATCGCCGACTGCGTGAACATACGCACCCACGGATGGGCCGTCAACGGGCCGACGCGGAGGCGCGACCCGTAGCGGCGAAGCGCGGATTGCGGCGCGCGGGGAGCGACCTAGTTCGTCGCAGCCCGCATGGCCAGCATCGCCAGTCCGCTCAGCACGCAGATCGACAGGTTGTCGTCGACCTCGTAGCCGCCGATTCGCACCCGCCAGGCTTCCGCAGCGGTCGCGGCAGCCGCCCCGGCGATGGCCACCAGCGGTTCCTCCAGGTGCAACACAAGCGCGATCAACAGCGCCGAACCAAAGAAGGCGCCGCTGCCGGCCAGCGACTTCCCGCGCGAGTTGGGCCGCCCCCACTTCCGCCCCACCAGCGCCGCCAGCGCGTCGCTGACGGTCAGGAACAACGCCGCAGTGATCGCGTCCCACTTCTCCAGAAACAGCACGCACAGGAGTCCTGAGATCGCCATCCACGTCGCACCCGTGAGCGTGCGTGATTCGCGCGGCCGCAGCACCGCGCCGAGCAGCCGCTGCCCCAGGCGGTTCATGCGCTGCGCGTGAATGCGGAGCAGGTCGAGCGGCAGCAGGATCGCCGCCAGCGCGGCCACGATCCAGATCATGACGCCGGGCGATAGAAACACATATAGAAGCGGGAACGCCGTCGACCCCAGGTGGACCAGTTTGCGGCGGACTTCGGCCGTGTACGTCATGACGGCGGATTATGCTCGCCGCGCTCCGTGGCTTCCACGCCGCCGCGCCGCCCGCACCGCGGCGGCCTCACGCTCGCCGCGAGCGTTGCAGCAGAAACTCGATCAGCGCTCGATCGAACGGAATCGACGTGTCGAGCGCCACGTAGTCGGCGCGGGCGGCCCGCAGGCTCCCGGCCAGCTCGTCGCGCCAGCGCTCGACCGCGCCGGCATACGCCGCGCGCACGGCGTCGGCGTCGGCTTCGTAGTAGTCGCCGCTTTCGGGGTCTTCGAGTCGCACCGCGCCGTCAAACGGCAGCCGCGTCTCCGCAGCGTCGAGGATGTGCATCACGATCAGGTCGTGCCCCCGGAAGCGAACGCGGTGTAGCGCTTCCAGGCACGCCGCCGGATCGGTGAGAAGATCGCTCATGACCACGATCAGCCCGCGATGCGGAATGTGCGAGAGCGCTTCGGCGATCGCGGCCGCCACGCCGGTCTTGCCGCGCGGAGCGAGCGCCGTCAAGGTGCCGAGAATCGCGGCGAGCTGCTGCTGTCGCGCCCGCGCCGGGAGAAACGCCTGCAATCGCTCGCCGATCACGCCCAGCCCGATCGCGTCTTTCTGTCGCGTCACGAGATACGCCAGCGCCGCGGCGATGTGGATCGCATACAGCAGCTTTGCCGGCGGTTGCGGCGTCGGGAAGGCCTCCGACCCGACCGCCCCGACGAACCCCATGCTGGCCGACGCGTCGACCAGCAGGTGACACGCCAGGTGCGTCTCCGCCTGGTATTTTCGAACGAACAGCCGATCGGTGCGAGCGAAGACGTTCCAGTCGATGCTGCGCGGCTCATCCCCCGGCGTGTACTTGCGGTGCTCGCTGAAGTCGACGGACAGACCCTGATACGGGGAGCGATGCAGCCCGGCGAGAAACCCCTCGACGATGAATCGCGCCCGCAGATCGAGCCTTGCAACCTGCTGAACAACGACCGGATCGAGATAACGCGACAGCGAAGCCATCAGCAGTCAGTCTATGCGGCGGCGCGTTGCGCGCGTATCAGTGCGCGAGTCCTTGCGCGGCGTTCGCTAGAAACGAAGCGGGCGTCCCGTTGGACCGTTGAAGGTCGGGACGCCCGCTCTCTCGAAACCCAGACCACACCACCGGCATTGCCGGTTAAATCACAAAAAACGCGACGATGGGTGCGAGACGCCTGGTCCTTCAGAGGCGTGAGACGCGCTGCTCGGGACGCGGCATTACGGCCGCGATCCGTCCTCTCATGGAATTCGCCTCTCGTTCAGAGACATCCGCCGTCAGCGTAGCAGCACGTCTGGTTGGCTGCGCCCGCTCCGCCGTTCGCCCTCGCGCCGGCCATGCGGTCTTCCGACAACGGCGAGTTCCGACTACTGCGAAGCAATCGGAAACAGCCTCTCGTCGAGTTCGGCGTTCCTCCAGAGTCTTGCCCAGCGAGTCCGAGGCGCTCGACCGCGGCCGGCGCCACCTCTCATGGACTTCTGCTCCCTACAGCACTTGCAGGCCCGGAGATCCACTGATCGCGAGCGTTGCCTGCTCGCTACGGTCCGCCCTCAGGGTTTGGCTACCCTCTCGACGGCTTACGCTCTCCGCGCCCTTGTCGGCTTTGTTTCACGCCGACAGCGCTCCTGGGATTCACCCTTCGGAGCTTTCTCCACCGATCGAGCCCGCGCGTGCTTTTCAACACGGCGACCGCCCACGTGCCGTTACGCGAACCGCTGCGCCACTGACCAAGGCCAGCGACCGGACCGGCACGCGCCGACTTCTGGGCGTTACGCCCGACCGGAGTCCCTCGCGAACGCGGCGTGTTTAGCGCCAGCGCCCGCCGGAGGCTCCCTTGGGTCTTCACCCCTCCAAGGTTCACGCCGCCGACACCCGGCCCGGGATTTTCGCCCGAGCGACCTCTCACGCGCTTCTTCCGACGGGCCCTTTCGAACCCGGCAGCCGGCGCCTCAGAGTCTTGCGAGCATCAGCGACCGCCGTTCCCGCGCGCGAATTTCTCCGCGCCGTCGGAGCGGCCGACCTTCATGGGGTTCCTGCACCTGGAAATTCCGCCACATTCGAACGCGAGAACCGCCCGGGCTATACGTGTTCACCATGCGACGCGACGCACATTGCTGCCGCCCGCCGCCGCATTTTGGGGGTCCGGCGCGTTCTGCCGGAGCTGAGGCGGATCAACCGAGGTGCTACGCCTCGCGACCTCATCGTCGCATGGGAAATATACATCGATTTCGCGTTATCGGCAACGAAATCTTCATGCGTCCTGAATCTGCACAGGCTGACAAATCGAGGTTGCGCGCGGCCCCGCTCGCGCAAGCTGCGCCCGCAAGCCGCTTAAGCACTGCGCGCGGCGCCGCAAGATTTTCGCGGAAATCTGAGAAAACACAGGTTGTCAACAGCCGGGAGCGTGCCGCGCGGAGTCCGCGGCCGCGAAATCACCGTGACGCGCCCCGCCGCGCGGCGCGCGGCGGAACGGCGGCACAAAAACCGACGACCGGCGAGTACTTCGCAGCACCCGCCGGTCGTCGCTGGTTCCGTCTCTCAGTTACGCTTGGCCGCGGCGCTCCGCGGTGCGATCTCGGCTCGCGTGGCTACGGACAGACGCTGAACAGGCACTGCAGGAACGCGTCGATGTCGAAAAAGTCGACGTTGTTGTCGCTGTTGCAGTCCGAGTTCGCCAGCGGACAGCCGGGGAACGCCGCCTGATAGCCGACCGGGTCGAAAAGCGCCAGCAGGAACGGGTCGATGTCGAAGAAGTCGACGTTGCCGTCGCAGTTGGCGTCGCCGCGGACGACGCACTCGTCCGGATACCCGTCCTCGTTCACGTCGTGCAGCACGCCGCTCTGCAGATCGCAGCCGTCGAAGATGCCGTTGTTGTTGCAGTCCGCGACGACGATGTTCTGGAGGTCCATGTCGACCGGCGCGCTCTTACCGTTGACCTCCCACAGGGCGTACGCGATGTCGCCGACGTTCGGGCTGGGGGCCTGGTTTTCGTCGCGCAGGAATTCGATGTACTCCTTCGACGTCGTCTGGTAGTACAGCACAACCTTCGCCCGCACCGCGTTGCACGGGATGTCGTACTGCGTGTCGTCCCAATATTGTCCGTCGGCGAACGTGGCCCCCACCGGCGCGGCCTGCACGGCCGCGAACGCCGCGTTGGTGAAGCCCCGCGGCGGAATGCGGTTGTCCTTCACATACATGTTGTTCAGCACGAAGTGGAACGACTCGCCCGCGGGCAGGCCGGTGATGGCGGCCATAGTCGCGTCCAGCCCCAGCTTGGCCTCGATGACCTTGGTGTCGACCGTGTTCAGAACCGCCGTCTGGGTGTCGTAGGCGCCGCGCTCCGCCACGAGCGCGTCGCTGGCGTCGTAGAACTGCACATTGATCCACATGCGGCGGCCTTCGGGATAGCCCGTCGGCAGCTTGTGCCCGCTCTGATTCACGATTCGCACGTTCAGCTTGTCGCCGACCAGGCTCAGCTCCATGTCGGACGCGGCCCGCAGCATCGCGAAATTGCGGGCCTTGGCCGCATCGACGTCTTCCTGCGTCAGACCCGAGCCTTCGAACATTTCGTACAGCGCGCCGGAAACGTCAAGTTGCAGAATCGCGTCGAGCACCCACGTGTTCGCCCCCGCGAAATTATGCTGCGGGAGATCCGTTCGCACCGGGCTGCCCAGACCCGGCAGGCAGCCCCGACCCGTCACGTCCGGCATGTGGCAGTCCTGGCAACTGCTGACCGCCGTCAGGTTGCCGCCGAAGCGGCCGCCCATCTCGATCGGCCCCGCGGCGAACGCGCTGTTGGCCCACTCGCTGTAGGTGCGTTCGACCGGGAACATGTTGTACTTGTCCTGATCCGGGTGGGCGGCGTCCAGCGCGCCGGGCACGTACGTATCGCTGGGCGCGGGAATCGGTCCGCCGACGCGCTCGAAGACCGGGTTGCTCACGTCGTGACAGGTCGAGCACAGCAGCGACTCGCGATGAAACGGCGACTGACGCCACTCGTGATACGCAAAGCCAGGCCCCAGATTGAACGGCCCGCGACGACGGTCGAGCGGATCGATGTTGAAGGAGCCGGTGTGCGGACTGGCGGCGACCTGGCCGAGGTCCGCGAGAATCTGGACGTCCTCGACCGGGTTGCCCGGCGAGTAGACCGGGTCGACCATGCGGTGGCACACTTCGCAGGTGACGCCTTCGAAGTCCTCCAGCTCGATCGCCGATCCGTCCGACGGCACGCTGCGGCCCTCCAGCCACGCTCGCGGCGCGTGGCAGCGAATGCAGAGGTCGCCCGATTCGGCGGCGTCCTGATTGGCGATCGCCAGGCAGGCGTGGAACATCGGGTCGCGCGCCGCCTGCGCCATCATGCTGGCCCGCCAGCGGTCATACGGCCCCTGCTCGCCGTTGGCGTAGCCGCCGTGGCAGACGAAGCAGGATTGCTCGGCGGGAACGATCGGGTCGAGCAGCGTCAGCGGCTGCGTTCCGCGAATGAAGAAGTCGTTGAGCGTGGTCGGCACCGGCGTGGCCAGCGCGGTCACGAGCAGACCCGCGCCGCCGATTGCGGCCCACGCGAAGACACCGGTAGACAGATAGCGCGTCGGAACCTTGGGCACTGGACTCTCCATTGGCAATGACTGCGACCGACCCCTCCCGATCGGCCGACGACCTAGCGCGTATTCTCATTTCACGATAGCGATCGCCGCTGCGCGCTTCAAGCACGTCCGCAAATCGTGCGACGCATTGAAAACACGAATGGTCGTTTTCATTCCTTTTGGTATGCCCCGGCGAGCGTGAACGTCTTGATAACGTCGGGCGATTTGGGCGTTTGCGATGCGCCGGGTCCGAAGCGACCGCGCGCACCGCGCGTCGAAGCCGCCGCGCCGCGCCGCCTGCCCCGGCGCTATGCCGCCACGGTGGCGCGCGGTACCGTACCGGTCCGATTCGTCCGCAGAACGCCAAATCAGGAGACTGTTCGCATGAGCGCACTTTCGCGTCGCGAAATCCTCGGATCCGCCGCCGTGGTCGGCGGTTGGCTGGCGCTGGGCAGCGAACCCGTATTCGCCCAACCGGGCGGGGCTGCGACCGGCCCGTACGCGTTGCCCCCATTGCCGTACGACTACGCCGACCTCGAACCGCACATCGACGCCGCCACGATGAAGCTGCACCACGACATCCACCACAAAGGCTACGTCGACGGCGCCAACGCCGCGATCGCCGAGCTCACGCGCATTCGCGAGACCGGCGGCGACGCCATCAAGCAGGTGCGCGCGGTCACCGATGCGCTCTCGTTCAACGCCGCCGGCCACGTGCTGCACGTCGTATTCTGGGAGAACATGAAGAAAAACGGCGGCGGCGATCCCGCGGCTGCCAGCGAGATCGGCAAGCTGATCGTGCGCGACTTCGGTTCGCTCGAAGCGTTCCGCGCCCACTTCTCAGCCGCCGCGGCGCAGGTGCAGGGCAGCGGCTGGGGCATCCTGGCCTATGAACCGCTGGCGCAGCGGCTGCTGATCCTGCAATCCGAAAAGCATAACAACACCGGCGTCTGGGGCAGCGTGCCGCTGCTGTGCCTGGATGTGTGGGAGCACGCCTACTATCTCAACTACAAGAACAAGCGCAGCGACTACATCAAGGCCTGGTGGAACGTCGTGAACTGGGAGAATGTCGAGCAGCGGCTGGCGGTCGCCCGCAAGCTCGACCCGGCAGCGTAGTTCGCCCGGACGCCCCGCGGCGCGAGCGCTGCGGGTATCGCATCGCAATCTCGTTGCCGAGCGCGTCCTGCGTCGCATGCGCGCCTGCCTGGTGAGGGCTGACGTGTCCACATCGAAGCACCCGCTGCCCGCGCTGACGCGCGAACCGCCCACGGCGTGGCCGGTGCTGGTCAGCGCGATGGCCGTGTTCATCGCGCCGACGCTGCTGGTCTCGCAACTGGCCGCGCACCTGCGAATCGACGTGGTCGATGATCAGATGTTCGGCTACTTCGGCTGGCGCATCCTGCACGGCGCGACCGTCTACCTCGACGTGTGGGACAACAAACCGCCCGGCATCTATTGGATGAACGCCCTGGGATTTCTGCTCGGCGGCGACAGCTACGCCGGCGTCATCGCGCTGTGCATCGCCGCTCTGATCGCCTCGCACATCTGCTTCTTCATCATCGCCGCGTCGCTCTACTACCGCGGCTCGGCGGCGGTGATGACGGCCCTGGCGGCGTTCTTCCTGACGCACGCCTACTATCAGTGCGGATCGAACCGCACCGAGACGTTCCTCGTGCCGTGCGAACTCGCGGCGGTGGCGCTCTACGTCCGCGGCTACGCCCGCGACCGGTGGTGGAAGTGGCTATTGGCGGGCGCCTTCTGCGGCGGCGCGTTCCTCTTCAAACAAGTGGGCCTCGCGGCGTGGGGGGCGATGGGTCTGCACACCATCGTGCTCGTGCTTACGCGCGAAACGCCCTTTCGCTCCGGCGTGCAGCGCTGCCTCCTGATGCTTGCCGGCGTCGTGGGCGTGCTGGCGATCGCCGCGGGAGCGCTGGCCGGGCAGGGCGCGCTGTACGAGGCGCTCTGGGCCACGTTCGGCTTCAATCGCGCCTACTTCGCCACCGGCGACAGCAAGTTCCTCGACCTCTTCGTCAACTACACGATGCTGAGTTGGGACATCTGGCCGATCCTCGTGCTGCCGATCCTGATGGCGATCGCCACGACCATTCACGGCGGCCTGTGGCTGTTGCGGCCCTGGCTGCGGCCGCCGGAGGTGGTCGCGGAACTGCGCGAGACGCGCCCGGTCTGTCCACGCTACCTGCTGCTGTTCGGCATCTGGTTCCTGGTCGCGTTCTGGGGCGCGATGATCAGCCCGCACCACTTCCGCCACTACATCGGGCCGATGATTCCGCCGCTGCTGCTCTATGCCGGGTACCTGGTGAACGTGATTCAGGCGGAGACGCGGCTGCTGAAGCGCTTGCAGCAGCGGGCGTGGGTGACGGCGACCTTTGTGGCGATGGGCTACTTCGCCGCCGAGGCGTTTCAGCGGAACTATGAGGAGTTCAGCAAAATCTATGTCATGCGCTACGAACAGAACGAGCCGGCCGAGTGGGAGCTGGTCGGCCGGGCGGTCGCGGCGCTGACGCGGCCGGAGGATACGATCCAGAGCGAGGGCTACAAGCCCGGCGTGTATCTCTACGCCCGGCGGGTGAACGCCTGCCGCTTCACCACAACGGAGAAGATCGGGCAATTGCAGAAGGGCCGCCCGCAAGGCGCCGACCCGATCGGCGCGGCTGGGAAGATCGCGGACGAAATCCGCGAAACGCTGACGCGGCAGCCGCCGGGGGTTTATGTGATCTCCGGCGGCATGTGGGAGTGGCTCGCGAAAACCGAGCACGGCGACAAGACGGTAGACGGCTACGGCCGCTGGCTGTACGGCTGGTTGAAGGCCAACTACACGCGGGTGGACGACGTAGCGAAGTTTAATGTGTACATTTTCAAGCGGAACGACCTGGTGGAGCGCGATCAAACACCGGCAAGATAGACGGCGTCGAGAGAAAAGCGGCGCCGTCGGCGGATCGCCGCCCGTGTCGCGACTTATGCGCCCATCGGGTGTCATCGGTTGGGGAGTCGGCAACGGCGCGACAGGCGACTGTACCTGCTGTTTTCCTGGCGTCGGAAGACGATTACACTCTGTTCCCGAGACCCCGTTCGGGGTGCGTCGCCTCCCGCGCGGGCGAGCGACGGCGAATAGTGACCATTTCACAAGGAGTGTGCAATGTTGCGTCTGGCAGGGATCGCCACCGGGCTGGTTGTGCTCTTCTACGGGACGGGGTGCGGCGTCGGCGATGCGATGACCGGCGTGGGCATCGGCAAGAACGTGCTCAGCAAGAACAGCCACCTGAAGGTGTGGCTCGACGGCAAGCAGGCCAAGCAGAATTCGCTCAAGAAGGCGGCAACGGGCTACTCCAACTGGACGATCAAGGATCCGGTCAGCAGCGGCCCGACGATCAAGTACCAGCTCGACGATCCGGAGCGCTTCGGGCGCATCACGATGGTCGCCATCAGCATTCACCAGGAGTTTCGGGGCGATTACTCGCATCAGGCCGAGTACACGATCGTCTCGCGCGACCAGAGCCCCGAGGCGCAGTTCAAGCACGACACCGAACTGGATCTCGGCAACCCCGGCAGCGCGTACAAGGTGTATGACGTGAAGAGCCAGGAGGTCAGCGGCGTGAAACTCACGCCCGGGCTCAAGTACAGCCTGCAATTGACCGTCAAGGCCGACAAGAGCGAGACCGCCTCGATCGAGTTCAAGGCGAACTGATCGCGGCCCCATCACGCGCGGACACCCCGCGCGACGGTGCGCGCTGCATGCGCTGCGCGAACTCGACCCCCGGCGAGCGCCGGGGGTCGTTTGCGCTGATGAAACCCGCCCAGAGTAGTGCTCGTGCCCGCCCGGCGGCCGCGTGCGATTTGCCGCCGCGTTCCGATTCCCTGACTGGGGGCGCTCGAAGCGCGATTACTTCGCCGGCGTTGCCGGAGCGGCCTCCTGCAGCGCGAGCAGTGCATACGCGGTCGTGAGCGCCGGCAGGCCCTCCATCCACCGGTCCTGTTCGTTGACCCAGCTCCCGTCCGGCTTCTGCAACGCCGCCAGCTTCTCGATCAGCTCCCGCCGCCACTCGCGCGGACGGCCGGCGCGGTCTTCCACCTTCTCCTGCCCCAGCGCCGCCATCGCGCGGGCGAAGGTGTGGTAGTAGTAGTACAGGCCCTCGTGCGACTGTTTCTCCGGCATGTTGGGGTTGTAGTCGAGCGTCCAATGCGCGCGGATCCACTCCACCGCCGCACGCACGCGCGGATCATCCGGTTTCAGACCGGCGTATAGCATGCTCTTGAATCCGGCATACGTCATCGAGCCGTAGCAGCGCAGCTCCTTGCGGCCGGCAATCTCTTCCTCCCCGGCCTTGCTCTCGCCGCCGTTGGCCGGCGAATAGATGAAGCCGCCGGCGGTTGATCCCCGCGCGAACGCCT
The DNA here is from genome assembly GCA_964631045.1 of uncultured Planctomycetales bacterium. Classification (GTDB taxonomy): domain Bacteria; phylum Planctomycetota; class Phycisphaerae; order UBA1845; family Fen-1342; genus CAZVWB01. The sequence continues at coordinate 24,386 of CAZVWB010000015.1, forward strand.
GGTCGTTGCGCTCGCCGAGCATCTGACAGCGCTCGATGAAGCGCAGCGCTTTCTGATACGCCGGGTCGGTGGGCGGCAGACCGCTGTCGTGCAGCGCGTCGAGCATGATCTGCGTGTTCGACAGGTCCGGCCGCTTGCCGCGGCCGTAGCCGGCGCCGCCGTACCACGGGTCGTCGATCGACTTGCCGTCGCCTTCGTCCCACTGGTTTTCCTTGAGGAAGCGCAGCGCGTCGGCAGAGTGGGACTCGTAGCGTCTGTCGGAAAACGCGGAGAACATCGAGAGCGCCACGCTCGTCTCGTAACTCTTCAGCAATCCCTCGGCGGCGTAGATGCCGCCGTCCTGGCGCCGGGAGCGCAGCACGAACTCGACGCCGCGCCGCACCGCCGGGTGATCCGGCCCGACGCCGGGCTCGCGCACCAGGGCGCGGACCACCAGCGCGGTCGGCCCGGGGCCGGCGTCCGCCGCCCAGGCGCCCTCTTCGCCCTGCGTGCGCAGCAGGTGCTGCGCAGCGGCGACGCGGAGCGCGGCGGCCCGCTGTTCGAGCGACGGGCCGGCGGGAGCGGATGTCTGCGCCGCAAGCGGCACGCCGCCCAGCAGCGCCGCGACCATCGTTGTCGCCGCTCGCGCCGCGCCGCGGCCCATTCGGCGGAGCGTGTCTGCGCGAAGCCCGTCAGTCATAGCCGAGTTCCTCCAGGTCTTTCTCGTCCAGGCCGAAGTGGTGGCCAATTTCGTGCAGCACCGTGATGCGGATTTCCTCGATCAGCTCGTCGCGCGAGTCGCACATGGAGCAGAGATTGTCGCGAAAAATGAAGATGCGATCGGGCAGAGGCGCGACGTGGCCCGCGCCGATTTCGTCGATGGGCACGCCGGCATACAGCCCCAGCACGTCATGGGGCACGTCGTACTCGCTCATGATCTGCCGCGTCGGACGCGGCAGAACTTCGATCATCACGTTCTCGAGATATCCGCGAAACTCGTCCGGGATGCTGTCGAGCGCGACCTGCACGGCGCGATCGAATTCCTGATTCGAGATCGTTATCATTCGCCCGTCCGCCGCCCGGCCGCCGGCCGAGCCGACGCGCGCCGTCTCTCGCGCCGCCCGGCGATTCGTTCGCGAATCGCCCGCGCGACGTCCATCGTGGGGGCGGATCGCCCGGTCTGCGGCCGCTCCGTCAGGAGTATAGTCGTGCTACCACGTTTTTCCGCGCCGCTGCTGCTGATCGCGCTCGCGGCTTTCGCGCCGGGCTGCGCCCCGCCGTCCCTGCTCATCACGCCGGTTTCAAGCTCGCGGGCGCTGGTGGAGAGCGTGGTGCTGCGCGAGGACGCCTGGGCGGCGCGCAAGATCGCGCTGATCGACGTGGAGGGCGTCATCAGCAACGCGCGCGAGCAGTCGCTGCTGGGTCCATCGGGCGAGAACCCGGTCTCGTTGTTTCAGGAGAAGCTCGACAAGGCCCGCGGCGACGACGCGGTCAAGGCCGTCGTGCTGCGGATCAACTCCCCCGGTGGCGGCGTGACCGCCAGCGACCTGATGCACGGAGAACTGCGCCGTTTCCGCGAAAAATCGGGCAAGCCTGTGGTCGCGTGCCTCATGGACGTGGCCGCGTCCGGCGGCTACTACCTCGCGTGCGGGGCGGACCGCATCATCGCGCATCCGACGACCGTCACCGGGAGCATCGGCGTCATCATGATGCTGCCGGACTTCTCCGGCGTCATGCGGCGGATCGGCGTGGACGTCGTCGCGATCAAGAGCGGCCCGCTCAAGGACGCCGGTTCGCCCTTCCGCGCGATGAAGGACAGCGAACGGCCCGTGTTTCAGAAGATCATCGACGCGATGTACGAGCGCTTCCTCGACGTGGTGTCGCGTTCGCGGCCGGCCCTGACGCGCGACCGAATCCGCGAACTGGCCGACGGCCGCGTCTACCTGGCCGATGAGGCGCTCGAAACCGGGCTGATCGACGAGATCGGCACGTTGCGGGCGGCGCTGGACGCGGCGAAGGGCTTGGCGGGCATCGCGGACCGCGACATCGTCGTCGTGCAATACGCCCGGCCGCTGGGCTACCGACCCAACATCTACTCCCGGTCGAGCGACGCCCCCGCTGCGACCGTCAACCTGCTGAACGTGGAACTGCCCCCCTGGCTTCGCGGCGGGCATCCGCAGTTTCTCTATCTCTGGTCGCCGGAGAATTGACGCGCGCGACTGCCCTTGGCGCTACGCCAGGCTGAGCACCCGCCGGCGGGCCACGGCATTCTGCATCGCCGGGAGAATCGAGCGCTCGGCGACTGCGTCCCAACTCATCCGCCGCGCGAGTTCGTATCCCGCGCGAATCAGCGATTCGTCCTCAAGGCTCGGGTCGGTCAGGCGCCGGGCAACTTCCGCGGCGATGTCCACGGCCAGCCGCTGCTCGGCTTCGCGCCGCTCGGCCGCGCCGATCGAGAGCGCGTCCTTCACGGTGCGCGGCTGCGTGCCGGCATGAATGTAGTCGGCCAGAATCACCCCGGGGGGCAGCTTGTCGCCGCACAACTGTCGCACGAACCCGGCGCACCCGCACGACGTGCTGACGACGCAGAGCGCTCCATATGTCAGCGGCTCAAAAGGCGAGATGCCGAACGGTTCATAGAGGCTTAGCCCCAGCTCCATGTCCGTGCCGATCCGCATGTCGAGAAAATCGAAGTCGTGCGGAACGCGCGACCCGCCGACGGCCGCGTCCAGGCCGAACTGATTGACGTAGATCACGCGCGTGCTGCGGGCCCGCGCGTTGAACGCCTGCACGTGCTCGTAGTACCGCGCTTCGCCGCCCGTCAGGTCCGGCGGGCCGACGCGGTGCGCCAGCGGCCAGTCCCACTCGCGCTCCATGTAGCGCACGTCTTCCGCGGGGCGACGCGGCAGCTCGGTGGAGAGCACGAGCAGCACGGCGGATTGCCGCCGGGCGGTCAGCGTGCGGTCGAGCTCGGCCAGCACGTCGAGATCGCGCCACAGCGCTTTGCTGATCGCCAGCCGCGTGACGTGCGTGAAGACCCAGTCCGGCCGCCAGCCGAGCAGGGCTTCACAGTACCGGCGAAGCTGCTCGCGGCTGTGGCGCCGCTGCTGCGGGCGGATCGCGGCCGACGGCACGCCGTTGTAGGCGAGCTGAACCTCCGTCTCGTCGAACTTGCGGCCCATGAACTGCATTTCGCGTACGACGTGATGGCCGACGGCCAGGATTCCGTCGCAATGGCGGGCCGCGTCGACCAGGGCGTGCTTGAAGTAGTCGTGCTGCGGGCCGAACACATCGTCAACATAGAGGCGGTTGCGGCGGGCGAGCTCCAGCGCGGGATAGAAGCTGATGTCGTGGCCCGGATGCCCCTCGACGATCCGCCGCATGGTGGCCACTTCGTGGGCGTGAAAGAGCGAGCGATAGCGCCGCGGCGCTCTCATGGTCAGCGCCAGCGCCGCGGGCACGCCCATGAACTCGTGGGCGAAAACCACCGCCGGCTGCCGGTCGCGGGCGATCTGAAGCGCCTCCAGCGCCGCCGCGGCCGGTCCGGCGACCTGCACGTACTGCTCGAACTCCCAGATGTGCTCGTGCCGGTGCGACTGAATGCCGTAGTGCTCCCACAGGCCGGCCTTCAGTGCGTTCACCGCGGCGCGGTTGATGTCGCGCAGGTCGACCAGCAGCACTTCGCACAGGGTGCGACGCGCCGTGGCCGCGTCTTCGACCGGCTTCTGGCCGTAGACCAGGCGGACGTGCCATTCCTGCTCCACGCGCCGAAACGCGTCGCAGTACTGGCTGCCGTAGACATGGTCGAGCGACGAATACTCGACCAGGCTTCCGGGACCAAGCCGGTTGGTGTTCTCCGGATAAAAGAGCGGACAAACCAGGACGGTGCGGCCGACGGCGTCACGGTAAGGGGCGCTGTTGATCAGCCCCTCCAGCACGGTCCCGATGCCGCCGACTTTGTAAACCGCCTCATGCGTGACGTGGACGACGTTGAGCACTGCAACCCTCGCACACCCTGCCCGCGCGCACTTTCCCCGAATAAACTCTCATCGGCTCGACAGCGTCGCCGTGATGAACGATTTCCGCTGTTTGCAAGGAATACGCATTCTATCGCATCGCAGGGTGGGGCGGGCATTCTGCCGGCCGGATGGAGCTGCCCAGCCGGAGCGGGCAGGATGCCCGCTCCACCCACTGCCTCGCAACCGAGAGCGGGCAGGATGCCCGCTCCACCCACTGCCTCGCAACCGAGAGCGGACAGGATGCCCGCTCCACCCACTGCCCCGCAACCGAGAGCGAGCTGCGCCCGCGCGGCGCCGCCACGCACGGCAACTTGAGCGGTGCGGGCGGCATGGTGGATAATCCAGCCACCGGGCGCCTCCGCGCGGGCCGCCCGCCGACGGCAACGCCCGACGACAGCCCGCCACCCAACCGTAACCCGCAGTGCCGGCGGACGTATGGCCATATTGCTGTCCTGTCGATCGATCGCCAAACACTACGGAACACGCGATCTGTTCCGAAACCTGTCGATCAGTTTTGACGACCGCGAGCACGTCGGCTTTCTCGGCCCCAACGGCGCGGGCAAGACGACCTTCTTTAAAATTCTGGCCGGACTGGTCGCTCCGGACGAAGGCGAAGTCAGCCGCCGGCGCGGTCTGAGGGTCCGCTACCTGCCCCAGGAGGACCGCTTCGATGACGGTCAGACCGTCGAGTCGGTCCTCGATGCAGCGCTCGCCGCCGAGGCGATCGAACCGCACGAGCGCCACACGCGCGTGCAGATCACCATCAGCAAGTTCGCGTTCTCCGATGCGCATCAGACCGTCGAGCAGTTGTCCGGCGGATGGCGCAAACGGCTGGCGATCGCGCGCGAGGTGATCCGCGAGCCTGATCTGCTGCTGCTCGACGAGCCGACCAACCATCTCGACGTGGAAGCCATCGAGGATCTCGAGGAGTTGCTCGCGTCGGCCTCCTTCTCATTCCTTGCGATCAGCCACGATCGGTACTTCCTGGAGAACGTCACAAACCGCGTGGTCGAGCTGAACCCGATTTACCCGGACGGCTACTTCAGCGCCAGCGGCGCGTACAGCGCGTTTATCGAGAAGCGCGCCGAGTTTCAGCAGGCGCAGCTCGCCCAGCAGGCCAGCCTGGCGAACATCGTGCGACGCGAGGCCGCGTTCCTGCGGTCGAACTCCAAGGCGCAGCGCACCAAGTCAAAGGCGCGGATCGAAGAAGCCTACCGGCTGCACGATGAGTTGAAGGAGCTTCAGGACCGCAACGAGCGCGCCACCGCCGCCGGGATCGACTTCGAGGGCACCGGCCGGAAGTCCCGCAAGCTGCTCGACGTGCGCGGCGCGGCCAAGTCGCTGGGCGAACGCCTGCTGTTTCGCGACGTCTCAACGATCCTCTCCCCGGGCACGCGCCTCGGCATCCTGGGATCGAACGGCAGCGGCAAGACGACGCTCACGCGCGTACTCACAGGCGATCTGCCGCCGGATGCGGGCAGCGTCACCCCCGCCGACGATCTGCGGGTGGTGGTCTTCGACCAGCGTCGCGAGCAACTCTCGCAGGACATGCCGCTCCGCGAGGCGCTGGCCGGCCGCCACGACACCGTCGTGTTCGAAGGCCGCCCGGTGCACATCAGCTCCTGGTCGCGGCGGTTCCTGTTTCGCCCGGACCAGTTGGACGTGCCGGTCGGCGAACTCTCCGGCGGCGAGCAAGCCCGCATCTTCATCGCCCGGCTCATGCTGCGCCCGGCCGACGTGCTGATCCTCGACGAGCCGACAAACGACCTCGACATCGAATCGCTGGAGGTGCTGGAACAGAGCCTGATGGACTTTCCCGGCGCCGTCGTGCTGGTGACGCATGATCGCTTCATGCTCGACCGCGTCTGCACGGAGATTCTCGCGCTGGACGGCGACGGCCGCGTCAGCCGCTACGGAACCTGCGGGCAGTGGCTGGCGGCGCGCGCCGCCGCGGCCCAGTCGAGCCCGCCGGCCGAGCGCCCCCGCGCGAAGCCCCGGCCGGCAACGAAGGCGCTCAGCGCCAGCGAGCGCTCCGAACTGCGCAACATGGAATCGACGATTCACACCGCGGAGCAGGAGGTCGAGCGCTGCCGGCTCGCGACGGAGGATCCGCAGGTCGGCGCGGATCACGTCGAGGCCCAGAAGCGGTGGGAGGCGCTCGACGCCGCCCAGCGCCGGGTCAATGCGCTCTATGCGCGCTGGGAGGAGCTCGAGGGCAAGGCGCGCGAGTCGTAGTCACCAGCCCCCCAACCCAACATAGGCGGTTCTTCGTGCTGATGCGCTCGCACAACCGCGCGCCGCGGCGTTTCTTGCCTAAACGACCCGCCGCGAGTCCAGCACGATGCAGATCGGTCCGTCGTTGACCGCCTCTACCAGCATCTCGGCCGCGAAACGCCCGGTCTCGACCGCCAGGCCGCGCGCCCGCAGCGCGTGCGCGACGGCGTCGACTTGCAGCTTGGCCGCGTCGCCCCGCGCCGCCTCGTCGAACGACGGCCGGCGGCCGCGCCGCGCATCGGCCAGCACCGTGAACGCGCTGACCAGCAAGACGCTCCCGCCGGCCTGCGACACGTCCAGGTTCATCTTGCCGTCGGCATCCGGGAAGACGCGCAACCCGGCGACTTTGTCCACGATATAGTCGGCATCCGCATCGAGGTCGCCCGCGGCCACGGCAAGATAGACGAGCAATCCGGGTCCGGATCGGCCGACGACCTCCGCGCCGACGGTGACGCGTCCGGAGCGAATGCGCTGAATGACTGCACGCATCTGCGCGGTTCTTCGGCTCGACAGGCCGACGCGGCGAGCCGCCGCGCGGCGCCGGGCGGCCCACCTATCCGAGAATCGCCGCAGAGGCGGTGCGAATGCCCTTCAGCGCCATCTTGAGCTCGTCGGGGTTCGGTGCGGCGTCGAGGGCCGTCTCGTGGTCGATGTAGCCGGTCTCGACCAGCCGCCGCAGGTTCTCCGTGAAGTCGATCATGCCCGCGGCGTACGAAGCGCGAATGACGTTGAGCAACTCGTTGTCGCGCTCCTCGCGGATCAGCTTTTTCACGGACGGACTGGTGATCATGATCTCGACCGTCGGCACGATCGGGGTCTTGGGATGGATACTGCGAATGAGCTTCTGGCAGATGATCGCCTTGAGGTTGAACTCCAGCGCCTGGCGCATCGCGCGGCGCTCGCCTTCGGGGAACAGGTCGAGAATGCGCGAGATCGTCGAAGCCGCGCTGCTGGCGTGGATCGTTCCGAAGACCAGGTGGCCGGTCTCGGCGGCGTGTACGGCGGCGGCGAAGGTCTCCAGATCGCGCATTTCGCCGACCAGCACGATGTCCGGATCTTCGCGCATCAGGTACTTCAGCGCGTCGTGGAAGCTCTGCACGTCGATGCCCACTTCGCGCTGATTGATGCGGGCTTTCTTGTCGGAGAACAGGTATTCGATCGGGTCTTCGACCGTCACGATGTGGACGTTCTCGCGCTCGTTGATGTAGTCGAGCATCGCCGCGATCGTCGTGCTCTTGCCCGACCCGGTCACGCCCGCCAGCAGCACGACGCCTTCGCGAAAGTCGCAGATCTTCGCCATCGTCTCGGGCAGATACAGCTCGCTGAAGCGGCGGATTTCGCGCGTCACGCGCCGCGCCGCCAGCGCCAGCTTGCCGCGCTGCTGAAACGCGTTCACGCGGAAGCGGTCCGCATCGCCCGGCGGGCCCACGTCCCAGGCGAAGTCGATCGCGCCCTTGTCCTCGAAGATCTGAATCTGTTTCTGCGAGAGAATCTCGTACAGCCCGCGCCGAATCTGCTCATCGGACAACGGGCCGCCGGTCATCGAGCGCAGCGCGCCCTTCGAACGCCCGCCCGAGACGCCCTTGACGCGCACCAGCGGCTGCGCGTCGGCCTTCAGATGGAGGTCGGAAACCTTCATCTTGATGACCGCTTTGAAGTACTTGTTCAGAAACGGCTCTTTCGACTTGCCGTTCGAATCGGTCGCGACCGGAATCGGATCGCCGACGGGCTGCTCGCCGTCGGCCACCGGCTCAATCTTCTCTTCTGCCATGTCGGGATCGCCCTTTTTGTGGCTCGCCGCGTGCGGTGCGGGCGTTCGACTCGGCCGCGGGTGGCCTGCGAACCCGCCTCGGCGGGAATTCGCGATTGTGCCGCCGTCCGCCGCGGTTCGCAACCCTAATTCGCGCGATCGCCGCGGGCCTGCGGCGTTTCTCCGCCGTGCGGCCGCCCTACCCGCGCCGCCCGCGCCGGGCTATGCTCCGCGACTTGCCCGGAATCGCGCGGCGCCGGCGGCAGCCCCGCCGCGACGCATGCCGGCACGGAGGCAGTTGCGTGAGCTGGAAGACGGTCGATCGTCGTACGGTATCCGCCGAGGAACTCGGCCCGGGGCTGAGCGCCGCGGCCAAAGAAAAAATCCGCTCGTTCTTTCCGCGTTACGAGACGCGCCGCGCCGTCACGCTGCCGGCGCTGCACATCGCGCAGGACGAAATCGGCTACGTCTCGCTTCAGGCCATGCGCGACATCGCCGATCTGCTCGAAATCCCGCCCGCGCAGGTGATGGACGTGGTGACGTTCTATACGCACTTCTGGACGCATCCCAAGGGCGAGAAGGTCGTGGTCTTGTGTCGCTCGATCTCGTGCGAGCTGCTGGGTGCAGACAAGGTGCGCGAGGCGATCGAGAAGAAGCTGGGCATCGGCGACCACGAGACCACGCTCGATGGAGCCTATTCGCTGATGACCGAAGAGTGCCTCGCCGCGTGCGACCACGCGCCGTGCCTGCTGATTAACGAGAAGATGCACAAGTGCGTGCGGCCCGCGGACGTGCCGCGGCTGCTGGATGATCCGAACAACGACGAGCTGACCATGCCGCGCAGCGACCTCTTCGACGCCCCGCCGGCCGGCTGAGGCGGCGGCTTACCGCTGCAAGAATACCGCCACACCGTCTGAACCCCCGCCGCCCGGCGCATCCGGCAGCGGCGCGAAGGTGTTTGTCGCGGGGTCAAACTGCTCGCTCGTCGCGAGAATCGTGAATGCGATGTTCGGTCCGTCACGCTCAATCGAGTTCCCGCCTGCAATGAGCACGACGCCCTCGCCCAGCAGCACGGCCATGTGGCCGTCGCGCGGCCGGCTCATCGGAGCGACCGCCGTGAACGCATTGGCGACCGGGTCAAAAAGCTCCGCCGCGTCGGTCGGCTCGACCCCGCGATCATCGCCGCGACCGCCGAGCACCAGAACCCTTCCGTCGCGCAGTTTTGTCGCCGACGCACCAAAACCGTGAAATGAAACCATGTCGCCGACCGCGGAGAACGCGCCGGTGGCCGGGTCGAAAACCTCCGCCGCGCGTAGCCCGTTGCTGCCGGCCACCAACACGCGACCATCGTCCAGCGTTACCGCAAAGTGCGCCGACCGCGGCTGGGCCATCGAGCCCGTCGCCGTGAACGTCCCGGTCGCCGGATCGTAAATCTCGGCGCTGTTGAGCGTGGCGAACGCGCTATCGACGCCCCCGGCGACCAGCACGCGACCATCCGTCAGTCGCGCCGCCGCATGACTCAGCCGCCCGACGCTCATCGAGCCCGTCGCCGCAAACGAGAGCGTGTCGGGATCGAACACCTCGGCCGAAGCCAGCGAGCTCTGCGGCGGTTTTCCGTCCCAGCCGCCGACGACAAGCACGCGCCCGTCGAGCAGCGTCGTCAGCGTGTGGTTGGTGCGGGGCGTCGTCATTTCGACGCCGGTCCACTCGCCGGTCTCGATCTCGAACAGGTAGGCTTGCGGCGTGGCGAAGATGAAGTCCGGCCGCACGCCGATGCCCCCGGCGAACAGCGCCGCGTTGAACTTCGAGATTGTCTGGGCCCCGCCCGCACTGAGCGTCGTGCTCGTGGTCGCCGCTCGCGCGCCGCCGGCCAGGCCGTCATCGCGAAGCGTCAGCGGCCCCACCGTGTACGTTTCTTCGCTCCACCGCTTCTCCGCCGGATCCCAGACCCAGTACCTCCTTCCCGGCACCTTGCCGCCGGGGGTGAGCACGGCGCCCTCTTCGATCAGCATTCGCTGCGGCGTGTCCGGGTTGTCGGGGCTGACGGGCGGATCGGGCTCCGCGGGGCAACCTGTCAGCATGCCGAGCGAGACGGTCAATCCCAGCGTAGTCAGGTTGACGAATCCCGTCCGTTTCAGCCGCATCTCGGCGCTCCGCGGGAGTGCGTATCGAATCTGGAACTACAGAAATCATTGTACCCTCCCGCAACCCGCTGCGTCATACGGTTTCGACGCGCGCGGATCGTCGCGCCGCGAAGTTTCGACCGCGGCGCCGCCGTTCACCCGTGCAGTCCGGCGTCGCGCCGACCCCTGCGAACCCCCAAAAAGCCGCTGCTCCCGACCGCACAGTGTCGATCGAGAGCAGTGCGCTTGCGGAGAGAGCACGCAGTATTGCACTATGGCAGGGTCGAGATCGCCGTCCTGCCGAGTTTGTCATCCGTGCGGAGCAGATTGCTCTCCTCGATCTGATCCAGTTTCTCGAACGCCTGCAGCTCCGCATCTCCTTGCGGGTCGCCGGCCGTCGCATGCTCGCCGCGCAGCCGCGCCTCGACGATCACGCCCGCGCTCGTGCAAGTCCAGTAAAGTCGCCCATTGTGCGCGACCGCGATGTCCGTGGGCTCCGGATCGCCGAAGTCCACGATCGCCCGCGCCTGCGTCTCGATGTCCACCGCCCAGACGATGTTGCCGCCGCCCATGCTGCCCGGTACGCCGGGAGTCGGCACTTCCGTGAAGTACAAAGTCTCCCCGCGACGATCGATGGCGATGCCGACCGGCTTGTTCAGGCCCCGAAGAAACAGGCTCACATCGCCGGCCGCCGAGCGCCGCAGGATTACGCCGGCCGATCGGCACGTCCAGTAGGCGTCGCCATTCCGCGCCACGACAATATCCGTCGGCTCCGGCTCGCCGATCGTGAGTTGGGTGATGGTCTCGCCGTCCGAGACGTTCACCGTGTTCGTGCCGCCCGCGGATCCCGGAACACCGGGCGTCGGCAGCATGGTGAAGTACACATTTCCGTTCTGGAAGCTGACGCCGATGCCATTTGGGCGCGTCAGCCCGGTGAGGAACGGCGAGATCTCGCCGAACACGGTGCGCTCGAGAATGACGCCCGCCGAGCGCCAGGTCCAGTAGAGGCTGCCATCGCGCGCGTGAGCGAGATTGATCGGCTCCGGTTCGCCCATGTTCAGGGTCTGGATGTTGCCGGTGCGCAGGTTCAGGCGCCGCACGCCGTTCATGCCGCCCATGTCGCCGGGCACGCCGGGCGTCGGAACCTCGGTGAAAAACACGGTGTTGTTGCCGCGGATGGCGATTCCCGTCGGGCGATTCAGGCCGCTGGCGACGACCTGCGTTTCGTACGACTGCGCGATTGCCGCGCCGGCGGCGCCGGCGAGTGTCGCCAGCGCGGCCAGCGCGGCGCGGAATGCGTGCGAACTGTTCATGCGAGAGTGTTGCATTGGCTTCTCCTTGCTCCTGTGATGTGAAGGCTCGGCGTTCGCGGCGCGATCGCCGCGAACGCGGATGCGCGCGAACGCGCCGGCAGCGCCGGACCGACGAGTCCGGCGCGTGAGTCGCATCAATGCGACGTTGATGAGTCGCTCACGCGGCGAATTCCTGACGCGCGCCCGAAAAGTTTCTTCGGCGCGGGCTACAATCGTGCCGGATGGCGGTGTCGCAATCGACAAACGCGGTTGACTGGCTCGACGAGCACGGCGACGTGCTCTTCGGCTATGCACTTCGGCGCGTCGGCGATCGCGGGCTGGCCGAAGACCTGGTTCAGGAGACGCTGCTGGCCGCGCTGCAAGCGCGGACGGCCTTCGACGCACGCTCGTCGGAGCGCACCTGGCTGGTGGGCATCCTGAAGCACCGCATCGCGGATCACTTTCGCCGAATCAGCCGTGAGGCCGCTTCAACGGATATGACCGCCGATGCGTCGGATGCGCTCTTCGGACGCAGCGGCAAGTGGCGCGAGCCGCTGGCGGACTGGGTGGATCCGCAACGAGCCTTCGAATCGCGAGAGTTCTGGGACGTGTTTCAAGGCTGCGTCCGGCGGCTGCCCGCGCGGATGCGGGCCGCGCTGGTCATGCGCGACATTGACGGCGACAACCCCGCCGAAACCTGTCAGTCTCTGGGCATTTCCGCGACCAACTTGTGGACGCTGCTGCACCGCGCCCGGCTGCGCCTGCGGGCGTGCCTGCAGCAAAATTGGTTCGACCAGTCCAGGTGAGCAACCGTGCCGAAGCTTCGCGAATTCTTCTGGATTCTCAGCATGCCCTGCTCCGCGGCCACGCGCGTGATCTCCGAGTCGCTCGAGCGGCGGCCGGAGTGGCACCTGCGCGCCGCCGTGCGGCTGCACCAGCTCACCTGCCGGTCGTGCCGTCGCTTCCGTCGGCAGCTCGAACTGCTGAAGGCGGCGCTGGCGCGGCGCGCGGCGGGCGCCGAGCCGCCGGCGGCGGAACCGGCTGCGACGCTGTCGGCAGAGGCGCGAATGCGAATCAGGCAAAGTCTCAGCGAGGCGGACGGCCCGTCGCGTCCCGAGTGACCTCCCCGACCTGTCCGAGCCGGTCGGACGCCGAGAGCGCCCCCGCCGGGCGCAAGCGCTTGCCCGATGGCGGGCGCGCCGTCCCGGTGCATCATCGGCCTTCAAGATTTTCGCCAGGTCCAGCACGCGACCCCCCGTGGCAAGCGACTGCCGGCCCGCCTAGGATACGACGCTTCGGCGCAAGCGTGCGCGCGGTCACCCGGGTGCGAGAAATATGCCTTACGAGAAAATTCTGATGCGTGCCGTCGGCGTGCCCAACAGCACGTCGATCAAGACCTACGAATCCGCCGGCGGATACAAAGGCGCCGAGGCGGCCCTGAAGATGACGCCGGACGAGCTGGTCGAGCTCGTGAAGAAGGCCAACCTGCGCGGCCGCGGCGGCGCGGGCTTTCCGGCCGGCGTGAAGTGGTCGTTCCTGCCGAAGGAACGCAGCGTCACGTACCTGTGTGTGAACGCGGACGAATCCGAACCGCCGACGTTCTGCAACCGCATCACGATCGAGTCCGACCCGCACATGCTGCTGGAGGGCATCGTGATCGCCGGCTACGCGACGCGCACCACCGTCGCGTACATCTACATGCGGGGCGAATACACCGAGCAGTTCCACATCCTGCAGAAGGCCGTCGACGAAGCGTACGCCGCCGGCTGGTTCGGCAAGAACATCAAGGGCAGCGGCTGGTCGATGGAGTGCTACATCCATCGCGGCGCGGGCGCTTACGTCTGCGGCGAGGAAACCGGGCTGATCGAGAGCCTGGAGGGCAAGCGCGGCTGGCCGCGCATCAAGCCGCCGTTCCCCGCGGTCGAGGGCCTGTTCCGCCGGCCGACGGTCGTGAACAATGTCGAGACGCTGGCCTGTCTTCCGCACATCCTGACGCGCGGCGTCGACTGGTGGCTGTCGCTGGGCACGCCCGGCTCGCATGGCACCAAGATGTTCTGCGTCAGCGGACCGGTGAAGCGCCCCGGCTGCTACGAAGCGCCGCTGGGCATTACCGTGCGCGACCTGATCTACAGCAGCGAATTCGGCGGCGGCATGCGCGACGGAAAAAAGGTCAAGTGCGTGCTGCCCGGCGGCATCTCGATGGGCGCGCTTCGCGGCGATCTGTTTCCGAAGAACTCCGATCCATCCAAGGTCGACCTCAAGCACGACTATGACGAGCTGGACTGCAAGCTCGATTTCGACGACGTGCGGCGCTACGGCCTGCTGGGCCTCGGCACGGCCGCGGCGGTCGTCGTGGCTGAGGACACCGACATTCGCGACGTGCTGCTGAACATGGCGCGCTTCTATGCCCACGAATCCTGCGGCCAGTGCACGCAATGCCGCGAGGGAACCGCGTGGATGTACAAGGTCGCCCAGCGCCTGAAGGCCGGCGCAGGCCGCCGTTACGATCTCGACCTGCTCTGCGAAGTGACCGAGAACATGGGAATGATGCCCGGCCTGAGCATCTGCGGCCTGCCCGATGGAGCGGTCTATCCCATCCGCACGATCGTGCAGAAGTTTCGGCCGGAGTTCGAGCGCTACATCGCCGCGCAACCGGCGGACGCCGTCATGCGCCGCGCGAAGCACGTGAATCCGGCGGCGTACGAGCTGCCCGTGCTGCAGGGCCGCGCCGTCGCCCCCGTCGGCGGCAGCATGTCGTTCGAGCACTTCTGGGAGAAGGGCTCCGGGTGACGGCATCGGGGAACTTCGCCGCGCCCCGCGTCGTGCTCACGCATCACTGGCTGGTGCGACGCCGCGGCGGCGAGAAAGTTCTCGAAGCGCTCGCGGCGCTCTTTCCCGACGCGCCGATCTTCACGCTCGTCCACGATCCAGCGCAATTCCCCGCCGAGATCAACCGCCGAGTACGCGCGTCGCTGTTGCGCTGGGCGCCGGGCGCGCGGCGCTTCTACCCGCAGTTGCTGCCGCTGATGCCGGCGGCGTATCGGGCCATGCGTCTGCCGCCGTGCGATGTCGTGCTGTGCTCCGACGCCGCGCTGGCCAAGGCGATCCGGCCCCCCGCCGGCGCGCGCCTCATCTGTTACTGCCACTCGCCGATGCGCTATGCCTGGGAGCCGGCGATTTCGGCGGACTATCGCCGGTCCATGCCCTGGGTGCTGCGGCCGCTGTGGCCGCTGGTCGCGGCCGGGGCGCGCCGTGCCGATCGCGCGGCGGCGCAGCGCGTCCACTCCTTCATCGCCAACTCCGCAACCGTCGCGCAGCGCATCGGCCGCGCGTATGACCGCGCCGCCCGCGTCGTGTACCCGCCGGTGGACCTTCCGGCGGCGGCCTCGACCGCGCCGCGCGAGAGCTTTTACCTGTGCGTCGGACATCACGTCGCGTACAAGCGGTTGCCGATCGCCGTCGAAGCCTGCCGCCGACTCGGCCGTCGACTCGTCGTCATCGGCGACGGTCCGGATGTGCGTCGGCTGCACGCGGCTCGGCGACGCGACCCGCAAGCGGAGCTGCACGTCACGCTGCTCGGTTGGCAGCCGGATGCGATCGTGCACGATCACTATCGCCGGGCGTCCGCGCTGCTGTTTCCCGGCGAGGAGGACTTCGGCATCGTCCCGGTCGAGGCGCAGGGGCACGGGTGTCCGGTCGTCGCGCTGGGCGCCGGCGGCGCGACCGAGACCGTCAGCGACGGCGTCACGGGCGTGCTGTACTCCGACCCGTCCGCCGCCGGATTGGCCGCGGCGATCGAGCGGCATGAACGCACTCGCTACGATCCGGCGGTGCTGAACGCCCACGCGCGACGCTTCTCAGCGGAACGTTTCGCCGCCGAGATGCGGCAGGTGGTGAACGAAGCGCTGGCGCAGCCGCCGTGATGACTCGGCCGCAGTCCTGGCGGACTGGCGCGATTCGTCTCCTTGAGCCGCCCGGCTCCGCGGCCCTACAATCCGGGCGATTCTTGTTGCACTCAATCGAAGGAGCCGAACATGGCCCGCCAATGCACGCTGAAGGGCAACCCGCTGCCGCTCGAAGGCCCCGAGCTCAAGGTCGGCGACAAGGCCCCCGACGCCGTGCTGAAGAAGGATCTCGTCAACGACATCCGCATCAGCGAAACCCGCGGCAAGACGCGAATCATCAGCGTCGTGCCGTCGCTCGACACACCCGTGTGCGCCGTGCAGACCAAGCGCTTCAACGAGGAAGCCGCAAAGTTGCCGGGCGTCGGCTTCTACACGGTCAGCGTCGATCTGCCGCCCGCGCAGAATCGCTTCTGCGGCGCGGAGGGTATCGACCGCGAGAAGCTGATCGTGCTCAGCGACCATAAGGACGTGGCGTTCGGCAAGGCCTATGGCACCCTGGTGCCCTCCTTGCGGATCAACTGCCGCGCGGTCTTCGTCGTCGACGGAAACGACATCATCCGCTACGCAGAGTACGTCCCCGAGATCGCCGATCATCCGAAATACGACGCGGTCCTGGCGGCGGCGCGCGGCGGGTAGCGGCGCCTGTGTCGCCGGCTTGCGGGGCAGCGCAGCGGCCCGCGCGACGCCCCGTTTCGCGACTGCGCGCTGCCAAATCGGCAGCGCCGCCTCGCCCGCGCTTGCCGGAATGGCCCGGACGAGGCCGGGCTCCGCGAACGGCGGATGCGCAAATATGCCATAAGCCCAGCATCCACAGCATCTTGTGATCTGCTCTCACGATTTGCGGGGGTCGGGCATGCCTTTTGCTGTTCCAACGTGCAAATCGGCCGCCGGCGTCGGAATTCATTTGACATTCCCGGCGGCATAGTCAAGATTCACTCTGCATCAATCAAAAAAGGAGCGTTACGATGGGCCGAGTCTCCATTCGTCCTCTCGGAGACAAAGTCTTGGTCAAGCGGATGGAGGCGGACGACCGCACCGCCGGCGGCATCGTCCTGCCGGAATCCGCCAAGGAGAAGCCCAAGCGCGGCACAGTGCTCTCGACGGGCGAGGGCCGCCTGCTCGACACGGGCAAGCGCAAGAGCCTGCAGGTCAAGGGCGGCGACAAGGTTCTGTTCACCAGCTACGCCGGGACCGAGATCAAGGTCGACGGCGAGGAAATGATAATCATGGATGAGGGCGACATTCTCGCGATCCTGGACTAACACGGACGACCAGCGATGACAACCAGCGGTCATGACATGCGGACGGCGGTCGCCGACGCGGTGAATCTCGTGAACAGCCACGCGGGCCAGATCTGCGTGCGCCTTCGTTTCCGGGACGACCCCGTCTCCGAGGATCTGGTCGCGAACTCCGCCATGCTCGATGGCGAGCAGTTTTCGTTTACCGCTGGTTTCGACACGTACAGCGGCGCGGTTCAGGATCTGGCCGCGATCGAAGCGCAACTGATCTCCGCCACGCCGCAGGGCATGTGCTGATGATCGGGGTGGGCGCGCCGCCCGCCCCGTCTGATGGATTGGTAGTTCGAACGCTGGCTCAGTCCAGGTTGTTTTTCGATTCGCCAACTTCCGCAGTCTGGTCGTAGTCATCGGGCACTTCGTCGGTCCGCAGCGCGCTATGAGCGCCAGAAACACGCCTCGCCGCGCCGGGTGTTCTGCATCCCGCGCGGCGATCTGCATTTTGTTCCGTCCCCGTTGCTGGCAGCGGCTGTCTGCCACTTTGACATCGGCCCACGTCCGTCCGCGCGCCGGCTCGTCGGCGACGCACCGTAAACCATTACAGACACTAGTCCTACAGCCGACGCCGCGGTCGCTCCGGCGTGGCACGCGGCGTGGTAAGAAAGGAATGACAGTCTGATTGCGCCGCGGCGAAATCCGCGCCACGGCGGCCCGAGAGCGACAACCGGGTTTCGCAAGCTGATCCGTGGGCGGCCCCCACGCCAAAGGAGTCATCGATGGCAGCCAAGCAAATCGCGTATGAAATGGAAGCCCGCGAGGCGATCCGCCGCGGCGTCCGCCAACTGGCCCGCGCGGTCAAAGTCACGCTCGGCCCCCGCGGCCGCAACGTCGTTCTCGAGAAGTCGTTCGGCGCCCCGACCGTCACCAAGGACGGCGTCACGGTCGCCAAAGAGGTCGAGCTCGAAGACGCCTACGAGAACATGGGCGCCCAGATGGTGAAGGAAGTCGCCAGCAAGACCAGCACGGTCGCCGGCGACGGCACCACCACCGCCACGATCTATGCCGAGGCCATCTATGACGAGGGTCTCAAGAACCTGGCCGCGGGCGCGAACGCGATGGACCTGAAGCGCGGCATCGACCTGGGCGTCGAAGCCGTCGTCGACGCGCTGAAGGGCATGGCCGTCGAGATCAAGGGCAAGGACCAGATCGCCCAGGTCGGCGCGTGCGCCGCCAACCAGGACGCCGAGATCGGCAAGAAGATCGCCGAAGCGATGGACAAGGTCGGCAAGGACGGCGTGATCACCGTCGAGGAGGGCAAGGGCCTCGATACGACCGTCGAGCTGGTCGAGGGCATGCAGTTCGACAAGGGCTACATCAGCCCGCACTTCGTGAATAAGCCTGAGAACATGGAGTGCGTGCTCGACAATCCGTACGTGCTGGTCTTCGAGAAGAAGATCGCCAGCGTCAAGGACTTCCTGCCGCTGCTGGAGCGCGTCGCCAAGGCCGGCAAGCCCCTGCTGGTCATCGCCGAAGAGGTCGAGGGCGAGGCGCTCGCCACGCTCGTGCTGAACAAGATGCGCGGCATCCTGCAGTGCTGCGCCGTCAAGGCCCCCGGCTTCGGCGATCGCCGCAAGGCCATGCTCGAAGACATCGCCATCCTGACCGGCGGCGAAGCGATCTTCGAGGAGCGCGGCTACACGCTGGAGGGCGTGAAGGAGAACCAGCTCGGCCGCGCCAAGCGCGTCATCGTCGCCAAGGAAACCTGCACGATCATCGAGGGCGCCGGCAAGACCGACGACATCAAGGGCCGCATCGCCGCGATCAAGAGCGAGATCGACGCGACCACCAGCGACTACGACCGCGAAAAGCTCGAAGAGCGTCTCGCGAAGCTCTCCGGCGGCGTCGCGCAGATCAACGTCGGCGCAGCGACCGAAGTCGAGATGAAGGAGAAGAAAGCCCGCGTCGAGGACGCGCTGCACGCCTGCCGCGCCGCGGTCGAAGAGGGCATCCTCGCGGGCGGCGGCACCGCGGTGCTGCGCTGCGACTCGGCCCTGGACGCGGCGGAGAAGAAGGCCAGGGGCGACCAGAAGACCGGCGTCGACATCGTCCGCCGCGCCCTGCGGGCGCCGATCAAGCAGATCGCCGAAAACGCGGGCCTTGACGGCTCGATCGTCTGCCAGAAGGTGGCCGAGAGCAAGGACAAGAACTTCGGCTATAACGCGCTGACCGAAGAGTACGGCGACCTGGTGAAGATGGGTGTGATCGTCCCGCTGAAGGTCGAGCGCGTCGCCCTGCAGAACGCGGCGAGCGTCGCCGGCCTGCTGCTGACGACGGACGCGGTCGTCAGCGAGATCAAGGAAAAGGACGACAAGAAGCCCGGCCCCGGCGGCATGGGCGGGCACATGCACTAGTCCGTATTGACGCTGGAAGGGAAGAACGCCAGGGCAGTGCTCCGTCGTGCGGTGCACTGCCCTTGTCTTTTCATGTTCGGGGCCGGCGTGTGCGCGGCGGGTGGCGTGCTCTCGCCGTACTCGGCGTGAGCATGTGCCGGGTGGCGTGCTCTCGCCGTATTCGGCGTGAGCATGCGGAGCGGCACGGGGCATTACAGAATCAAACGCGCGCCGACGTCGTGGCGCTCACGAGAGGTTCAGCAGGTCGGCTGAGCATTGATGCTCGGCGCGTCGCAACAAACCTACGGCCGCACAACGCCCGGCATGCTGACGCGGAGTACCGCGAAAGCATGCCACACGCCGTGAAAGCATGCCACACGCCGCGCTGCGTTGCCTGCTACGTCGCGACCAGCGCTCCGCCGCATGAAGATCCGCTTCCGGCCGTGCAGCCAAAGCAGTGCGATCCCGTTTGAATACGGCGCGCCATCAGCCGCGCGGCGTCGAAATCGCGGATGTGCGCCGCCGCGCCGGAGTTCGTGGATACGCCCAGCGCGTAATTGAAATCGCAATCGTGCAGCGCGCCGTCCCAGCCGACGTGCACTTGCCGCCGACACATCAGGCCCTCCAGCGTGCCCGGGTTGAATTGCTCGCGCAGCAGTCGCTCGTACGCAGCCAGCCGTCCGTCGCGCCGCAGGTCATGCAGGAATCGGCCGATCGGCATGTTGGTGATCGCGATCAGCCGCGAAAACTCGACGCCATGCCGCGCGCGAAGCTCCCGCCGATAGTCGTCTTCCAGCTTCGCCTGCGCCGGCGGCAGGCTCGGCCCGAGCGGGTTGTAAACCAGGTCTAGCGACAAACCGCCCAGCACGCCGAAACCGGCCGCATTCAGTTTTCGCAGCGCCGCGATGCTTGATTGATAAACACGCGCGCCGCGCTGCCGATCGACATTGTCCGGCAGATAGCACGGCAGCGACGCCACGATGCGTACGCGCTGCGCCGCCAGAAACCGGGGGAGATCGCGATAGCCTTCCTCGCCGACGATCGTCAGGTCGGTCCGCACGATCACGTCCAGCCCCGCGGCCCGCGCCGCCTCGACAAAGCGGCGAAAGTGCGGATGCATGGCCGGCTCGCCGCCCGTGATGTCGATCGTCCCCGCTCCGCAACTCCGCGCCGCGTCGAGCACCAGCAGCATGGTGTCCCAGTCCATTTGCTCGCGCCGCGCCGGCGACGCTTCGACGTGACAATGCCGGCACGCCAGGTTGCACATCAGGCCGATGTTCACCTGAATCGTGTCGATTCCGGCGGCATGCAACGCGCCGCCCCGCGCGCCGCGCACGCAGACGTCGAACTCCCCTTCGTCCAGCAGCGGCAACGACACCGCGTTCGCGATCATCCGGAACCCTCGATTTGTCCATCGGATCGATCCTGCCGTTCGGCCGCCCCCAGCATTAACCCCTGAGCGACGCGCTCGCCAGCCCCAAACGCCGAACTCGGCGCGACAATCCGGCCGCCGGCCGGTTTCACGCGACCCGCCGCACGCCGAAACGCGCAGCGCCGCCAGCGATGCGATCGGCGGCGCCGCGCGCGCCGTCGCCCGATGCCCCCCGCGGCGAGGATTGCGGCTTCGGCGCCCCGCACCTCCTGCCGTATCCTACGCCGCATGCCCGCCTATCGAACCGGCATCGGATACGACGTGCATCGCCTCGCCCCCGGCCGCGCGCTCGTGCTGTGCGGCGTAGCGATTCCCTACGACCGTGGGCTGCTGGGACACAGCGACGCCGACGTGGTGCTGCACGCCGTCTGCGACGCGCTGCTCGGTGCGGCCGGATTGGGCGACATCGGCGAACTTTTTCCAGACAGCGATCCCGCGCTGCGGAATGCCGACAGCCGTCGCTTCGTCGTCGAAGTGCGCGCCCGCGTCGAGGCGGCCGGGTGGCGGGTCGCGAACGTAGACGTGACTGTGCTGGCGGAGCAACCGAAGCTGAAGGCGCACAAGCCGCAGATGCGCGCAATACTCGCAGAGCTGCTCGGCTTGCCGACGGACGCCGCCAACATCAAGGCCGGCACGAACGAAGGCCTCGACGCCATCGGCCGCGGCGAGGCCATCGGCTGCCACGCCGCCGTGCTGCTCGTTAGCGCTCCCGACGCACCGCCCGCTACGCAATAGCGCACGCCACGATGTGGCCGTCTCGCAAGATCGCGTTGATTTTCACACGTTCCGGTCAATACAGTATTGACGGTAGCAACGGCGGGCGATGCGGCCGCGACCCGCGGTCGAACCAGTTCAGTCCCGCCGCGAGCGTGCGTCGACTGGCGGTTTTCAACTGGGTCACGCGCAGGGGCAGTCATGTCCAATCCGGTTCCCGCGCTGCACGCCGGCAGGCAGATCGGCAATTACATCCTGCGCGAACGCATCGGCTCCGGTGCGTTCGCCGAAGTGTGGCAGGCTGCGCATCAGGAGCGACCGAGCGTCGTGCGGGCGCTGAAAATCGCCACGCACCCGGATTATCGTCGGTACATCGCGCGCGAGGGCGGCCTGCCGGAGATCAAACATCCCAACGTGGTTCCGATCCTGGACTGCAACACGCGCGGACTGATCGACGAGCCCTACGTCGTCATGCCGTACCTGCCCGGCGGCAGCCTGCTCGCGCTGATCCGCGCGCACCCCAGGGGACTGCCGGAGGAGCGCTGCGAGAGCATCCTCAAAGACGTGCTCGAAGGCCTCTCTGCCGCGCATGCCCTGGGAATTGTGCACTGCGACATCAAGCCGACCAACATCCTCTTCGACGAAGCCGGCCGCGCGGTGATCGTCGATTTCGGGCTGAGCTCCGGCGGGGCCGCGCCGCTGGTCTCGATGTTTCACAGCCTTTCTGTGACGGGCAACACCGCCGGCATCGCCGGCACGATGCCATACATCGCGCCCGAAGTACGCGACGATGGTGCGGTGGCGTCGCCGGCGGCGGACGTTTACGCCGTCGGCGTTCTGCTGTTCGAGATGCTGGTCGGCCGCCGCCCGCAGGGAGTCGAGCTGCCCACCTACGCGCGTCGCGATCTGCATCGCGGCAGCTTCTGGGACGCCCTGTTCTACTGGGCGTATCAGCCGCTGGCGAAGCGTTACCCGACCGCGCAGGAAATGTTGACGGCCCTGCTCGGCATGCCGCGGCGCATCCCGTTCGCCGCCGCTGCGACCGCCGCCCCCCGCGCGCCCCTGCCGGAGCCGGCGCCTCTGCCCGAGGACATGTGGGACGGTCTCGACCTGCGCGTGAAGGAGCTGGAAGCGGCGCGCGTCTCGGTCTCCACCGTCCGCGCGCGACGGGATACCGCCCGCCGCATCTACGCCGAGCACCACCCCGAAGTGCGTGTGCACGCTGAAGACCTGGAATTGCTGCGGCAGGTGGAACTGCGGGCGCGGCGCGAACTGCGCCACGTGCAGGACAGGATCATCGCCAGTCTGATGGAGCTGCGCCGCCCCTATTCGGTTCGCTGGCAGACGCTCGAGGCGGAGGGCCTGCTGCCGACGCACCCGGAGATGGCCGATCTCAAGAAGAAGATGGCCGGATACGACAAGCTGATCGCCGAAGTGTCGAACTTCCAGGAGCTGCGCTGCCCGCTGCGCGATTGCCTGGTCGAGTGGCAGCGGGTCAATGGAAGCGGCAACTGGTTCGAGTTGCAGCGCTTCCTGCTGCTCTGGGGCTCGGACGTCACCAACCCCTGGGCCGAGCCGGCCCGCCGGCGCATCGAGGAACTGATGCGCTCGCCAAACATCGAGCTCGAACATGTGCCCGCGATCCCGACGCTCGCGCCGTTGCCGCCGCTGAGCACGGCCACGCGGCTGCAACTCGCGATTCTGATCGGAGCCGGTGCGGGTTTCGCGGCGGGGGTGATATCGCTTGGCGCGCTCGGCGTTGCGGTGTACGAGCTTTCGCGCTACCTGAGCGCCGTGGTCAGTGTTCCGTCCGCCATCGGACCCGCCGCGCTGATATGCGGCGCGATCGGCGCCGGCGCGTTCGGCTTTCGCGGCTTTCTGCTCGGCGCGACCAGCGGCCTGTTCGCCCCGCTGCTCTTCGCCTCCACCCCACCGCCGGGCGAATGGTGGCAGTGGGCGCTGGGTCTGGGCTCTCCAGGCGGGATTGCGGGCACGTACTTCGGCGGCCGCTTCGCGGCCCGCCACCCGACCCGACTACGGCTGATGTAGCGCCCGATCAAGCGGTGTGTGACGAAAACCCGGCGTCCGCCGGTATCGGGTGCATCTCGCATTCGGTTGCGGCGCACCGGGTGGACCGGGCACTCTGCCCGCTCCGGCCACGCAACCCCGGTCGGCGGGCAGGATGCCCGCCCCACCCTGCGAAATGCAACCGCTGGCGAGATGCACCCGCCGGTATCCCTTAACCGCGCCCCGCATGCGTGGGGAAGTTCACTCGACTAGAATGAGCGGCGAGCCGGCAGGCGCATCTTCGCGCCGCCGCCCCAGGAGACCCGCGTGCTGCTCCGTCAAAAGGATGTCGCGTCGATCGACCTGACGCTGTCGCTGAGTCAGTTGAAGAAGATCTACATCGCGCTCTTCCGGCAGTTGCACGCCGCGGGCCAGGAGGGCTTCGACGCGCTCGACGAAGACGACATGCTGCTGACGCTCCAGACCTACCTGCAGCGGCGGGCCCGCGAAGCCGGCGTGGATTGCACGATTCACGCCGACTGGGAAGCATTCCTGGGAATGTCGGGGCCGGCGTCTTGTGCGAGCCGCGCCGCCACACCTCGCGCGAACTCGCACGATTAGACGCCGGCGCGGACGAGAGCCATGGCGCACCGCACGCAGCACATTGTCGCCGTGTATCCGGGTTCGTTCGACCCGGTCACCTACGGCCACCTCGACGTGATCCGCCGGGCGGCGGCGCTGTTTAACGAACTGGTCATCGGCGTGGGCATGAACCCGGACAAGCAGCCCATGTTCTCGCCCGCCGAGCGGATCGAACTGATCGAGCCCCATCTGCGCAGCTATCCGAACGTGCGAGTCGAGGCCTACGACGGCCTGACGATCGACTTCGTGCGGCGGGCCGGCGGCCGCGTGATGGTGCGCGGCATCCGCGACATCGCGGATTTCAGCGGCGAGCTGCAGCAGGCCAGCCTGAACATGGCCATCGGCGAGATCGACACCGTCTTCCTGCTGACCAGCGATCAGTACGTGCTCACGTCGAGCACGTACATCAAGCAGATCTACGAACTCGGCGGCCTGGACACGCGCCGCATCAAGCGGCTTGTGCCGCCCAACGTCGCTCAGCGGCTCGAGGCGCAGGTCGCGGCGCAGCGCAGCACCGCCGGCGACCGCCGCACGTCCCGACGACCGCGGCGCGCGTCGGCCGCGCCGCGCCGGCCACGAAAAAAGGGTTAGTCGCGATGCGTTTCCCCGTCAGTATTGCGGCGCTGCTCGCGCTCGTGTCGCCCGCTTTGCCGCCGGCTGCGGTCGCGGACGACAAGGAAGAGCTGCGCCGGCTGGTGGATCAGATCGCCCGCGGCGACGATCTCGAGGCGGCCGACGCCGGGGAGCAGTTGGTCGAGCGGCTGATCGGGCCGGTGGCCGAGGCGCTTGAATCGCTGAGCGCCCGACCGGTCGAGGAGCAGCGGCGCATCCGCGCGGTCCTGAGCCGCGTTTCGAGCGGTCTGCGCCTGCGCCTGTTCCGCGCCGAGCTCTCGGCCGACGAAGCGCGGCTGCTTGATCGCTTCACCGGGCAATATCGCGATCTGGTCTATCGGCTGTTCGATCCGAACTTCCGCGTGCGACGCGACGCGCTGGAGCAGATTCCCTTGCAGCGCGACAGCGCCGCCGGCCTGCTGATCGCCGCGCGAATCGACGATGAGGATGAAGAGGTCGCGCTGGCGGCGCTGCGGATGGCCGCGGACCTGCACGATCGCGTGCTCGCCCGGCGGCTGATGCGCTACGTGGGCGACGCGCTGGAGGCGCTGCGCTCCGGGGCGCTGAAGCAGGAACCGGAGGGCGTGGCCGACACCGTGGCGCTCTTCGTCGGCCGCTGCTGCGTGATCCTCGGCGCGTGCGACGAACCCGCGGCGGCGCCCGTGCTGGTCGCAGCGCTGCAGTACTTCCCCCGGTCGCAATACAAGGACTTCTTCGCCGCGGAGGACGTGGCGGAGGCGCTGGCCGCGATCGGCGATGAGCAGGCGGCCTCCGCGATTCTCCCGCTGCTCGACGATCAGACGGTGGTCGCGTTCAGCGGCGCGGAGTCGCCGCGGATCGAACAGCGCGTCTCGGACGTGGCCCTGCTGAGCCTGCTGCGAATCTACCGCCTGCCGCGTGAGCCGTTCGGGTTCGAGTCCGGTACTTCGACGCAGCCGAGGCGTAGCGCTCAACACGTGCTCATACCCGACGGATCTTCCGCGGGCGACGCTGACCGCGTGATTCACGGCTTCCGCGACGACCTGCCCCGCGCGCAGGCCCGCCGCGCGTTCCTGGAATGGCGCCGAGTCAACGCCGAACTGCCGGCGGCGCAGCGTTCCGTTCCCGCGTCGCAGCCGACGACGCGGCCGGCGCAGCCACCTGGTCCGTAGTCCACGCGGCGGGCCTTTGCGCCCCCTGCCGCGCAGGAGCGACGACATGCCCATCGCTGCTCGCCTCACACCGTCACGCTGGTTGCCGGTGGTGCTCGTCGGCCTGCTGGCCGGCGGTGCCAGCGTCGCCGCGGGTGTCTGGGGTTTTCCCTGGATCGTCCCGCTGCGGATCGTCGAAGGTCCATACCTGCAGGCCATCAGCGAAACGACGACCACCGTAATCTGGTGGACGATTCGCCCGTCGCAGTGCGAACTGGTCATCGCGGGCGACGGCGGCGAGCGGGTACTGCGAGCGCCCGGCAGCGAGTGGCGCACCGCGATCCGCGTGGACGGTCTCGAAGCCGGGAAGACCTACCCCTACCGCGTGCGGAGCGGCGCCCGCACGCTGGCCGAAGGCACGATTCACACGAACCCGCCGGCCGGTCAGCCCGTGCGCTTCGTCGTCTTTGGGGACAGCGGCCGCGGCACGCGCGAGCAGTATCAGCTCGCCGAACAGATGCGCAAGACCCGGCCCGATTTTCTTCTGCACACCGGCGACCTGGTCTACCCCGGCGGCGACCGGAACGACTATGCGGCCCGCTTTTTCGCGCCGTATCGCGCCATGCTTAGCGATCTGAACTTCTGGCCGAGCCTGGGCAATCATGATGTCGGCGGCGACCACAAGGCAACGCCGTATCGCGCCGTGTTCGAACTGCCGCACAACGGCCCGCCGAGCCTGCCGGCGGAGGACAGCTACTGGTTCGATTTCGCGTCGCTGCGCATCGCGGTCCTCGACAGCAATCTCGACCAGGGCGTGCTCGCGTCGCACGTCGCGCCGTGGCTGGGCGAAGTCTTCGCGACGGCGGGCGAGCGCTGGCGGCTGGTGGTCTTTCACCACCCGCCATACTCGATCGGCAAACACGGCTGCGACGAGCGGATACAGCGGGCGCTGGTTCCGGCGATCGAGGCCGCGGGCGTCGATGTAGTCTTCAACGGCCACGACCATCTTTACAGCCGCACGCTGCCGCTGGTCGGGGGCGTACCAGCCGAACCCGGCCAGCGCGGCGTGGTCTACGTCGTCAGCGGCTCGGGCGGCGCGGCGCTGTATGAAACGAAGAAACTCGCCGGGCAGCCGCCGATCTACCCGGCGTATAACAACAGCGTGCACAGCTTCAGTCTGGTCGTGATCGCGGGCGACGCGCTGCGATTTCAGCAGATCGACGTCGGGGGCGCGGTGCTCGACGAGTGGTCGCTCTCGCGGGCGGCCGGCGGCGCAGCGGCTTCGCAGCCGCGATGACAATCTGGAGTCGCGGTCGGTTGCGTCGCACCGGGTGGAACGGGCATTCTGCCCGCTCCGTCCAGGCAACTCCGTGCGGCGGGCAGGATGCCCGCCCGCAGGATGCCCGCCCCACCCTGCGAAATACAACCGCTTCCGAGATGCACCCGAGCACCACAGCATCAGCCGCCGCCCAATTGACACCCCGCGCGGGGCGCTCTATCACAGCACTGCGGTAACGGCATGCTTGCGGCGACCGTTCTCGGTTCGCGTGGGCTGCCCGCATCCATACGCCGGCAAGCTCGGCACGGTCGCACGCCCGCGCGAGACAACGTCAGGATCGCCATGCGCGTTCTCATGCTCGGCTGGGAGTTTCCGCCGTTCATCAGCGGCGGCCTGGGCACCGCCTGCTACGGGCTGACGCGCGGGCTGGATGCGCTCGGAACGCGTGTCATCTTCGTGTTGCCGCGCGCCGTCGCCCCGGCGATCGATCCCGCCTCCGCCGCTCATGTGGACCTGCGAACGCCGCAAACCGGCCGGCGCGGATCGGCCGCGGGCGCCACACGCAGCCGCGGCGCGGGGCAGCCCGGCGACGCCGACCCGGCGATGTTCACGCAGGCGCAGTTCCGACTGGTCGATTCGAAGCTGAATCCTTACGCTCGCCCCGGCGACCTGGCCGCGGACACCGCGGAGGGCGCCGCGCCGCGGACGCCGCCCGTGCTCGACGCCCGCGCCCCCGTGGCGGACGGGCGTCAGACCTGGCTGGAGCAGACCGCGGGCATTCGACCGATCGCCGCGCTGGGCGGCGATGCCGCCGCCGGGCCCGGCGGGCACTACCAGGGCGATCTGTTCGCCGAGGTCGAGCGCTATGCGCAGGAAGCCGTGCGTGTGGCCGCAGACGACGATTTCGAGCTGGTTCACGCCCACGACTGGATGACGTTTCCCGCCGGCATCGCGCTGGCGCGGCTGCGCGGCCGGCCGCTGGTCGTGCACGTGCACTCGACCGAGTTCGACCGCTCCGGCGTACACGTGCATCAGCGGATCTATGACATCGAGCGCGCCGGAATGCACTCCGCGACGCGCGTCATCGGCGTCAGCCACCTGACCCGCAACCTGATCATCAACCGCTACGGCGTCAGCCCGTCGAAAGTGGACGTGGTTTACAACGCGATCGACGAGAACGGCAGCAGCCCGGCGGGCGACCTGCCGCCGATCCGTCGCGAAGACCGCATCGTGCTGTTCCTGGGCCGCATTACGATGCAGAAAGGCCCGGAATACTTCATCGCCGCCGCCCGCCGGGTGCTCGAGGTGATGGACAACGTCCGCTTTGTGATGGCGGGCACGGGCGACATGATCCGCCGCGTGATCGAGATGGCGGCGGAGCTGGGCATCGGCCACAAGGTGCTGTTCACGGGTTTCCTCCGCGGCGACGACGTTCGGAAGATCTTCCGCATGGCCGACCTGTACGTCATGCCGTCGGTCTCGGAGCCGTTCGGCATCGCCCCGCTCGAAGCGCTCAGCAACGAAGTTCCGGTGCTCATCAGCAAGCAGAGCGGCGTGGCCGAAGTGCTGACGCACGCACTGAAGGTCGATTTCTGGGACATCGACGAAATGGCCAACAAGATCGTCGCCGTTTTGAAGCACCCGCCGCTGCAGCGCACGTTGCGGCAGCACGGGAACTTCGAAGTGCGGCGCTTCAGTTGGACCGACTCCGCCGGCCGCTGCGTGCAGGTCTATCGCAAGGCGCTGGGGCTTTCGGCGGAGTAGCGGGGGCGGCGGTCAGCGCGCCGCATTCTGGCCGCGCAGCCACTCGACGATCTGCTTAAACGGCTGGTGGAACGGCGCTTCGATCTCCAGCGACTTCTGCTCGATCGGGTGGCGAAACTGGATGCGCCAGGCGTGCAGCGCCTGGTGCCGCAGGAGCGCGTCCTTCGACCCGGCGCCGGTCAGCTCGAACTCGCTGATCGGCCGCCCGCCGTACATCGTGTCGCCCACGATCGGATGCCCGATGTACGACATGTGGACGCGAAGCTGGTGCGTGCGGCCGGTCTTGGGGCTGAGCCGCACGAGGGCGTGCTGCGGATAGCGCTCGGTCACTTCATAGTAGGTGATGGCCGTCTTGGCGATGTCGATGCGGTTTTCATTGACCATCACCGCGAATTTCTCGCGCACCACGGGATGCACGCCGATCGGCGCGTTGATCATGTCGCCGTCGAGCTGCGGCCGGCCGTGTACCACCGCCAGATAGGTCTTCTGGATCGTGCGGCGCTCGAACTGCAGCGCCAGCCGCCAATGCGCCTCGTCGCTCTTGGCGATCAGCATCACGCCCGTGGTGTTCTTGTCGAGCCGGTGAACGATGCCGGGACGGAACGGGTCGGCGCCGTGGCTGAGCGCGTTCGCATAGAACATCACCGCGTTCGCGATGGTGCCGGTCTGCTCGCCGTGCGCCGGGTGGCAGATGATGCCGGCGCGCTTGTTGATCGCGATCAGGTGCTCGTCTTCGAACAGGATGTCGAGCGGGATGTCCTCGGGGATGACCTCGCGCGGCTCCGGCGGCGGCACGACCAGCTCGACGATGTCCCCGCCGCACATCTCATAGCTGGACTTGGTCGGCTGACCGTTGACGGTGATCGCCCCCTGCTTGATCAGCCGCTGAATCGCGGTCCGCGAGAGCCGCGGAAAGCGGCCGTGCAAATACTTGTCCAGCCGGCGGCCGGGCAGCTTGCGGCGGATTCTCAGGCGGACGCGCTCCGCCTGGTCTTCGTCTATCGGTATCGGGCGCTCGAGGATGTCTTCGTCGTGGCTCACGGCTTGGGCGGCGTCGCCGGCGACGGGACGATCTGCACGCCGGGCGGCAACTGCGGCGAAACGCCCGCCGGCGGCGGAGGCGTGCCGGTGGGAACCGCGTCGACCGGCTTGTCGCCCGGCACGAAATAAACCGGCTTAAGTGCGTCCGCGACGGTCGCCAGCAGCGAAGCGGCCAGATCGCGATACGGCGAGGCCTCGAAGCGCTTGTCGGTTGTCAGAGTCTCATACGCCGACCGGGCGGCGGGGATATCGCGCAGGGCCTCATGGATCGCGGCCGTCTGGAATAGCGCCGTCGCGGCGAACTGCGCGCCGGGACCATCCAATGCGGTCACGGGTTTGAGGACATCCAGCGCCTCACGCATCAGCTTCTCGCGATCCGCGCCGGTCTCTCGCGCGCGGGCCGCCAGCGTAACGCCCAGCCGCAGCCGCGCCGCGCCACCCAGCACGGGGTCGCTCTGCGCCGCCACCTGGGCGCGCAGATTCTCGACGGACTTGGCCGTGTCGCCGCTGGGATCCTCGGCCTGCCAGATCGCGCTCCAGGCCGAAGCGCGCGAGGCGCTGGCCGACGCCCGCCACCAGCGGTACGCCAGAAACAGAACCAGAATTCCGGCGACGACGATCAGCGCGATCCGCAGCCGCTTGTCGCTGAACGTGCGCAGCTTGGCCAAGGCCTCGGCCAGCTCGTTCTGTTTCAACTGGTGCCGCGTATCCGCGTCCATCGACGCTCCTTATCTGCTCGCAGGCGCGGCGGTCGCAGCCGGCCGCGCGTCTTTTCGATTCTCAGGGCACGCCGCCGACCTGTGGCGGCGTCTCGCCGGCCTCTCCCGGTGCGGGAACATCCGGCGGCAATTCATCCGGCGGCGTACGGCTCGCGGTTTCCGTCGCCAGCGGCCCGAGCTCGACGAAAATCGCCGTCTTCGATTTCTCCGGCGCCACGCGGAAGGTGCATTCCTCGCCGCCGCTCTCGAACCGCAATTCGTACACGCCGCGGTCGAAACCGCAATGCCGCAGGTCGAAGCCCGCCCGCGGCATGTATTCCTCGAAAAACCGCATGACGGCGGCCCGTTCCGTCGGGCCGACGAATTTCACTCTTGCGATGCGCGTCCGCCCGCTGGCCCGCGCCATGCTCTGGTCGTCGACCAGCTTGAACCCGTTGGGGAGCGGGATGTCCTCCAGCAGCGGGTGCTTCATCGCCGACGCGCTCGGACCGCGGTCGGTACTCTCGCAACCCGCCAGAATCGCCGCACTCGCGGCGATGGCCGCAATGGACCAAACGGACCACTGGCCCGCAATCATCCGTGATTTCATCGTCAGACCTCCTGTCAGCGCGATGAACGCCACTATTCTGGTGTCTTTGCGGGCGTTCGTCAAACCCACCCGGCGCGTCGCGGGCGTCATAAGACTGCGTGACCGTACACTCCATTGGTCACGTCGTGAACTGGCCGCCGATGCCGCGCTGGGGGCCGCTACGAACGCAGACTTCGACGAAAAACGGGCGCTTGCGGCGCTGAATGAGACCCTGGCGGCGTTTCGCCGGGCGTACGCTGAGCGGAATTCTGACAAAATCCGACTTGCAATCGATATTCGGTATTTGTACGGTATGCGTTCGGGAGTCTACCTGCAATTCTAAGGAGCCGCCGATGAGCGCTACGTCCCCTGTCCCGCCGGGATTCCACACGGTTACGCCGTCGTTGATCGTCCGCGATCCCGACGCCGCCATCGACCTCTACAAGCGCGCATTCGGCGCGACGGAGGAGATGGTGCTGCGCGCCCCGCATGGCGCGATCATGCATGCCGAGATCAAGATCGGCAACTCCGTCATCATGATGGGCGGCGAGTGGCCCGAGCACGGCATGAAGGCCCCGGCCCCCAACCACAACTCCGGCGGGCTGCATCTGTACGTCGATGACGCGGACAAGGCGTTTCAGCAGGCCGTGGCCGCGGGTTGCACGCCCATCATGCCCCCGGCGAACATGTTCTGGGGCGATCGCTACGGCAAAGTGATGGACCCGTTCGGGCACCAGTGGGGCCTGGCCACCCACGTCGAGGACGTTTCACCGGAAGAGTGCGCCCGCCGGGCGGCGGCGTGGAAGCCGTCGTAAGGACCGCCGCGCTTCGGTCCCGGTGCGTTACGCCTGGCATCGTGCGGCCCGCCGCGCCGGTCTGCCGCCGCGGCGGGTCACAGCATTTCCACCGGGTCAACGTCGATCGTGAAGCGCTTCACGCGCGGCGCGAGCGCCTTCGCGCTGACCGCCTCCAGCAGCAGGCGCGGGCCGTCCGCATCGCGCGGCAGGTGGATGCAGACCTGGTAGCGAGCCAGGCCGCGCAGCCGGGCGATCGGGCACGGCTCCGCGTCGAGCACCTGAATGCGGGCGTGGACGCGGGCGGCGATGGCGCTGAGGGCGTCGGCCGTCGCGACGGCCTCGTGGCGGGCCTGGGCCGGCTGCGGGTCGGCCAGAACCAGGCGCATCAGCCGCACGAACGGCGGCAGAAACGCCTGATGACGAACGCTCAGTTCCTCCTCTGCAAACGCCTCGTAATCCATGCGCAGGGCGTGCCGAATCGCGGGCGCGGCGACTTCCGTGCTCTGGATCAGCGCCAGTGACTGTCCCGCCCGCCGCCCGGCGCGGCCCACCACCTGCATCAGCAGGTGAAAGACGCGCTCCGACGCGCGGAAATCCGGCAGCCACAGGGCCGCATCGGCGTCGATCACGCCGACCAGCCGCACCCCCGGAAAATCCAGGCCCTTCGCAACCATCTGCGTGCCGAGCAGGATGTCCGCCTCGCGCGCGGCGAAGCGGGCCAGCGCGGCGGCATAATCGCCGCGGCGGCGCATCGTGTCGCGATCAAGCCGCAGCAGCCGGGCCGCCGGCAGCGCGCGGGCCAGTTCCTCCTCCAGTCGCTGAATCGCCAGGCCAACCTGCTCCAGGCGGCCGTTACAGCTTGAGTCGACGCAGCGTTCGCGGTTCGCGGCCCGCAAGCCGCAGCGGTGGCAGCGCAAGCTCGCCGCTGCCCCTTCTACACCCGCGCGATGCAGCACGAGGCGCCCGCCGCAACCCGGACACGGCACGCGCTGCCCGCATGCGGCGCAGCGGAGCACGGCCGCATAGCCGCGACGATTGTGCAGCAGAATCGCCTGATCGCCGGCGGCGAGCGTCGCCCGCAGCGCGTCGACCAGCGCGACGGACAGAAGCGCACCGGCCATGTCGCGACCGGCGGTGGGGATCAGTTGGGTGCGCGGCAGCTCCGCGCCCGGAACGCGCTGCGTCAGCCGCTGCAGCCGAAAATGCGGCAGACTGTGTGCGTTATGCCAGGTTTCGAGCGAGGGCGTAGCCGACCCCAGCACGACCGGAACCCGCTCGATCTGCCCGCGTTTGATCGCAACATCACGGGCGTGGTAGTAGGGACTCGCCAGGTTCTTGAAGCTGCTTTCCTGCTCCTCATCGACGACGATCAGCCCGAGCCGCGGCGTCGGCGCGAACACGGCCGAGCGCGTGCCGATGACCACGTCGGCCGCGCCGGCTGCAATCTGCGACAGCGCGTCGCCGCGTTGCCGGGGCGTCATGCGGCTGTGCAGCACCGCCACCCGCTCGAATCGCCGCAGCAGCCGGTCCACGATTTGCGTGGCGAGCGCGATCTCGGGCACGAGCAGGATCGCCTGCCGCCCCGCCGCGATCACCTGGCGAATGCTGCGGACATAGACCTCCGTCTTGCCGCTGCCGGGCACGCCGAACAGCACAAACACCGGCGGCCGCAGCGGCGGATCGGCGGCGGCCGCGGCGATCGCTGCGATGGCCGCCTGCTGATCGGCGGTCAGGACATACTCATCGGGATTCTCGTCGGTGGCGGTCATTACGGTCGCGGCCGCGCCCGACTTCTCGATCGGCGGTTTGCGCTTCCGCTTCGCCGGCGGCGGCGCCGCGATCAGCCCGGCGAGCGTCGCTCCCGGCGGATAGCCGTAGTAACCGGCGATCCACAGCCCCAGCGCGATGAGCGGCGGCGTGAGGAGACGAGCGCCGTCGGTCACTTCGCGAATCGGCCGCAGCGTGTGGTCCCAGGGCTGCTCGGTCACGCGCGTGCAGGTTCCGTCCACCACGCGACCCGACCGGCCGAACGGCGCCCGCACGGCGACGCCGGGCGCGATGGTCGCCGCCAGCGCATCGGGAATCGCATAGGTGTACGTCACGTGCGAGCGCACTTGCAGAGCGACGTCGGCGACGCGCTGCTGCGCAGCCTGGCCTTCGAGCGGCAGCAGGAACGGCTGTTTCGAAGCGCTGCGCTGCGGCCGGCGTTTCATCGGCGGGTTGCCCTGGACCGCCGGAAGCGGCGCGCGTGGCCGAACCGGCGGCGCGCGCAATTGTCGAGGCGAACCCGCAAACGGTCGAGGGCGGGAAGCTTGTTGGGGGCGGGCTGGGCTCGCGCTGCGCTCGAAAGTTGTCGGCTCGCGCGCCGCCGGATGGCGTCCCGACCGACCCAGCCGCTACATTAATGCGCCGTGCGTTGCCGGCCGCCGACAATCGGCGGGCTGTGGGCTACCAACCTTTCTGAGGATCTGCCAGCATGCGTTCGAACTGTTGCGATCAGGTGCGGCATTGCGCCGCCGGACTGCTCATTGTCATCTCGATCGCGCCGGCGGCGCTGGCGGGCGGGAGCGAAACCGCCGCCCTTTTCACGCCGGAGGCGTACATCGATCACGTGCGGTATCTGGCGAGCGACGGGCTTGAAGGCCGCGACTCCGGGACACCGGGCAACGATCGCGCCGCGGAGTACATCGTCGAGCGGCTGAAGGCGCTCGGCTTCGAGCCCGCCGGCGACGACGGCTCTTTCCTGCAGCACTTCGAAATCAACGACGGCAAGGCGCTCAGCGAGCAAACCGCCGCGCTCAAGGTCTCCGGCGTAGACCTGGCGTGGAAGCTGCACGAAGACTGGACCACGTTTCCGTTCAGCGCCGAGGACAGCGTCGAAGCGCCGCTGGCCTTCGCGGGTTACGCGATCAGCGCGAAGGATGACGGCTACGACGACTTCGAGGGGTTCGACGCCAAGGGCAAGGTCCTGCTGGTCTTCCGCGGCGAGCCGAAGTCTGAAGACAAGACGGCGACGATCGGCGGCGCGGAGACTTCGCGGCACGCGCTGTTCCGCACCAAGGCCAAAGCCGCCAGCCGCAAAGGTGCGGCCGGCCTGCTGGTGGTCAACACGCGCCCGGCGGCGGACGGCAAAGACGAGCTGTACGCGTTCGACGCCCAGATGGCGCAGCAGACCTACGAGATTCCGATGGCGCACATCTCGCGCCGCGCCGCGGAAGCAATCCTCGCGAAGGCCGGCCTGCCGGGGCTGGACGCGTTGCAGGACAAGCTGGAGAAGGAGCGCACGCCGCGCAGCGCCGATTTGAAGGGGCTCAGCGTGTCGCTCACGCCCGGGCTCGAGGCTTCGATGCGCAAGACGCAGAACGTGGTC
Organism: uncultured Planctomycetales bacterium; assembly: GCA_964631045.1. Taxonomy (GTDB): domain Bacteria; phylum Planctomycetota; class Phycisphaerae; order UBA1845; family Fen-1342; genus CAZVWB01. Next base: position 59,428 of record CAZVWB010000015.1, read on the forward strand.
GCACTGCTGCGCGGCGACGGCGCCCCGGACGAGTACGTGGTGCTGGGGGCCCACTTCGACCACGTCGGCACGCGGGCGCGGCAGTTTCAACGCAAGGACAATCGCGAACTGGTCCACAACGGGGCCGACGACAACGCATCGGGCACCGCCGGCCTGCTGGAGCTGGCGCGGGCGTTCTCCGCCGGGACGCGGCCGCGGCGCAGTCTGCTGCTGATTTTCTTCAGCGGCGAAGAGCGCGGCCTGCTGGGCAGTAAGCACTTCGTGAAATCGCCGACGGTGCCGCTCGAGCAGATCAGGGCGATGCTGAACTTCGACATGATCGGCCGCCTCAGCCTGAACCGCTTCACGATCTACGGCATTCAGACCGCCCGGGAGTTCGAAGCGCTGGTCGAGAAAGCCGCCGCAGAAGTGGACGTCCGCTACACCAAGGCCGGCGACGTGCCCGGCAACAGCGACCACGCGCCGTTCCATCGCAAGAAAATCCCCGTGCTCTTCCCGTTCACCGGCATTCACAAGCAGTATCACCAGCCCGAAGACGACTGGGAGCGGATCGACGCCGTCGGGGCGGCGAAGGTGCTCACGATGTCGCACCAGATCATCCGCGAAGTCGCGGACATGACCAGCGGCCCCACCTGGACCGATGCCGATCTGCCCGAAGGCAACATCGGCGATGCGCCGACCACGCAGGGCACGCCGGATGTGTCGAAGCTCGACGCGGCCGAGGCCCACGCCCGCGCCGCGGACGCAAGCAAGGCGGCCGACGCCGCGGCCGACGAGGCCGCGGCGCCGCGCATGCCGCGCGTCCGCCTGGGAATCATGCCGGACTACGCGAACACCGGCGAGCCGGGTCTGGGCGTCGAGGGTCTGGTCGACGGCGGCGTGGCGCAGAAGTCGGGCTTCAAAGAGAACGACCGGATCGTGCGGATCGGCGCGGACGAGATTGGCGACATTCGCGGCTATATGGAGGCCCTCGGCGAGGTCAAGCCGGGCGACACGGTCGAGTTCGTCGTGAAGCGCGGCGGCGAAGAAGTGAAGCTGAGCGTGACGTTCCCGAAGGAGACGCCGAAGCGCCCGGGCGACGCCGACTGAAGCGCTGCAGCGCAAACCCTGCGGGCGAACGAGCCTGTGAACTCTTTGGCTTCGCTTACTTTCGTGAGCGGTTCGCGAGCCCCGTGGGCGGGCAGAATGCCCACCCCACCTCGAGGATTCACAGACCCAACCCCCCGTCGCGGCCGGGCGGCACGGCGCAGGAACAGCGCGGTAGGCCTATAGGCTTATGCACTGCGCAGCGCCAGCGGCCGGCGAGCGCTCCCGCCGGGGCCGCCGCAGCCACCCGCGGCGGTCTGGCGACCGCCGGTGTGGCCCCGGCAGCAATTGTTCAGGCCCCAACAACGACAGTTAGGGCCTTCGCGACGATCGTCCACGGCTCGACAACAACCTCCGAGGCCTTAACGATGATCGTGAAGGCCCCGACGATGACCGCTAGGGCCTCGACAATGATCGTGAAGGCTCTGTCAATGATCGTCGGGGCCGAAGCGCTGATCGTTGCGATCCGTTATCCGACGAAGGGCCGCCGGGCGACGCCAGCCGATAACAACGGGGTCGCTTCGCGCGGCTACTCGCGCTGCGCCTCCACGGCGATTGCGACCGGCAGCAGCTCGACATCGGTCGGATCGCCGGACGTGGGCGTCGGCATGGTCGTCAGGCGCACGCCGCTGGTCGCGTTGAAGACGTGCACGCCGCTGCCGTTCCAGCCGCCCTCCGGCACGAACAGATGGTTGCTGAGCGGATCGAAAGCCAGCGCCGGCACGAAGTAGTTCAGCGCAACGTGCAGTTCGAGGCCGGGGTCGACGCCGGTGGTCAGGCCAAAACCCTTCAGGTGCGACGACAGCAGCAGGTCCGTGCTGTAGACCAGGTAGCCGCGCTCCGGCGTGACCATGATGAACGCGCCCAGGTCCGCGCCGGTTTGGTCGTCCTCTTCGCGGATCACCAGCCCCAGCGACCGCAGCGCGACCAGGTCGATCATTTCGATGCCGCCGTGATCGAAGAAGCCGCCGGTGGCGCTCACCAGCAGGCGGCGCGTCGTCGGGATGATCTGCATCTTGAACTTCGGCGGCGTTCCGGCGAGCTCGATCGCCTGCACGCCGGCCCGCTGCGGATCGCAGTCTACGAGCGTCTCCGTCGCCAGATCGACCACAGCGATCATCGCCGGCGCCTGGAACGCGCCCGGATGGTTCGGGTTGAAGCGCCGCACCTGCACGAGCAGCCGGCCGCCGTAGCGGGCCATCCAGCCCAGGTCGGGAACGCCGTCGTCATCCGCGAACACGCTCAGGTCCACGGCCGGCGCTGCGACGCCGGTCGACGGATCGAAGCGCACCAGGCTGGTCGCGTTGGCGCAGGTGGCGTAGGCGCGGGTGGCGCTGATCGCCGCCACGTCGATCGCGGCGCCGCAGGCGTCGCCGAGAGCGACGAAGCGCTCGACGTTCCAGGTCGTCGGGCTGATCACCGCCACGCGGCCCGTCGCGAAGCTCGCGGCCAGGAGCCGCCCCGCGCCATAGCGCAGCGTGGACGTGCGATCGATGGCGCGCGCGGGCGTCAACCAGCCCCACGGGCTGACGGTCTGCATGGCCCGCGCGAATCCGCCGGGCGATTCGGAGTTGTCGTCCCACGCGACCGCGAGGCGGCTGTGCAGCGGGTACGGCGTGGGCTGGAACGGGTCAGGTCCTTGCGCCAGCGCGACGGCCGGCCCCAGAAACGCCGCCAGCAGAAGCGTGATTCGCAACATGGCTCTGCTCCACAAACGCCCCCGGGAGACACGACGACCCGCATGCGGCATGGTATTCCGGCGGGTGAGGCCCGAGAAGCGATTTTTCGCGCTCCGCGCGGCGGCGGCCGCTCCGTCCGCCGGCGTCTGCCGCGGGGAGCGCTTCACCGCTACCATAGTCGCCATGAACAGGTTTTCAGCGCTCGGATGGATCGCCGCGGGATTCGCCGCGGGCTTGATCGTGGGCTGCGACAACGCAGCGCCGCCCAAGAACCGCTCCGAGGCCCGCGAGCGGCAGATCGTCGCGCCGCCCGTCGAGCCGCCGCGCTATCAGTTCGCAGCGCACCTGGAAGCACGCCAGCCGGAGGTGAGCGCGTTCGTGCGGCACTTCATGGAGACCTGCCTCGCCGGCGACTACTCCGGGTACCGCAAGCTGGTGTCGCGCGGTGCGGAGCCGGAGAGCAAGGAGCGCTTTCAAGCCGTCTATCATGCGATCCGTTCCGTGACGATCGAATCGATCGAACCGATCGAGTATCGCGACATCCCGCAGCCGGCGTATCTCGTGATCAACGCGGTGGATCTGCACGCCGATCGGCCCGTGGCGATTCGGGGTGTGAATCGGCGCTTCGCCATCGTCGTGTTTCGCGAGGAATCCGAGTGGCGGATGGTCCCCGCGCCATCGGACCTCCAGCCGCCCGACGACGCCGAGGCGACGACGCGCCCGGCGACGACGGCCGCGCCGCCGGACTATCCGTGGGATGAGGATGGCGATTATTGAGGACCGGCCGTCGCGAAGCCGCCCGCGGCGGCGCTACGCGGGCGGGGCGCCGCGCGCCGCACTCCTGGGCCTCGTGCTCGCCGCCGCTGCGCGATCCGCCGCGGCGGAGTCGCGGCCGGCGCTCCGCAGCGAACTGCCGGAACCGCTACTGGCGCAGCTTGCGGCGGCCGAGGACTACGGCTTTGCCTTCGACTTCCCGGGCTACTATGCGCTGCTGTCGCACGTTCGCGCAGCCAGGCACTCGCCCGGACACACGCAGTCGCCGCTGGCGATCGACGACTGGACGGCGCTGGCCGAGCGGCCGCGCGACCTGCGCGGCATGGCCGTGACGATCGACGGGGTCGTCGGCCGCAACAAGTCCTACCGCCACGTCCGACACCCCGAGATCGGCACAGTCTGGCAACTGGAGCTGACCGGAACGCAGCCGCAGCCGATCGCGTGCACCGTGATCTGCACCGACAATTGCGACGACATCCCGCTCGGGGCGGAACTTCGAGTCACCGCGTACTTCGTAATGATGCGGCAGTATCACGCCCAGCTCGGCGACGCACCGCGAGCCGCCGCGCTGCTGGTGGGTACGGGGCCGACGGCGATCGCGACGCGCGCGCCGCGCCCGGCCGGCGCGGCGCGCGGCGATTGGCGCTGGCTGCTCGCGCCGCTGGCGGCCGGCCTGGTTCTGACGTGGATCCTGCTGCGGCGCGGGGCGCGCGGACCGCGCCGCGACTACCGCGCCCTCACCGCCACGCACGCCGCACCGCAGAGCCTGGCGGGCGAATTGGCGGAGTGGGCGGATGGGGAGGCTAGAACCGTGCAAACACGCGAAACGCAATCACGAGAGTAGGCGAAACGCGCTTTGCCGGTAACGCACTCGCGTGTCGCGACAAGATAACCATCGGTGCTTGGCGTGCCGTTGGTGTAAGTATGTCTCCCAGGCCCGAAGCCGATGCTCCCCCTTTGGAGAATACGCCGCTAGTCCGAATCGCACTACTTACCGCCAGCGGCCGTGGTGCGAACAACCGGCCGATAGAGCGTGTCGCGCTCTACCGGCTCGCAGCCGGCCTCGCGGATCATGCGGCGGATTTGCGCGGCAGTAAGTTCCTGGCGGTTCGTGCCGCGGCCCTCGCGCTTGGTGATGTCGTACCAGCTCACGGTGCCGTCGAAGTCGTCGACCCCCCAGTTCAGCGCCACCTGCGAGAGCTTGGGCGACTGCATGATCCAGAACGCCTTGACGTGCGGGAAGTTGTCCAGCATCAGGCGGCTGATCGCGAGTGTGCGCAGATCGTCCAGCCCCGTCGGCCCCGGCAGGTGCTCGAAGGCACTGCCCTCGGGAATGAACGACAGCGGAATGCAGCATTGAAACGCCGCGCGCGGCGCTCGCTCCGTCGGCGCCAATGCGGCGGGCGCTGCGGTCGCCGTGCTGGCCCCGTCGCCGCACCGTACCGCGCTTTCGCGACCAGGCGGACTTTCGCCGCTCTCGGTTTTCGCCGCGCTGCGCCCGCCGCGCTGCAGCGACTGGTCCTGATGCTCGCGCAGCTTGATCATGTGCGTAATGCGCTCGTCGACGCCTTCGACGTGTCCGTACAGCATGGTGGCGTTGCTCGGGATGCCCAGATCGTGTGCGGCCCGGTGCACGTCGAACCAGTGCTTCTCCCCCACCTTGGCCTTGAACGCCTCGTTGTGCACACGGTCGTCGAAGATTTCCGCGCCGCCGCCGGGCAGGCTGTCCAGCCCCGCGTCGCGCAGAGCGATCAGCACCTGCTCGATGCTCAGCCGCGGCTTGCTGATGCGCGTGAAATGCACGATCTCGATCGCCGTGAACGCCTTGACGTGGATGCCCGGGCAGCGGGCTTTGATCGCGCGGCACATGTCGGTGTAGAACGAAAACGGCAGCCGGGGATGCAGCCCCCCGACGATGTGCACCTCGGTCGCGCCATGCTGCTGTGCTTCGGCCGCGGTCTCGACAATCTCCTCGATCGAGTATTCGTAGCCCGCGGTGTTGCTCAGATCCGTCAGGCCGCTCTTGCCGTCATGCGCCCGGTAAAACGCGCAGAACTTGCAGCGCAGCACGCAGTAGTTGGTGTAATTGATATGACGGTTGACGTTGTAGTACGCCCGTCGGCCGTGCAGCCGTTCGCGCACGAGGTTTGCCAGCTCCCCGACGGCGAAGATGTCGCGCGTTCGATAGAGGGCCAGCCCGTCTTCGCGCGTCAGACGCTCGCCGCGGAGCACTTTTTCGCGAATCGGCGTCAGTTCCGGGTCGATCGGCGCCTGGGCCGCCGCTCGAATGTGCGTCGCTACCACCATGCGGCTCCTATGGGAGACGCCGCCGCCCGGCGCCGGTTCCGCCAACCGCGCACGCCGCTGGCGTGTCCAAGCCGGTCAGAATCGGGCCGCGCGGCGAATTCGTCCAGCCCGCGGGAAGTGTTTTGCAGGTTTGATCGTTTCAATACTACAATGCCGGATTGTGGGAGGGGCCTGCGTCAGGCCCGCAACTCCGAAAACCGACCCTGGAACACGTGGGAGCACCTGTCCATGACCATTCGTCGATCCCTTCCTGCCTGCGCACTGCTTGCCGCCGTGGCCGCGTTCGCGCTGATCTCGCACGCCGACGACAAGGGCGCGCCGGCGGTCGGCAAGGCTGCGCCGACGTTTTCCGCCAAGACCATCGCCGGGGCCGAGTTGAAATTGCCGGAGTCGTTCAAGGGCAAGGTCGTGCTGGTCGACTTCTGGGCCACCTGGTGCCCGCCGTGCCGCCGCGAGGTGCCGCACCTGGTCGAGGCGCACAAGAAATACAATAGCCGCGGACTCGAGATCGTCAGCGTGTCGCTGGACTCGTGGCGCAAGATCGGCGTCGAGAAGGTCGTCGAGTACGCCAAGAAGAACGAGATGAGCTGGGCGCACGTCTACGACAATGCGGAGGCGATCGCCGAGCAGTACGGCGTGCAGGGAATTCCCGCGCCGTTCCTGATCAACGGCGACACTGGCGCGGTGCTGGCGATGGGCGTTGAGCTGCGCGGCGCCGATCTGACCGCCACGCTCGAAAAGCATCTTGCGAAGGCCCCCGCGGGCAGCGAATCGAAGGGCGGCCGCTGATTCGGGGTTGCGGCTTGCAAGCGGCCCCCTGAGTGCGCGGGCAGCACGGGCCTCCGAGCTTGTGAATTTTTTTGGGTGGGGTGGGCATTCTGCCCGCCCAATGGGCTCGCGAACCGCTCACGAGAGTGAGTGAAGCCCGAAGGTTGATAAGCTCTCCGGCCCGTGCGAGCCGCGGACGAAGCCGATCAGAACTCACTGAGCGCACAAGCTCACCGGCTTGATCGCTCAAACCCGAGAAACACTGCGGGGCGCAGCGCGTCTGGGCGGCCGGAGCCTCCGGCCGTCCCCGCGGGTTGCGCCCCGCCGTGTGCTATCGGTGTCCCACCCCAGGCAAACGCCGTTGTCGTACCGCGAGCGGCAGCGCGCGACACGACCACCCACCGCACCCGGCCGGAATCGGCGACGCAGGATTGCGAATACCCCCCAAAAAACCACCGACTCAGGTCTCGCGGGCGATGCGCTTCATCGACTTGCGGACTTTGCGACGGCGGCGCTCCGACGGCTTCTCGTAGTAACTGGTCCGCTTGATGTCGCGATTGAGCCCCTCTTTCTCGCACAGCTTCTTAAACCGCCGCACCATCTGCTCAATCGACTCGTTACTGCGGACCTTCACTTTGATCATGCACGTCGTTCCCTATCTTGGCGCCGCATTCGAAACTCTGCCGCAGCCGACGACCCGGCGGGGCAATATCGTCCATTTTCAATATACCCGATCGCCGCTCGGCTGCAATGGCGGGCGCCGATCTACAACGCGGCAGCGCATCTGGCCGATCGGCCCGGTCGCGGCGTGCGGGCCGCAGCGAGCCCTTGCTCGCAAGAGCGGGCCGCCGAGCCTGTGGATTTTTGGGGTGGAGCGGGCATTCCACCCGCCCAAGAGGCTCGCGAACCGCTCACGAACGTGAGTTGAAGCCCAAAAGTTCACAAGCTCGCCAGCCCCTTCGCGCCGATTTATGAGACGAAGGCCCGGACATCTGGCACGCGCTCGACAACCGCGCTATAATCCCGCCCAGATCGGTTGTTAACAAGAACCGATGTGGTTGCTCGGGGTGCCGGGTCGGGTTCGGCCCGGCGGATGATTGGGTTTGAATCGCACGCGCGCCCGAAAGTGTAAGCGCCAGCGCGGCTTGATGCCCGCCGGAATCGCGGACGACGAGCTTCATTAAACCTTCATAGCGATCGTCTTCTCGTCTGCGTCTCCTCCGACCGGCTCACCGCCGCCCGCCGCGTGCGACCGTTCTGACAGTTGCAGTTCCCGCGCGCCGCGGCAGCGGCGGGCGAATCACCCCGCACCCGCTTCGGTCCGGATCGCCTGCGGGCGGCCGAGCATCGACCTAATCGCCTGAATCTAAATGAGATACACATGGGAACGCTGAGTTTCCTGCTCGCCTCGTCCGATCTGAGCGGCGGCGCGGTCGCGCTCATCTTTCTGGCCTTCGGGTTCGGAGCCGCCGGCGGCATCGGCCTGATGCTGCTGCGCGCCAGGCACGAGGCGGCCCGGCAGAAAGACCAGATCGACCGGACCCTGTCCGACGCCCGCACGCGGGCCGAAGAGGTGGTCCGCGCTGCCGAGGTCGAGGCCCAGAAGAAACACCTGGAAGCCGTGTCCCGATTCGACAAGGAAACGGCGGAAACCCGCAATGAGCTGAAAGAAGTCGAGAAGCGGCTCGCCAAGCGCGACGAGAGTCTCGACAAGAAGATGGACGTGCTCGTCACCAAAGAGCGGAAGATCGAATCGGCGGAGGCCCAGCTCGCCGAGCGCGAGAAGCAGGTGACGCGGAAGTCCGAAGCGGTCGAGCAGCTCTACGCCGACCAGCGGGCGGAGCTGCTGCGCATATCGAGCCTGACGCCGGACGAGGCCCGCGCATTGTGTTTGCGCCGCATCGAGAGCGAAGTCGAGCGCGAAGCCGGGCAGTTCATCGAAAAAACGCTCACCGAAGCCGAGAGCACCGCCAAGGAAAAGGCCCGGCACATCGTCATCGGCGCGATCCAGCGCTACGCCGCCGAGCACACGTGCGAAAGCGTCGTCGCCGCGATCGACGTGCCGTCCGACGAGATGAAGGGCCGCATCATCGGCCGCGAAGGCCGCAACATCCGCGCGTTCGAGAAGGCCACCGGCGTCACGGTCGTGGTCGACGACACCCCCGGCGTGGTCAGCGTGAGCTGTTTCGACCCCGTGCGGCGAGAAATCGCCCGCATGTCGCTCGAACGCCTGATCCGCGACGGCCGCATTCACCCGACGCGCATCGAAGAGCTGGTCAACGAGAGCACCGCGGAAGTCGAGCAGCAGATCCTCGAAGCCGGCAAGCGCGCGGCGATGGAGGCCAACGTCGGCCAGTTGCACAAGAAGATCATCGAGCAGCTCGGCCGGCTGCAGTATCGCACCAGCTATGGCCAGAACGTGCTGCGGCACAGCATCGAAGTCGCGTACCTCACCGGCATGATGGCCGATGAACTGGGGCTTGATGCGATGCTCGCCCGCCGCTGCGGCCTGCTGCACGACATCGGCAAGGCCGCGCCCCACGAGCAGGAGGGCACGCACACGCAGCTCGGCGCGGAGTTGTGCAAGCGCTGCAACGAACACCCGGCGGTCGTCAACGCCGCCGCCGGCCACCACGGCGACGTGGCGGCGACGCACCCCTACACGCCGCTGGTGACCGCTGCGGACGCGATCAGCGCCTCCCGCCCCGGCAGCCGCCGCGAATCGCTCGAAGCGTATATCAAGCGGCTGCAGGAGCTTGAGGGCATTGCGACCAGCTTCGCCGGCGTGCGCCAGGCGTTCGCAGTAGAGGCGGGCCGCGAAGTGCGCGTGATTGTGGACGCGGTGCGGGTCGACGACCGCTCGTCGCTGAAGCTGGCCCGCGACATCGCGGACAAGATTCAGGAACAGATGACCTACCCCGGCGAGATCAAGATCACGGTGCTGCGCGAGATTCGCGCGGTTGAGTACGCCCGCTGATTCTTGCGGTCACAAGCACCGCGGTCGAAGCGAACGGGGTCACTCCGCAACGTCTACTCGCGCTGTGTCAATTCTCGGCAAGCAGTGGCTTCGAGCATCACGGGGCGCGAACGCGCGGGTGGCATGGCCTCTCGCGCAGCGTGCAGGCATGCGGAACGAAGCGCCGCGCGAGCACGCCCCGCTCCTGCTCACGGCGCCTGCACCCCGCAGCCGCCGAAGAGGCAGTTGACGAACGGGTCGATGTCAAAGAAGTCGACGCGGCCGCTGCGGTCGAGGTCGGCGGTCATCGGCCAACATTCCGGGTAGGCCGCACCGTACCCTACCGGGTCGAACAGCACCACCAGAAACGGATCGACGTCAAAAAAGTCGATCGCACCGTCGCAGTTGACGTCCGCCCGCACCGGCGCGGGCATCCACATGAACGCTTCGCCGACGGCTTGGCCAATGTTGTTGCGCACGCTGCCTGCGAAGTAGATGCGGCCGGCGTCGGTCAGGTAGGCATCATCCGACTGCACGTCCCCCAGCGTCAGGCCGTCGTTGCCCAGTCCGTCGCCGTTCAGGTCGACGGCCATCAGTCCGAAGCGCACGATCGTCGTGCCGTTCCACACCCATATCCAGCCCTGCGGAATCGGGCCGCGCTGCCCGATCCCGCCGATCAGATAGTCGCCCTGAGAATTGATCGAGGTTATCACGAACGGCGTGCTGGAGTTGTCGCCGTTGCGCCAATTGATGTCGCTGCCCGGCACGATGGGATCGCCGGTCGCGGCCACGACGCGGCCGTCGACCACCACCACGTGATCCCGCCCGCCGTCGAAGTCGGCCGCGCAGCGGAAAGCGTAGTGGCCGTTGTAGGGTGAGACCGTGCCGTCGTCTTCAAACAGGTCCGGATCCTTGAACACGCCCGGATAGCCGCCCGGAAGCGGAAGCAGCCGTTCCGCGACCACGTGGTTGTTGAATGCGATGAAGTCATGACCGTTCGTCAATCGTCCCGCGTATAGGTAATTCGCGCCGCCGGCGTCGGCGTGGAAGTCATCTGTGTAGAGCAGCGCGAAACTCCCCCCCGCGACCTGCTGCGCCGGAATGGTGACGCCGCTCTGAATCAGCACCTGGCCGTCGTCCAGGGCCGTGTTGATGAACACCGCGTCGCCGCCGATGCCGGTCAGGCCGGCGCTGCCGAAGGCCACGCGGTCGTCGCTCAGCACGTGCACCAGCCCGGCCCCGCTGCCATAGCCGACCCCCGGCGGCAGACCCGGCGCCGGAAGACCCTCGCGGGCGATCAGATCGAACTCGTAGTGCGGCGTCTCCCCATTCCCGACGAGAACGCCGCGGGCGACGATCTCGTCGGAACTGGTCGGAGCGTTGGTGTCAGCGCTGAAGGCAATGCTGCCGGCGTCGTTGATGCCCGGACCGGACCGGAACAACACGTAGGTCACGCCAGAGTCGAAGAAACTGGGCTCGTTGCGACGCGCAACGACAAGCGCATCGGTGCCGTTCGTGCCAGCACCCGCGATCATGATTCCGCCGGCGGCAAGGCCTCGGAAAGCCCAGCGGCGGCCGTCGGGACTACCGAACGGCCGCTCGAATGGGCTGCCCTGCGTGGGCACACTGAACTTCAGCCCCGGGATGCCGGGGACATCGGACGTTGGCGAACTCTGGATATTAGAGAAAATCACGGTCGGCAGGCCGGTAAGCGCGCCGCCACACGGTAGCGCCGCAGCACAGCCGATGCCAAGAACACACACGCGATTCGCCATGCTGCGCTCCATCACCGAGACTCAAGCCCCACGACGCATGTCTATCGATCAAAAATTATCGCGAGGAATGGATCAACGTCAAAGAAATCCAGAGTGCCGTCACCGTTCGCGTCACCGTGAGCCGCGGCCGTCCAGCCGAATTGCTGCTGGTACGCGCTTGGGCTAAACAGTCCAAGCAAAAAGAGGTCGATGTCGAAGAAATCGACAACTCCGTCCCAGTTCATGTCCCCGCGACGTGAGATCGTGAACGCCCAGGTCTCGGTGGTTGACCCGAAAACTGCGGAGTAAGTTCCCGCAAGCACACCCCCGCTGTCGCTCACCGAGTAGAACCCTGCGCTGACTACGTTCGGCGGCGTGAAGTCGAGATATTCGCCATCGATGATCGCAATCGCGCGGCCCGTAGGTCCAAGCGCCCCACCGTAGCAGTAGCCGACAATCGTCCCATCATCGGCGATATCGGTCCAGTCGCATATCGTCGCGTCAGGATGATCGGGGACCGGCGTCACGACGCCTTCGCGCCAAATCGCGTCCACGCCACCCGAGTTTCGTATCGTGCATAGGATGTCGCCGTAGTTGTTCATAGCCGTTGGGTAGATGTCGGGGAGCGGCGTCCTCACTCCATCGACCCACAGGAACACATCGTCACCCTGCTTACCGACGATACGCCCGGCGTTGTTGATCCGCATACCCGTCGCGTTCGTCCCGGGCGGCGCATCGGGCGTGAGGTCGATCGTTGCGCCGTTCGTCCACAGTACGGCGTGTCCACCGGGGCCGAACCAAGTTCCGGCAGAGCCGACGACGTCCCCCGCGTCGTTGATGTCGTACGCGGTTGACGACTGCCCCCCGAGCGTTCCCATCTCATGTAGCGTGGCTGTCTCGAAGTCGAACCAGAAGCCGCGTGGCCGCGCCCCGTCAAAGATCGCCATACCGACGACAATGTTGTGTGAATTGACGGCGTTAGCCTCGTAGGGCGCTGCGGACGGAAACCAATCCGTCAGAACCAGGCTCGTCCCGTATGCGGAGATCCATGCCCCGGTGCGTTGGCCGGTAAGCTGCCGCCCGGTGACGAGCCCCATGTCGTTCACGTCGTATACCACTACTGAACCGCCGCTGCCATCAGGCGGAGCTAGAATTCTCACCCAGTCATCGGCTGCGCATTCACTCGCCCAAACGCACAACACCACGACGACGGGCAAAGCTCGCATCACGGGGCTCTCCTCCTTCTGCGCCACCCGCTACGGGCAGTCGAGAAACGGACACGTCTTGAACGGATCGATATCGAAGAAATCGACGAAGCCATCGCCGCTCGTGTTGGGCGCGTGGCACGGCCGGCGTCTGCGCGCCATTGCTCTGCGCGCAGAATTCTCGAGCGGCGGGAGGCCGGCGCGCGGGCACTGCTCGAAAAACTGCGGCACAGTCGAACCGACACGAGCCGCTTTCGGCAGTAGCCTGCCGTGGTTGCGCCCCGTCGTGTGGCATGCTTTCGCGGTACTCCGCGTAAGCATGCCGCGTGGGGTGACCGTCGGGATGCACGGAGCCGCCTCAACGAACGCGCCGGGAAGCACGCCGCCGGCGGTGCGCGCCGGCGCGCGGATGGCACTGCGGGCCGGTCGATGGCGGCGCTGGACCCTGCGCAACACTTTGACGCGCTCCGCGCGGCTGCCCCGGGGATTTTGTCGGGCACCCATTGGACTCGGCGGCGCGCTGCGGACCGCCGGGGCAGTGGCATCTAAGCCCCAATGTTACAGCAAGTTCACGATCGATCGTGGGACGATTCCGGTCCACGTCGCGACCCTGCGGCCGGATCCAACGGCGGCGCGACCGATCGACCCGCGGGCGGCGGCGGGCGGGTAGAAGACCCGCAAAGACCGACACCGGTCAATAGACCGGTGCCACACACACCAGTCAGTAGACTGGTGCACTGGTGCCACACACACCGGTCACTAGACTGGTGGACTGGTGCCACACACACCGGTCACTAGACCGATGCCACACGCACACACCGGTCGATAGACCGGTACCACATACCCCAGTCAGAAGACCAGTGGGACTCTAACACACCCCGGCCTGAAGATCGGCGCCACACAGACACCGGTGAATAGACCGGTGCCACACATACCGGTCAGAAGACCGGTGCCGCTCAGACGCCGGTCAGAAGACCGGTGACACACCCACCCAAGGGCCGGTCGCGTGTCGCGGGCGGGGGCGTACGGTGAAATCCGCGACCGCGCGCGCTTTCCCGCAGGGCGTGGCACGCGGCGTGCATCCCTCTCCGTTAGCCGGAACAGCCGAGTCGCGCGGCCCGCTCGACGGGCGCGTTGGGCGCGATGCGCGGTCTGGGCGCGGCGCGCGCTTTTGGTGCGGTGCGCGCTCTGGGCACGGTGCGCGCTCTCGGTGCAATGCGCGCTCTGAGCACGGTGCGCGCTTTGGGCGCGGACCGCGAGTTAGGCGCTTTGGGCGCGAGCCGCGCTGCGGCGTTCCGCACGGAGATTCATCATGCCGATTACAAGCGCCGATGCCGATCAGGGCGCCGCCGCCGCCGTCGATGTGCCGTTCGTCGGCCGCCGGCTGCTGGCCGACCCGCGGTTCAACAAGGACGCCGCGTTTACCCCGGAGGAGCGCGAAACACTGCGGCTGCGCGGGCTGCTGCCGGCGACGACGCTGAGCCTGCAGGAGCAGGTGGCGCTGGAGCTGGAGCACCTGCGGGCCAAGGCCGACGACCTCGAGCGGTTCATCGGCCTGATCGCGCTGCTGGACCGCAACGAAACCCTCTTCTATCGCGTACTGATCGAAAACCTGCACGAACTCATACCGATCATCTACACCCCCGTCGTCGGCCGGGCCTGCCAGATGTACAGCCACATCATCCGCCGGCCGCGCGGCGTGTGGATCACGCCCGACGATGCCGACCGCATCCCCGAACTGCTGCGGAACTCCGGCGTCGACGAGATTCGGCTGATCGTCGCCACCGACAACGAACGCATCCTGGGCCTGGGCGATCAGGGCGCCGGCGGCATGGGCATCCCGGTCGGCAAGACGACGATCTACTGCGCCGCCGCGGGCATCGAGCCGCGCGTGTGCCTGCCGATCAGCCTCGACGTCGGCACCGACAACGCCCAACTGCTGGCCGACCCGTTCTACAGCGGCTATCGCCACCGCCGGCTCCGCGGCGAGGCGTATGCGGCGTTCATCGAGGCGTTCGTCGAGGGCGTGCGGACGGTCGCGCCGCGGGCGCTGCTGCAGTGGGAGGACTTCAACAAGAACAACGCCTTCTGGATTCTCGACCGCTATCGCAAGCGGCTCACCAGCTTCAACGACGACATCCAGGGCACGGCGGCGGTCGTGCTGGCCGGCATTTCCGCGGCGCTGCGCGTCATCGGCGGCCGGCTGTGCGAGCAGCGCATCGTCTTCGCGGGCGCGGGGGCCGCGGGCGTCGGCATCGCCCGGCTGCTGCGGGCCGCGATGCGCCAGGAAGGCGCCGACGAGCCGACGATCCGCCGGGCGATGTTCTTCCACGATTCGCAGGGGTTGCTGGCCGAGGGACGGCCGATCCGCGAGAAGCACAAGCGCGAGTTCGCGCTGCCGATCGACGCGCAGCAGGCGCTGGGGCTCTCGGCGGAGGTGAACGATCTGTGCGAGATCGTAAAGCGCGCTCGGCCGACGATTCTGATCGGCACAACGGCGCAGCCGGGCCTGTTCCGCGAGCCGATCATCCGCGCGATGGGCGAAGCGGTCGAGCGGCCGGTGATCTTCGCGCTGAGCAACCCGACCTCGAAGAGCGAGTGCACGCCGCAAGAGGCCCTGAGCTGGACGGACGGTCGGGCGTTGATCGCGACGGGCAGCCCATTCCCGCCGGTCGAAATCAACGGGCGGACAGTCGAGATCGGCCAGGCCAATAACGCATTAGTGTTCCCCGGCGTGGGCCTCGGCAGCATCCTCTCCGAAGCGCACGAAGTGACCGACGAGATGTTCCTGGCCGCAGCGCGGGCGCTGGCGGATTGCATCACGCCGGATCGCCTTGAAGCCGGCGCCCTCTATCCCAGCGTCGAGCGGATGCGGGAGTGCAGCGCGCGGATCGCCGCCGCGGTCATCCGCATGGCGCGCGACCAGAACGTCGGCCGGGTGATCCCCGACCACCGCGTCGACGCGGTGGTAACCGAGGGCATGTGGTATCCGCGCTACCGCACGCTCCGGCCGCGACCGTGAGAGACGAATCGCAGGAGCGCCCGACACGTTGGACGGCTCGGTCTTGAAGTCGAACGGCGCGCATTTCTCGGCGTACCGCGAAGAGCGCACGTCCCTCCGTCGCTTCGTCGCTTCTGCCTTCAAACCGCCCCTGCGCGATTCGCGGCGCTTTCAGCCGCATTGAAACAACAAAATGCGCCGCTGCGTGCCGCGAACACCGCAGCCGTCGCTTGCATCGCGGCGGCGTCGGGTCTAAACTTTCAGTAGGTACTGAAAGTTCAAAGGAGCCACTGATGGCAACCGTACTGGAAGAAGCCCGATCGATGCTCGTCCGACGCTGGGGCGAGATGGGCGGATATTGGGGGATCAACCGCACCATGGCGGAAATCCACGCGCTGCTCTACGTCACCAGTCAGCCGCTCTGCACCGACGACATCATGCAGCAGCTCCAGATCTCGCGCGGAAACGCCAGCATGAACCTGCGCGGACTCGTGGACTGGGGCCTGATCCGCCGCGTCCACAAGTTCGGCGATCGCAAGGAGTACTTCGAAGCCGACACCGACGTCTGGCACATGTTCGAGACCATCATGCGCGAGCGGCGGCGGCGCGAAGTCGAGCCGATCCTCGCCACCATCGACCGCTCGCTCGACCTCATCGAGCAGCCCGAAGCCGTCAGCTCGATGGACCCGGCGCACGTCGCCGAATTCCGCCGGCGGCTTCAGGAGTTGCGCGGGTTCCTGAACACGATGGGTTCGCTGTTCGAGCTGGTGCTGCAATTCGGCAGCAAGGGGCTCAACGACCTGGCCCGGACGCTGACCAATCCCAATGGCGGCATCGCCCCGGCAACGCCGCCGGACGCCGGCTCCACGGCCAAGCGAACTGCGAACGGCGATGAGCGGCGAACGCCGCCGAAGTCGGCGGCGCGGCGCGTGCCGTCGAATTCGGCCTAAGCAACCGGTCCGGGCGTAGCCCGCGGCGGACGCGGCGAGCGCGCCCGCGGCGGGCCGTCGCGAAACTTCGGCAATACGGCAGTGTGGCGAACGTTTGGCGGCCTGAGGTCCGAGCCTGACACCACACCATCATTCGCTGGAGTTTCCGATGCGACACGCCCGCTTTCCGCTGATGGCACGCGCCGCACTGGTTCTGGCGGCCGCCCAGACGTTGCTGGCGCAACCCACGCCGACGTTCAACGACGTGCAGTTCGCTACGGTCCTGAGCGACGCCGGCGACCCGCTGGCGCTACGCATGGATATCTACACGCCGCCCGGCGCAACCAATCCGACGCCGCTGGTGATCTGGGTGCACGGCGGCGGGTGGCAAGGGGGAACCTACCAGACTGCCCCGGGACTGGCACTGCCGCTACTGCAAAACGGGATCGCCGTCGCCAGCGTTCAGTATCGCCTGAGCGGGACGGCGATTTTTCCGGCACAGATTCACGATGTGAAAGGCGCGGTGCGCTTCCTGCGTGCGAACGCGGCCACCTATAACCTGGACCCCAGCCGCTTCGCCGCCTGGGGCACATCGGCCGGCGGGCATCTGGTCGCCCTGCTGGGCACGAGCGGCGGCGTTTCTGCCGCAGAGGGCGACACGGGCGGCAACACCGGCGTTTCCAGTCGCGTGCAGGCCGTCGTGGACTTCTTCGGCCCCACCGATCTGCTGAACATGCAGCTTGACGTGACCACTCCGCCGGGCAGCGCGATCGACCACGATTCGCCGGCGTCGCCCGAGTCGCGGCTGATCGGTTTTGATGATCCCGGCCAGGGCATCGGAGTGCTGCGCGCCAACCAGAGCAACCCGGCTCCGCCGTTCCCCGAGAAGATCGAGCTCATCACGCTCGCAAACCCGGTGGAGCATGTCACGCCGGACGATCCGCCGTTCTTCACCGCGCACGGCACGAACGACGTCGTCGTGCCGATCGCGCAGAGCACGCGGCTGCACAGCGCGCTGAGCGCTGCGACGGTCGATGTGAGCCTCACCGCGGTGGCCGGCGCCGGACACGGCCCGCTGGGTACGGCGACCGAACAAGCGGCGCGCACGTTCATACTTCAACGCTTCGCGACGATCGCGCCGCCCCTGCCGGGCGACATGAACTGCGACGGCGCGGTGGACTTCTTCGACATCGACCTGTTTCTGACCGCCCTGTTCCAGCCGCTGGTCTACAACACGCTGCAGCCCGACTGCGACATGATCCGCGGCGACATGAACGGCGACGACCGGCTGGATTTCTTCGACGTGGACGGCTTCGTCGCGGCGCTGTTCTTCTGAGCCGGGGCCCGCGCGGTGTATGTTGACGCAGGTTGGCTCGTGCCGCGGCGCGGTCGCAGCGCACGCACGCCCGTCTGGCTGCACGGCGGTCTGCGACTGAGAAGTCCCACCGACAACCGAATCCGCGCGGAACGGGGCTTGCGGGCGGCGGCGGGCACGCTATCATCTTTTGAGCATCGCATTCAGTGCTCAAGGACGCCGCCATGCTTGATCTGAACGAGGTCTTCTCCCTGACCGAATTCCAGCGTAATGCCCGGGAGCACGTCGAGCGCCTCGGCAAGAGCGGCAAGCCGCAGGTGCTGACGATCAATGGACGAGCCGCGGTCGTCGTCCAGGACGCGGCGGCGTATCAGCGGCTGCTGGATGAAAAGCAGGAACTGGAGGTCATAGCCGGTCTGCGGCGCGGCCTGGATGCGTTGAAGCGCGGCGAGACGCGCCCGATCGGCGCCGTCGTCGGCGCCCTGCGGTCGAAACACGAGCGGTCGCGGGGTCGATGAGAAGGTATCGCGTTCTGGTGGCCGCGCCCGCGGAAGTGGAGATCGAAGCGGCGTACCTCTTCATTCGACGCGATTCGCCGGAGCACGCGGCCCGGTGGCGCCGAGGGCTGCTGGAAGCCGCGAAGTCGCTCTGCGTGCACCCGAATCGCTGCCGCCTCGCTCCCGAGAGCGGCGGATTCGAGTACGAGATTCGCCAACTCATCTACGGCAACTATCGCCTGCTGTTCACGGTTCGCGGGACCACTGTGGTCATTCTGCACGTTCGTCATGGCGCTCGAAGGCCGATGGACCCCGACGAAGTCGGCCCTCCATGACCCGCGGCGGCGCTCAACGGCCCGGCCGTCCCTCACCCGCGTTTTCCGCCCCCCGCGCGCGTGGGTGCAACTCGCATTCCGTTGCGGCGCACCGGGTGGTGCGGGCATTCTGCCCGCTCCGGCCACGCAACCCCGTTCGGCGGGCAGGATGCCCGCCCCACCCTGCGAAATGCAACCGCTGTCGAGATGCACCCCGCGCGCGTCGCACGCATTGGGAAAACTGGCACGACACGCCGTTGGCTGCGCTATACTACGGGAACGCGCGCGGCGCCTCGGGGGCGGTCGGGCGCGAGACTGGGGAATGGATGGACCGAGAAGAACTTCGGCTGCAGACCGGGCGAGAAGACCTGTCGGTTGTTCAGGAGCGGGCGCTGCTGGTCGGCGTACTGCTCGACGGGCGGACACGCGACGATGATCCGCTGAACGAGCTCGCAGAGCTGGCGAAATCCGCCGGCGCCCTGGTCGTCGGCGCGGCGCTGCAGCGCCGCACCGCCCCCGTCGCCGGCACGTACATCGGGCGCGGCAAGCTCGAGGAAATCCGCCAGAAGTGCGACGCGCTCGACGCGAATGTCGTCGTGTTCGACAACGACCTGTCCCCCACGCAGATTCGCGAAATCGAAGCGGTCGTCGAGCGCAAGGTGATCGACCGTTCCGAGTTGATCCTCGACATCTTCGCCTCCCGCGCCCGCACCGCCGAGGCCCGCTTGCAGGTCGAACTCGCGCAGCTCGAATACACCGCGCCGCGGCTGCGCGGCATGTGGACGCACCTGGAGCGCATCGCCGGCGCCGGCGGCGGCACCGGCGTGGGCAGCGTCGGCGGCATCGGCACGCGCGGCCCCGGCGAGCGGCAGATCGAGATCGACCGCCGGCTGGTGGAAAAACGCATCACCATGCTCAAGCGCAAGCTCGGCGAGATCGACCAGCGCAAAGTGCGCGAGGTGCGCGCCCGTCGCGACTACTTCACGATCTCGCTCGTGGGCTACACCAACGCCGGCAAGAGCACGCTGATGAATGCGCTGACCGGCGCGGGCGCGCTGGCCGAGGACCGGCTCTTCGCCACGCTCGACACGCTGACGCGCCGCTGGCCGCTGGGCAACGGGCGTTTCGTGCTGCTCTCGGACACGGTCGGCTTCATCCGCGACCTGCCCCACCACCTGGTGGCGTCGTTCCGCGCCACGCTGGAGGAGGCGATTCACGCCGACTTGCTGCTGCACGTGGTGGACGCGTCCAGCCGCGAGGTGCTCGCGCAAATCGCCGCGGTCGAGCAGGTACTGGGCGAGCTGGGCGTCGGGCAGCGTCCGACGCTGCTGGCGCTCAACAAGGTAGACGCCGTCGCCGACGAGGCCATCCTGCCGATCCTCCGGCAGAAGTTCACCGAGGCGATCAGTATCTCGGCCCGCACCGGCGAGGGGCTCGACGGCCTGCGCGACGTGGTGCTCGAACGCCTCGCCGGCGAGCAGCGCCGCATGCGGTTGTCGATCCCCGCGGCGGCCGGGCGGGCGCTGGGGTTTCTGGAGCGCTTCGCAGATGTGCTGACGCGCGAATTCGTCGACGGGCGAGCGATCTTCGAGGTGAACATCTCCGAGCGCGTACTCGATCACCTGCACACGCTCGGTGCGGACATTCGGCACGTGGGTTAACGGGCGTTCTCTCGGCCGGTTAACCAAGCTAGACGGTCTACGCCGGTCTTGCGAATCCCAGGCGTCACGGTACTCGCGGCACTTGGAAACTCCGGGGGGCCTCGCTCGATCTCAATCTAGCCCCAACGTACTCGCACTTGGTGCACGGTGCATAGTCAAGCTGACTAACTCCCGCGCCATTACTTGACTCCCGGCACCATGAGACCTATAAGAATCTCGTTGGTGTGCGGTTAGCCACGGATGACGTGGTGCGTAGCCGACTTCGCTCTAGGTCGAGATCGGCGCCTCGAATCGAGACCTCGGGCGCCGGCCACGCAGATCCTGGGAGGCGTTTCGTCCTGCCTGTCGAACTGCCATGTCTCGGCGGCGAGTCGCGCAACGTCAGATGACAGAAGCAATTCGGACAGAAACGAAGAGGCAGACAACTTGACTCAGGGCATTGGCCAGCCAGACAATTTACCCGCCAGTGGGAGTAGCCGTGGCACTACCACGACCGACCTCAACACTCCAAAAGCGTCATTGACTCGGGTGTGTCCGCGCGATCGAGAGCGTGGCCTAACGCGGTGGTGGCAGGCTTCGTTGTTTGGAATTTTTATTGTTTTCTGCGTGACGATTATATCGTTGTGTGTTTGGCCTAAGGATTCCTCCGCTGTTGCCAGCTTGGCGTCCGGTTGGATCTTCGCGCTGTCTAGTGCGGCATTTCACTTCTACGACAAGCGCGCCGAGTTTCTACTCAGCGAGAGTCAGAAAAACCTAGATAAGGCCCAGCACGAGGCGGATTTGGCGACCAAAACAGAGGCTTTGAGGACTCAGAACTTGTCGCTCCTTAAGCTGCGCGACAGCATGACCATGGGCGAAGCGCCTGTGCGAGTCTTTCGCGAGATGAACGATGCATTCGGGGAATTTAAGCGTGGCAACCACTGGAGGCGCGCTAGACTAATTCAGCATAGTGGGGAGAGAGCATACGACTGCATCAAGTACCTGATTGAGTCCGGTTGCGATGTTGACGTTTTGCTGCAGCACAACGAGATTTCTAGACAGACAACTCAGTTTGCAAACAGGGTATTGACTCGCCACGCAGCGACAAAGTCAGACGCAAAGCTATATCTGGCAACGACAGATCGACCGATCGGAAAACTAAGAGTGAAATTCTACAAGGCGCAAGCCGCACTAAACAGCATTTGGCTGGAGAACTGCCTAGGAGAGGAGTTCGTGGCAGTTGGATACTATTTGTATCGGTTAGATGCATCGGGTGGTAAACAGCATATTCGAGGAGGCGAGGTTCCCTGCGTATTGGCCCGAAAGACACGTGGGCAAGAATTCGACATTCTCTATCGTGTTTTTGATGACCAGTGGCGAGCCCTCACGGGCGAAACCCTACCGGAAGCATGGGAGACTCTGGTGCCGGCTCCCGAGTCGCCCCCCGAAGCTGGCGCGTTGCAGACGGAAACTCCGGCTGCTTAAGAAATCTGAACTCCCGATCAAGCCCGTCCCAGGGCCCGGCCGTCGTGACGCGAGCTGCGTCGCACCGAAGGTGCAGCTCCTGTTCGAGGTCGGGGCAACACTCCGGCGGTCGCGCCGCGCGAAATGAGCGCGGGCCTCTTGCGCAGCTTGCGAGCCAAGGATAATCGCCTGCGCATGACGATATCCCAGGACCGCATCCGCACTGCCGTCTGAGACAACAGTTTCCACCACACCCCGCCCCAAGGCTCGGTCCGACACGGGTCAGCACGCGCGTTTCTCATGCAAATTCGCGCGGCGCTGGGCGAGCCCCGGGTCTAGAGTTCGCTGGCCCCTTTCGGGATTGTCCGGGCGCACTCCGTAACCCCAAGGCGATTGCCTCCGCTCGGCTCGAAGCGCCGACCCGGTGCGGATGCCGTCCACTCGGTCGGCCGATGCGCCGCTTTCGTTCACATGCGAAACGGCGAATCCATCCGCTTGAGCCGCGCGTTTTCCTGGTCGACCAGTTCGCGGCGGGTCAGGATCGGGTGGCCGAAGCGTTCAAACAGCGCCCGCCGATCGGCCAGCAGGCCCGGATGCTCGGTGACATAGCTCGGATCCTGCTTCGCGGCCGAGACCAGATAGTCGAGAAACAAATCGCGCCCGCCGGCTTCAAGGTAACGGTTTTCGTAACGCGTCCGCATCTCCGCGGCCGAAACGCCATGCGTCTCCTGCGCCCAGCGCAGGATGCGGCGGCGATAGTCGGCGAACGCATCCTCATCGGCCGTGCCGCGCAGCAGCGACCAGAAACTGCGGAAGATGTTCACGGTTCAACTCGCTCCGTCGGAATCCCCCGGCGGCAACCGCCGGATTCGGTGGATCGGTAGTATGTCGCGAATGTTCGGTCCGACCCCGCCCAGGCCCGGGCGCAACAGGTAGTTGCCGGTCTTGAAGTACACCGGAATGATCGGCAACTGATCGTTGCACAGCAGCGCTTCGGCCTGCCGAAACAGCGCGAAACGCCGCGCGTCGTCGCGCTCTCCGGCCGCCGCGGCAATGAGCCGGTCGTACTCGCCGCTTGACCAACCCGTGCGGTTCTGGCCGCTGCCGGTGACGTACATATCCAGGAACGTGCCTGGGTCCATGTAGTCGCCGAACCAGTCGCTGCGGGCCACGTCGTAGTCGAGGTTGCGGATGTCGCGGGACAGCACCGCGACCTCGGTCGGTTGCAACTCGACGCGAATCCCGAGCACGGTCTCCCACTGCTGCTGCACCGCCTCGCACACGCGGCGCTGCAGCGAAGAATCCGTCGCGTAGGCCAGTTTGATCGGCCGCTCCGCCGCCACCCGGTCGAACCCGCTGCGCGTCAGGTGCTCGCGAGCCAGCCGCTCGCGCGCCGCGGCGTCGAGCGCCTGTCCCAATCCGCCGGCCGGCTCGTACAGCACGCTCTCGCCGCCCGGCCCGCGCCGCGCCATCAGCGGAATCGCCGCCGGCGGCACATACGTGTACGCCGGCGTCTCGCCCAAGCCCAGCACGCGCTCGCAGATCGCCGCGCGATCCAGCGCCAGCGCCAGCGCCCGCCGCAGATCGACGTTGTCCAACGGCGGCCGGCGGCAATTCACCCGAAAAAAGAACGTCGAGAAGCGCTCGCCGCAATGGAAATCCTTGCGGCGGCCGGCCGCCATCTCGTCGCGCAGTGCGATCGCGATCGGGGTGTCGAGGTCGCTGACCTGGTCGATGCGGCCCGTTTCGTAGCCCATCAGCGCCGCGTTCGAATCGCCGATCATCGCCACTTCAATCGTCTGCATGTTCGTCGCGTCGGCGTCCCAGTAGTGCGGGTTGCGCGACAGCAGCAAGCGCCGCTTGAAATCCCAGCGTTGCAGGACGAACGCGCCGTTGCAGATCAGCGTAGCCGGGCCAAGCGCCAGACCCTTCTTGTCCGCTTCCAGCGGCCAGACGCGCTCGACGCTCTCATGCACCGGCATCAGCGTGGGGAACGCCGCCAGGTCGAGGAAGTACGGACACGGCGTCTCCAGGCGAACCACCAGCGTGCGGTCGTCGGTCGCCGCGATGCCGACGGTCTCCGCGGGCGGGTCGTTGGCCGCATCGGCGTCGAGCCGCGCCGTGTAATACGCCTTCGCGCCGCGAATCACGTGCAGCGTGGCGGCGTACTGGGATCGCAGCCGCGGATCGAGCACCCGCAGCCACGACCGGCGGAAGTCCGCCGCCGTGACGCGCGCGCCATTCGACCAGCGGGCCGTCTCGCGCAGCGTGAACGTGATTGCGTCGCCGTCGGCCTCGGTCTCCCAGCGTTCCGCCACGCCCGGCTCAGGCTGCAACGTCAGCGGATTCAGCCGCGTCAGCCCCTCGAAAAGCGCCGAAGCGACCTGGATGTCGTCCATGTAGGTCACGCGCTGCGGATCGATCGTCCGCAGCGAGTCGGACGAAACCACCAGATCGGCCCGCGGGCTGCGCGGTTGAAGCGCCAACACGGCCGCCAGCAGTAGTGCAGGCGTAATGACGCAGGCGAGAAGAACGCGAAACATGCCGCGGATTGTCGCCCCGCACCTCTCGCTCGGGAAGCGCAGTCGTGGGGCCGGCCCTGGCGCGTATCGACTCTTCCCGCACGCCGCGGCCCTACGGACACCCCGCCGCAAACAGGCAATCTACGAACGGATCGATGTCGAAGAAATCCACGCGAAAGTCGACGTTCAGGTCCGCAGACAGCAGCGAACACTCGGGAAGCGCCGCCGCGTAGCCGTCGGCGTCGAACACCGCCAGCACGAACGGGTCGATGTCGAAGAAGTTGATGAAACCGTCGCAATTCGCATCGCCCCGCGGAGTCAGATCGACTTCGTCTGCGCCGATGTCCACGATCCCGTCGATGATTCGCGACTGACCGTCGATGTCGGTCTCGCCCTCCATCGGGTTGTAGAAGGTCCAGCCCGCGTTGCGGCATGGCGACGCCCGCCGCAGATGAAAGTTACTCGCCGCCGCATCGACGAACAGCGGATCGCCCGTCGCCGAGTTCGGCTCGAACCCATAGGCCTGCCACGCATCCAGGCCGCTGAGCGTCACGCGGTCGTCGTCCGGATCGCCGCCGCCGTACTCCCAGCGATTCAGGTCGAACCGTACGTCCGGCGGGTAGAAATTGCGGTCGAAATCCTCAAACGTAACGAGGCCGGGGTCGTAGCGCGTCACCAGCGCGAATCCGAATTCGCCGCCGCCCTGCAGCGCATGGATCGCGTTCTGCGTAATGCTGACCTGCTCGAAGCGGTCCAGGTCGATCGCGTTGCCCACGCGCGCGAACGTGTTGTTGTTGATGTACAGCCGGCGGCTGGTTTCGCCCGTTTCGAACGTGTCGCTCTCGATCGCGCCCTCGGCAATGTCATAGAACAGGTTTCCGTGGATGCGGTGGTCTTCGTGGGCGTTGTCGCCCAGTCCGCGCACGGACAGAAAGACGCCCTTGGTCGTGCCGTGAATGCGATTGTGGCGGATCGTCAGGTCGCGTCCGGCGGCCGCCGCCTCTTTCACATACACCCCATGATGACCGCCGCGCAGCACGCACCCGTCGATCGTGATGTTCGAGGCGTCGAACGTGATGATGCTCGCGGCGTTGAAGGCCGGCGCCCCGCGGCCCCCCGGCGGCGCGTCGATGTCGTAGACCGTGCAGCTACGAATCAGCGAATCGCGGCAGTCGTGCAGGTAGATGCCGCCCATGTTGTCGTCGCCGTCGACCCCGTGGATTGTGCAGTTCTCGATCAGCAGGCTGCCGCTGGGCGCTGCGGGGTCGCCCAGGTCGACGTAGATGCCCGCGGTCCAGACGTTTCGAATCTCCAGGCCGCGGATGTGGATCAACTCGCGATCGGCCAGGTAGAACCCGCGCGCCCCCGCGGCGCGCAATCCGGCCTGATCGATCACGACGGCCGCACCCTCCGGCCAGGCTTCATACACGATCGGCGCGCCCGGCGCGCCGGAGCGGGCCGGCTTGATCCCGGGCACACTGCAATCCGGAGTGCCGTACTCACAGTCCTCCTCGGCCGGCATGCGCTGATCGGCATACACTCCGGCGAGGATTCGCACGGTGTCGCCGGGAACAAGCAGTTCCGCAGCGCGAGAGATGTTGCGCCAGGCCGTCTCGGGCGACCGCCCATCGTTCGCATCGTCGCCGGCGGGCGCGACGTAGTAAATGTCCCCGGCCGCGGCGCATGGCAGCAGCGCCGCCGCCAGAAACAGCCCCGCGCGGCGCAGCGCAGAACCCCGGGCGCGCCGCCCGATCGTCAGTGGGCAGGACATCTGCACACCTCCTTGAATCGAATTGCACAGCGGAGGGTTACTTCGAAACCAGCAGCATGACGTTGAGAATCACGCTGATCAGCGCGACCGCGCCGGCCAGGATCGCCACCAGCATCAGGCCCGACGATCCGCCCGAAGCCGCTTCCCGCCGACGCTGTGCGCCGGCCTCGTGCTGCTCGACGACCTTGCCGCGCGAGAGCGTGGTGAACACATCGGCGTCCAGGCGTTGCTGGGCGAAGTGCGGCGGCTGCTTGCGCGCCAGACAGTCGAGATCGGCCAGCAGCTCCTTGCAGCTTGCGTAGCGCTCCTCGCGGTTCTTGGCCATCATCATTTCGATCATCGCAGCGGCGCCGGCCGTGAGCGCGGTGTTCAGGTGATCCGGCGGCGTGAGCGTCTCTTTCAGATGTTTGTGCATGACCGCCGAGGGCGTCGGCCCTTCGAACGGGACGCGCCCGGTCACCATGTGATAAAAAGTCGCACCCAGCGAGTAGATGTCCGCGCGGTGGTCGATGTCGACCTCGCCGCGAATCTGCTCCGGGCTGATGTAGTACGGCGTGCCATACGCCCGCCCCGCTTCGGCCATTGCCGCCTGCAGATCGCTCGTTTCTCGCGCGAGCCCCATGTCCGCCAGCTTCGCCACGCGCTCCTTGGTCAGCATGATGTTCTTGGGTTTCACGTCGCGGTGAACGAAGCCGCGCTCGTGTGCGTGCGCCAGCGCCCGCGTAATCTGCGTCACGACGTCGACCGCTTCCAGCTCGGTGTACACCTTGCTGTCGGCCAGCTCGTCGTAGACCGTGCAGCCTTCGACGAACTCCATCACGAAGTAGTGAAACCCGCCGGCCTCGCCGACATCGATAGCCTGGACGATGTTGTTGTGGTTCAGCGCCGCCGCAGCTTTGCCCTCGCGATAGAATCGCTCGACGAACTCGGAGTTCGCGCTGAGCCGCTTGGGCAGCACCTTCACGGCGACGGTGCGGTCAAGGCTGAGCTGCTTGGCGCGATAGACGACCGCCATCGCGCCGGCGCCGACCTTCTTTTGAAGCTGGTAGCCGGGAATCTGCTGGGCCGGACGGCCGCCGGAGTCCTCATTCCCGCCGGAAAGGCGAGCGAGTTGCGTGCGGGTGAGAAATCCCAAATCGACCAGCAGGTCGCCCATCGGGCGCGTGTGGCCGTTCTTCGCGAGCTGCCGCTGCTGCTCCCCGGCGACGCGCACCTCATCCGGGGTAATCAGCTTGCGCTCGGCGGCGAGGCGCGTAATCAGCGTGTCATCGGAGAAGTCGGCCACCGGAGACTCTCTGCGCGGATCGTGGCTAGGCGCCGGGCCAGTCGTTACTCTATAAATCGTAGGCAGTTACATTCGGCCGGTCAATGAACCGGACTCGCTGGCCTCGGGGTTGCTCGCCGATACGATTACTGTACTGCCTGTTTGGACGGAGGCAACATGCGGTTGTCGATCACGGCGATGTTTTTTGCGATCGTCGCGAATTGCGGGGCGCAAACCACCAGCACGCAGCCACACCCGGTGACGTCCGGCCACGTTGAGGACGCCATCGAGCGGGCCGTGCTCTGGATCAACGCCCAGCGCAACGCGAGCGGCCATTGGGACGTGCCCGAAGCGCGCGGCGATCGCTTCTTCGGCGGAGACACCGGCTTGGCGCTGCTCGCGCTGCTTTACGCCGGCGAAGATCCGCGGGCGGAGAAAATGGCACAGTCCATCCGCTGGCTGGTCGATCAGCCGCTGGCTGCAACCTACACACGGTCCGTCCGCGCTCAGGTGCTTTCGCTTGTGCCCGGCGGCGACTTCAAAAAACAACTCGCCGATGACGCGGCGTGGCTTCAATCCGCGATGTACCCGCCCGGCAGCCCGGCCGCCGGCGGCTATGACTACGCCTCGGCCCAGGGTCAAACCAGCGGCGGCTGGACCGACAACTCCAACAGCCAGTTCGCCGCGCTGGGCGTCTGGATGGCCAGCGAAGCGGGCATCGACGTGCCCGAGGAATACTGGCTGGCGGTGCGCGACTATTGGACCCGAATGCAGAACAGCGACGGCGGGTGGTCCTATCAGCGCGACCAGCCCAGCACGGGCAGCATGTCGGCCGCAGGACTTGCGACGCTGTTCATCGTTCTCGATCGCGGCTATTCGCTCGATGAGGGCCGCTTCAACGGCAAATCATCCCCCTTCTGCGGACAACATCGCAAAGCCGCCGGGCTCCTGGCCGCGATCGACTCCGGGCTCGATTGGTTCGGGCGCAACTACACGCCCGACAACCCCGGCGGCTCGGGAAACTGGAAGCACTACTACCTCTACGGCGTCGAGCGCGCCGGCCGCGCCAGCGGCCAAAAACGCTTCCGCGGGCGCGACTGGTTCTACGAAGGCGCGGAAGTGCTGCTGGCGTCGCAGAACCCCGACGGGAGTTGGCCCGGCGTGGACGGATCTTCGCACCGCAGCACGTGCTTCGCGCTGATGTTCCTCTGTCATGGCCGCGCGCCGATCTTCTATAACAAGCTCGAACACTCCGGCGACTGGAACAACAAGCTGCGCGACGTAGCCGGCCTGACGCGCTATGCCGCCGGCACGCTGGAGCGGCTCTACAACTGGCAGAGCGTCAGCCTCGACGACCCGATCGACTCGCTGCTCGAAGCCCCGGTGCTGTACATCACCGGTCACCGCGCGCTGGAGTTCACGGTCGAGGAAGAACAGAAGCTGCGCGAGTATCTCGACCGCGGCGGGCTCATCTTCGCGGTCGCGTGCTGCAGCGAGCCCGCGTTCGCCGGCAGTGTGCGGAGACTCGCCGCGCGCATCGCCCCCGAGTATCCGATGCTGCCGCTGCGATCGACGCATCCGATTCTGTCCGGCGGAGCGCAGTACCGCATCGAAAACCCGCCGGACCTCTACGAGGTGCGCAGCCCGACGCGCACGCTGATGCTGATGTCGGCCGACGACGTGTGCGCCGCCTGGAATCAGAATCAGGTGAAGCGCTGGTCGCCGCACTTCCAGCTCGGCGTCAATGTGTATCTCTACGCGACGGACAAGACGCCGCTGCGCACGCGGTTCGAGACGCCGACGATCGCCACCGAGGAATCGGAGCCGACCCGCACCATCTCGATCGCCCGCGTGCGCTACGATGGAAACTGGGACATCGAGCCGTATGGCTGGACGCGCTTCGTCCGCTACATGAACAACCGCATCCAGACGCGCCTGCTCGTCAGCTCCGGCATCCGCTTCGACTCGCCCGCGATCGAGGACTATCGCATCGCGCACATGACCGGCACGCGCGGCTTCGAACTCAGCGAGGCCGAGCTCAGCGGCCTCCGCCGCTTCCTGACCGGCGGGGGTACGCTGCTGGCTGATCCCGCCAACGGCTCCCCGGAATTTCTGGCTTCGTTCGAGCGCGCCGTGCAGACCGCCCTGAGAGTTGAACCGGTTACGGTGCCGGATGATTCGCCGCTCTTCACCGGCGACGGCGTGACCGACGCGGTGCGAATCTCGCAATTCGGCTATCGCCGCACGGCGCGGCGGCTGGGCGGCGAAGGCGCCGCGCGGCTGAAGGCGTTCGCGCTCGGCAAGCGGCTGGCAGTGATCTACTGCCCGGTGGATATCAGCGTAAGTCTTCTCGGATCACAGGTTTATGAATGCAGTGGCCTCGACGCCGAGACCAGCCTGCGCGCTTTGCGCAACATGGTGCTGTACGCGAATCTGACTACGGCCGAGAAGTCGCGCGCGGCCGAGCCCGCCAGCCCGTAACAGCGCGCCCGGCCAGCGACGCGAGAGATCAGGCGGATTGAGCGTCGCGACTCTAGTTCTTTCAGTCAATTCTGACCTTTTGTTTAGCGCGCGGCCCACGAACGTGAGGGCTTTGCGCCGCGGGGCTTGATTGTTAAAGTTCCCCCTCTTCCGAAGTCGGCGCGGCGAAGCCGATTCGACCCCAGGGCGCGCAGTGTGTCGTGCCGCGGCTGCTTTCGCCCGCCTTTCCTTCGGCGCAGGAGTTCCTCCAATGATGCGTCGCAATTGGTGGTTGTCCCTGTCGGTGGCGCTGCCGGTCGCGCTCATCGCGTTTTCGGGTTGGGCCCGCGTCGGCGTGGCCCAGGACAAGAAGGCCGAGTCCAAGCCGATGGACATCGTCGATACGGCTGCGGCCAACAAGGACTTCTCGACGCTGGTCGAGCTGCTCACACAGGCCGAACTGGTCGAGACCCTCAAGGGTGAAGGCCCCTTCACAGTCTTCGCGCCGACCAACGAGGCGTTCAAGAAGCTCGGCAAGGAGACGCTCGACACGCTGACCAAGCCGGAGAACAAGGCCAAGCTGCAGGGCATCCTGAAGTACCACGTTCACGCCGGCAAGGCGCTGGCCGCCGACGTGGTCAAGGCCAAGACCATCAAGACCGTCAACGGCCAGGAAGCCACGATCACCGTCAAGGACAAGACGGTGATGATCGACGCCGCCACGATCACGGCGACGGACATCGCCTGCACCAACGGCGTCATCCACGTGATCGACACCGTCATCACGCCCAAGGCCGATCACTGATCGATCGCCGGTTGACTCCGTAGTCGAAAGACACTCGCCGGGCGGCGGAGCGCGAAAAGCGCTCGCCGCCCGGCGGCTTTTCTCGGTGTGTCGCGGCGTGGCCGTCGCCGGTTCGCCGGGATCTCGTGTACCTGGCCCAGTTGCGGTCAGGATGCCCCGCACGCGAATTGTGATGCGAATTGCTCGACAGACTTCGCTACCGCCCCGCCGCGCCGCGAAGCGCCAGCACCCGCTCCAGCGTCGCCGCGTCGCGCGCTGCGATGCTGGGCAACTCCTCGGCCGCGCGGCCCCAAACATCGTGCGGAAACAGCGGCGTCCCGTTCAGGTCAGAGAAGACGCCGCCGATCGCGGCGATCAGCGCCGCCCCCGCCGCCAAGTCCCACAGCTTGCACGTGGCCAGCAGCGCCGCGTCGATCTCGCCGGTCGCGATCATCGCCAGGTGTAGGGCGGCCGAGCCGGCGTTGCGAACGACGCAGCGCGACACCGCGGCCTGCATCGTCTCGGCGACGGCCGGCGTCGCCGTGCTCGGGATGGCCAGCACCACTTCGCCGGGCGGGCCGCCGCGCGCCGCCCGCGCGGAGCTTCCGGCAGCCACGCCGTCGATGAAGAAGCCCGACCGAACATCCGCGGCGTACATGCGCTCGCGAAGCGGCTCGTAGATCGCGCCCGCCACCGGAAGTCCGCGGTGCAGCGCCCCGACGCTGCACGCAAACAGCGGGCTGCCGCGGACGAAGTTTCGCGTGCCGTCGATCGGGTCGATCAGCCAAACCACGGTGTCGGCGTCGGCGGGGGCACGGTCGACGGGAGACTCTTCGCCGATCCAGCGGTCGCGCGGCCGCAGTTCGCCCAGCACTGCTACGACGGCCGCTTGCGCGGCAACGTCAGCGTCGGTCACGACGCTGGCATCCGCCTTCAACCGAACGCCGGCCGGCGCGGCGAACGCCGCCGCGGCCACGCGTCCCCCGGCGCGGGCGGCCGCCTCGGCCGCAGCCCGCAAACGGACACACTCGTCCGGGGAAGGAAGGTCTGAATTCGATGCGGGCAGTGTGCTGGAAATTGCAGGTCTCCGAAACCAGGGCGCCAGACAGCGAGCGTCAATGCGGAGCGAGTGTACTCAGCGGCGGAAGATCGAGACAGGGCGGCTTTGCATCGCCCCGGGGGGTGGGCTGGAGATCCTCGCCGCCCGCCTTTTTGATCGGAGCAGCATGTTGGGTGGGCAACCTGCCCGCGCGTGGTTTTTTCTTGAGCGGGCAGAATGCCCGCTCCACCCTGCTCTACTGCCCGAAGAGCGCCACGACAAACGGGTCAATGTCGAAGAAGTTGATGTTCGCGTCGCCGTCGAAGTCGCCGCGCGAAACGTCGCACCCCGCGTACGTGCTCGGATACGCGGCGATGTCGAACAAGGCGGTCAGGAACGCATCGATGTCGAAGAAGTTCACCACGCCATCGCAGTTCAGATCGCCGGGCGCGTACGGCGACGCGGCGTGCAGCGCGCGATAGGCGTTGATCCGCCCGTGTCCATACTCTTCATCGAACCCCGTCGCGCCGCGATCATCGGCGGTGTCGCGCAGAATCTGATCGACCTGATCGGGGGTCAGCGCCGGATTGAGTCCGCGCAGCAGCGCCGCCAGGCCGCTCACGTGCGGCGTGGCCATCGACGTGCCGTTGTTGTTGCGATACGAGCTGTCGTTCCAGCAGGAGTAGATCTCGAACCCGGGTGCGACCACGTCGATCTCGGGACCGTAATTGGAGCTGACCCAGCGCAGGTCCATCCGCGTCGTCGCACCGACGCCCATGCAGTTCGGGAAGCGCGCCGGAAACGCGATCGTCCGCCCGCGCGAGTTGCCCGTCGCGGCGATCAGCAACACGCCGAGGTCGTGTGCATAGTTCACCGCATCCGCCAGGGTTTGCGTGCCCGTGTAGAACTGCAAGCTCATCGAGATCACGTCGGCGTTGTGATCCGCGGCCCAGCGGATCGCATCCGCGGTGATCGACTCGGTCGTCGAGCCGCTCGGGCTGGTGCAGCGCACCGGGAGAATCGCACACTGCCAGTTCACGCCGGCGATGCCGATGCCGTTGTCGCCGTTGCCCGCCGCGATTCCCGTGACGTGCGAACCGTGGCCGTGCGGGTCTTCGGTGTTGTCGTTGTTGTCGTAGACGTTGCGGCCCGGCAGCAGCCGGCCGGCAAGGTCCGGGTGCGTCGACTGAATTCCGGTGTCGAGAATCGCCAGCACGACGCTGCCGCTGCCCTGATTCGCGCCCCAGAGCTCCGGCGCGTCGATGTCCGCATCGGGCACGCCGCCGCCCTGCCCGCTGTTATTCAGGTTCCATTGAAATGTGACGAAGTGCGTGTCGTTGGGCGTATACGTGCTGATGCCGCCCACGCCGTCGACTTCCGCGATCTCGACGCCCGCCGCCTGCGCGAATGCCGCCGCCATCGCGGTCGTATCCGATCCGCCGGCGACTTCAAAGCGATGGGTGCGCGCCAGGCGATCGGCGCTCGGCAGCCACGCGGCGCGCGGGGCTTCGCTCAGGACCGGCACGACCCTCTGCACCGCCCACGCCGCGGCCAGCGCGTCGATCTCGCCGCCGTCCACAGTGACGCCGCCCAGGCCGACGTCGCTTGGCGTTAGACCGGCGGCAAGCCGGACGAGGATGTGCGTGGTCGCAACATCCGCGGCCGCGTTCGCCGCGACGGCCGCATTGGGCGTGCGATCAACGGCCATCGCCGGGGCCAGAGGCGCGCTCACGAGGATCGCGCCGCTAATCGCAGCCGTCGCCAGGCGAATTGCGAGCATCCGAGGGCTCCTTCCACAGCGCAGATTAAGACCCGCGACCGTCGCCGCAGTCGTATGAGTAATCATAGCCTCACAACTTCGATATCGTAGCCTGCACCGCCCAGCGTCCGTAGCGCATTCGCGCCGCGCGGACGCGGATCAGCAGCCATCCAGGGAAATTGGCGCGGATTGGCGAGAGTTATCAGAAGCGCAATCGTCCAGCGGGCGGCGCGGCCGCGCGAACGCGCGGCCTCAGCGGAGTGCAATCTCCGCGAAAACCGGACGG
Source organism: uncultured Planctomycetales bacterium (assembly GCA_964631045.1). Taxonomy (GTDB): domain Bacteria; phylum Planctomycetota; class Phycisphaerae; order UBA1845; family Fen-1342; genus CAZVWB01. Next base: position 93,002 of record CAZVWB010000015.1, read on the forward strand.
TGATCCGACCCGACCCCATCGCCGATTCGGCTCTCTCTCGCCGTCAGCGCTGGCGAAACATAGATGTGGTCGATGCGGATGCCCGGAATAAACCGGCGCAGTCCCCAGGTCGGCCATGTCCAGCGCGGCCCCCATCCATGCGCGTCGAGCGCATCGCGGAAGCCCGCGCGCTGCATCGCCACACCCTGCGGACTGTTGCTCGTGAAATTGAAGTCGCCGCTGACGATCGCCGGCAGCTTCTCCGCGGCGAGCGCCCGCTGCAGGTCGACAAACTCCTCGCGGCCGATGCGATAGTACGTCAAGCCCGCCGGCGGGAGCAGGTGGATGTTGTAGATCGCCACGGGGCGACCGCCGATCGGAACCACCACCCGTAGCTGCGGATTGCCCGTCGGCCCGAGCCGCAGCTCGTCGCGCGGCGGCTCGACAAACGGCACGCGCGAAAACACCGCCGCACCGAAGCAGTCGGTCTGCGGATTCCGCAGCATGTGTGGATACTGGTTGTACAGCCGGCGGGCGAGCACGGCCTCCCACTCCGGCGTGTATTCCTGAACGAGCACGACATCGGCATCGGCGGCGATGATTTCTTCGGTCAGCGTCTCCATCTGCCGGTTGCCCGCGTACAGGTTCACGCTCAGGAGTCGGAGGGCGCCGCCGGCTGACGGTGGCGCCGCCGACGCGCCGCGCGGGATGAACTCCCAGACCGTCGGCCCGCCCCACGCGGCTGCCAGCGCGAGCAACACTCCCGCCGGGACGCGCTGTTTGATGATCCAGGCCACGACCGCGACACAGCACAGCCCCAACCCGACGTGGAACGCGAATGTTCGCAGCATGAACGCGGCGAGATCCACGGCGATCCGCCACGGCGACTGGTTTTCGAGATCGGCGGGCCAGAGCAGACCAAACGCGGTCGCGGCGGCCGCGATCAGCGTAATGAGCCAGACCTCGCGCTGCAGCCGCCGCCGGCGCGCCGCGGCGCTGGGCCGCAACCAACGTTGCAGCCATGAGCGCCGCGCCGGTGCGGGTGGTTGCGTCGTTTCAAGCGCTGTCATCGTTGCGGACCCACCTTTCGCAGCGCACCGGCGGCGCCGCGCGCGTTGTGTTAGTCCCACGCCGGGGCTCGAGCGGCACGCACGGGCCGGAGGCCCATGCTACCCACGCACGCGCGAAGCGCACGTCACACGCCCTGCGCCCCGCTCTCCGTCGCTTCGTCGCTCCGTCGCCCGGTCGCTTCGTCGCTCTTTCGCTTTGTCGCTCCGTCGCTCCTCCCCCCTACTCCATCCGCACCGCCCGCAGCTCAAAATCGCGCTCGGATACCACCATTGCCGCGGACCGCTCCTCGCGCATCTCGAACTGAATCGACACGCTGGGGGCGCCGGCCGGGAAAAACTGATGTTCCGCCGTGCAGACCAGACGCCGCGGCGCTTCCGGGGAACGTACGATCGAGAGCTGCTCGCGTTCGAACTTCACGTCAAAAGCCGCTTCCGCCCCGCCGAAGCGATAGCGGCCGACGTACGCCTGGGCCTGCTCGGCGGTCACCTCGCGGCTCTGCGGCGTCTGGCTGGCGTCGCCCAGCGACTCAAGCCAGGTCGCGGTCGCCTGCGCCTTTGGGCCGCCGGCGCGTGCGTGCGCCAGCAGCGGGATGCCGTGCGGTCCGGGGGTGCGCTGCACGCCGGGCGCGGCGGCAACGAGGGCTTTGACCACGTCGGTGTAGCCGAGCATGGCGGCGGCGAAGATGTCGATCCGCGCGCCGCGCTCGATCAGCAGCTCGGCGATCGAACGCCGGCCGGTATGCGCCGCCGCGCCCAGCGGCGACTCCCAGTCGCCAAAGCCCCAATCCCACCAGGCGTTTGCCAGTCCCGGTCGCAGGTCGAGCAACGTCCGCACGCGGACCTCGTCGCGATGGGCCGCGCCGACGATCTCGCGAACGAGCGCGGCATCCTGCCGCGGATAGCCGGGCCAGGGCTCGCCGTCCGCGCTGGCGTTGCCGCGATTCGAGGGTTCCGCGGGCGGAGATTTCTGCGGCTCGCGCGATGCGCCGTCGGGCACGCCCGGCGGCGAGGAATCCTGTAATGCGGCGGCAAGCGGAAGTCCGTCAAACAAGACGGTGACGGCGGCAGCGGCGGCGGCGTCTTCCAGCAACCTGCGACGCGAGACGGAGCTGGGCATGGTGCACTCCAGGAGCCGCCACGGACGCGGGCTCGCCGACTGTCCAAGCGACTCGGGTGCATTCTACGGACGGGCCGGAGCCGCTCCGCGTCGCCTGAGAAGTTTGGACAATTCGCAGGACGAGCGGCCAGCGGTGCGGAGACGGTGATGCGGTCGTCGTCAGCGATGAATCCGCGCCCGTCGAATCTCGGCGTTCACCGTGGAGCACAGTGACGCCAGAAACATCCCGAGCGCTGCGAGCGGAATCACCATAAGAACCAGAAGCGGAGCGATCGTACCAAGAGTCGCTTGCTGCATGACGCAACCCGCGAACGACACGGCGCCGACGGCGATAACGGCGAGAAGCAGCCGCGCCATGAAAATCCCTATGAGGCGACCATGGGTTCCGGCGCGGCGCAGCAGGCGCTCCATGTAGCTTAAGATGTCCCACACGAGGGCGAGCGCGCAGATCGATGACGCAGCGCCCAAACTAACGCGCACCACAGGTGAGCCGCCGGCGGTCCATGCGGCGATGAACGCGACGCCGGCGGACAACGCTGCGCCCACCAGCGCGAGCGACCATCGCCGCGCCACCCGGAGATGTGGGAACACGCGATCGATCCGCGGCTGGGGTGTGCTGACGGCAATCAAACCAATGATCAGCCACAGTGTGGGCGAAACACCGATGACCACAACGCAAAGCCATATCGACATCGGCATCGTGTCCGGCGGCCTGATCGCGACCGTCCCCGCAGCCAAGAACACCAGAAGGGGTAATGCGAGCAGATTCAGAACCACCACGATGACCAGGTTGTACCCAATCTGCACGCGGCGCAACCAAGCGTCGGGCGCCGCGTGCAGTGGCCAACTATCGCGCATCCACAGAACGGAGAGCGCACACTCAGGACATGCACCGTCTTCCGGCAGTCCGTGCAGACTGTATCCGCAGCGCACGCACACCAGCGCCGCCGAACTGCTTTGGTCGGGTGAGTCGAGCGTCGGCATAGGCGAAGCTCGGCCATGAACGTCTGGCCCGCGCCCCGCGCGACGCCGCGGCCGCGCAGTACTCGCGCTATTTGATTCGCAGCGACTCCACCATCTTCTTAAACGCCTCTTCCTGTGCCGTCACGGTCGCCAGCGGCCCGGTGAACTTGAAGAACCACGGCCCGCCCGGCCCCTCGACCACCGCACCCAGCAGGCGAAAGTCGACGGTCGTCGGCGTCGCCGCCCCGCGCGACATCGCGTCCGCATAGCGCCCCGTGATGTCCAGCAGCGTCACCGCCAGGTCGTTCACGCGCACCCGCTCCTGCTTCACCGCAGAGTCGGGCACCGGCGCGCCGTCCGGCGTCGTAAACATCGAACGCCAGCGGCCCAGATTCATCGCGATCGGCCCGCCGCCGCCCACGCCGAAGTGCGAGAGCACCACTTCGCCGTCCTCCGGATCGTCCGCGGCGCGGGGCACGGACCACTGCGCCTTGCGCATCGTGTTCTTCGGCGGCTGCGGCTGCCACGCGGTCGGCGCGTCATAAAGCAGCTCGCGCGGCGCCCCGCCGGCGGATGGTGCGGCGTCGGGCGCGGCGGCACCCGCCCCGTGCGGGGACTGTGTAGAACTGTGCGGGGACTGCATCGAACCGTGCGGCGAGCCGGCCGGGCGCTCGCCGCGGATCAAATCCTGGATCGCCTTGACGTCTTCGGGGCTGCGCTGCGTGGCGGGTGCGGCGGGCGGCGCAGTCGCGGCGGGGGCCGCGGGCGACGCCGGCTGGTCCGGCTGCTTCTCGCAGGCGCAGATCAGAATCAACGCGGCCGCCGGGGTCAGTGCAAGGGTGCGAATGTTCATCGTGTCTGTCTCCTGTTCGCGCGAATTTTACGGGGCAAGCGGCCGCGCGGCACGCCCCCGGTCGCGCGTTCACCGGTTGTCGCGCCGCCGCCGCGACGGATCGAGCTCCGCCGGCGAACCGGCGAGCGCCGGCCGCGCGAGCGACAGGAACGCGGCCGGCGACGTCGTGCCCGCTTGCAGCGCCAGATCGGCCAGCACCTCGCCGATGACCGGCGCGAACTTGAAGCCATGCCCGCTGAAGCCGGCGGCAAACCACGCCGCCTCGCAACCTGGAACGCGGTCGATGATGAAGTGGCCGTCGGGCGACATGGTGTACATGCAAACCGAGTGGTCGACCACCTCCGTCGTCGCCGCCGGAACGTGCCGCTGGATGAAGCGCTGCACGCGCGGCGCGTCGTCGGCCCGCAGAGCGGCGTCGACCGCGCTCGGATCGGCAACCACTTCGCGACCGGAGTGCTCCGCGATCTTCATGCGTGCCCCGTCGATCGCCGGGAAGCCGTAGAAAAAGCCCTCGTCGACCTCGAACGCGAACACCGGGCAGCCGCGCTCGACGCGCGCCGACTCGCCCGCCGCGCGGAACCACAACTGCATCTTGCGCAACACGACCAGCGGAACGCCGACCTGCGGCAGCAGCGCCGCGCTCCACGCGCCCCCGGCGAGGATCAGCCGCCCTGCCGAATAGGCGTTCCGCGCGGTGCGCACAACGACGCCGTCGCCCTGCGTCGCCCACGATGTGACCCGTTCGCCGGTTTGCAGCGTGGCGCCGCTGCGGCGGGCCGACTCCGCGAGGCGCTCGACGCACCGCTCGACCCGCAGAAATCCGGCATCCGCCTCGAAGAGCGCGTCGAATCCGTCGGGAACGTCGAACTGCGGGAGGCGGCGACGCACATCCGGCGGCGCGAGCGCTTCGATCGCCAGCCGATGCTGCGCGGCCGAGCGCTGCACGCCAGGAATCAGCTCGCCGTCGGGCCGGCCGGCCAGCAGCAAGCCGCAACGCTGAAAGAGCGGCTCTCCGGCTTCGATCGAGAGCGCATCCCACAACTCGTACGCGCGGTGCAGTAGCGGCACGTAATCGGGATGTTCGAAGTACGCCTTGCGGCAGATGCGCGTCTGGCCGTGGGAGCTGCCGCGGCTGTGGGCGATGTCAAACGCCTCGATCCCCAGGACGCGCGCCCCGCGCTGCGCCAGCGAGCGGCACGCGGCGCTGCCCATCGCTCCCAGTCCGACGACGATCGCGTCATACGTGTTCATTGCGGCTGTCCGGTTTTCCGGGTCGTGTGATCGTCAGGTCCAGCAATCGCGCGCCACACCCGCAGCGCGTCGTGCAGCGCCCGCACGTCGTGCGTGCGAATGAACTTCGCGCCGCGGGTCGCGGCCCAAAGCTCCGCCGCCAGCGTACCCGCGCCGCGCTCCGCCACGCCGCGCGGCGCGCCCGCGGCGTCCCGCAGCGTCGCGCCGATGAAGGACTTGCGCGACGGCGACACACAGATCGGCGCACCCACCGCCGCCAGCCGCGGCAAGCCGCGCAACACACTCAGGCTGAACTCCGGCGACGCGCCGAGGAAAAAGCCCATTCCCGGATCGAGGATGATCCGCCCGGCATCGATACCGGCGGCCGCCAGCGTGCGCAGCCGCTCCGCCGCCCACGCGAGCACCTCTTCGAGCAGACGATCGCCGCCGGGTTCGTCGCCGCCATCCGCGGCCGATGACGCGCGTCCGCCCGGCGTTCTCGTCGTGCGATTGAGCATGCAGACGATGCGGGCGCGGCTGTCACGCACCGCGGCGATCGCCGCCGGGTCGCGGAAACCGTTGATGTCGTTAATCATCCCCGCGCCGCGTTGCAGCACCGCCAGCATGATCTCGGGCTTGCTCGTGTCGACGGCCACCGCCGCGCCTTCGGCGCGCAATGCGGCCAGCGGCGCGCTCAGACGTCGCATCTCCTCTTCGGCGGATACGTCCTCGCTGTCCGGGTGGCTCGACTCCGCGCCGAGTTCGACCCACGCCGCTCCGTCCGCGCGCAGCCGGCGGGCCTGGGCGATGGCCGCGGGCGCTTCCAGGTAGCGGCCGCCGTCGGAGTGGGAATCGCGCGTGAGATTCACGATTCCGATGATCTGCACGCTGCTTGGCGGGAATTCGGCGTCCATAGTGCTCGTTTCGGGTATGGTACTCGTTTGGGAAAGGTTCGTGGCGTCCGCGCGGCGGTCGCCGCGCGATCGACCAGCCGAAAACGTCTCGGTGGACGCCCCAATCAGGAGAAGTTCGATGAATGCCAAGGACGCGATCCGCAACACGATGGACATGGCGCAGATGGTGACGCAGGCCTACCTGGGCGACCTGGGCGACGCCGACCTGCTGGTTCGCCCGGTGCCGAACTCGAACCACATCGCGTGGCAACTGGGCCACCTGGTCGCCAGCGAGTGTGAGATGATTACGAGCCTCGGCCACCGCATGCCCGAGCTGCCCGCCGGCTTTGCTGCGGCGCACAATAAGGAAGCCGCGACGCGCGACAGCGGCTTCGCCTCGAAGCAGCAGTACCTCGACCTGATGAAGAAGGTGCGCGAGGCGACGCTGGCCGCGCTGGCGCACACGCCGGACGCCGACTTCGCCAAGCCCGGACCGGAGAGCATGCGCAGCTACGCCCCGACGGTCGGCGCGGTGTTCAACATCATCGGCCAGCATGAGCTGATGCACTGCGGGCAGTGGGCCATCGTGCGCCGGAAGCTGAACAAGCCGGTCGTGATGTGACGGCGCGGGGGAGATCAGCGGACGAGCGGAGAGCATGGGCCTCCGAGCTTGTGAGTTTTTCGGCTTCAATCAATCTCGTGAGTGGTTCGCGAGAGCAGCGGGCGGGCCGAATGCCCGCCCCGCCCCAAAAAAAATTCAAGCTCTCCCGCCCGTGCGAGCCGCTTGGGAAGTCGCTTGAAATCGCGAGCTTCGCAGACCCTCTCGGCCGGTCTGGCGCGGCGAGCGCCATGATCCCGCCCGCGAGACTTCCCGTCGCTTCGCACGCTTGATTGCGCGGCCGTGCGGCCGGCGCTTTCGCCGCCGAGTCTGCCATGAACGAGTCACCCGCAATCTCGGCGCCCGCCCGCGCCGTGCTGCACGTCGACATGGACGCCTTCTACGCGGCCGTCGAGCAGCGCGACGACCCGAATCTGCGCGGCAAGCCGATCCTGGTCGGCGGCACGCCGGAGGGCCGCGGCGTCGTGGCCACGGCCAGCTACGAGGCGCGGGTCTTCGGCTGCCGCAGCGCCATGTCCACGGCGCAGGCCTTGCGGCTCTGCCCGCACGCGATCGTGGTGCGGCCGCGCTTCGCCGCATACTCCGAGGCGTCGCGACAGGTCTTCGGCATCCTCGAGTGCTACACGCCGCTAGTCGAACCGCTGTCGATCGACGAGGCGTTCCTCGACGTGACCGGATCGCAGCGGCTGCGCGGCCCGGCGGCGCGGATCGCCGCGGAGATCAAGCAGCGCATTCGCGAGACAACGGCGCTGACCGCCAGCATCGGCCTCGCGCCGAACAAGTTCATCGCCAAGCTGGCCAGCGACCTCCGCAAGCCCGACGGACTGGTAATCGTGCCGCCGGGAGACGTGCGGGAGTTTCTCGATCCGCTGCCGGTGAGCCGGCTGTGGGGCGCGGGCAAGGCCACGCTGCCGCGCTTCGAGCGGCTCGGGCTGCGCACGTTCGCCGACGTGCGAAGGGCGCCGCCGGCGCTGCTCACGCGCGAATTCGGCCCGATGGGGCTGCACTTCCGGCTTCTCGCGGAAGGTTCGGATGATCGCGTCGTCGTGGCCGACCGCGATGCCCGCAGCATCAGCCACGAAACGACGTTTCCCACGGACATCGACGACGTGGAGGTGCTTCGCGCGACCCTGCTGGAGCAACTGGAGCACGTGGCGTCGCGGCTTCGGCGGCACGGACGGCTGGCGCGGTGCGTGTTTCTCAAGCTGCGCTCGCCGGACTTCACCACGCTCAGCCGTCAAACGACGCTGGCGTCCGCCAGCGATGCGACCGACACATTGTGGGACGCGGCGAAATCGCTGTTCGAAACCTGGGTGCGCGAGCGGCGCGGGCCGCTGCGGCTGCTGGGCGTGGGCGTCGCCGAGCTCAGCGGCGAGTGCGGCCGGCAGTTGGACCTGTTCGCAGCCCCGCTGGAAGCGCAGCGCCGCAGCCTGGATCGCGCGGTCGATGCGATCCGCGAGCGCTTCGGCGAGCGCGCCATTCGCCGGGGGCCGAATGCGGGCGGGTGAGCGCTGTGTCGCGGGCCGGGTTGCCGCGCAGCCGCGCCGCGGGCAATCCGGGAGCCAAAGAAGCGAGCCGGTGACGCAGCGGGCAGGATGCCCGCCCCACCCAGGGACAACTCGCGGCGGGCAGAGTGCCCGGCCCCGCCTGGGACAAAATGCGGCGGGCAGGATGCCCGGCCCACCCCGAAAAGAACTCTGCCGGCGGAATGCCCCACTCTGAAGAGCGCGGCTTCATGATCGTTGACGTTCACTGCCACTACACCCTGTCGAACCGTGTCGCGACCGGCGACCAGCGCTTCTCGTTTGAGCGCGCGCACACCACGGACGGCCCGGCTCTCGACTCGTTCGTCTCGCCGCGCGCCCGGCGGCGCTTCACCTTCCGCGCGTTCTGCTGGCTGCTGGGGCTGGGCTGGCGAACCCCGCCCGAGGAGCGCCTCGACGCCGCGCTCGAAGCCGTGTACGAGCGGCATCTGTTCTCGCCCGGGCCGATCGAGCGCTTCGTCCTGCTCGCGTTCGATCGCTACTTCGACGCCGCCGGCAGCCTGCCCCCGCCCCCCACCCGCCGCGGCGAGCGCGGCAGCGACATCTACACGTCCAACAGCCTGGTCGCCGCGCTGTGCCGTAGACATCCCGATCGCTTTCTGTTCGGCGCGTCGATTCACCCCTACCGCCGCGACGCATTGGCGTGCCTTGATGAGGTCGCGGCCGCCGGCGCGGTGCTCGTGAAGTGGCTGCCGCTGCATCAGAACATCGACGTATGCGACGCGCGCACGCTGGCGTTCCTGCGGCGGTGTGCGGCGCTACGCATGCCGCTGCTCATCCACTACGGGGCCGAGTTCACGTTGGCGACGCAGCACCCCGAGTTCGTCGCCGTCGGACCGCTGCTGAATGTGCTGCGCCGCCTGCGCGCGGAAGGCGCGCTGCCCACCGTAATCGTCGCGCACGTTGCGACGCCGGTCACGCCGCTGGGCGACACGAGCTCGCATCGGCAATTGGTTGCTGCGCTGCGCGGCGAGTTCCGCGACGCGCCGCTGTATGCGGACGCATCGGCGCTGACAACGTGGGGCAAGATTCGCTACCTCCGCCAGTTGGCGCGAGCGCAGGACTTGCACGAAAAGCTGGTCTTCGGCACAGACTTCCCGGTGCCCGTCGCGCTGCCGCGCCTGCGGCGCGATCTCGGCCGCGCCTACCGCGAAATCGCGACGGACCCGAGCTGGCCGCAGCGCGTGGCCCGCGCCTTTCGAATTCTGGGTTTCAACGAGATCGTGCTGCACCGCGCCGCCGGGCTGCTGCGCCGCGCGCCGACGGCCGCCGAGTTATCACCCGCCGCCATCTCTGCGCACTCGCCGCAATAATCGCGCCGCGCGCGCACCCTGCAGCCCGTCCCACCGATGAAGTGGGTAACCGGCGACCCGCGGCGAGGGCGCCGGCGATCCCGGCGGAGTTCTTGCGATCATGGAGGATGCAATGCCCCGCAACCCGCACGGCGCGGCCCTGACGCCCCCACCCCCGGCGGCGACCGCACAGCCGCGCGTTTTCGCCGCGGCGTCGATGCCCGAGGCGCTCCTGCTCGTCAAGAAGGCGTTCGGGCCGGAAGCGGTGATTCTCGGCGCACGAACGCTGGATACTTCGGGGCTGCGCGGGCTGGTCGGCCGCAAGCGGGTCGAGATCACCGCCGGACCGCCTCCGCTCACGTCGCCCGCGCCGCGGCTGCGCGTCGCACCCGCGCGCGGCACGCCGCCGCCCGAAGAGAGGCACAGCGCGGCCCGTCGCGCGAATCGCCCAGCAACAGCGCCACCCGCGACGCAGGCCCTGCCGGACGCGGTGCAGCAGCACTTCCTTCGCCTGGTGCAAAATGACGTGGGTCATGAGCTGGCCGAACAGCTCGTGCGCGAAGCGGCTGCGAACGGCGGCCGAATCGAGGACGTCCTGCGGCGGTTCATCGCCGACATGGTGCCGGTCAGCGGCGGCATCACATTGACACCCGGCCGCGTGAGGCGCGTCGCGATGGTCGGCCCGACCGGAGCCGGAAAAACAACCACAATCGCCAAGCTGGCCGCGCACTTCCGGCTACGCGAACGCCGACAATTGGCAATTCTGACGCTCGACACCCGGCGGCTGGCCGCTGTCGAGCAGCTCCGGCGCTATGCCGACCTGATTCGCGTTCCGATCGCGGCGGCGGACAGCGCGGACGCCGCACGCGCGGCCTGCGCGCGGGACGGCGCGGCCGATTTACTGCTGATCGATACGCCGGGAATCGGCGCGCGGGATGGCGACACGCTGACCGCGCTGAAGGCGACGCTCTCCGCCCTCGAAATCGACGAGACGCACCTGGTACTGCCCGCCAGCATGACCGCCGCGGCTCAGGAGCGCACGGCCGCATTGCTGCAGCCTCTCGGCGTCACGCAACTTGTCCTGACCCGCCTGGACGACGCGGTCGGCTTCGGGGTGGTCCTCGAGGTGGTGAAGCGACTTGGCTGGCGGCTCAGCTATGTTTCGAATGGGCAATCCGTACCAGGCGACCTCATTCAGGCTTGTAGCCGGCGCATGGCTGAGCTAATCTTGCCGACACAGACGACCGGGTCGTCTGCCTGAGGTCGGCCACGGTGGGCCGCCAGGACGCCCACGTCTTGTCTCTGCGGCACGGATGCCGGTGAATCGCTTCATCGACCACGCCCAATCCCGCCGGTCCGCCGTGCTTGCTTTCGCGCGGAATTCCCGGCTTATTCGGACGCGATCGTCGCGCCAATCCTCCAAATCGCCGCTACGGCTCTCCGCATGCGGCGTAGGCTTCTTCGCCCGGCGCGATCACAGCCCTGCGCGGAACCGCTGCAAGCCGTTACCCGATAGCGCCTTAGCGATTGCTTTCGATCGTTCCCCGCCGCCCAACCCGGCTGCCGCCGAGCGCACTGGATTTGGAATACACCGGAAGTCCCGCGCCGGCTTCAAGCCGGTTGGGTCGCCGTCGATAGGAATCACGGACGCCCGCTCATGACGCGAATCGTGGCTGCACAGATGGGGTTGCTTGCGTTCGCCTGTGCGATCTTCGCCGGGCTGTACGCCGGCAATTCGGCAACCACGATCATGTCGCGGGCGCTGCTCGCGTTGCTCGCGGGGGTTCTGGTTGGGCACAGTGCGGCGCTGGTCGGCAAACTGCTGCTTCGGGAGCACCTGCAACGCCGCAAGACAAGCATCGACAAGGCGCACGTCGCAGCGATGAGCGCGGCGGCGGCGCCGGCCGAAGATTCGGCGGAATAGAAGCGAGGGTAGCTGGATGAATCGCCGCGGTCCGCACGCCCGCATACGCCGCGTCAGTCGCGAACACGTCGCGCGGACGATCAACGATCCGCAGGAGCTGACCGCGGTCTGGCGCGACTTCAAGACCAGCAGCACGGACCCGCTCCGCAACCGACTGCTGGAGCACTATCTGTACCTCGTCCGCTACACCGCCGAGCGAATCGGCGCGAAGCTGCCCGACGAAGTGGACGTAGACGACCTGATGAGCGCCGGCGTCTTCGGATTGCTGGATGCGATCGACGCGTTCGACCTGGATCGCGGCGTGAAGTTCGAGACGTATTGCGCCCCGCGCATTCGCGGCGCGATCCTCGACGAGCTGCGCACGATGGACTGGGTTCCGCGGCTGGTGCGGCACCGGGCGCACAAGCTCGACGATGCGACGCGTTCGCTCGAGATCGAACTGGGCCGCATTCCGAGCGAGGACGAGATCGCCCGGCGGCTGAACATGACCCGCCCGCAACTCGAGAAGTTGATGCGCGACGCGAACGCGGTCGCGCTGGTCTCGCTCTCGCGGCGCTACAGCGACGAGGAGAGCGATCGCGACGTGTTCGAGATCGACGTGTTGCCGGACCAGGAAGGCAGCGACCCGGTCGTCGAGGCGCAGAAGGGCGACGTCAAAGAGCTGGTGACCCGTGGGCTGAGCCGCGCCGAGCGACTGATCATCGTCCTGTACTACTACGAAGAAATGACCATGAAGGAAATCGGCACGACGCTCGACCTTTCGGAGTCGCGCGTCAGCCAGATGCATTCGGCCATTCTGGCGCGGCTCCGCGCCAAGCTGGAGATGCGGCAGCGGGAGTTTGTCACAGAGACGCTCTGACGCGCGAGCCGGCGCCAGGGACGCGTCGATGACGCCGATGTGGAGGCGCGCGATGTCCGCGGCGATTCCGCCCAACTTCCTGTCATCGATCATCCAGACCCAGGACGCCCAGAAACGCGCCAGCGAAGCGCGGCAGACCGAGCAGACCGCCGACCGCAATCGGGCGCAAGGCGGCAGCTTCGCCGAGAAGGTGCAGGACATCATCGAAACCGGCGACCGCGACACCAGCGTCTTCGCCGACGCAGAAGGAACCGGAAGCCAGGGGCGGGCGTTTAGCCCGCCGGACGACGCGCCGACCACCCCCGCCGATGATGACGCGGAAGCCCCGCCTGATGCCGGCGGCATCGACATCCAGGCATAAAGATCCGACCGCCCACGGTCTGGGCGTTGTCAGTCTCCCCAAAGCGATAGCGCGGCGCGGCGGCGCCGGTCAGCGTCTGTCTTTTCTGTGTCTCCGCCGCGGTGCTCAGCGCCAACCCGATTGCGACTTCGGTCTCTGACCGGTGTTTGTCTACCCAAGTCTCCGACCCGGTCCTCAGCACCCATGTGGCGCCGGTCTCCGACCGGTGTCTGTCTCTCCGGGTCTCCGACCCGGCCGTCGCGACCGGGTTTATCAGGCATCCCGCCGCACCTACCGCGACACAACCGCGATCGCAAATCCGAATGCTGGAAGTGTGTGATCTTCCGGCCCGGTCGGACCGCTGCCAAACACCCACTCAGCCCCCGGCGGCGCATCACTCGGGATGCGGCGCGGCGCGTCCGCCAGATTGATGAACGCGTAGACCTGCTCGCCGTCGAACTCGCGGCAGATTCCGAAAACCTGCGGATCAAGCCCCTCCTGCAGCACGCGAACGCTGCCGCGCCGCAGCGACGCATGCGCGCGGCGCAACCGAGCCAGCGCGGCGTAGTGCGCGCGCAACCCCGCGTCGTCCTGCTTCCAGTCGATCTTGACCTTCTCAAACAGGCTGAGCACGCGGGCGTTCCCGACCTCCTGCCCGTTGTAAATCAAGGGGACGCCCGGCAACACGAACGTCAACACCGCGGCGGCCTTCGCCGCCGCCGGTCCGTAGCGCGTCTGCGCCGGCAGCACCCAGGCGTTCTTGTCGTGATTGCAACTGAACCGCAACCGCAGGCTGCCGGTCGGAAACTCCAGCCGCTCCTGGCGCAGCACGTCGCGAAGCGCCGCGGCGGTCAGCTTGCCGCCGGACAACGGCTCCAGCGCCGCATACGTGTTCCAGTCGTAGGTGATGTCGAACGCCTTGAGATGCTGCGCCGGCCCGTCGTCTTCGGCCAGCATCATGACCGGGCGGACGGCCTCCAGCCGGGTTACGACCGACTCCCAGAAATCGCGCGGCACCATCCCCGCCACGTCGCAGCGGAACCCGTCGATCCCAACGTCGCGGACCCAGAATAGCAGCACGTCTTCCATGTACCGCCGAACTTCCGGCTTGCCATAGTCCAGCGCCGCCACGTCCGACCAGTCGTCCACCGGCGGGCGGATGCGGCCTTCCTTGTCGCGGAGGAACCACTCGGGGTGCTCCCTGACGAGCGCGTGGTCCCACGCGGTGTGATTCGCGACCAGGTCGATAATCAGCTTCATGCCGCGGGCGTGCGCCGCGCGCAGCAGCGACTTGAAGTCGTCGAGCGTCCCGAACTCCGGGTTGATCGCGTAGTAGTCCTTCACCGCGTACGGGCTGCCGAGTGTGCCCTTGCGGCGCTCGACGCCGACCGGGTGAACCGGCATGAGCCAGAGCACCGTCACGCCCAGCGTCTGCAATTCATCGAGCCGGGTCTCGACCGCACGCAGGCCGCCCTCTTCGGAGAACGATCGCAGATACACCTCGTACACCACCGCGTCCCGCACCCAGTCGTGCGAAGGCCGCGCCGGCCGGCCATAGAGTTCGCCGCGCTGCAGCTCATCCAGCTCGACGTACTGCGCCAGCTCGACCGAGCGCAGCAGTCCGCCCGGACCGCCGCGATCCAACACCCGCACCCGCAGCACGTTTCGGCCCGGCCGCACCACGTCGTCCACGTCGAAGGCGAAGCGGCGGTCGTAGTGCGGTTGATGCGCGACCTGCACGCCGTTCACGAAGATCGTGGCTTCGTCATCCACGCCCAGGAAGCGCATGCCGTAGCGCCTGCCATCGAGCCGTGGCGGCAGCTCGAACTCGCGGTGATACCAGGCGACGCCGTCGTACTCCGCCGGCAGCGCCGCGTCCCACAGCCCGGGCACGCGGACCGGCTTCCAGCCGTCGCCATCGAGCGCGGCGCCGGCCCAGCCCGCCTTCAATCCGGCGTCCTGCGGATCGGGGCGGATCAACCACTCGCCGTCGAGCGAAATCCGCCCGGTCTCATCGCGTACCTGCATGCCAAACGCCTCCATCATCCCGCCGGCGACTGAGGCCATCAGGATGAGCATGGTGGTTCTCGCTGTGTGCATCGGCATCCTCCGTGGCGCGAAGTATAGGGGGCACGGAGCATGAGCGGTGCATTGTGGATGGCAACCGCGAACGGTCGCCCGTCGCTATCATCAACTCGAGTCGGTCGCTGAGTTCGGGTGTCAGCGGAGGCGGCAGAAGTCGGAGACCCACATGTCCGATCCGCAGCTTCCAGCGCTCCGTTGCCGCAAGTGCGACGCCGATCTGCGCGACCTGCGACCACAGGATGTCTGTTTCGAGTGTGGATCGCCCGTCGCGATATCGATGCCCAGGGCGGGCGGCGTTTCCGCTGCGCCCGTATCGCTCGTGGAAGACGACCTGCACTGCGCGCGCTGCGTTGCGCCGCTGGGTCAATCGCGCGAAGACGGCGCCTGCGGCGTCTGCAATCTGGCCGTCGCCGAAACACGCCGTTTTCGAGCCGCCCCGCGCCCACTTCTGTGTCATGCGGATGTCAAATGGCTGCGGCAGGTGGCGACCAGTGCTCCGTACGCACATCGCGGGGTGATTGCGATGATCCTGGGCATCGCGCTAGAGTCGATCTCGCGACGATTCGAGCCGAACCTGTATCCGCTGGCCGCAGCCTACCTGGTGCTCATCGGTGGAGCTACGGCGATCAGCCGCGGGATGTGGGATCTGACCTCCCGCCTGGCTGGAGAGCCGCCCCACCACTTGTTCATGCGATTCGCCATCCGCGCCGGAGCGATTACGCTCGTCTTGACAACGCTCGCGCCGGCTTTGTCTCGGTCGCTGCCACCCGAGCTGCGCGCTGTCTTACGCCAAGGGGCGGCAGCAAGCGTCATCCACACGTGGCATTGGATTGCCTGGCCGTTGTTGCTGCTGTATGTGGCTTCGCTCGCCCGCCGGATTCCGGACACTCCACTTCATGCGTTGATGCGAAACGCGGGGATAGCGCTCCTTGCGAGTTCCGCCACAGTCGCCGTGGTGGCGGTGTGGCTCATGTTCGCGGGCGAGACGGATCAACAGCGCCTACCACTGCTCCCGCCGCGCTCCGCTTACTCGTGCGCGTGCCTGATTCTGCTGGGACTCGCAGCGCTCGCAGCGCTGCCGGCGTTCGTTCTCGGCGCGTGCGGTTTGGCGGTGTTCTCTCGTGCGCTGCGCCGACAGCTTGAGTTGGCCTTGAAGCTCGAAGCACGCGACGTGCAGGCGCTGCCGGTCGCGGAGCTAGACGAGGAGGACCCGATCGCCGCTTCGCGGGCGACCGGCGATTTCAGCAGCGCGAGTATGAATCTCTCGACCGGTGACGCGTCTACTGCACCGGCCGGATCGTCACCTGAATCTCATCCGTCGAAAACGCCCGACCATCCACCACCGTCAGCCGGAAGGTGAGCGTCGTCTCGCCGTCCAGATCCGCGGGCGCATCGAAGCGCGAAATCGACGAGAACTGCCCTTTCAATTCGACCGCCGGGCCCCCATCAACCTGCGTCCAGAAGTACGTCAGGCGGTCGCCGTCGGCGTCCGATGAGCCTGTGCCATCCAGCACGATCAGCTCGCCCGCGTCGAACGCGGCGTCCTCTCCCGCCACCGCCGCCGGAGGCACGTTGCTGCGGCGCTCTTCGGTCTCGAAGCTCTCGGCGTCTGCGACCGGCGGCAACGGCGAAAGCAGCGTGAACACATCGGCGCAGCCGCCGGCCATCGGCGCGGCCAGGGCCAACATGCAGGCGAAGACGTTGCGGACTCGGCGCGACGCATTCACTCGACCGCTCATGATCCTGTTCTCCGTGCGCAACGGACGCGGCTCGCCGCCGCGGCATGGCGTAGGTAGGCGCCTCGGCCCGGCCCGCCAGATCGGCTTGCTTTCTGACGCGATTATAGGCGCGCACCGCCACCCCCTTTCATCGGTCGCGCGGCGGTGGTCGCTGCTGCCGTCGAGCGGCTGGCGCGGCCGAGATTGCGTGGAATCCCGCTGGATCGCGCGACTGGTACTAACTTCTTGTCTTGATGAGGCTTACGACGCAGTTCATCCGGCCGTTTTCCGGGTTTGCGCGTTCCGCCGGGCCGCGTCGCGGCGGATCGAACCTCCGGAGCGGCCCGGACTCGCCCGGATTTTTCTGGCGGACACTTGTGACCGGAGGCAGAATAACCGGTGCCGGCCCGGCCGCGGGCTGGCGCATATCCAGACGCCCGGTCGCCCGGTCCCATCATTCGCCGGGCGCGAGGAGACGCAGAAATGGCCGAAGTTGAAACCGACGTGCTCGCCTGTAGCGCCTGCGGCGCTTCGATCTACCCCGAACACCTCGACCGCGGCCTGGCCGGCCGCCGCAGCGGAAAGCTGCTGTGCATGCACTGCATGCAGGAGGCGAGCGGCGGGGTGTCGCCCGCAGCGGACGCGGCGGCGAGCGCGGAACCTGCGCCGCGCGCCGCGCCGCGCGGCCCCACTACGTTTCGCCGCAATCTGCAGCCGGACGCGGCCACGGCGACGCGCTGCAAGACGTTTCACTGCAAGCTGACAGACGCGTCGATCAGCCACATGGATGCACTGATCAACGAGTGGGTCGATCAGCATGATGATGTGGTCGTCAAATTCGCGACGAGCACGGTGGGCGTCGTGGAAGGGAAGCACAACGACCCGCATCTGATTGTCACGTTGTTCTATTGAGCGGCGTGCGACACGAAGCGCCGCGGTGCCTGGCTTACGCCGCAGACCCGGCCTGCGCCCGGCCGGTCAGCCCTTCACTCCGCCAAGGCTGAGACCGCTGACGAATTGCCGCTGCGCCACCAGAAACAGAATGATGCACGGAATCATGGTGACGATGCTGGCCGCCATCAGGTAGTGAGCTTCGCGGAAGTCGCCGTACTGGTTCTGAAACAGATTCAGCGCGACGGCGAGCGTCAGTTGAGACTCGCTTTGCAGGTAAATCAGCGGGCCCATGAAGTCGTTCCACGCGCCGATGAACGTGAATATCGCGGTGATCGCGATCACCGGCGTACACATCGGCAGCATCACGCGCCACCAGATGCCCAGATAGCCGCAGCCGTCGATGCGGGCGGCTTCGACCAGCGCCTCCGGCACCTGCGCGAAGAACTGGCGAAACATGAAGATGAAATACGGCGTCCCGAAGTAGAGCGGCACGACCAGCGGCAGAAACGTGTCGATCCAGCCGAAGCTGCGGAAGAGCAGGAACATCGGAATCATCGTGACCTGCGCCGGCAGCATCAT
>CAZVWB010000016.1:0-108871 GCA_964631045.1 uncultured Planctomycetales bacterium
GGCGGCCGGCGTGCCGCGCCGCCAGCGCGACGCCCGCGGGGCCGGCGGGGGTGGCGCGGCCGCGGCCGCCGCCGTCGGCGGCACGCCGGCCCGCATGAGCTGCAGGCGGTAGGCCACCAGCGCCAGCCAGCGGAATTTCTCGGCCAGCTTGTGCGGCGGACCGCTGAGCTTGCGATAGCGGTCGATCGTCTCCAGATACGCTTCGCCGATCTTCTCGTACAGCTTGCTGCGCTCGTCGGGCAGCACGCCGTAGACGCGGTGGATCAGGGCGATGATCGTCAGCAGGTTGGGATTGCGGGCCAGCCGGCGGATTTCGGGCGACGCGCGCAGCACGCGGACCAGGTCCGCGGCGCGGGCCTGGCGCTCGGCCTCAAACGCTTCGCGCTGCGTGTACCAGTGCCGTACGAACGCCTCGATGCGGTCGTCGTCGAACGGGACCACGTGGCGCGTGGCGATTGTGGCTGGCATTTCTCCGAAGGCGACGGCTAGCACCGCGGTTTGGGTAAACTCCGGTTCGTCGCCTTCGACGTGGTCGATTGCCCCCAGCATCTCAGCGTACGCGGAAACTAATGCGCCGATGTCGTTCTGCGACGCGCGCTCCGGGGGCGACGTGCGCAGCCGGGGATCGGCCGGCAGCACGTCGCTCTTCGCCGAGCGTCGGCGGCGTTTTGCCGCGGCGGCGGGGGCCGCATGGCCTGCGCCCGCAGGCGCAGCCACTGCGGACTCCAGTTCGGGCAGCGCGTCGAGCCGGCACTCCTCGTAGCCGATCTCGCGCGACGTGACCAGCAGGCGGGCCGGCGTCTCCGCCAGCAAGCCCCAGAACAGCGCTTCGCGCAGTTGGCGGCGCACCTCGATGTCGCCCACCTCGTCCAGCCCGTCCAGCAACACGAAAGCCTGACCGGAACCGCACAGCTCCAGGACGCGCGCGGCGCTCTCCAGCGGCCGGCCCGCGGGCTGGGCCACGAAGGCGGCCATGAGTTGCGTCCAGCGCCGGCGGGCCGCGTCCACCCGGACCTCCAGCGAAGCATCCGCCGGCGGCGCAGCGGTCAGCGTCATCGCCGCCGCGACGTCCAGCTCGCGCAGGATCAGCGGGATGGGCACGTAGCCGCCCAGCCGCTGGGCCCACGGGCTGTCGTCGGCGGAGAGCAGCGCGCGGGTGATCCAGCTCACCAGCGTGCTCTTGCCCGAGCCGGGATCGCCCAGCACCACCAGCCGCGGATGCTTCGCGACTTCTTCCAGCAGCGTGCCGCGCGGCGACCACTTTTCGGGGGGATCGTCGCGGCTGATGAACGCTGCGGAAAGCTGCGGTTCGACGAAGAGCTGCTCGATCAGCGCATCGGTCGGACCGCCCAGATGCGGCAGCCCGACGAAGCGGATGTAGCCGTGCCAGTCGCGCAGGCCGTTGAAATAGCGCAGCAGGCGCAGATCGTTGAACGGATCGGTCCACCGTGCGGCGATGCGCAGCTTGAGTTTTTCGCCCAGTTGATTGGCGAGGAGCCAGCGCAGGGCGGCGCTGCCCAGCGAGGCGATCACGGAGCTGAGCGCGGGATGAATCATGCGCGAAGCCTGGCTCTCGCTTTACTTCAGCCGCAGCGCGGCGACCTGGTCCGCGGTGAATTCGCCGGCGTCGCGGATCAGCGTCTGCATCCGCATCTGGGTGCCGCGCGAGTAGTCGGAGTAGATCTCCCGCATCTTCCCTCCGCCGCCCGCCGTGGTGTCCGCGGCGGCACCCGGTTCGGGCGGCGGCTCCTTGACGTGCGTGCCTTGCAGTCCTCGCAGCGCGGGCTGGGCTGATTCGCTCTTTCTCGCCCAGGTCAGCAACTCGTTGTAGAACGCCGGGCGGGCTTCGAGCACGCGGTAGATGTCGGAATGAAAGTGGTGCAGATAGGCCAGGATCAGCGCCAGCGTCTCGCGCCGCCGTTGCGTGAGCAGGTCGCCAGATTTTGGCAGAGCGGGGAACACCGCGGCGTCCGCGGATTTGGCCACGCCGATGAACTGCGCCAGCGTGACGGCGAAGTTGCGCAGCTTGCGCGGATTGGCCGGCAGGCAGCCCTCGTATTGCTGCGCCACGGCCAGCACTGCCTGGGCCGCGCCGTCGTTGCCCAGACCTTCGGCATCGAGCGCGCGGCGGAGCAGGATCCCGACGTTGGGCACGATCGGCAGGCGGACCACATCCTGAAAGAGCTTCTCCATGTACTCGAAGGCCCGCTCCGGGCGATTGACGTGCGTCAGCTCCTTCGGCACGCGGGCCGCGATGGCTTCGGCCACGATCCGCTCGTCCATGCCGATGGCGAACACGCAGTTCGACAGGTGCAGGTAGACCTTGATGCCTTCCAGCAGGCGGTAGGTCGCCTCCGGTTCGCAGCGGTCGAGATCGTCGATGATGACCACCAGGCGCCGCGATTGGTTTTCTTTGGGGTGAAGCTCTTTAGGCAGCAGATGCCACAGGGCTGAGCCGGGATTGAAGAGCAACTGGTTGAAGGCCTCGCTCAGGTGGTCTGTGACGGAGTCCGTGGCCAGCCGCTCCGCCAGATGGGCGCGGTCATAGCGCTCGCCGACTTCGCGGACCGTGGCGACGATGCTGTCGCCCTTGGAAGCCCCGAAGATGCCCGCGACGCTCTGCGTGAGGACGATCTTGCACAACTGCTCCAGGTGCATGAGTGCGGTTTCCACCGCGACCTGGGTTTGTTTGACGAGCCAGTTCTTCAACTTGATCCAGGCCGCCAGCTGGCTGCGCACTTCGTGCAGCAGGGCCACCACCGGGGACGCTTCGTGCTGGTAGCGCCAGGCGTCGAACCAGACGACCACCGCTTGATCCGCGTCCTCGTTCTTCGAAATCTGCAATGTGGATTTAGCGTCTGTGTGCTCCGCCACGAGGTCGGCCGGGCAGGCGCCGCCGAGGTGGTGCTGCAACTGGCGCAGGAAGCTGGTCTTTCCCGCGCCCCAGTCGCCGTGAATGCCGAGCACGTACGGTGGACGCTGCCCGAGCAAGGCCCGCGCGGCGCGCTCGCGCAGCCCGCCCCGATCCAGTTGGTCGACCAGCGTTGGCAGGTGGTGACACGGGTCCATCGCTTGCAAACTACATGGGCTGGCCGTGTTCTTGCAAGCCGTCGGACAGACCGGAGCGGGTTTTGCGCTCGGATTCCCGGTAGCGGTGGCGATGGTATTGAAGCCATCGCCGTTGCCAGCCGATGCCCCTCCCAGCTTCCCCCGCGTGCCGGTTGATGGCTGGGGCAGCGGGGCCGTTTTCGTCCGACGGGGGCGGGGCGGGATGGTCTTTGGCCCCGGCGGGGCCGCGGGGTGTAGCCACGGGTGCAGCGGAGCCCGGCGCACGCCGGGCGGAGCGCAAACCCGTGGAATACGGATCAGACGAGTCCTCCTGCCCCAGCGGGGCAGAGGAGCCGTTCGGGCGCTCCGGCGATCAATCGAGCACGTAGCGCTCGTCGTATTCAACCCCGTGCGCATCGAGCAGCCGCAACAACTCCGATTTGAAATCCTCGCGCGCGTGATGGGCCGCCTGGTTGGCGATGTACACCTTCACGGCCGGCTCCTGCGATTTGCTGACCGAGAAGACGGAGTAGCCCTCCTGCCACGCGAACCCGCGCAGGGCCGGAAACGTCTCGTGAATCCACGCCGAAGACCGCGACTTGGCCGTGCGCATCAGGTTCGAGATCGATTCATCCGGCCGCCAGCGCAGGTACAGGTGCACGTGATCGGCGACGCCCCCGATGTCGAGGAGCACGCCGCGCTCGGCGCGGATGATGCCGCCGATGTAGGGGTAGAGGCGCTCGGCGAGTTCGGGTGTGATCCAGGCTTCGCGGCGCTTCGTGGAAAAGACGACGTGGAGAAGGATCTGAGAGTACGTGCCGGGCATGTGGGTCCTTTTCGTGCGACGGGCGCTTCCGCGGCCCCGCCGGGGCAGGAAAACCAGGAAATGATAATCCCGTGTCCACGGGTTGCGCTCGCCGCTGCGCGGTGTCGCTCCACCCGTGGCTACATTCCAGCGCACCTGCGGGGCGAAGACTCAGACACCGACTTCGTCCGCGCTGTTCAAGTGGCGCCCCGCGCGAGCCGATGCCCCTCCCAGCTTCCCCCGCGTGCCGGTTGATGGCTCGGGTAGCGGGGGCGCGCGCGTCCGCTGTGGGCGGCGCGAAACAGCAGCGGGCCAGCGAACCCGTGAAAATCGAATTCGTCTCTCGATCCTGCCCCGGAGTGGCAGAGGAAACCCGCGGGTCGAAACACGTATGGCGCGCGGGCGCGGCGCAGTTCCTCCGCCCCTTCGGGGCGGGCCGCGCTGCGACACCGGCGTCCACGGGTTCCGGTCACCTGCGGTGACCTCCACCCGTGGCTACACTCCTGCGCCCCTCCGGGGCGGGGCGTCGCGCGTATCGCGGAGGCTCGGAGATTCCCCCGGCCCGCCCATGCCCGCGCCGCCGTTGAGCATCGAGTGTGGAAATCGCCGGCAGCATAGGCTGCGCTTCATCTGGCTGCGCTGGGTCAACCCGACCGGCGAGCGCGGCCCGTGGAGCGAGCCGGCCGCGGCGACCATCGCGGCGTAGGCGCGAAATACAGAATAGCGAATGGCGAATGGCGAATTGGAAGCCGGCCGGTGGGCCGCACTTCCATTCGCCATTCGCCATTTGACATTCGCTGTTCAGCGCAGCGTCTACGGGCACGCCCCGAAGACGCAGGCCACGAACGGGTCGATGTCGAAGAAGTTCACCAGCCCGTCGCTGTTCAGGTCGCCGTTCAGGATGTTGCAGCCGGGGAACGCCGCGGCGTAGCCGGCCGGGTCGAAGAGCGCCTCGAGGAACGGGTCGATGTCGAAGAAGTCCACGCTGCCGTCGCAGTTCATGTCGCCCAGGGTCACCGGCTGCGTCTCGGCCGCACCGATGTCCACAAAACCGACCGCACCGTTCACGACGCTCGCCAGATCGCGCTGCCGGGCGTTGCCGTAGATGTCGAACGGCACCGGCTCGAGGAACGTCATCAGATCGCCGTCCAGGTCCCAGGTGTCGTTCGGCAGGTTCGCGGTGCGGCCCGCATCGACGCCCGGCGAGCTCTGCATCAGCGTGTAGTTGTCATCCGGCGTGCCCAGGCTGTTGTCCGGGCCGTTGGCATCGACGAACTGCGGAACCGCCGCGAAGTTGCCCGCACCGCCCAGACCGCCGGTCCAGCCCTGCACGATGCAATAGTCGGGGATGATGTTCGCGCCGCTCTGCTCGCCCAGGTTGGCGGCTTCGATGCTGGTCGCGCCGCTCGTGTCGGTGTTGCCGTAGAAGATGCAGTTCTTGACGTTCACGACCGCCGAGGACGCCGCGCCCAGACCGCCGATGCTGCCGGCGGTGTCGAAGTCGCCGGCGTCGTTGTAGGCCAGCGTGCAGTTCACCACGTCGGCGGTGGCGGTCGAGCCGAAGATGTAGACCGCGCCGCCGTTGGAGCTGGCGAAGTTGTTGGAGAAGACGCAGTTGTAGAGGCCCACCTCTTCGGAGGTGCTGTTGATCGCGCCGCCGTTGATGTCCGCGCCGTTGAATCCGAAGAAGCAGTTCCACGCGGAGAAGTTCGAGTTGCTGGTGTTGCGGATCGAGCCGCCGAACTGCACCGCGTAGCCGTTGTAGAACGAGCAGTTGATGAAGTCGGGCGCGGCGTTGTTGGTGATGTACACGTGGCCGCCTTCGCTCTCGGCCTGGCAGAGTTCGAACTTGCAGTTGAAGACCCGCAGCGTGCCGCCGTCGATGTACAGGGCCGCGCCGTCCTTGTCCTCCGCGGCCGCGCCGGTGGCCTGGCCTTCGCGGATGGTGAAGCCGTCGATGCGGGTCGCGCTGCTCACGCCGGTGGCGGTGACGACGTGATAGGCGTTGTCGCCCAGCGTGTCGGTCTGCGCCGGGTCGCCGCTCATGATCGTGACGTTGGCTTCGACGTCGCGGTCCGCGAGATTCGCCTCGTCGCCCGCGAAGCCGCCGTAGAGCTTGAGGCCGCTGGGGATGTCGAAGGTCGCGAAGCGGTTGACGTTCGGGCTGGGGTAGTACTCGCCGGCGGCGACCCAGATTTCGTTGATCGCACCGTTCGAGTCGTCCGCCGTAGTGATCGCGGTCTTCAGGTTGGTCAGCGCCGAGCTCCAGCCCAGGCCGTTGCCGCCCGCGGGGGCGGCGGCGTTGACGTACAGGCGGTTGGTCTCGACCTTCACGAGTTGAATGCCGTTAATGGCGCAGCGTTCGTTCGTGTTGGCGCCGGTGTGCACGCGAATCTGGAGTTCCGGCGCGCCCGGGCCGATCGGCACGACCAGCATGGCGTGCGTGACGCCCTGTTGGAACTGGTTCGCGACCACCTCGCCCGTGGTCAGCGAGCTGTCGGTCGCCGCGTTCGAGCCGCCGACGTAGGCGGAGATGTAGTTGTAGTAATACACCGGGAACCCGAACGTATCGATGTAGTACGCGTCGGCGCCCAGCGAGCAGGCGTAGACGTACACGAAGTACAGACCTTCATCGAGTCCGCTGATCGTGTAGTTGAGGTTGGAGTTGGGCGTTACGGCTCGGTCGTAATCCTCGATCAGCGACGCCCAGTCGCCGGTGCCCGGAAACGCGGTGGACGAGCCGGTGACGCCGTCCTTGGTGATCGTGCAGCCCGACGAGCCGCCGTTGAGTCCCACCAGCGTCTGCGTTCCCGACGAGCCGCCGTTCACCATGTTCCACGAGCCCGGTTGGCCGGCGGCCGCGCCGTATGCGGCGCTGGGCGCGGTGAAGCCGGCGGCGTTGCGGTTGATGTCGATGTTCAGGGACTGGCCCCACGCCGGGGCCGTCGCGAAGAGCGTTGTCAGTGCGATCAGACGTTTCATGGCTGGTTCACTCCGAAAAAGGGCCTGTGTTCGTCACTTGCTGTCGGTTCTTGGTCCGGCGTCCGGCTCGCCCCGTGGCGGCCCGCAATCGCCCGGCTGCCCACAACACGCAGGCCGCCGCCGGCCGCCTCAGAAAAAATCTCAAAGAGTCAAACTCGCGGGTGGCAATCTCCGCGGGCAGCGGGACTTGTGACCGCCGGTGGGGGCCGGCGGCGGGATGAGATCGGCAGCCGACCTACGTGCCGGTGGCGGTTCCCGATACAGTCAGGGTGCAGGGCGGGCGGCGGACGAGGTGCGGGTCGCCCGCCCCCCCCAGCCGGCCCAGCGGGAGAACACGCGTGACCGTCGACGATTTCTTGCTACGGACGCTGACGCGCTTCGGGTGCGTCACCGGAACGGTGCACCGCTTCGACTCCGCGGCGCGGCTGCTGCGCCTGGTCGCCTGCCGCGGCATCCCCGAAGCGATTCGGGGGCGGATCGAGCAGATTCCGATCGGGAAGGGCATGGCCGGTCTGGCGGCGGAGCGGCTGGAACCGGTGCAGGTGTGCAACTTGCAAACCGACGATTCCGGGGTCGCCAAGCCCGCGGCGCGGCTGACCGGCATGGAGGGGTCGATCGCCGTGCCGATGCTGGTCGACGGACGGCTCTGCGGCGTGCTCGGTGTGGCCAAGCCGACGGCCTACGAGTTCTCGGCCGACGAGCGGCACGTTTTGCTGGCGGTCGCGAGCGAGCTGGCGGGGATGATGGGGTCACAGAGTCAGACGTGACGCCCGGCGGCAGGATGGAGCGGGCATTCTGCAGGGTGGAGCGGGTATTCTGCAGGGTGGAGCGGGCATTCTGCCCGCTCAGTTCCAGGATTTGAGCGAGCAGAACACCCCCAGGGTGCGCGAGGCGGGCAAAGCCCCCGCCGCGCCGTCGCCGCCGGCCAGATTATCCCCCGCCCTCAACCCGCCTACTCCGGCCGCAGCCGCACGTGAACCTCAAACTGCATCGTCTCTTTCGCCGGCGCCGGGCCGTCCGGGCCTTCCAGCTTGAACGGCACGATGTTGAGCTCGAACGACCCGTCGAGTACCAGCTCGGCTCCGCCGTCCGCGCCCAGCGTGGGTTCGAGAATGGTTCGGACGCTGAGCGGCACGCGCTGACCCTTGAGCTCCAGCTCGCCGACCATCACGCCCTCGAGCGTCTGCCCGATCGCGACGCGCGGCGCGGACGTTTGGAACTCGCGCAGCGTGAATCGCGCCCGCGGGTGTCGCCCGGTCTCCAGGAACGCCTCGCCTTGCAGCGCCGCGTCCAGGTCCGGCTCGCCCATCGTCAGCGACTTCATTTCGGCCTCGAACTTTGCCGCGGCGCCTGCGATCGCCTGCGCGGCGCCCAGCGCGAACTCCCCACGCACCGTTCGCACCTCGCCCGCGTATGCATCCAGCGGCGGAGCGAAGCGGAACTGGACCTGCGGCGGATCATCGGCCCCGGCGGGCACGACCTGCCAGCGCTGCGGCAATGGCTTGTCGCACTCCGCAGTGCCGGCCGCGCTCAGGGGCCGCGCCGGAAGCGCCAGCCCGAGCGACTCCCACGTTACGAGCGGCACGGCGGCCGGAACCGGATCGAAGCCGTCACCCATATCCGTTCGCGCGAGCTGGGTCGCGACCGCCGCTTCCAGCGAGCGGGCCGCGTCTGCGAACAGCCGGGCACGGTCCTTCCACGGACCGACAAACGGCTTGTCGCCGCTGGTGTGAACCGGCTGCTTGCAGTGGAACTGGGAGTAGAGCGCGGTGGACACGTAGAGCGTGCCGTCCTTCGCGCACCACGGGTTGAAGTCCATGTAGAACAACCGGTCGCCGCGCCGCAGCGTGATCTCGGCCTGCGGCTTGAAGCGTTCGAACGCC
The DNA here is from genome assembly GCA_964631045.1 of uncultured Planctomycetales bacterium. Lineage (GTDB taxonomy): Bacteria > Planctomycetota > Phycisphaerae > UBA1845 > Fen-1342 > CAZVWB01. The sequence continues at coordinate 8,719 of CAZVWB010000016.1, forward strand.
CCGGTCACCGCCTGCAGCGCCTCGGCTGCGAAAGCCGCGGCGGCGTAGTCGCGCGGCGGGTCGCCGGTGACCGCGGCGACTTTCAGCGGCGCGCCGATCGCCGCGCGTTCCAGCCGGACAATCGGCAGGTCGCGGCGGACGAGCGGATCGGCGCCCTGCGGCACGCTGCGGCTGGTGCGCACGAAGTTGCGAATGCGGTCGTGGGTCGTGTAGCGCCCGACGTAGATCGACCGCCCGCGCCAGTTCTGGTAGACGACCAGCGGCGTGATCGTCACCTCCGCCGGCGCGCCGTCGCGCACGTCGATGACGCGCAGGGCGGCGCCGAGTTCGGCGGCGACCGCCCGAATTTTCGGCAGGTGGTCGGCCTGGAACGAGCGGTCGACCTCGGAGGCTCCGGAATTGACGAAAATCACCAACTCGCCCGCGGTCGGATCGGTCTGAGCGATTGCGGGTGCGACGTGGGCCAGACCGACCAGGGCGCAGAGCACTGCAACGCGGCGCATGGAGTTCCTCGCGTGAAGCCGGGCGGGCGCGGGCCGCGTCGCGACCCGTTCGCGTCCGTGCAGCCCGAAACCGCTCGCATCGGAATCGTATTCCCGCGCGACGGTTGCCGACGACGCGCACCGGCGGATAATTCCGGGGCGCGGCGGCGGCGCGTGCCGGCCGCCGGCACGTCGGGGCGCGCGGGTTCGCATGTGAAGCGACATGTTCATTATGAGGCCGCCTTCGAGGACTACCTGCGGGTGCATCGACTCACGTACGTGGCGGTCGACGAAGCCAAGCGAGCGGCGTTTCGCGAGGCGCAGCTCAAGAGTTTTGATTTCATCGTGTATGGCGCGCACGGCGGCGGCTGGCTGGCGGACATCAAGGGCCGTCGGTGGGCGACGCGCCGCGGCAGCGCTCGACCGACCTGGGAAAACTGGGTAACGCAGGCCGATCTCGACGGACTGGTTCAGTGGCAGGAGGTCTTCGGGGTCGGATATGCCGCCGTGTTGATCTTTGCGTACAGCATCGACGCGGCGCTGCCGCAGCCGCCGGCGGAGGTCGTGCACCGCTTCGGCGAAAAGTCGTACGTCTTCGCCGGGGTTCCGCTGGACGTGTACGTCAAGCACGCGCGGCTGCGCTCGCCGCGCTGGGGTACGGTCAATCTGCCGGTGCGCGACTTTGCGGCGTGCGTTCGTCCGGTCGCGGAACTGCTGGAGGCATAGGCGCGATGCGTGCGTGTCAGGCCGCGATGGGGAGGTGCGGCGTGCGCACCGAACCCGCACGCGCGAGGCGCTTGCGGCTATAGTGCGCGGAGTTGCGAACCGCGGCGGGGACGGTCAATGCGACCCACCGGGCAGCGCCCGGACAAGGAAGCTTTGCAGCCATGGCGGGCAGTTCCAACCCGACGGACGAGACGCGCCGCATCGACCTGGCGACCGCCGGCGAGCCTTCACACGCGACGATAACGCATCCCAGCGGCGCGGCGGGCGCGACGCCGGCGGACGACAGCAGCGTGTCGCGGGCCCTTCCCAGTCCGGCCGCCGACGCCTTCCCGGGCTTTGAGATCAAGCGCGAGATTCATCGCGGCGGACAGGGTGTCGTCTATCACGCCACCCGGAAGACCACGCATCGCGACGTGGCCTTGAAGGTCATGCACCAGGGGCCGTTCTCGGGTCCGGCTGAACTGGCGCGATTCGAGCTGGAAGTGCAGATTCTCGGCCAGTTGCGGCACCCGAACATCGTCGGCATCCACGACAGCGGCACCGCGGCGGGCAATTTCTATTACGTGATGGACTACATCGACGGGCAGCGCCTGGACGAATTCGTCCGGGCGCGCAGCCTGTCGATCCCTGACACGCTGCGGCTGTTCATCCGCATCTGCGACGCGGTCGCCGCCGCCCATCTGCGCGGCGTGATTCACCGCGACCTCAAACCGGGAAACATCCTGGTGGATGCCGAGGGCGAGCCGCACGTGCTGGACTTCGGCCTGGCGAAACTGACCGTGGACTCGGCCGCGCAGGCTGAGGCGGCGCGACACGTGATGACGATGACCGGGCAGTTCGTCGGGTCGCTGCCGTGGGCCAGCCCGGAGCAGGCCGAGGGTCGCCCGGACAAGATCGACGTGCGCACCGACGTCTACGCCCTGGGCGTGATCCTTTATCAGATGCTCACGAACACCTTTCCGTACGACACCGGCGGCAGCCTGCACAACGCCCTCAACAACATCCTGCACACCGCGCCGGCGCCGCCGCGCGGGCTGCGCCGCCAGCTCGACGACGAAGTCGAGACGATCGTGCTCAAGTGCCTGCAGAAAGAGCGCGAGCGGCGCTACCAGACGGCGGGGGAGCTGGCGCAGGACGTGCGCCGCTACCTGGCGGGCGAACCGATCGAAGCCAAGCGCGACAGCGGCTGGTATGTGCTGCGCAAGGCGATGCGGCGCTACAAGGGCATCGTCGCGCTCGGGCTGGGCTTCCTGCTGGCCGGTTTCGCCTTCGGCGTGGTCATGGCGGTGCTCTACAGCGGCGCGCGCAGCCGCCTCGAGCAGCAACAGGTCGCGGAGGCCCGCCGGCAGCGCGAAGACGCCGAACGCCGCGAGCACATCGCGGCGCGGCGGCTGTACGCCACGCGGATCGCGCTGGCGCTCGGGCGCTATGTCGAGAGCGACGTCGCCGGCATGCGCGATCTGCTGGATGCGTGTCCGCAGACGCTGCGCGGGTGGGAGTGGTCGCGCCTGAACTGGCTGGCGGATCGCAGCCTCGCCACGCTCCGCGGACACGGGCACTTCGTGTCCGCCGTCCGCTTGCTGCCCGACGGGCGAATCGTCAGCGCCGGGTATGACGGCAGCGTGCGCATCTGGAAACCGACCGGCGACGTGCAGTTTGAGGTGGAGCGCGAGCTACCGGGGCTTTCGCGGGCCGTGCTCGGGCTGGCGATCAACCCGGATGCGACCCGCGTCGCCGCGGCCGGGCAGGATCGCAGGATAGTGATCTGGAACCTCAGCGACGGCAGCGTGTGGCGCACGCTAGAGGGGCACAATTCGCACATCGAATCGCTGGACTACAGCCCGGACGGCGCGCGGCTGGCCTCCGGCGGACAGGACGGGCTGGTTCGCATCTGGCCGCTGAACGATGCGGCCGCCGACGCCGCTCCGCTGGTGCTTCGCGGGCACAGCGGAGCCGTGTCCGCGGTCGCCTTCAGCGCAGACGGCCGCCAGATCGCCACGGCGGGGGAGGACGCGGCGGTGCGGCTGTGGGACGCGGCCCGCGGAGAGCTGCTGACGACGCTGCACGGGCATAACGCACCGGTGCTGCACCTGGCGTTCGCGCCAAGCGGCCTGCGCCTGGCGTCGGCGGGCGCGGAGAACAGCGTGATTGTCTGGGATACCCAGCACGCCGCGCCGGCGCTGGCTCTCAGCGGACACGTCGGGCGCGTCAGCGCGGTGACCTTCGCAGCGGATGGCGCGCGGCTGTTCACCGGCGGCGACGACGCGACCGTGCGCGTCTGGGACGCCGCCACCGGCGAGAACGTGCTGACGTTGCGCGGGCACACCGACGGCGTCGAGGGGCTGGCGAGCAGCCGGGATGGCGCACTGCTCGTATCGGCGTCGCGCGACAACACGTTGCGGATCTGGAGCACGCTGGGCAGCGAGGAGACGCTTACGCTGCGCGGCCACTATCTGGGCGTGAATGCGGCGGCGTTCTCGCCGGATGGGGCGCTGATCGCTTCCGCGGGCCAGGATCTGACCGTGAAGATGTGGGACGGCCCGAGCGGAGAGGAACTTCGGACGATCCCCGCACACGACTGGAGCGTGCGGGCGGTCGCGTTCACCCGCGACGGACAGCGCATCATCTCCGGCAGCGAGGACGGCACGCTCGCGATCTGGGACGCCGCCCGCGGCGCGCGGCTGGGAGCGTTCCGCGGACATCGCAAACCTGTGACCAGTGCGGCGGTTTTGCCGGCGTCGGGCGCGGTCGTCTCGGGCGGCGAGGACAACTGCGTGCGCATCTGGGATGCACAGACCTTCGAAGAGCGGCTTTCCCTGACCGGGCACGCGGGAGCCGTGCTGTGCGTCGCCGGCAGCCGCGACAGCCGGTGGATCGCATCGGGCAGCGCAGATCGAACGGTGCGGGTTTGGGATGCGGAGAGCGGGCGGGCCGGGCCGACGCTGCTGGGGCACGAAGGCAGCGTCCGCGCTGTTGCGTTCCTCACCGACGGTCGGCTGGCTTCCGCGGGCGATGACAACGTGATCCGCATCTGGGACATTGCCGAAGCGACCGAGATCGCCACCCTGCGCGGACACACCGACACGGTCCGCGCGCTGGCGTGCAGCCCGGACGGCAAGCGGCTGGCCTCGGGCGGCGACGACCGCACCATCCGCCTGTGGGATTGCGACGGCGGCGACGAGATTCTCGCGCTGCGCGGGCACGGCGCCGCCGTGCTGAGCCTGGCGTTCTCGCCGGATGGCGGGCGGCTGGCCTCCTGCGACGCCGATGGGCTGCTCAAACTCTGGGAAAACCAGGAAGCCGACGCCCAGACGCGGGAGCGCCGCGCGAGCGTGGCCACCGCGCGGCGGCGGATCGACGCGCTTTACGCCGAACTCACGTTTACGGACGACGTCGTCGCGCGGCTGGCGAAGGAGCCGCTGCTGGACGAAGCGCAGCGCGCCATCGCGTCGCGCATGGCGCAGGGCCGCGGCGACAACCCGCTGCAACTGAACTCGGCGGCCTGGAAGCTCGCGTCGCAGCCGCGCCGCAGCGCGGCCGAGTACGAGCTGGCGGCGAAGATGGCGGCGCGGGCGTGCCTGCTGGCGCGCGACACGGGCGCGTATCTGAACACGCTCGGCGTCGCACAGTATCGGGCCGAGCAGTATGCCGCCGCGATCGAGACGCTGCAGGCGTCGCGGCAGCGCAACGGCGACCACCCGGCGGACGTCGCGTTCATCGCGCTGGCGCTGCACCGCATGCAGCGCCAGCCGGAAGCCCGCGCGGAGCTGCAGAAACTGCGTGCGTTGATGCAAGACCGCGCTTTCGCCCGCGACGACCTCTGGCTCGATTTTCTGCGCGAGGCGGAGGAGGAGATCGACCCGGCCACGCCGTAGCCCCGCCGCCGCGCCTGCGCAGCGGCGATGAAAGCCGCGACGCGCCGCCGGCGACGGTTGGCAGCCGCGCACGCGCGTCCTATCATGTCTCGACTCGACACGGTGCACACGGTGCAGGAGAGTCGTTCATGCCGGCTGAGACTATTCCCCTCAAACTCCGCCCGCAGCGCGGGTTTTTCGAAACGACGCGGACCGACGCCTGGTGGAGCCAGCCGGCCGCGATCTTCTTCGGGCTGCTGGCGTTCCTGATCTGGGCGAACTTCCGCGTCTTCGAAGGCGACCACTATTACAGCGGCCACTCCGCCGCCAACGCCGCGACGCACTACCTCACGCCGTTCTATTCGCCGCTGGCGTTCGAGCGGCCGGGCAAACCGCCCAGCCACCACGCCTGGCTGGCGCACAAGCCGGCGTGGCTGCCGGGCTTCGTCTCCGCCGCCGCGCTGATTCTGATCTTTCCGGCCGGGTTTCGCTTCACGTGTTACTACTATCGCGGGTCGTACTACAAGGCGTTCTGGGGCGATCCGCCGGCGTGCGCGGTCGGCGAGCTGCGTAAGACGTATTGGGGCGAGCAGTATCTGCCGCTGATTCTGCAGAACATCCACCGCTACTTCCTGTACGCGGCGCTGGTCTTCATCGTGATCCTGGCGTACGACGTGTGGCACGCGCTGTGGTTCCACAAGCTCGACGCCGCCGGCCGACCGACCGGGGAGTGGCAGCTGGGCCTCGGCCTGGGCACGCTGCTGATGGCGCTGAACGTCTATCTGATCTCCGGCTACACGCTCGGCTGCCACTCGCTGCGGCACCTGATCGGCGGGCGCAAGGACTGCATCAGCGAATCGCCCACGCAGCAGAAGCTCTACAACTGCGTCACCTGCCTGAACAACCGCCACGCCGTCTGGGCCTGGCTCAGCCTCTTCAGCGTCGGCTTTACCGACGTCTACATTCGCCTGCTGGCGATGGGCGTCTGGACCGACTGGAGGATCCTGTAGTGGCCTCCGTGGAATTCAAGACGTACGAGTATGACGTGCTGGTCGCAGGCGCGGGCGGGGCGGGGCTGCGGGCCGCGATCGAGGCTTCCGCCGCCGGCGTGCGCACCGCGGTGCTCTCCAAGTCGCTGCTGGGCAAGGCTCACACGGTGATGGCGGAGGGCGGCGTGGCGGCGGCCATGGCCAACGTGGACGACCGCGACAACTGGAAGGTGCACTTCGCCGACACGATGCGCGGCGGCCAGTACCTTAACAACGCCCGCATGGCCGAGCTGCACGCGCAGCAGTCGCCCGCGCGCGTCCACGAGCTCGAGGCCTGGGGCGCCGTCTTCGATCGCACCAAGGACGGCCGCATCCTGCAGCGCAACTTCGGCGGGCATCGCTATCCCCGGCTGGCGCACGTTGGCGACCGCACCGGCCTGGAGATGATCCGCACCCTGCAGGACCACGGCATCCACAAGGGCATCGACTTCTTCATGGAGTACACCGTCCTTACGCTGCTCAAGGACGGCCCGCGGATCGCCGGCGTACTGGCCTACGACCGCGAGTGGGGCTACTTCCACCTGTTCAAGGCCAAGGCGGTCGTGCTGGCGACCGGCGGCATCGGCCGGGCGTTCAAGATCACCAGCAACAGTTGGGAGTACACGGGCGACGGCCACGCGCTGGCGTACCACGCCGGTGCGGAGCTGGTGGACATGGAGTTCGTGCAGTTCCACCCGACCGGCATGGTCTGGCCGCCCAGCGTGCGCGGCATTCTGGTGACCGAGGGTGTCCGCGGCGAGGGCGGGCGCTTGCTGAACAAGGAAGGCAAGCGTTTCATGTTCGACGACGTGCCGGAGCTATACAAGAACCAGGTTGCGAAAGACGTCGAGGAGGGCTGGCGCTACGTGCTGGGCGACAAGAGCGCCAACCGCCCGCCCGAGCTGCTGACGCGCGACCACGTCGCCCGCTGCATCAACCGCGAAGTGAAGTCGGGCCGCGGCAGCCCGCATGGCGGCGTGTTTCTCGACATCGCCTGGATCAAGGGCCGCCCGGACGCGAATGGCAAGGCGATCGACGCCGGATACATCCAGAAGAAGCTGCCCAGCATGTATCACCAGTTCAAGCAACTGGCCGGCGTGGACATCACCGCCGAGTCGATGGAAGTCGGCCCGACGACGCACTACGTCATGGGCGGCGTGAAGGTCGACGGCGACACGCAGATGTCGTGCGTTCCCGGCCTCTTCGCCGCGGGCGAGTGCGCCGGCGGCCTGCACGGCGCCAACCGCCTGGGCGGCAACTCGCTCTCCGATCTGCTGGTCTTCGGCAAGCTGGCGGGCGAGCACGCGGCCCGCTATGCGAAAGACGCGGCGTCGCCCAGGCCGAGCGCCGCCGAGATCGACACGGCGATCAACAGCGCGCTGGAGCCGTTCGGCCGCAGCGGCGCGACCGAGGGCCCTTATCAGGTGCAGTATGCGCTGCAGGACACGATGCAGGACCTGGTCGGCATCGTGCGCGTCGAGAAGGAGATGGTGCAGGCGCTCGAGAAGATCGGCGAATACAAGGCCCGCGCGGCGCGCTGCCGCGTGGACGGCCACCGGCAGTACAACGCCGGCTGGCACACGGCGGTGGACTTGAGCAACCTGCTGACGGTTTCGGAGGCGATCACGCGGGCGGCGATCGAGCGCCGGGAGAGCCGCGGGGCCCAGTTCCGCGAGGACTATCCGGACAAGAGCGCCGAATTCGGCGGCTTCAATATCCTGGTTAAGAAGGGCGCCGATGGGGCCATGCAACTGCAGCGCGCGCCGATCACGCCGCTGCGGGAAGAGTTGAAGAAGGTGATCGAAGAGAACAAGTAGAGTCAAAACGCGGTGCGTCGGCACAAGCAGGAACACGAGATGATACGCACAGAATCCGAGACGCCGGAAGTCGCGCGGCGCGCTCATGCGTCATATCTGGAGCGCTTGCGTGCCGAGCTCGAACCCGCGCACCTCGGCGAGTTTGTGACCATTAACCTGGAGACCGGCGAATACGAAGTCGACGCGGAGGATGTGGAGGCATCGGACCGTGCGGCGGTGCGCTTTGGCGACGCGCCCACGTTTACGATGCGCGTCGGACATGACGTGGCGCATGCGATCGGCTGCGGCGGCTGGACGGGGCGAAACCGGTGACGGGAACGGTCTCCGATCTCTGGGAACCGAAGGTAGAGCTCGTAATTCGGGGTCGGAACGACGCGTCCCTGGCGGTTCATGCGGTTGTCGATACCGGCTTCGGCGGTGAGCTGCTCGCGCCGAGAATCGTGATCCAGCAATTCGGCCTGGCCCAGCGCGGATGGGAGCTGGTGCGGCCCGCCGACGGCGCACGCGTGCTGCTGCCGCGCTACCGCGCGGTTGTGGATTGGCATGGCGCGCCGCGTCGCGCGATCGTGCTCGAGGGCGAGAACGCGGTGCTCGTCGGAATGTCGCTGCTGCGAAAACACCGCCTGACCGTCGACGTGGTCGCCGGCGGTCGCGTATCGATTGAGGAGCTCGTGTAGACATGCCCAAAGTAACCCTGCGCATCTGGCGCGGCAACAAGGATGGCGGAAACTTCGTCGAGTATCGCAGCGACTATGAAGACGGCATGGTCGTCCTCGACGTTGTCCACAAGGTGCAGGCCGAGCAGGCCAACGACCTGTCCGTCCGCTGGAACTGCAAGGCGGGCAAGTGCGGCTCCTGCTCGGCGGAGGTCAACGGAACGCCGCGGCTGATGTGCATGACGCGCATGGACGTGCTGCCCGTCGACCAGCCCGTGACCATCGAGCCGATGCACGCCTTCCCGGTCATCCGCGACCTGGTCACCGACGTGTCGTGGAACTACCGCGCCAAGAAACAGGTGCGGCCCTTCACTCCCCGCAAGCCGGACGCGCCGGACGGCTCCTGGCGGATGCAGCAGGCCGATGTCGAGCGCGTGCAGGAGTTCCGCAAGTGCATCGAGTGCTTCCTGTGTCAGGACGTCTGCCACGTTCTGCGCGACCACCACAAGCATGAAGAGTTCATCGGCCCGCGCTTCTTCGTGCACAGCGCAGCGCTCGAGATGCACCCGCTCGACACGCTGGACCGACTGGAAGACTTGAAAAAGTCGCAGGGCATCGGCTACTGCAACATCACCAAGTGCTGCACAAAGGTCTGCCCGGAGCACATCCACATCACCGACAACGCCATCATCCCGCTAAAGGAACGCGTGGTGGACGAGTTCTACGACCCCGTCCAGAGGCTCGTGCGGTTGTTTGTTCCGAAGAAGAAAACCTAACGCGACGCCGGGAAGCGAATCGAGGGTCTGCCGGCCGGACGCCGCGCACGCTCTGCCCATTCCCGGCGGCCGGCCAGCCCGCCGCGCCCCGCACGGCATCCAACAGGGAGTTGTGCGGCAAACCGGCGGCCGCGCCGCGCGCCGCCGCGGCCCCGCCGATGTCCCCCCGGCATGCATGCCGCGAGTTTGACTTCCGCTCATTTGCGCTCTACGGTTCACACGCGGTCTTGGCGAAACCGCGTAACGGAAGCGTTCTCCAAACTCGCGTGAAAATGTCGCGTTCTCCGGCCACACGCGGTCGTGGCGGCCGGCTGCCGCGAGCACTTTGCTCCGGCGGCGCACTCGGCGAGAGGCGCGCGACGCTTCGAGGCATTCTCACCTCATATCTTCAAAGGAGATGGACGCATGAAACGTCTGGCACTGTCGTTGTTCCTCGGGTTGTGCGCGGCCTCCGCCGCGGCCCAGCCGATGGTCGAAATCACCAAGACCTGCCCGCGGCTGCGCTTCCTGGGCCGCGAGGCCGCGTTCGAGATCACCGTCACCAACAAGGGCAACGCCCCGGCGCTGAACGTCGTCGTCACCGACACGATGACCGGCGCGTCGTTCACCAGCGCCGAGGGCGGCTCGCGGCAGGGTAACAACGTGGTCTGGCAGGTGGGCACGCTCGAGGCCGGCCAGTCGCGCTCGTTCAAGGTCGTCGCGATGTGCAACCAGATCGGCGTCGTCAAGAACAGCGCCAGCGTCACCTACTGTGCGATGGCCAGCGCCGAGTGCGAGACCGAAGTGAAGGGCATTCCCGCGATCCTGCTGGAGTGCGTGGACGAGCCCGATCCGGTCGAAATCGGCACCACCACGACCTACACGATCACCGTCACCAACCAGGGCACCGAGGTTGGCACGAATATCCGCATCGTCTGCACGCTCCCGCCGGAGCAGGAGTTTGTGAAGGCCGCCGGCGCGACGCCGGGCGAGGCGTCGGGGCAGACCATCACCTTCGCGTCGCTGCCCTCGCTGGCGCCGAAGGCCCGCGCCACCTGGACGGTCAACATCAAGGGCGTCAAGGCAGGCGACACGCGCTTCAAGATCGAGATGAAGAGCGACCAGATCGACTCGCCGGTCATGGAGACCGAGGCCACCCGCATCTACGAGTAGCCGCAGCGCTACTCGGCGGCGGGCGCCACGCGCGCCCGCAGCCCATCTGACCGGCACCGCGGCCCGCGCCGCCACACCCGTGGCGCCGCGGGCCGCACCGCGTAGCGCCGCGCGGAACCGCGTCAGCATCGGTCTGGCCCGCGGTTTGTTTGTCGCGATCCCGGCCCCGGCTAGAATCCCGGCCATGTCCGAAACGCGAACGGAACTTCAGCACATTGCAGGCGGCCTGCGCGCCGGCGGCACGACTCTGCGGAGCTGGCGCTGGACGGGTCGCACGCCGCGCTATTCCGCGCCGCTACGTTGCAAGCGCGAGCAGTGGTACCTGGCGCACGCGCTCGCCCGCAGCGAAGAGACCGCCCACGCCGATGTCGCGGTGCGATTCCTGCACGCGGATGCACCGATCTGCGAGCAGCGCGTCGCCCTGCGCCCCATCGCCGCCCACAACGGCCATCAGCCGCTGCTCGGCTGGGTGCAGGCCCCGCCGGACGCCACCCACGTGCAACTGGCCGCGCAGGGGAGCGCGGCGGCGGGGTTGCGCAAGCACATGGCGCGGCGGCCGGACGCCGGCTCCGCCCCCGACGCCGCATCGCTGGCGCGCATTGAGCTCTGCGCCGTTGCCGAGCGTGACCCGAAGTGCCACCCAGCCGCCAACGTGCCGCGCTGGAGCGTGCATAAGCCGCCGTTTCCGATCCGGAGCATCGTCCTGCCGCGCTCGCTCGCCGCGCTGGCGGATTTGCTGCCGGGGCTCGACGTGCGCCTGCTGGGGGCTCCCGCGAGCCGCCGCGAACTGGCGGCCGCCGCGATCGGCGCGGCAATCATCATCGACCCGGCGTGGGTGAAGGCGCTGCAGCTCACTTTGGCGCAGGTCGAGCAGATCGCGAACATGTCGTATGTGCTGCTCGACCTCGAAACGCTCGCGGGCCTGCTGACGCGCGCCGGGGTGGACGGCATTCGCTACGCGCGCTGGTCCGCTCCCCACGAAATCATGTCCGCCCGCGTACTCTATTCCGATCACGCGACGCGCGGCTTTGCCCTGCAGGACGTGTTTCCGTACGCGGTGATCGAACCCGACGGCGGGTTCTCGACCGGCGCCATCGAGATGAACCGCGCCTGGAAGCGCTACGCCGATTCATGCAGCCTGGTTCCGCTGCTGGCGGGCGAGACGCCGTGGGAGAAGCACAGCGGTCACATCGTCGCCGCGGTGCGCGGCATTGGGCGCGGAGAGTTGCTCGCCACCGATCTGCCGTGGATGCTGGGGCGGACGCGCGGGTTGCCGCTGGCGCCGCGCGTCGCCCGGCAATTGCTCGCGGCTCACCTGGGCGCCGAGATTCACGACGGCGTGCAATACTGGAACCGCTGGGACGATGCCAACCTCGTGGTGCGCGACATCGTCGATCTGGCGCGGCGCTACGCGCCGCTGCGGGCGCTGCGCTGGGCGCCGGCCGCCGACGGCGTGGTGCGCTTGGGCGTGGCGGCGGCCAACCCCGCGGCCGCCCGACGGCTGGTGCTGTGCAGCGGGCGCATCGACAGCGTACATCCGCACGATGGGGTGCCGCCCGAGCCGATGCAGATATTCATGAAGTGGCTCGCGCGCGAATTGCGCGAGAACACGGCGTGGGCCCGCAGGCACCTCGCGGCGACGGAGGTGGTCTGGCAGTTCGACGCCGCCGCCGGGCTGAAGTATGCCCAGAACTACGAGGCGGCGCCCGCCGGTTCGTCGGGCCGCGCGGAGGATCACGTTCGACTGCGCTTTGTGCGCGAAAAGGTCCGCGAAGGTTCGGACGCGGACGAATTGACGTTCACCGACGACCTCGGCATTTTCGGCGAGGGCTCGCACGAGTTTCAGGCGCGGCTCACACGCCGGCTTATGAACCGCATCGAGGCGGCCGCGAAAGCGCCGCATTGAGCAGCTCCGCATGTTTGTTCGATTGACAAAGACCTTCCGCTTCGAGGCCGCCCACTCGCTGCCGACGTTCCCGGAAGGGCACAAGTGCCGGCGATTGCACGGACACAGCTTCCGGGTTTGCGTGGAAGTCTCCGGCGCGGTCGATCCCGCGCGTGGTTACCTGATCGATTACGGCGAGATCAAAGCCGCCTGCGAGCCGGTCCGCCGCCGGCTGGATCATTACCACCTCAACGAAATCCCGGGCCTTGAGAACCCCACGGCGGAGCTGCTGGCGCGCTGGATCTGGGACCAGCTCGTCGCCACATTGCCGCTTTTGTCGTCCGTGCGCGTTTACGAGACCTGCGAAAGCGCCTGCGAATACCGCGGCGAATAGCCGTGACTGGCTGGACACGTGGGGAAAAATCCGCATTCTGCACGAGATTCGGCTGGCGCACTCGCTCCCGGAAAAAAAGGTGTTTGATAATCGGAAACGCGCGATAACATGGGCGAAGTTGTTGGCGCTGGAAATGGGAATCCCGCTCGGTCGCTAGGGCCTGCCTTTAGCGTGTTGCTCCCCCCCGCCGCGATTGGCATGCTTTAGATTGGTATTGCGCTTCTGCGGCTGGTCCGAGTGCGCCGCCAGTGTGCCTCAAGCGCAAGCCGGGCAGGGGAAAAGCTGTGACAACCAAATCGTCTCGCCCCGCGTTGCGGTCTCGCATCGCATTGTGCGCGCTTGCGCTGGCTCTGACTCCGACCGGATGTCCGTCCGAGTCCGGCGGCGAAAACCCGCTGCCGCAACTGGGCGATCTGAGCAACGCGGACGTCGCCGGCGACACGGACACGAATCCGACCGCCAACCCGCAGACGAACGATGCGGTCGGCACGCTGGCGGGAGCCGTCGAAATCTCTCCGGCGTCGCTGGCATTCGCGGTGGGCTTCGACGAGCAGCAGCTAATGCTGACGCCGTCCAGCGACAAAGCGATATCCCTCGAACTCACCAGCAATGCGGCGTGGTTGCTGGTTGAGCCGGCGCAGGTCGAGCTCGCGGGCGGACCTCGGGCGGTGCGCGTGGTCATCGATCGTGCCGGAATGACGGATGGGGTGCACGTCGCCGCGATTACCGTGCGCCACGCGGACTACGACCCGATCGAGATCGCGGTGTCAATGGACGTCGGCGCCGACTCGAGCGAGCCTGGGACCGAACCGACGCCCGTGTCGCGGCTCGAGATCACGCCGACCACGCTCGACTTCGCCACGTCGCGGCGATCGCTGTCTTTTCTCGTCCGAAATCGGGGCGACGGCGAGATGACGTATGCGGCGACCTCCGCGACAAGCTGGATCACGATTCAGAACGGGAGCGGCTCCAGCGGCGGTCAGTATCGGTCCGTCGGTGTGACGGTCGAGCGCGCCGGACTGTCGCCGGGCGTGTATGCCGGCGCGGTAAACGTCGCGGCGGACGGCGAGCAATCCTCGATTCCAATCAACATGGTGGTTGAAGAGACCGCCGCGCCCAACGACCCGCAAGGCGCGCTCTCGCTCAGTCACGACGAGCTCGACTTCGGCGGCAGCCAGGCTTCGCTGTCGCTGCTGGTGCGCTACACCGGCGCGGGGCGCGTCAACTACTTCGTGCAGGACGATGTTCCCTGGGCGTCGGCCGACGTGACTTCGGGAACCAACGGCGGCGAGTATGACACGATCCGCGTCGCGGTGAGCCGCCCGGGGCTGTCGCCCGGCGCGTACGAGGGTCTGCTGACGGTGGCCCTCGAAGATGGCCGACAGCGCACCGTGCGCTTGCGCCTGGTTGTCCCCGCAGGCCCGGAAACGCCCGCGGAACCCGACCTGTGGGTCAACAGCGACCTGCTCGACTTCGGCGGAAGCCAGAACACGATGATGTTCCGCCTGCGCAACACCGGCGGCGGCTCGTTCCTCTACACGGTGACGGCGTCATCGCCCGACGATGAATGGATCACGTTGTCGCCGCCGGCGGGCGAGTCCGCGGGCGAGGAAGACGTGATTACGGTGACGATCGACCGCGCGTACCTGATCGCGGGCATCACGACCTCGACGCTGACCGTGCTGACGACGACCGGGCAGACCAAGTCGATCACGCTGGTGGTGTCCGTCACTTACGATCCGCCGGTCGAACCCGAGCCGCCGAACCTGGTGGCGTGGCCGAACTCCGATCAGAACATCTCCTACGTGGTGATGATGCAGCAGTACGCGATTCCCAATCTGGGGCCGTGGTCGTGCTGTCCGACGAGCTACTGGGGCACGAACCAGTACCTGGGCTATCTCACCATGTGGATCGAGCCGCAGCACACGCTCGACGACCTGGCGGGTCTGTTCGCCGCGACCAAGCAGGCCATCACGACCGCCGTGCCGAACGCGGTGTACTGCACGTACATCTCCGGCGGCGACTGCCGGCGCTACGAGCACATCGAGCAATGGCCGTGGACCATGATCCCGTACGAAGAGATGCCCCCCGGTTCGTTCATGACGCCGTATCGCGAAGAAGACCGCCGCGTGTCGGTGGACTTCTCGAACATGAACACGGTGTCGCTGTTCGCCGACAAGATCATCGCCGAAACGCGCGGCCGCGGCTGCCCGGTGGTCTGGATGGACAACGTGCGGCACCCGTGGAGCGGCGGCACGAACTCGGACTGGCCGACGATGGCGTGGTTCCTGAGCCGGGTGCAGTACGCGCTGCACCAGGACGACATTCGGCTGTGCGCGAACATGGCGATCGTGCCGTTCGGCGTTCCGCGCTCGCACGTCGAGGACATCCCCAACATTCTCGACGGCATCTGCCTCGAAATGCCCTTCTGGCATGGCGGGCGCTCCGCGACGGCGTCGGTGGTGGCCGATATCGACATCATCCGGTACTGGATGGATGCCGGGATGCACGTCGAAATGATCCCGCACTGGTGGCCGGACGGCGGCACGCGCGAAGAAGCCTATCGCTTCATCGCGGGCATGATCATGATCATCCGACGGCCGGGCGACTCGATCTTCACCGGGCACGAGTTCTTCCGCCCACCCCCGTCGTGGGCGATGTGGCCGGCGCAGTTTGGCCTGCCGCTGGGCGATTACACGATCATCGCCAACGACCCGCCGGTGTTCCGGCGCGAGTTCGAGCACGCCACGCTGACGGTTGACGTCGGCGCGACCCTGAACGGGGCGACGCACGGCACGGCGGTGTCGATCGTCTGGCGCTGAGCGAGTGGGCGGCAGGTGCGTCGCGTGAAGGTTGGCGAACCCGGTGCGCGACGCCCGCGGCGAGCGCCGCCGTCCGTTCGCGCGACTCGGCTATGATACGCGCACGATGAGCGCGAGCTTTGGCGTCGTCTACCCGCTGTGGAACCATGAGCGCGAGCCGGGCAACCTGCTCGACCGCTTCGTCGGCGAGGCCGGCATCGATCACGTCACGATTCCTGTGGTGACGGGGCCGCAACAGCAATTCCGGCCTCACTTCTTCAGCGGCGCGCCGCTGTTTCACACGGAGGGCGGTTGGCACTATCCGCCGGGTGCGGCGTTTGGCGGGCAGCGGCCGCACGTGGCCGCGTGGTGCGGCCGGCGCGACGCGCTGCTGCATGTTTGCGAGGAAGCGCGCCGCTATCGCCTGCGGATCTACTTGCGTCTGAGCCTGCCCGTGTGGCCGGACGCGCGACGACCGTTGCCGCCGGTGCTGTGTGAATCGCCGTGGGGGCAGCACACGGCGGGGCTGCACGTCTGCGCGAATAGCCCGGTCCTGCGCGAGTTAATCGAACACGCGCTTGCAGACTTCGATCGCTATGCTCCGGATGGGATCGAGCTCGAAGTCTCCGGCTGGGCCGGGCTGCTGCCGGCGCTGAATCTCGCTGCGTGCGCGTCGCTGCGCTGCGGGTGCTTCTGCGCCGCGTGTCGGCAGATCGCCCAGGCCGCGAACGTGGACGTGGACACGGCGATGCAGCGGGCGCGCGAGCACATCGCCGCCGCGTGCGCGACGGGCGTCGCGGGGCGGGTTTCCGCGGGTACGAGCGTCGCCCCCGAGCTCGCGGCCGTCGACGCGGCCCGTCGCGCGTCGCGGGCGGCATGGCTGCGACACCTGGCCGGGCAGATCAAAGGCCGGCGGTTTCTGATGTGGGACGCGGGCGGCGCGGGCGCCGCAGCGCCTGCCGGCGGCGAGCGCGGTTCGCCGACCGAATGGGAGCCGCTTCTCGATCTGAGCGGCGGCCCGGGGCTCGAACCCCGGGCGACTGAACCGCACGCGGCCGCGATCGTCTGCCGTGCCTGGCAACCCGCGAGCGACCCGGCGGCCGCACTGGTCCGCAGCGTGCATGAGCACGTCGCCGGGCGCGTGACGTTCTTCGACTTTGCGGGGGCGGAAGAGGGATCGTTCGACGTGCTGACCGCGTTGAAACAGGCGATTCGATACGCCCGCCGCGTGTGACCCGGCTGGGGCGAATGCGGCGAGTGCGGCGCGCCGATACTATTAGCGTCAGGGTCCGTGCCCGAAAGGTGGTTGCACGGCTGTTTGCGCGGGCGATTTGTCTGTGCACCGCCGGCGGTTTGAGGCGCTCGCGAGCGACTCGGCATCGTCATTTTTTCACAGCGGTTCGCACGAACCAGAGCGCGGATGAACTTCTTGGCTTCACTCGCTCTGGTGAGCGGTCTGCAAGGCCAGTGGGCGGGCAGAATGCCCGCCCCACCCCAAGAAGTCGCAAGCTCGGAGGCCCATGCGCACGGCTCTCCGGGCGGCGCTGCTGAAGGCCAATTGCGACTCGTTCGTTAGGCTCGACGCGAGTCGGTGCGCCCGTGTCTGACCTTCGCGCCGGGAGGCGTGCTGCCGCCGAATGATCGCCGCTGTTACTGCTTCCGATTCGCGGCCGGTCCTGCGCCCGATCCGCGCCGGCGTCGGCCGCCCGCACTTCGGTCAGCCGATCGATCGCGCAGTGGAAGCCGGCGCTCCCGCCAGCCTGCCGCGCGGCGTCTTCGTGTTCTCCCTCGATTTCGAACAAGGCGTGGCGTCGATCGACGATCGAGCGATGTACCGGCGGCTTCGGCCGGCGATCAGCGGAACGCGCGCCGCGGTCGCCCGCCTGCTGGCGCTGCTCGACCGATACCGGATATCGGCCACCTGGGCGACGGTCGGCCACCTGTTCCGCGCGCCCGGACCCATCGACGGGATCGCGGTGGAGCCGTGGGTGGCGGAAGAGATCCCGCCGGAGCATCTGTTCGCGCCCGACGCCCTCGAGGCCATCGCCGCGTGCCCGACGCCGCAGGACATCGGCTCGCATACGTATCGCCACATCAACGTCGCGTCGCCGGAACTGGACGATGCAGTTATCGGCGAAGACCTTGCGGCGTGCGGCGCGGCCGCGTCGGACCGCGGCCTGACGCTGCGCAGTTTCGTGTTCCCGTTCAACCGCGTCGGCCGACTGGAATTGCTCGCGCGTTACGGATATACCAGCTTTCGCGGTGCGAACAGCGAGTGGTACACTTACGGTTTCGGCGGAAGCAGCCGCCTCTTCGCCCGACTTCGAAGCGCATTGAAGCTCGTTGACGACTGGCTGGCCTTGCCGCCGCCGGTGGAGTCTCCGCGGCGAACGCCGGCGGGGCTGTGGAATATTCCGCACTCGATGTTCTTCAAAGGCGCCGACCGGCTGCTGCCGCTGCGGCGACAGGTGCGGAAGGCCGAGCGCGGTCTCAGTCGCTGCGCGCGACGTCGCGGCGTGTTTCACCTGTGGTCGCACCCGGAGAACCTGGGCGTCGGCACGGAGGCGGCGCTGGCGGCGCTGGAGCGGATCTTTGCGGCGGCCGATGCGCGCCGCAGTCGCGGCGAAATCGACATCCTGAGCATGGCGCAGCTCAGCGCGCGCCTGAACGCGGCCCCATAAGACGACGTGGATCATCTATGCTCATTCTCGGCATCAGCGAACTGGACAACGACTCGGGGGCAGTGCTCATCCGCGACGGCGAGCAGGTCGGCGCGGCCAACGAAGAGCGCTTCAGCCGCGTGAAGCAGCAGGACGGCGTGCCGCATCAGACGATCTCATGGCTGCTGAAAGCCGGGGGCGTGACGATCCAGGACATCGACAAGATACTGGTGGTGCGGCAGGACGTGCATGCGGAGTATCCGCACAGTCTGCGGGAGCTCGACCAGGTGAGCTGGTTCGGCTACGACGCGCCGCTGACCACCAAGATTCTCAACTGGGGCGCGTGGAAGTTCCGCAATTACGGCCGTATCCGCGACCTGAGCCGGCTTCAGAACCAGCGTTTTCTGGACTGGACGCGCGAGGTAAAGGTCGATCCGAAGCGGGTCGAGCGCCCGAATCACCATTTCATGCACGCGACCTGCGCGTACTACGGCAGCGGGTTCGACAAGGCAGTGGCCTTTACGGTCGACGGCCAGGGCGATGGCGAGACGGCGACGATCTGGTGGTGCGACAACGGGCGTTTCGAGAAGAAGCACGCGGTGAAGCTGCCGCACTCGGCGGGTGCGTTCTATGCGTCGATCACCAAAGCCGCGGGCTTCCGCCCGGCGCGGCACGAGGGCAAGATCACCGGCCTGGCCGCGCGCGGGCAGCATGACGACGAGTGCATGGCGTTCGCCCGCCGCGGACTTTACTACACGAACGGCACGTTCGAGGCGCCGCACAACTACGGCATGTATCCGGCGCTGCAGCGGCTGCTGAAGCGCAAGGGATCAGCCAACCTGGCCTACGCCTACCAGCAGGTGCTCGAAGACGTGATGGTCGAATACGTCACGCACTGGATGAAGAAGCTCGGCGGGCGCAACCTGTGCATCGCCGGCGGCGTGGTGGCGAACGTGCGCGTGAACCAGCGGCTGCACGAAGTCCCCGAAGTCGAGAACATCTTCGTGTTCCCGCACATGTCCGACGGCGGGCTCGGCTGGGGCGCGGCGTGGCACGCCTGGCACGAGCACGACAAGAGCCGCAAGGGCGACAAGTGGCGCTACGAACCGAAGCGGATCCACAACGTCTACTGGGGACCGGCGTATAGCGACGAGTACGTCGAAGGCGTGCTGAAGCGCGAGAATGTGCGCTACACGCGGCCGGTCGACCTCGAGCGGATGATGTGCGACATGCTGGTCGACGGCGAGCTGATCGCGCGGTTCCACGGGGCGATGGAGTTCGGCCCGCGGGCGCTGTGTCACCGCTCGATTCTGTATCAGCCGACCGACCCGCACGTGAACGACTGGCTCAACGAGCGGCTGCACCGCACCGAGTTCATGCCGTTCGCGCCCGTCACGCGCGAGGAAGACGCCGATGCGACGTATGAGAACATGAAAGGCGCCGCCCACCCGGCGAACTTCATGACCATCACGTTTTATTGCAAGCCGCACATCAAGGCGCAGTGCCCGGCGGTCGTACACGTGGACAACACGGCCCGGCCGCAGACCGTTCGGCCCGACCTGGACCCCAGCACGCACAAGCTGCTGACGCTTTACAAGGAAAAGACGGGGCTGACGGCGCTGATCAACACGTCATTCAACATGCACGAAGAGCCGATTGTCTGCTCGCCGGAGGATGCGGTTCGGGCCTGTCGCGATGCGCGCTTCCGCTATCTGGCGATCGGGCCGTTCCTGGCGGAGTTCGACAATCCGCCGCCGCCGCAGGCCAAGCCGACGCGCCGCGTGAATTAGGGCCGCTTCGAGTTTGTTTCTTGTCGGGGAGTGCGGGCTTCCAGCCGGCGCGTCATGCGGGCAGGATGCCCGCACCACCCGACCGTGTGTCGTGCGGGCAGGATGCCCGCACCACCCGACCGTGTGTCATGCGGGCGGAATGGACGCGCCGCCCGACCGTGTGGAGTGCGGGCAGGATGCCCGCACGCCTCATTCGCTGCACTTGTGAACCTCACCGCTGCCCGCGGACGAACAACCAGACGCCCGCGGCGACGATCGCCAGCAGCATCAACACGAACAGGGTGATCTTGATCCAGCTATAGGGCCGCTCGCCCTGCACCTCGCCCGTGCGGGCGTTGACCAGGAAGCGGTAGCTGCGTTCGCGGAAGCGATACGCGCTGATCCAGATCGGCAGCAGGACGTGCTTGAACGTCAGGTTGTTGTACTGCGTCTTGACGGAGTGAATTCGCTGATGGTCGCCGCCGATGTCGGCGCGGATCGTCGCGCGGATCGCGTTGTCCATGATGCCGCGGGCGATCTCGAAGCCCTCCTCCAGACCGATCTGGTAGCTCTCGGCGGAGAAGCCGCTCAGGTATTCGTCGCTGTAGGGCACGAGCGCGTCGAGGTCCCACGGCTCGAGCGCGTCGGCCTTGGCCCGCGGCAGAGAGCGGCTGGCGTTCACCAGCACGTCGTCGAACGTATTCCACACGGTGCCGCTGACGCTTCGCCAGCGCGTGCGGCGCACGGTGCGGCGGTTCTTGCCGCTGCCGACGGTGACGTAGTAGTCGTCGCCGCGCTCGCCGCGGTAGAAGCTGATCGTCTTGCAGTCGTATGTCCAGTAGGGGCAGTACATCCCGCTGAGCTTGCGCTCCTGGCGGGCGTAGTGCTTCAGCTTGTTCGGTGCGAACCACAGCCGCCGCAGCCAGTTGCGGAACGCACCGTCCGCCTGCTCGCGCGTGACGCGAAAGGGCAGCAGCGAACGCGGCTTCAGGAACCGCGCGGTGCGGGCGGTGGCGACGATGTTCGAGCCGCAGAACGGGCAGGCGAGCGCCGTGACGTTGGGCGGCGGCGGCACCTCGGCGGCGCAGGCGTCGCATTTGACGACCAGGCGTTCCTCGGTCTCGCTCGTGCTTTCGAGCTGCCGGGCGTGGGCGTGAAAATCGAGCTCGACGATCTCCTCTTCCGACTGCGGGATCGGGTTCTCGAATCCGCAGTACTCGCAGCGCAGATGATGCGTGCCGATCGCGTAGGCCAGCTTCGCACCGCACTGGCCGCAGGGGAAGCGCCGCTGGCCGTCATCCCTCGGCGGCGGCTGGGACTCGTCGGTGTCGACAGAGACAGGGTCGATCGGGTCGTTCAACGCTGTGCGCTCCGCCAGGCTGCTGCTACTGCGCCCGTAGGATACGCACTGGGCGCGCCCGAGCAAACAAACGCGCCGGCGCGGCGCCGCATTCCCGCCGCAGAACCCGGGGAAGGACTCGCGTTCGATGCGCTCTCTGACGCTCGTCGTCAGGCGTCCTGGGCTTGCGCGGCCGCCCCGCTGTCAGATTCGACGAGGTTCCGAAATGTCTCGAGGATCGCGATGTAGTGAGCGTGCAGGTCGTCCGCCGACCCGCCGCGCGGGGGCGTTGCGAGCGCAGCGGTCAGCCGCGCCCGATCCAGCGGCGTTCCGCAGCAATCGAGGTTTGCGACGCCCATTCCCCAGGCGGGAAACACGCGGTGCGCTGCGGGTCCGAAGTACAGGCAGCTCACGTCGCAGTGTCGGCGGTCGGTCGCGACGCGGGCGTAAAGCTCCGCGACGGGCCCCACGTCGCCTTCCAGAATCTGCAAGAACTGCCCGCCGCCGAACAGCAGGATTCCTGTGATGTCCACGCTGGGGTTGTGCCGCTCGGCGACCGCCTGAATCTCGTCGATGTCTTTCGGCGTGACCCGCGGAGCGCGGCTCGCGTAGATCAGATGAAAGAGCGGCATCACAGCCTCCGGCAGCGCCCGCCTCGGATCGAGCAGCCAACGCTATGGGTATGCATCGGCCCTTCGCTGGCGTAAATGCACTATCCGCAAACGGCGCGCAACACCCGCCCCCTTCTTTCGTGGCTCGTCATTCGCCGGTATCTATTAGCAGACGCGCGAGGCGCCAACATGCGCAAGAACTACTCGCTTTTCATCGGCAGTCGGTCCCGCGACGGCGCCGGCGGGCTGCCCGTTCGCGATAAATACCGCGGCGTGATCGCGGCCCAGGCCCCGATCGCCGACCGCGCGCAGCTCGAGGCCGCGCTTCAGGCGGCCGCCGTGGGGTTCAACCAGACTCGACGGCTGGCGACCGATCAGCGCCGCGACGTGCTGCTGCACGTCGTGCGGCGACTCGACGAACGCCGCGACGAGTTTGTCGAAACGCTGGTGGTTGAGGCGGGCAAGCCGATCCGCGACGCCCGCGGCGAAGTGGGCCGGGCGATCGAGACGTTTCGCACCGCAGCCGAGGAGTGCAGCCGCATCGGGGGCGAATACCAGCAGTTGGACATCGGCGAGCGGACCCGCGGCTACGAGGGCGTGTGGAAACGCGTTCCGATCGGCCCCTGCCTGTTCATTACGCCGTTCAATTTTCCGCTCAACCTGGTGGCGCACAAAGTCGCTCCGGCCATCGCCGCCGGCTGTTCGTGGATTCTGAAGCCGGCGTCGGCCACGCCGCTCAGCGCGCTGCTTCTGGGCGAGATTCTGGCGGAGACGACGCTGCCCGATGGCGCGTTTTCGGTGGCGCCCTGCCACGCGGCCGATGCCGAGTGGCTCGCCGGGCAGGGCGGGCTGCGGCTGCTGAGCTTCACCGGCTCGCCGGAAGTCGGCTGGCGGCTGCGGGAGCGGGCCGGCCGCAAGCGCGTCGCGCTGGAGCTCGGCGGCAACGCGGCGTGTATCGTCGACCGCGACGCGGACATTGCCTATGCCGCGGAACGGATCACGTTCGGGGCGTTCTACCAATCCGGCCAGAGCTGCATCAGCGTGCAGCGCGTGCTGGCGCACCGCGACGTGTATGCCGCGCTGCGCGAGCGGCTCGTGGCGCTCGCCGGCGGGTTGCGCAGCGGCGATCCGGCCGACGAGCACACGTTTCTCGGCCCGCTGATCGATGTCGAGGCGGCCGAGCGTGTCAAGCGCTGGATCGCGGAGGCGGTTGCGGGCGGCGGGCGCGTGCTGTGCGGCGGCAGGCGTGACGGGGCGATGCTGGACGCGACGTGGCTTGAAAGCGTGCCGCGCGCGGCGAAGCTAAGCTGCGAGGAAGTATTCGGCCCCGTGGCCACGCTGACGCCGGTCGACGACTTCCAGCAGGCCCTGGCGCTCGCGAACGACTCCGCGTATGGCCTGCAGTGCGGCGTGTTCACCCGCAGCCTCGAGCACGCCATGCTCGCGTTCGACGCGCTCGAGGTCGGCGGCGTCATCATCAATGACTCCCCCGCGTTCCGGGTCGACAGCATGCCCTACGGCGGCGTGAAACACAGCGGCCTGGGTCGCGAGGGCGTTCGGTTTGCGATCGAGGAAATGACCGAGGTGCGGCTGCTGGTGCTCAATCGCTCGCGCGAGCGCGGGACGGGTGCGTGAAGCGCGTGCTGCACGTTTTTCAGGATGACGCATGCGACGGCCCGACCAACATGGGGCGCGACGAGGCCCTGCTCTACGCCGCCGCAGCGGCGCCTGCGGCGCTGCGTGTTTATGGTTGGACTCCGCCCACGCTTAGCTTGGGGTATTTTCAGGCTTTCGCCGAAACCGAGCGGCTTCCCGAAGACCTGCGGCGGCTGGCGGTCGTGCGGCGGCCGACCGGCGGCGGCGCGATCCTGCACGATCGCGAAGTCACCTACTGTCTGGTCGCCGATGAGACCATCGCCGCCGCGCGACAGGCGCCCGCGGTGCTGTATCGACTGGTGCACGAATGCTGGCGGGACGCGCTGGCGGCGGGCGGCCGGCAGAGCGCGCTCGCGCCCGACTCGATGCCGCTGCCGTCGCCGCGCAGCGGTCCGTTCTTCTGTTTCGAGAAGCCCGGAAAGACCGACCTGTTGCTGGGCGATCTGAAGGTGCTGGGCAGCGCCCAGCGGCGAATCCCCGGCCGCGTGCTGCAGCACGGCTCCCTGATTCTCGGCCGGCGCTACGCTGCGCACCCCGGCGCGGACCTCGGCGACCCGCAGGCCGCCCACGTGCGCGACTGGATCGACCGCTTCGTGGCCGTGCTGGGCGAGCGCCTCGACCTGTCGCCGGAGACCGGGGAGTGGAGCGCGGACCTGCTCGCCGATGCGGAGACGCGACGGACCCGCTACGCGAGCGAAGAGTGGAACCGGCTGCGGTAAGGCCCATGCGACTCGCGCGCCGGTTGCCGAAGCCCTTCGCGCGCGGCGAGGCCCGCCACGCCGCCGGCGGCCAGCGTGGCGATGCGCTCGTCGACATACTGCGTGCCGTTCACGTGCGAGCGCAGCAGCCCATCCGGCAGCGCCGCCGCGTCCCACTCCTCGATCTCCCGCCGGCCGTCCCAGTAGATGTGCCGCGTCCGCACCGCGCCGAACTCGTCGCGCTCGCTCACCGCCACGCGCCGGCCCAAGGCGTCATACACGCAGCCCAGCAGCAGCGTCTCATCCCCCGCGGCGGCTCTGATCTCGGTCAGGCGGCTCTGCTCGTCGTAGAAACACCGCCGGCCCTCTTCATCGACCGACAGATTCCCCCGCGCGTCATAACTGACCGCCGCCCCCGCGACGCTCGCATACTCGTTGGCCGCGTTCACGCCGCCGTAACTCCACGCAACCCCGGTCCGCTCGGCCGCCGCCTCGCGATTACCCAGCAGATCCAGCGTCGCCGACTCCACCGCCGCAAAACCATCATACGTCGTGTCCGTCAGCCGATCGAGCGCATCGACCCCGAAGTCCCGCGTCTGATTCACAAACGGCGGCAGACTGAGGCGGGCACATCAGTCCAAGCGATCCGGAGCAGTACACATTTGACAGTCGTACGCCACGACGTTGCTGCTGCCAACAGCGGCGGGGAGCATCAGGTCGAAACAATCGGCTTATACTCCATTGCTCTGTCAACGATCTCCGCGGCTGACATTGGGCGATCGGGCCAATAAACATAGTTGACAATATTGGGGTCAGGAACGGCACTCTGGAGTTCTGCGACCCACGCCGATATCTCCGCCTCGTTACCGAGTGCTGCTTGAATGCGCTCGACAAGATCAATGAGTTCTTCTCGCGACATGAAAGCCCCTACGGGCGCACGGGACCAAAGTGAACTGACGGCAGGAGCACCTCTTGATGATAGCGAGGTGTGACAATCAGCACGTTGTCTAAATCAAATGGAAGCCCCCCATGTTGCAGAGGGCGACGGTGATGAATAATGTATCGTCCGAGTTCACCATACCACTGTTCACGAAGCGCGAACGGCGCCATACCTTGTCGCATTAATTGAAGGTTCGACGCCGAGAACGAGCTTGCCAGTGTCTCGTCGCGGGCGACTGCCGACCAAAACGCGGTTCTGAATTCATCCATAGTCGAAAAGGCACGTCCGCGTAACTGCGCGGCTATCTGCGCGGGCACGACGCCAATGTTGCCCTGAGTCCCTCGCAACCAGCGACCAGTTATCACCGGGGCCGATTCTCCGCCGGTAACAAGCGATCTTATCAGTTGCGGCCGCCCCGGCTGCGCCATCCACATTCCGGGCATGGCGAGAGAGTCGAGTTCGCGCAACGCCGCCAGACCGGCCTCGCGCGCCGCCTCCCCGACGGACGCCAGATTTCTCGCCGCATAACTCCTCGCCGCCTGCACGGCCGGCGCTGCGAGCGGCGCGGCGTCGACCCCCAGCGCCACGACGTTCAGTGCGTACTCCAGCCGGCGCACTGTCCGCCCACCCTCGACGCGGGTGAGAGGATCGCCCGCGGTCTCGGCAGTCAGCGCGACGAACAACGGCGCACTCAGGACCGCGCCGGGGTTGAGCACGCTCCAGTCCGGCTGACTCTCCTCCAGCAGTTCCCCAAACAGTCCGCCGAGATTCTCCTCGAACGTGGGCGGCGAATGCTCGATCTCCCGCCCCGTTGCCAGATCGATTCGCAAGGCATGACGCAAAAGGAGATCTTCGTAATCCAGAACATCGAGGTCGCGTGAGTACGCCCAGTTCTCGACACTCTCGAGCGTCACGACATTGCGAATACCGCCGCGGTCGTAGATGACATACTTCTGGCCGTCGAGGATGTAGTAACGGCCCAGGGACCAGTCGCGGCCAATCTGCAGGAACCCGAACCAGAACTGCTGGTGTAGAACCTCGTCGCCCTGACCCCAGGTCGAATATAGTTTTTTGTAGCGCCCGCTCGGATCCGTCGCCGCCGCTGCGTTCCCCCCGAACGCCTCATACAAACTATTCCCATCCACATACCCGCTCGGGTCGCGTTGCAGCCAGCGGCCGTTGCGGGCGTCGTAGTGTCGGCCGCGGATGTAGACCAGCCCCGCCGCGTGCGGGTTGCTCGCGCCGAAACTCAGCACGTCCACCGGCCGGCCGTGCAGCGCAAAACTGCCCGCCGGCGGCAGGTCCGGGTCGCCGCAGTCGCGGATCAGCGGCGGGTCGGCCGTCACGCACGCCAGGAACGGGTCCACGTCGAAGAAATTCACCGCCCCGTCGCAGTTCGCGTCGCCCTCGCAACTCGACTGCATGCAGCCCGGCCCGCCGAAGAGCAGCATCAGGAACGGATCGATGTCGAAAAAGTCGACGTTTCCGTCGCAGTTCGCATCGCACGCGATGCACTCCGGACCCGCCGGAAAGTCGCCATCGGCCGAGAATTCGAACCCGGACAGCACCGTCCCGGCGTCGTCGCCCACGCCGGTCACCGAGAACTGATCGCCGTGCAGGTAGTACGTCCACGAACCCGCCCCCGCCACGCCGCCGGCATCCAGCGTCGCGATGCGCTCGTCGACATACTGCGTGCCGTTCACGTGCGAGCGCAGCAGCCCATCCGGCAGCGCCGCCGCGTCCCACTCCTCGATCTCCCGCCGGCCGTCCCAGTAGATGTGCCGCGTCCGCACCGCGCCGAACTCGTCGCGCTCGCTCACCGCCACGCGCCGGCCCAAGGCGTCATACACGCAGCCCAGCAGCAGCGTCTCATCCCCCGCGGCGGCTCTGATCTCGGTCAGGCGGCTCTGCTCGTCGTAGAAACACCGCCGGCCCTCTTCATCGACCGACAGATTCCCCCGCGCGTCATAACTGACCGCCGCCCCCGCGACGCTCGCATACTCGTTGGCCGCGTTCACGCCGCCGTAACTCCACGCAACCCCGGTCCGCTCGGCCGCCGCCTCGCGATTACCCAGCAGATCCAGCGTCGCCGACTCCACCGCCGCAAAACCATCATACGTCGTGTCCGTCAGCCGATCGAGCGCATCGACCCCGAAGTCCCGCGTCTGATTCACAAACGGCGGCAGGCCGGTGCGAATCTCCTGCGTCGGATTGCCGTTCTCGTCATGCTGCAACACGTGCTCCGACAACACCACCGGCGGCCCGCCCGGCTCGACGCTGTTGCGGATCAGATTCGTGCGGCGGTGGTCGTCGTATCCCCACGTGGTTTCGTACACCGTGCTGGACAACTCCGTCGGCGTGCGGCGATCCTCGACCCGCCGGCCCGCGCCGAAGTATCCATACGTCACGCTCCGCGCGGGCGAGCCGAACGTCAGCGTCGCCGCCTGGTCCAGCGGCGTGCGGGTGTAGGTGATCGCCAGGCCGCCGGGATAATCGAGTCGCTGGCGGTTTCCAGTCTAGTCATGTCCCCTATCGACCAGCCGCACCACAGCCTAACTTGGGATCAGTCTCGCAGTTCCCAGAACTTGTCACCTTGAGTTTCGCAAAAGTGGCGTATGAACTCGCCAAAGCTCGACCCTACCTTGTCCCAAAGCTGGCGGCCGTCAATCGGCCGCACGACCAGAACGCAACCTACGTCGGCTTCTGTGTCGTCGCAGCGCACCAAAAGCAAATCCGCATCCCCGAGAAACTCGCCGACAACAAGATCTCCAGGACGCATATCACTGGGCCGACTGCGGACCTCGCGCGCGGTAGCGGTGCTAGACTCGGCTGGCGACAACACATGAAGTCCCCACTGCCCATACTCGGCGTCCTCAAACAAGTAAGCTGACTCCGCCGCCCGCCAAAACTCTACCAGAGACGCCGGCGGCGTGAGCTTCTGAAGGTCAGAGTGGTCGGTGATACCAGACGCCGCGAACCTGCACCGCATTTTTGTGGTTGTTTGCCTGCCTCGGCGAACTCCATACTGAGGCTCCCGCCAGGCCTGGTCCAGCGATCTCAAGAAGTTCCCGAACTCACTCATTGCTCGTCACTTCGCGCATGGCTCCGAATCAGAGACCATCGAACTCGCGCCAGAGTGTATTGAACAACTTGTGGGTGGACGCGCGTTCGACGGGGACCAAGTTCCAGAAGTCATTCGTCCCGCCGAACTCCCTTGGGTGAATGTGGTGAATATCGTACTGCGCCCGTAAGAGCACGTCCGTCTGCGCTGCCGCGTCCCGCTCCTCGATCTCCCGCTGGCCCTCCTCATCGACCGACAGATTCCCACGCGCGTCATAGCTGACCGCCGCCCGCGCGACGTTCGCGAAGTTCCGAGACACTCTCACATCTCCGCTAGGGGCGCCAATCGACTAGCTGCTCCCCAGTGCCCGATCCGATCGTTCTGAGACCCTGACCGCCTCCCCTGAGATGGAAAATTCAACAACGAAGGCGCGTCCGGGAATTGAGTATATCAGCGTCTCATCGCCAGGCTGCGGCATGTGTTAAGTATCAGCGCAAGGGTACGAAAGTCAACGTCATCTTACTTCCGCACTCAGATTTGCGCTCGGATGCCGGAACGGCGTTCGCGCCGCGCGTGCGGCCGCCGTTTGGCGCTCGCGCGCAACGCTCGCCGGGAAGCTGCGTTGCGCGGAAGCGATGGCGAACGTTCGGGCAATCGCCTGGGTTCTCTGGGGCCGGTGGGTTGCGCTGCATGCTAACCGAACTCGCCAGCAATCTGGCGGGCGAGCGATAGAATCGGTCCTCGGCAGAGGCACCGAACGAGTAAGCAGAGTCGGCCGCCCCGGACTTCGATTGGTTTGGCTTCAAAGGCATGGCGGACGGGCCAGCGACGGCGCGCAGGCGACTTGCAGGCGGTCGAGCTCCGAAGCGGCGCTTGAGGTGCGGGTCCGGCGGGGGGCCGCGCTACACCCGCAACTGTCGCAGCTCCTCGTACGCATCAACGAGCTTGTTGCGGATTTCCATCATCAGACTGAAGGCCACTTCCGCCTTGCGGGCCGCGACGAAGACTTCCGTCAGGTTCTGCGATTCTCCCGTCAGCACGCGTTGCAGCTCGCGGTCGGCCTCGCCCTGCATCTGGTTTACGCGCTCCAGTTGCTCGCGCAGCAGACCGGCGAATTCGCCGCGGGGTGTGGAGCCCGGCGGCGGCGACCCGGCGGGGCCGGTCGGACCGGCGGGCGACGCGGGCGTCGGCAGCGAATGGCGAATGCCGGAGAGCGGGTCGTTCACGGTACTTGCCTATTCTGGGAGTCCGCCGAGTGCCGCGCGAGAATGTGCGTCGGAAGTAGCCTGCGCGCCCGCGCTTCCGTCACGCGCACATTCGCTGTTCGTACACGCACGTTCGCCTGCGTTCCGCGCACACTCGTTTTCTGTACACGCACATTCGCCTGCGTTCCGCGCACACTCGCGCTCGCCGAGCGCACATTTGCTTTCGCTTTGCGCACATCTGCTTGCGTGTTGCGCACACTTGCTCTCACGACGCGCAGTCGCTTCCTTCGCGCGAGCTCGCTACACGCGTCAGGCGAACAGCCGCACCGCCTGCTGCACCATCGTCCGCGTAACGCCCATCACCGCGAGATTGGCCTCGTACGCCCGCGCGGCCTGCATGGCGTCGATGTACTCCATCGTGATGTTGACGTTGGGGGTCTGTACATAATTCGCGAGCGGCCCTTCGCGGATGCGGTCGGGGTGGCCCTCGTCATAGCGCAGCGGAAACGCACTCGGGTCTTCCGCGATCTCCGCCACGTGCACGCCCGCGCCGCCCCGCCCGTCGCCCGCGGCCAGAGCGATGTAGCGGCGGCGATACGGCTGGATCGCACCGTCCTCCTGCCGCGTCACCTCCGCATTGGCGATGTTGCCGGCGATCACGTCCATCCGGGCGCGCTGCGCGACCAGCGCCGACTGGCTGATGTCGAATGCACCGATCATGACACTCTACCCTTGATCGCGTTTTCGATTCCGTTGAATCGCCGGCCCAGCACCTGCGTCGCCAGGCTGTAGAGCAGCGCGTTCTCGTTCACGCCCGTCGCGAGCTCTTCGATGCGGGCGTTGGTGCCGTCGTGAAACAGGGCATTGGCCGGCGGTTCCTCCACCGGTCGCGTCACCAGCCGCCCGGCGGCATCCGTCGAAACCTGCGCGTTGCCGCGCAAATTCAGCTTCCGCGACCCGCTCTGCTGCGACTCGGCGAAGGCTCGGCGCAGCGAGTCCTGAAACGCCGCCGGGTCGAGCCGCCGCGTGCCCTTTCCGGGCAGATCGATCGCGGCGATGTTCTCGGCGAGCACGCGGTGGCGCTGTTCCGCAAAGCGCGCGGTCAGTTCGACCGCGTGCGTCAGGCGCGAGGACACCAGCCGTTCGATCCACATGGCGTGCTTGTACTCCGGTTCCGCGGCTGGTCGGCGCGATGCCGCGGGCGCTTCCGAGGATGGCAAGCGCCGTGCCGCGGCGCGATCAGACCTCGACCAGCGCCGGCAGGCCGTTTTCGACGCTGCCGGCGCGGATCATCCGGCTGCGGCCGATCTCCTGGAACGATCCCTCTTCGCGCCATTTTTTCAGCTTCAGGCCAAGTGTGCGCAGCCCGATGCCCAGGGCCCGCGCGGTTTTCTCGCGATGGCCGGCGAAGCGCTCCAGCGTGCGCAGGATCAGCTCGCGCTCGGCGTCGGAGAGAATCTGCCCGTCGCGATAGGCGATGTTCTCGCTCGGCGCGCTCGCGACGCGGATCGGCCCGCCCAGCAGCGGACTCACGGTCGCGGGCGTCACGGTCTTGCCCGCCTCCAGCACGCAGACCCGCTCGCACAGGTTTTGCAGCTCGCGCACGTTGCCCGGCCAGCCGTACTCGGTCAGCATCGCGATGGTCTCGGGCGACAGCGTCGGCCGCTCGCGGCCTTCGCGGGCGCAGATTCGCGCGATGAAATAGTCCATGATCAGCGGCAGATCCTCGCGTCGCTCGCGCAGCGGCGGCACCTCGACCGGCAGAACGCTGAGGCGATAGTAGAGATCCTCGCGGAAGCGGGCCTTGGCCGACCATTGCCGCAGATCGCGGTTGGTCGTGGCGATTACGCGTACGTCGACCCGCCGCGTGACGGAGCTGCCGACGCGCTCGAACTCGCGCTCCTGCAAAACCCGCAACAGCTTGGCCTGCAGCGGCGGCGCGATCTCGCTGACTTCGTCCAGCAGCAGCGTGCCCCCGTCGGCCAGCTCGAAGCGCCCCTTGCGCATGCGATCGGCGCCGGTGAACGCGCCTTTTTCGTGCCCAAACAGCTCGCTTTCGAGCAGCGTGGCCGAGAGCGCGGCGCAGTTTACGGCCAGCATCGGCTTGTCGGCCCGGGCGCTGGCGGCGTGGATCGCGCGGGCGATCAGCTCCTTGCCGGTCCCGCTCTCGCCGGTGATCAGCACCGTCGCCGAACTTTGGGCGACGCGTTCGATCTTCTCCAGCACGGGCCGCATCGCTGCGGCCTGGCCGATCAGCCGGCGGTCGCCGTCGAGGTCTTCGATGCGGCGGCGCATGACCTCGTTGTCGCGGACCAGGGCGCTCTCGCGGATGGCGCGCTCGATCAGAATCGCGATTTCCTCGCCGGTGAACGGCTTCTGAATGTAGTCGAAGGCGCCGAGCTTCATGGCTTCTACGGCCGTTTCGACCGAGGCGTGTGCGGTCATCAGCACCACGGGCACGTCCAGCCCCAGCCGCCGCATTTCGCGCAGCAGCTCGACGCCGTCCATTCCCGGGATTCGCAGATCGGTCAGCACCACGTCGAACGAGCGCTGCCGGATCATGGTGAGGGCTTCCTGCGCGTTGCCGAACGCGAAGACCTGGTGGTCCTGGCCGGTCAGCGTCGCCTGCAGGGAGTCCCGCATCATCGCCTGATCGTCTACGATGCACACGCAAGCCATGCGCTCTCCTTCGTTCCCGCGGGCGTCGGCGCAGCGACGCCGCTGTGTGGCTCAGGCGGCCGACGTGCGCCGATCCGCCGACTGATCTTCCATGTCCGATGGTTCCGCCGCGGACGCCGGATTGGCGGCGGTCGGCAGCGTGACGGTGAACTCCGCGCCGCCTTCGGGGCGGTTCGCGGCCCGCAGCCGGCCGCCGTGGGCCTCGACCAGCCGAAAGGCGATGCTCAGGCCCAGTCCGGTTCCGTGCGCCTTGGTCGTAAAAAACGGGTCAAAGAGCTTCTCGAGCGCCGCTTCGGGAATGCCGCCGCCCCGGTCGGCCACCGTCAACTCGATCCAGAGCTCGTCGAGGGCGGTCGCGGAAACCTCGATCGCCGCACCCGGCGGGCTGGCGTCCGCGGCGTTTGTGATCAGATTGACGAGCACGCGCTGCAGTCCGTCCTCGTCGGCCGGAACGTGCAGCGACGCGTCGGGCGCCCGCAGATGAAGTGCGACATTCGCTCGGGAGAGCACAGGTTGGCAGACGTCCGCACAGCGATCGATCAGTTCCTTGATGCTAACGCGCTGGAATTGGCCGCGGCTGGGCGCCAGCGCCAGCGTGTCGCGCACGACGCGGTCGATCGCCGTGACGCCGCGCTCGATCTTCTCGATCAGCTCAACCGCCGCCCGCTGCTCGCTGCACGCATTGCGGAGCAGACCGCTGTATAGCGAGATCGCTCCCAGGGGGTTGCGCACCTCGTGAGCGACTCCGGCGGCCAGTTCGCCGATCGCGGCCAGTCGTCTGCGGCGTTCGAGCTCGCGGTCCTTGCTGGCCAGTTCGGCCCGCAGCCGCGCCACCTCGCCGCGCAGCGACGTGTGCGTCTGCTCCAGGCGGTGCGCGGCGTGCACGTAGTCGCGCAGCACCGCGCTCAGATCATCGCCCGCAGGGAGCAGGGCCGGGTTGTCCATCCGTGGCTCGGCCATACACACACTCGGAGCTCGAATTCCGGCAAAGCTCCAGCTCAGCCGGTGAGGTCGGCGGTCGCGCTTCCCGCGGCGACCGCGGCGGAACGGGCATAGGCGCTGTTGGCGGAGCGCGAGCCGCTCAGAGATTGAATCTCCCGCGCCGTGGCGTGCTTGCGGGTCGACAGCAACTGGCTGTCTTCCTCGTCCGATTTCAGAATGCCGCGCAGAAGCTGGTTGATCTCGTCCAGCAGCCCGGAAATCGTGCCGCGCGGTCCGGCCGGCAGTGCGGCGTAGCGCTCGTCCCAGTTGCGGCGAAACGGCGCCAGCTCTTCATTCAGCCGGGCCAGCGACGCCACCAGCGTCTGCCGGTCGCGCAGGATGTTCAG
Organism: uncultured Planctomycetales bacterium; assembly: GCA_964631045.1. Lineage (GTDB taxonomy): Bacteria > Planctomycetota > Phycisphaerae > UBA1845 > Fen-1342 > CAZVWB01. Next base: position 42,236 of record CAZVWB010000016.1, read on the forward strand.
CAGCAATTCCGGCCGGTCACCGGCGATCAGCCCGCGCTGCCGCGTGCTGAGTTCGCGCAGCGCGCGGTACAGATCGCGCTGCTGGCTCAGAAGTGCGGTCAGCCGTTCGGCGTCCGGTGCGGGGTTCGCGTCAATCATGCCGATCTCCACCCGTCTCATCGGTCGTTCTTGCCCGCGCGGCAAAGGGCGCAGCCGCCGAGATTGCGCTTTGGCCGCCGCCGACTATCGGGCGCGGCCCAGTTCCTCGCGCAGCAGCGGCGCGGCCGCGATCGTCGCCAGGTACTTCTCCCATCCGGCGCGATCGGCCCCGTCGGTCTGCGCCGCAAACGTCGCATCGGGAATGTTCCGCAGCAGCCAGCGGGCGCGTTCGACCGCCCGAGCCGCCTCCAGCGTCTTGCCCTGACGCAGAAAGATGTTCGCGATCTGGACTTGCGCCGCCAGCGCCGCCGGGTCGCGCTCATAGCGCGTCGCCGCCTGCCGGTAGATCGCCAGCGCCTCCCCCAGCGCCGCCGGATCGTTTACGGCAAACAGGCAGTCCGCCTCGTGAAACAGCGCCAGCCGACGATAGGTCTGAGACTCCGGGTCGTCGGCCGTCCAGGCGTTGACCAGTGCCGCGAACAGGCCGGCAGCGTGTCGAAAGCGCGTCGCCGCCTCCGCGGCGTAGCGGGCCGCATCCGGGCCGCCGCCGGCGGCCTGGGCCAGCAGCGCCGCGGCGCTGCGGCGATAAGCGTCGGCCAGCAGAAAGCTGACCCGCTCGCGCTCGGGATCCTGGGGGTAGAGCGTTAGAAACTGCTCGATCCGTCCGATCGCCTCCGCAAATCGCTGCTGGTCGTGCAGCAGTTCGCACAGCCGCAGCAGGCCGTCACGGAACGCCACCGCCGACGGCGCGATGTCGTCCGCCTCCAGCAGCGAACGCAGCAATTCCTCCGCCTCCGCTTCGCGCTCCGCACCCAGCGCCGCAAGTCCGTCCGCGGAGCGCAACTTCGCCTGCGCCGCCTCCTGAAGCCGTGGAAACTGCGAAATGACCAGGCCATACCAACGCAGGGCATCCTCGATTCGCCCCGCAGCGTCACAGACCTGACCGAGTTTCAGCAGCGCCGCGGGCAGACGTGGATCGCTGGAGCGCGAATTGACGAATCGCTCCAGAACGCGCTCGGCGTCCGGCAGCGCCCCGCCGCGATCGAACAGATCGGCCGCAATCCATAGGAGGTCCGCGTAGCGCGTGTCTTCCAGCACGGCCTTGTCGGCCGCCAGCTCGAACTCCCGTCCCGCCGCCGCACGGAGCGCCGCGACGTGCGATGCCGCGTCTCCGGCCGCGGGATGATCGCCGTGGGCGGCGTGCCCCGCCGAGTCCCCGGCGGCGTGCGAGTCGCCGCCCGCGTGTGTGTCGGCCGCAGCGTGCCCCTGATCCCCCTTTGCTGCGTGGCCGTGTTGAGCACCGTGGCCGGCGGCGTCGGCATGAGCGCCTGCTTCCGCGGCGTCGGCGGCATCGGCGTACGCCTGACCTAACCGGGCGTGGAGGTCCACCCATGCCGCGACGTCCTCCGGCGTCGCCAGAGACGCCGCGAGCTTCAGGTATCCAAGCGCAGCCTCTCCATAGCCGCGAACCTTGGCGCTCTCATACAAACCGACCAGATCATCGCGCAGGCGGTGCGCTGCGCGACCCTGCCCGTCCGGCGCGGCGGCGTGCAACTCGTCGATCGCGGCCTGCAGCGCTTCGAGCGCGGGTTCGTGCCGCTCCAGCAGCGCAAGGGCCGCGCCGCGCTCCGCCAGGATCGCTGCGCGCAAGTCGCCGGCGGGCTGCATGGCCATCGCGCCGCCCAGCGCCGCCAGCGCGTCCTGCGGCTGCATCTGTTTCAGGTGAATCCGCCCCAGCAGCCAGCGGTTCATCGCCGGCAGAAACCCGGCCTCGTCCATGGCGCGCAGCGGCACGCTCTGGCGGTCGAGCCACTCGTCGATCCAGCGAACCACGGGGGTCGCTTCGTCGTAACGTCCTTCATGCACCAGGATGAGAGCGTTCAGATACTCCAGGTAGCCCTTCACGTCGGAGGTGCCGAGCGCCCCGCCATAGCGTTCCATCAGGCGGCGGGCCTCGACCGCGTCTCCGCCATCGAGCGCCGGCCCCAGCGCCCGCTGCAGCGCCCACCACATGACGTCCGTGGGCGTGCTGTCGTCTTCCAGAATCGCGCGCAGGTGCGCATCGCGCTCCGCCGTGGCGTCCGGCCGTTCGTCCAGCAGCCGCACCAGCGCCAATCGCGCGGTCCGTTGCTGCTGCGGCGCTGCTTCCGTTTCGAGCGCCTGCCGATACTCGTCCACCGCGTCGTAGCTCTGCCCCAGCCACTCTCGCGCCTGCGCCACGCGCAGCCGGTCGGCGATCGTGATCGGCGCGCCGCTCTGCCGCGCCGCTTCCTCGTGCGTCAGCAACAACTGAGCGTTGGCCGCCAGCGGCTCCTCGCGGGCGCACTCCATGCCCTCCAGGAGCTGCGCCAGCCGCCGATGCAGACGCGACTGATCCGCCAGCGGCAGTTCCGGATGGACCACCAGCACGTTCGCCGCCGCGTTGATCGCGTCGTTGTATCGCCCCTCGTTCTCCAGCCGCGCGATCTCCGACTCGATCGCCGGCAAGTCCAGTTGCGGCGGCTCGGGCTTGAGCTGCAGCAGGGCATAGCCGCCGGTGATTGCCGCGACGAGCGCCAGCGGAATCTGCCAGCGGCCCTTGAGCAGCGCGGCGGCTTCGGAGAGCAGCTTCTTCATTCGCCGAATCTCGCAGGGGCGATATCGCTCCCGACCCGGCCGCCGGGCAGTACGGGCGACGGCGCGCGCGTGCGGCCGGCGTCCGCGGGTGTTGCGCTCGCCCCGTCGTTGCTTCTATCGGCCGGCGCGGCTGGCGCGAGCCGCAAACCGAGCCGCCTGACATCGTCTCGGTCGAATTCTCAGGCGGGCGCGGCGCGCAGCGGGGTTTGAAATCTGCCGATAACAGATGCGAGACGGCGGACTCTGCGCTTCCTCGGAAACGTGTGCGATGGACGTGCTGCTGATCACCGCGGACGCGGAATTGGTTCAGACGGTCTTGCGCTGCAAGCCGGTCGCCGCCCGCCTCACGGTGTGCGCCGCCGCCGGCGCTTCGTCCGCGGTGGCGAACGAAGTGTGGATTGATCTGGAAGGCCACGACGCCCGCAGCGCGCCGCAAGTGCCGCGCGCCCTGCGGCGCTACGTCTACTTTGCCGCTGAAAACCAGGCGTTGCCATCGGGGTTGCCGCTCGGGCTGGTGGTGCGAAAGGGCTGCCGGCCCAGCCTGATCCAGGTGCTGTGGTCCGCCAGCGCCGCCGAGTCGTCCGCGCCGCACCTGACCGAAACGGAGTCGGTCGACTCTCTGCCCGCGTGGGTCGTCCAGTTTCAGACGCCGCATCTGCGACGCCTGTGCCGGCTGATGGTGAGATTGCTGCCCGAGCGCCTCGGTTTCCGCCGGGCGCAGTTGTGCTGGGCGTCGAAGCCCGCGGCGGGCGCCGCGCGCGCCGCATCAGGAGCGCACGAAGCGGTGCGGGACAGCGCGAAAGCGCCGTCGGCTGCGCCGCGGGCGCAGACGGCGCTGTCGCTCTTCCCGCCCGCCCGCTGGCCGGGCGACACCACAGGTCGCGGCGAAGCGGAGCTGTCAGTAGCCCTTCGATCGGCGCCGCAGATCACGCTCGCACCGCCGCCGGTCGCCGCGGAATCCGCCGAGATGATCGTGCCGCTCGTGGCGCACGGTCGCTTCTATGGCGCCATCGAGCTGAGCGGCCGGCGTTCTCAGGGCGGAGACAGCGTCAACCCCGCACTGCTGGGCCGTTTTCTGGGAAGCTGCGTGCATAGCGCCCGCACGCTGCGCCACGCGCGGCGCGAGGCGCGGATGGACGGTCTGACCGGCCTGTGCAACGATCGCCGCCTGCGCGAGGCGCTGCACCGGGAAGTCTCGCGGGCCGCGCGCTTCGGCAAGCCGCTCGCGGTCGCCGTGCTCGACGTGGACGAGCTTAAAGACGTCAACGACCGCCACGGGCACGCTGCGGGCGATGCGCTGCTGCGCCACGCAGCGCGCCTGATCGGCGCCGCGCTGCGGGCCTGCGACGTGGCCGCCCGCTGCGGCGGCGACGAGTTCGCGATCGTGCTTCCGGAGACCGGGCTGTCCGGCGCGACGCTGGTGGTCGAGCGGTTGATGTCCAGCGTGCGCGGCGCCCCGCTGCTCTTCGGCGGCCATTGCATTCAGTTGCGAATCAGCGCCGGCGTCGCGCAGTGGGACGGCGAGTGCTCCGCTGCGGAGTTGCTGGCTTGCGCCGATGCCGCGATGTACGCCTCCAAGACCGCCCGCCGCGCCGACGCCCGGCCATCGCGCGATCCCGATTCCGCGGTTCGCGCCGCCGCCGATGCCGATCTCGAACCAGGACACGCCTGATGCTCGCGGCGCAGCGTTAGCCTCTGCCCTATTGAACGGCGATCGCCGCCGCGCTCTCGCCGCGCAATACCGGAAGGATGATGTCGCGCCGGGCCTTTTTGATCTCGCGCTGCTGCGCCGCGCGCGGCTCCAGTTCGCCGGCGTCGGCCGAGTCGAACAGATAGCTGTACGCGAAGACGCACGTGTCGCCGGTCTTCTCCCGGCCGATCTGAATCTGGCGCACCACATCCGCAGCGCCGGCTTCCGCCGCCTTGCGCGCGTGCGAACCGATGGACAGCCCGCCGATGACCCGCGCCGGCCCCGGCGGCGGCAACCAGGCGGAGAGCCGCTTCTCGAACTCTTCGGGGGTGGGCGTGTAGTTCATCAGGAACACGGCGTCGACCAGCCCCGCGCGCACCCAGCCCTGTCCATCCTGAAAGTGCGTCAGCGCGTTCTTCGGGACCGAGCCGACCGCGGAGGTCAGCGCCGCCTTCGGCCGGGTGCGGCGGAGCATGCTGCGAATCTCGCCGACAAGCTGCGTCACGCGGGCCGTGCGCCAAGCGTTCCACGCGTCCTTGTCGTCCTGCGGGGTCTTGCCGGTGTCCTGCTCGTAAAGCGCCAGGGTGCGCGGGTCGTGGGGGTAATCGACGTCGCTGCCGCGCGGCCGGGCGGGCGGTTCGTTGGGGAAGCGGATGTAGTCCAGGTGCAGCCCGTCGATGTCGTAGCGCGCCGCGATGTCGGTGAAGACGTCGACGATGTAGCGCCGCGCATCCGGCAGGCAGGGGTTCAGGCTGACATAGAACGACGAGAGCGCCTGCCGGTTGCCATATTGGTCATACCAGAACCACTGCGGATGCTTGTTGTAGAGCTGCTCGGGATTCGCGGGCGGCTTCGTGCCGCGCCAGGCGGGCATCACGTTCACCCAGGCGTGCAACTGCATGCCGCGGGCGCGGGCTTCGCGGATCGCGAGCGCCAGCGGATCCCAGCCGGGGTCGCTGCCGCCCAGCGAGTCGTCCCACGGCTCCAGATTCGAGCGGTAGTGGGCCGTACCGTGCCCGCGAACCTGAAACAGAACCGTGTTAAACCCGCCGGCGGCGCAGTTCTGCATGATGGTGCTGACGTCTTCGGGCGTCTTGTAGTCGAAGCGCGTCACCCAGATGGCGTTGATGCGCTCGGGCAGCCGCGGGCGCGGGGCGGCGCAGCCGGTCAAGAGAGACGCCGGCGCGACGACGCACATCAGCAGGGCGACTCGTGCGGCGCACGTCACCCAGGGATACACATGCCGAAGCTTTGACATGAAATCTCTCCTCAATCGCTTGGCTCCGTCACGCGGCGGCGCGGGTCTCGGGCGGCCGCCGCGCCAGGAGATAGCCCCACACTACCGCCACCAGGCTTCCCAGCGGCACCTGCCACGGCCACGCGATGGACCGCGCGATGCGATCGCCCGCCGCGCTTTGCTCGTACCAGTATCCGAAGTAGTTCAGCCAGAGCATCAGCCCGAGTCCGACCACCAGAAGCGCTGTCTGAGGCAGGTCGCGAACGACCAGCGCTGTCGCCCGCCGCCGCTGGTCTGCGGCGTCGTCCAGTTCCGCCACCGTCATCGCCTCGCCCATTCGCTGCCATACCCAGACCGCGAGGAGCAAGAGGGCCCCGCCCCAGCAGACCGTGTGCGTCCAGGGCTGGTGCCATACGGCCGCGAACACGCAGAGTACAGAGAGCGGTGCAGCGTACATGTAACCCCGTCCGTCGACGCGCAGCGGCAGGAAGCTCAGCGCGAATCCGGCCAGGAGTGCGCCGCCGCAGTAGCCCGCCATCGACAGGCCCAGATCCAGAATCGACGGATAGAACTCCCGAACCGTCGCCGCAAAGTACGCCATCACGCTGAGGACCACACCCCAGAAAATCACCAGCGCGCGGCCCACGGCTACCGAGCGTCGATCTTCCGCGGTCGCCGCGCCGTCCTCGGCCGCGTGTTCGGCGCTGGGCGTCAGGGTTACCGACAGCCCTCGCGAGCGCAGGTAGCGTTCGCGCAGCGGGTTGTAGAACGCCGTCTGGATCGTCTGGCTCAGCGCCGTGAGGATACCCATGACGCTGGAAACCGCGGCGGCGAAGATGGCGGCGACGATCAGGCCCTTCAGGCCGACCGGAATCACCTCGACGATGAACACCGGAAAGATGCGATCGCCGCGATCTCTGCTAGAGACCAGCGCGTGCGCCTCCGGGCTAGGGAAGTGGGTCATGTAATAGGCGAAGAGCCCGACGCCGACGAGCGCGACCGCGATCGTAACGAGCTGACTCACGGCGCTACTGATGATCGCCCAGCGTGCATCGCGCTCATTGCGACAGCAGAACATCCGCTGCGCCATGAGCTGATCGGTGCCGTACGCGCCCAGCCCGCCCCAGGTGCTGGCGATCACCGCCGTCCAGATCGTGTACGCACGGGCCGGGTCGGTGCTGAAGTCGAAGAATGTGAACTTGCCCCATGGACCGCTGGGCTGCGGCGCTCCCCAACTCGCCCACGGCACGCCGGAAGATTTGGCCTGCCAGCCGACGCGGAAGAACTCCGCCCAGCCGCCATCCAGGTGCATCACGACTGCCCCGAGCGCCACCACCGCGCCGAGGAAGAACGCGATGAACAACACCACGTCCGTCCAGATCACCGTCGTCATCCCGCCGATCAGCGTCCAAACCACCGAAACCCCGGTGATGATGGCGATCGCCCACGCCAGCGCCGAGACGCCCGTCGCGCCCGCCAGGAGTTCAAGTTGGTCATTTAAGATGACCCGCAAAACCTCGGCGGTCAGGTAGATTCGCGCCGCCTGCGCGAGCATGCCGCCCAGAGTGAACAACGCCGTTGTCATTCCGCGAACGTGCCCGCCCAGTCGGTGCCCCATGTAGTCATATGGGCTGTAGATCTCGCGCTTGTAGTACGCCGGCACCAGGATGTAGCCCACCAGGATGCGGGCGAAGAACGATCCGAAGACGCCGAGTTGCAGGTAGGTCAGATTGCCGCCCGGCTGAAACACCACCCACGGCACGCTCACGAATGTCAGCGCGCTGATCTCCGTGGCGATGATCGACCCGCTGACGGCGTACCACGGCAGCTTTCGGCCGCCCAGGAAGAAATCGCGGATCGTCTGCTGCTTCCCGGCCATGGCCGCACCCAGCCAGGTCGTCCCGCCCAGATAGGCGACGACCACCAGCCAGTCGATCCACGTGAACTGGGCGCTGAAGGCTGCGAGCAAGGACACCTCGCTGCGATTTCGCGAACCGCCGATCCGCACAGCCGATGCCACGCGCCGCGCGGCGTGGGCCGCGCTCGCCGCGCCGCCGCCTGGCGGCGCTAAGATTCGCAGGCGAAATCGTGTGCGGCATGTTATCGTTCAGATCATGACGGCATGCAACCCGGCGACGTGCCGACCCGGCCGGAGACCTTGTGAACTTTTTGGGTGGGGCGGGCATTCTGCCCGCCCAAGGGCTCGCGAACCGCTCACGAACGTAAGTGAGGCCAAAAAGTTCACAGGCTCAGAGGCCTATGCTCCCCGCTCCCGCGATGAAAACTCACAAGCTCGGAGAACGACGCCATGAGCGCGACGTGCGGCGACGTGTCGATTCGCCCCGCCTTCGAGGCGGATCTGACGGCGCTCTTCGCGCTTGCGAACGCGGCGCTCACGCTTGATCGCTTCACGATCGACCTGCTGCGCGAAAAGCTGTTCGCCAACCGCCGGGCGGATGAGTTTTCGTGGTCCGTATATCTCGCCGAGCAGCACGGCCGCCCGGTGGGTTTCATGCAATCCGCAGTGCGGGCCGCGGCGCGGCGAGCGTGGGTGGGATTGTTCGCCGTCGCGGCCGAGAGCCGGCGACGCGGGATTGGCCGCGCGCTACTGAGCCGCGCGCGGGCTGACTGGCCCACAAATCCAGACCCGGTCGAGGTGCTGGCGATTCCGTGCAACTACTTCGCGCCAGGGCTCGATCCGCGCTACACGGCCGCCGTCGGCTTTCTTGAGAACGCGGGCTTCGAGCGCTTCCGAGATTGCGTCAACATGCGCGCCGCGCTGGACGCCCGCCGCGATACGACCGCGGAATGCGAAGCGCTCGCAGCGGCGGGCATCGAAGTGCGCCGCGCGCGGCGCGAAGACGGCGAGCGGCTCGATCGCTACTTCGCGGACAATTTCGGTGCGGACTGGCGCTATGAAGCGCACCTCGCAATGCAGGTGTCGCCGCCGGCGCTGCACCTCGCGATTGCGGGGGGCGAGATCATCGCGTTCAGCGCCCATTCGACCCAGAACCGCGAGTGGGGGTTTTTCGGCCCGATGGGCACGTCGCCGGCGGCGCGGGGCCGGGGCCTCGGCCGGTTGCTCTTAATTCACTGTCTGAACGACCTTTACGATGCCGGCCATCGCAGTTCGGTGATCCCCTGGGTGGGCCCGATCGGGTTTTACGCTGACGCGGTCGGGGCGTTGGTCGAGCGCGTGTTCTGGCGCTACCGCCTGGCTGCGGCGGTCTCGGCAGCGAGGTAGGCGCGGCACGAGAAATGCTTCGACTATAGAATTGGCGGCACGGAACGAGCGCGAAAAGGCGTGGCCGCGACGCCCGTGATGCTTATATAATCTGTTGCACCGGCTTAACAGTACGTTATGCTGTGTAGCCGTGGGCCGCTCCGGTTGCCGTTCGCTGGCCGGTGCGGGCGAAGCGCAACGCGACAGCGAACGACGGCAACTCGGACAATCGCAACAAAGGAGGGTGCCGCTGTGCGTCCTTCAACAGCCGCTCGGCCGAGCGCGTTCACGCTGATTGAGCTTCTCGTCGTCGTCGCAATCGTCGCACTTCTGATTTCGATCTTACTGCCGGCGCTCAACGAGGCTCGTCAGCAGACCAAGAACGTCAAGTGCCTGGCGAACCTGCGTTCGCTCGGCCAGGGCATCGTCGCGTACACGGCCGAGGCCATCGACCGTCTGCCGCGCCAGCACCCGGCCGTCTATCGCAACCAGGGCGTCGATTACCTGATGAGCAACCCGTTCCAGAACTTCAGCTATGACAACGCCGTCTATGCGCAATCGCGCTACCTGAGCGGCGTGTTGCGGAAGGAATTCGCGGACAGTTCCGGCCGTGAGGGCAGCGTTTCGGACCAGATTTCGACCTGTCCCACGCTGGCGGGCGTCAACCCCGAGTCGAACTTCGTGGACTTCAAGGCCCGCACGGGGCGGCCGGTCTTTCCGACCGATTACTGCATCAACAACGTCGGTGTGAACAGCGATCAGGGCGGCGGGCAGGGACCGGTCGGCAACGTCCGCACGACCGACCCGCCGCAGTACTTCGGGTTCAGCCCGTGGGACCGGAACGACACGTCTCTCCAGGCGCTGGCGGAGCAGTACCCGCCGCAGCCGATCTCGAAGGTCAAGCGCTCGGCCGAGGAGTGGATGATCGCGGATGCGTGGTATCGCGACCGCACCGGCGCGCCGAATCTGCAACAGGAAGGTCCGTATCAGGTCGCGTGGAGCGGCGAGGCGCTGCCGAACTTCGCCCCGCACGGGTCGAAGCAGCGCAGCTACGCCTTCAGCGACACGAACGAGCGGCGCTCGCAGTCGTCGCGCATCCGCTCCGGCCGGCAGGACGGCAAGACCAACACGGTGTTCTTCGACGGACACGCGGAAGCGGTGCGTTCCAAGCGGCTGGTCGCCAACGGCTTCGAGCTGATGTACGGCTTCCCGGGTACGGTGAATCCGTTTGTTCCGCTGCCGTCGGGGGCGTATTGGGAGTAATCGCGGTCCTGGTTATTCAGACGCTCCGCGAGACCGCGTGATTTGGGGTTGTTTCGCGGCGGCGGCTTTGCTAGAAGCAGGATAGAGGCGTGCCCGGAGGCGGGCGCAGCGCCTCTGTTTCAGATGCCGGCCGTGGCGGGGCGCCGGCTAAGAGCCGAATCCACGGGCGTGTGTGAAGCGCCCGGGTGTGTGTGTGAGGCGACGCGCCGGCCCGGGGGTCGGCGTCATGTGTGTTTCTCTGAGGAGGTTTGAAGGATGCGACGCTTACTGCTCTGCTGCGCGCTGCTTGGCGCCGCCGCCACGGCGAATGCGACCGTGATCTACTTCGACGATTTCGAGTCTTATGCCGACACCGCGGCGATGGCCTCGCCGGGCGCCTGGGGCGATGTTCAGGACGTCGGCCAACCGCCGGTAGGCACGCTCGACCTCGTCAACGGCAATCCGGGCAAGGCCGCGTTTCATCCCGGCGGCGAGACCAATCGCCACGCGATCCCCGCGACGACCACCGGCGGCGGCACGATGATCTGGGAGTTCGATTTCAACGACGGCGGCACGTCGTCCAACAAGCGCATCTCCGGCGGTCTGCGGGTGGGCAACGGCACGCCCCTGCTGGAAATGGGCATTAACAACAACTCCGTGCTCAACCCGGAGACCGGCGGCTCCGTGGCCGGCTACGCGATTCGCACCGTCGGCATCAGCGGCAACCCGGGCGGCGTCGGCGGCAACGGCTGGGTGGCCTTCCCCGGCAACCCGGCGGTGCGGGCGGGCTGGCACCACTTCCGCGCGATCATGAACCCGACGTCGATTCTGTTCGAACTCGACTTCTTCGATGACGGCACGGTTGACGCCTCCCGTCTGATCACCACGAGCAACACCAGCGCCGTGGCTTGGAGCACCATGCGGTTCGGCGGCACGTCCGATCTGAGCTCCGCAGGCGGCGGCGCGATGTTTGACAACATGAGCCTGATGCAGATTCCGGAGCCGGCTACGCTCGGCCTGCTCCTGCTCGGCGGCGCGCTGCTTCGCCGCCGGAGCTAAGGCCAGTCGCGTCGCCTGCGTTCTCGTGGCTCCACGAAGCGCAGCCGCGGCGGATGGCCGTTCCAGACACCGTGCGACGCGCTCCCGCCGCGTGTGCGAGGCGAGGCGCGTCGCGTGCACAGTTGAACCCGGCGCATCACCTATGTGATCGCGCCGCCGCATCCGGCGTCGTCCGGACCAGGAGGACAGACCAATGACAGGAATCGCTCGCTTTCGGGCGGCGTTGGCGGCTGTGTTGCTCGCGCCGCTGACCGCTTTGGCCCAGTTCAACTCGCCCATGGTGGGCTTCGAAGGGCCGCCGATCGACGATCCGGCCACGTCGCAGGAGATGTTCCGCACGCCGCAGACTTCGGGCACAACCGGGGCTTTCATCACCGCGAACACCAGCGGATTCAACAACAACTGGGCGTTCCGCGCCGGCGGCCGGCAGACCGCCGGGGTCGCCGGGTTGTATGTGCGCTGGCTGTGGGTCAATCCGGCCGACCTGGAGGCGTGGTGCCGCCTGACGACCATCGACGCGACGGTGCGCGGCAACCCGGCGCTGCACCTGGGCGGCAAAGTGCGCTTCAAGCTCATCAATGAAAGCGAGCTGTTCCTCGGCCGCATCGGCATCTGCATCGGCGTGCGCGAGACGGGACAGGACCTTCCGCAGCTCGCCAACGGCGGCACGTCGGGGGCGATCGAGTGGGTGGGTGTCTCGACCGCGAACAGCGTGATTCTGGCCGGCCCGGACACCGTGCTCGATTCGACGCCTGCCAACGACGACTTCATTCGCAGCATCGCGGGCGGCGGACAGGCGATCGTGGCGGGTCCGGATGGCGTGCTCGACTCGGCGGCCGCCAACGATGACATCATCGATCAGGGCTTCACGTATGGCGCGAACGGCGAGCGGCTGCCGATTCCCGCGCTGCAGCTCAATCCCAACGCGCAGCCGTACGTGCTGGAATGGGACCTGGCCACCGGCATCGTCTCGGTCGGCGGCGTTCCGCAGGGCGGCGGCATCACCGGCTTCACGGGCGACGGCGTGCTGAGTGCGGCCAACAACCGCGGCACGCTGGAGCACATCGCGATCGTTAACGCGGAAACGGGTTTCGGCTTCCTGGGCGAGGTAGAACTGAGCATCGACGAGCTGCAGTTCGAAGCTCCGGTGGCCGATCCGATCCTCGCGCCGCGCGTCGTTGCGCCGATCATCGCGGGCGCGACCAGCGTCACCGTGACCGGCGTGCAGTCTGGCGCGAATCGCGTCACGCTGCTGCGCAACGGCGTCGAGTGGGACTTCGAGGACGTCACGACCACGGCCGACGTCGTGTTCGACCTGACGGCGGACGATGCCAACGCGGGCGAGGAAATCACCGCAACGCAGCGCAGCGGCGACAGCGGGCTGACCAGCCCCGAGTCCGCGCCGGTGCTGGTGGCGGCCGAGGCGCCGCCGTTTGGCCTGTCCGTGCTGTTCGACGAAGACGGCAACCAGTGCAGCAACACCGCGCCGGGCGGCTGGGAGTTCCTGGGCGCGCCGACTCGCACGCAGCTCGGCAACGGCGACCAGGTTCCGGATGGTCAGGCGATCTTCCGCGACAGCTCGCAGTGGCAGGCGCTGGAGTTGTCGCTGACGAACCCGGACATCGTCGTCGGCTGGCTGGGCGGCGACGGCGACATCGATCCTTCGCCGAGCGGTAACTACGGACTAGAGAGCCTGTGGTTCAACGTGCTGCCCTCGGCGCCGCTGGGGCCGCACGAGGTGTTTATCGACGCGATTCAGGTGCTGGACGCGTCGGACAACGTGCTCACCACGGTCTACAACTTCGACGACGGCGTTACGTTCCTGACCAATGCCCGCGGGCAGAGCACGATCGAGTCGGGCTACTCCTCGGGGCTTTCCTCGCTCTCGAATTTCGACGGACGCAGCAGTCAGCGCATTGCGTGGTCGTTCACCGCGTCCACGCAGCAGTCGCTGGGCCTGCTCTTCCGCATCGGCACCGGTTGCACCACCAGCCGCAACTTCCCGGCGGCCAGCGCGGCGAAGCTGCGCCTGCACTACCTGGCGCGCGGCACACGACTGAATCCGACCGTTCCGCTGCCGGTCGTCTTTGGACCGCCGGTGGTCGGCGATGCGTTCGTGCGCGTCGAGAACGATGCGACCGCCACCTCGGTGACGCTGTACATCAACGGCGTGCAGGTCGGCTCGCCGGCGACTCCGACCGGTACGACCACGGACTTCCCGGGCGTCGCGCTGACCGCGGGCGACTCGGTATCGGCCAAGCAGGTCGTCGGCGGATTGGAGAGCGACTTCGCCTATCCGAAGACCGTGGCGCCCACGCAGCTCGCTCCCGGCGCGCCGGCCCTGGTTCCGCCGATCGAGGACGGCGACACGCAGGTTTCGATCCGCGATCTGACCACCGACAGCGACCTCGTCGAAGTGCTCGATAGCGGCCTGAACGTGATCGGCTCGACCTCGACCATCACGGGCGGCGGCACGGCGACGATCACGCTGACGCGCCCGCTGGCGCATCTCGAAGTCATCACCGTGCGCGCGACGAACGAAGCCGGCACGACGCCGGGCCCGCAGGCCGTCGAAGTCGGCCTGGGCAACGGCGATGTCCTGGTCTGCGTGGGCGTTCGCGAAACGAACGACGCCGGCGCGCTCGGCACGACCGGCGGCACGACCGGCGACCTGGAGTGGATCGGCGCCACCGGCCAGACCGGCGGCGCGCCGCTGGGCGAGGCGCGCGTGCCGATGAACACGTGGCAGACGCTCGAATTCGACCCGCTGACCGATCCGATCCTGGCGTTCCCGGGCTTCGGTAGCAGCACAATCACCGCGACGCGCGGCGTCTTCGAGCACCTCGCGATCACCGTCAACAACACCTCCGCCAACCGCAGCACCGGCGGCTATGACATCTACATCGACAACGTCATTAACGTCGGCGCCGGCGCCGGCGGCGTGGACTTCGTCATCGACGACTTCGAGACGTACACGGCCGGCGTCGAGGCGTTGTTCCAGGAGCCGGGCCTATCCGGCAGCACCGCGGCGAACCTGATCCTGCCGAATCCGAACATCAGCGCGGTGTCGGCGGCCGAGGGCAACCCCGGCCAGTCGGCGCGGCTCGGGTTCTTCTTCAAGGACACCGGCGCATCGCGCTGGGTGCGTCTGACGACGTCGGGCGCGACCAACCGGTCGCGGCCGATCATCGATCTGACCAAGCCGATTCGGTTCGACATGCTGTTGGCCCCGGCGGCGCCGCCGGTGATTCGCGGCGACGCCAACTGCGACGGCAACGTCGACTTCTTCGACATCGATCCGTTCCTGTTGGCGCTGTTCGACCCGACGACGTACGCCAGCACCTTCTGCGACGGCTCGACGGCCAACGCGGATACGGATTGCTCGGGATCGGTCGACTTCTTCGACATCGACCCGTTCCTGGCGTGCCTGTTCAGCGCTTGCCCGCCGTGCCCGTAGTCACTGGGGCATGAGCGGCCCATGAATGAGGCTTGACGCGGTCCAGCCTCCGATTTTGATTGTCCCCGTTCCGCGCCGGCCGCCTTGCGACCGGCGCGGTTCTATTTTTGCGGCGATGATCGACGCGTTGCCGGGGTGCGGCGCGAACAAGACCGGCTGAAGCCGGCTGACGGGAGACTGAGTGATGAAGGTGGTTTGATCCGGCTGTGCACCACCGGTTGAAACCGGTGGCAAACGCGGGCCGGCTGAAGGCCGGCCAGCGCCAAGCTCCCGGGCCGGCTGAAAGTCGGTCAGTGCCAAGCTCGCGGGCCGGCTGAAGGCCGGCCTGTGCCGAGCTCGCGGGCCGGCTGTAGGTCGGCCCGCGACGAGCGGCCGGCGACGCGCGGCGCGGCGGCGGATGGCGCGGCCGCGGGCGGTGCGGGCTATTCCAGGTAGCCCAGATCGCTCAGCCGCTTCTCGAGGATGCGCTTGTCTTCTTCGCTGTAGACTTCGGCGTGCTCCTCGACCACCTTCTTGACCGGCGGTTCGCGTTCGACGGTCGGCTCGATCATGAACGCTTCGCGCAGCACGCGGCCCTGCATGTCCACGGGCACGCGCAGCCCGAGCGCCGCCAGCACGGTCGGGGCGACATCCACGATGTTGCCCTCGACGCGCTCGCCGCGCCGCACGTTCGGCCCCGCCAGGGCGAGGATGCCCTCGACGCGGTGCGTGCCTTCGAGCCGATCTTCGCTCAGCCAGCGCACCGGCTGCCGTCCGCGGATGCGGCGAACCACCGCCAGGCCGGGATTGGGCGAGAGCAGCAGGTCGGGCAGGTCGGGGTTCTCCTCGCGCGAGCAACCGTACAGCTCTTCGGCCTTGTACACCTCGGGAAACAGCGGGATCGTCCGCCCCTGCGGATCGCGCGTCGTCTCGGCCCGCAGCCGGGTGGCGATTTCGTCGCGCAGCCGCTCATAGTCGGCGGGTTCGACGACGCCATGCGGGCCGCGGCCCTTGAGATTGATGTAGAGGAAACCATAAATCCCGGCGTGCATCACGCAGGCCCGCGTGCGCGACCACTCGACGGCCAGCTCGGACTCGATGCCGCGGTTGCCCTGTTCGAAGCGCGTCGCCTTGCCCTTGGTCAGGCGGTGCACCCAGTGCCCCGCGCGCGTCGCGGCCCGTTGCCACGGGCTGCGGAGCGTCAGATAGCCCCAGCGCTGCAGGAGCAGGTTGGGCTGCGCCTTGCCGTCCAGGCTGCCGTGGCCGTGGTCGGACATGATCAGCGTGGTCGCGCCGTTGCACCGGGCGTAGTCGAAGAGCTTCCCGAGCACGACGTCCAGCCGCGCGAAGCAGTTGGCGGCCAGCTCCGCCTGGCGCGGATAGCGGTCGCGATAGCGGGCGTCCAGGTATTTCCACGCCTTGTGCTGCAGGTTGTCGACCAGCTTGAAGACCACCATCAGCACGTCCCAGCCGAACTTGTCGCCGCAGAACTGGGTGAGCTGCCAGCCCTGATCGAAGCTGTTGCAGATGTAGTCGAGATTCTCGACCAGCACGCCGTCGCCGCCGAGCGCTTTGCGCTTCCAGTTGGTGCGATAGCTGTAGTTCGGAATCTCGCGCAGAATTTCGCTCTTGAGCTCCCGCGGCCAGGTGAACTCGGCGTTGATGCTGGGCGTCTCGAAGCCGCTGATCATGAAGCCGTTGACGGGCTTGGGCGGGTAGGTCATCGGCACGTTGATGCTGCCGACGCGCAGGCCCTTGTCGCTCAGCAGCTCCCAGAGCGTCTTTTCCTTGATCTCGAACGTGCTGTTGAACGTCAGCGAATGGTTGTGGACGTCGTACTTCTCGAAATCGACGATGCCGTGCTGGCCCGGACCCTTGCCGGTCATGAACGTGGTCCACGCCGCCGGCGTGATGGGCGGCTTGGTCGAGAAGAGCGTGCCGGCGACCCCGTCGCTGATGAAGCGCTTCAGATTCGGCATGCGGCCGGACTGCATCATCGGGTCGAGCACGTCGAAGGTCGCGCCGTCCAGGCCGATGATCAGCACGCGATCGGCCAGGGCGTTCAGCGGACGCGCGGGGCGGGTCGCAGGCGCGAGCCGCGGCGGCGCCTGTACGGCGGTTTCGACAGTATTCATCGAGTCTGCGTCCTCAACGACGGCGAAAGGCAGCGGAAGTGCCGGACACCGCGCCCTGTGCATGGTATTCCCGAGCACCGCCGCTGAGAATCGCCGCGGGCGAAAAAACCGGGCCGCGGCAGGCTGGCCTGCTCCCCGGAGCTTGATCCAATCGCTATGAGAGTCTCTGCTGCCTGCCCGCCCGCATCCCCGCTACGGACATGCACCCAGCAGACACGACACAAACGGATCGATGTCAAAGAAGTTAACCGCGTCATCCCCATTCACGTCCGCGTTGCGCGGGTCGCACAGCGGCCAGGCGGCCGAGTAGCCCGGCGGGTCGAAGAGGGTCAGCAGGAACGGATCGATGTCGAAGAAGTTCACCACCCCGTCGCAGTTCACATCGCCTCGGCCGAACGGACAACGCCGGCGGGCCCAGCCCACCGAGGTCGAGCCGCCCACCGCGTTGTGTGCACCGCCGATGAACAACGCCGGGCCGCCGCCGTCCGTGAAAACCTCGGCGGCGTACACAGCGTCGTCCGCCCCGCCATCGAGCGCGGACCAGGCGTGGTCGCGCCAGCGGGCGATGTTGCGTGCCTCGACCGTACCGGCGATGGCGAAGCGGCCGGCCGCATAAAGCGTCCAGCCGCCCGGCTCATTTGCCGCGGTGATTGCACTGACCGACGGCGCGTCGCCCCCGGAGACGCCGGCGCCAAGGGGCGACCAGCCCTGAGAATCCCAGCGCGCGATGCGGCTTGCCCCTTGAATGCCGCCGGCGGCGGTGAATCGGCCGCCGGCAAAGAGCGCATCGCCATTGCCGTCGTCCAGCACCCGCAATACGAGCACGTCATCATCGGCGCCGCTCGCCAGGCGCGACCATGACACGCCGTCCCAGCGGCCGACGTGGTTCAGCGGCGTCGCGCCCGAGCGCGTAAACGACCCACCTGCGTAAAGCGCCGGCCCGCTGCCGTCATCGTAGACGGTGAGGGTGTCGACCGATCCGTCGGCCAGGCCCGCGCCCACGGGCGACCACGCCAGGCCGTCCCAACGCGCGATCGCCCGCAGCGGCTGCCCCGCGATGGCGTCGAAGAACCCACCCACGTACAGCGCCGGGCCGCTGCCGTCGTCGAACGTGGCGAGTGCACGCACCTCCGAAAGCGCCGGCGAAAACGTCGCCGGTGGGCCCGACCCAAGCGGCCGCCAATTCTCACCCACCAGCCGCGCCACCCGATTCGGGCCGCCGGAAGACTGAAACCGCCCACCGGCGTACAACGCGCTCCCGCCGCCGTCGTCAAACGTCGCCAGCGCGAGCACGCTATTGTTCAATCCGCTGCCGACCGGATTCCATCGGCCGCCGCCCCAGCGCGCCACGCGCCGCGCGTCGACGCCGCTGATCGTCGTAAACGAACCAGCGGCATGGAGAGTGGGTTCGTCGCCGGGGTCGAGCACCGCGAATGCGAACACCCGTCCGTTCGTGCCGGGCGAGAGGCGCGACCATTCCTCGCCATCCCAAGTCGCAATGTTGTCGGCGGGTGTGCTGCCGGCAACGGCGAAGTACCCTCCGACGTATGTCACGGAATCGCCGCCGGGCCCAGCGGGGGGCGGCACCGCGATGGTGTTCACTTCACTGATTACCGACCCGAGGTTTGGGATGCCCCCGCCAAGCGGCCTCCACGCGGCGCCGTCCCAGCGCGCGACGCGCGCGGCGGCTTGTCCGCCCGCGACGCTGAAGTCGCCGCCGACATAGAGCGCTGCGTCGCCGGCGACGCTCACGGGGGCGAGAGCGCGGACCACGTCATCGGTTCCGGTTCCGAGTGCCGACCAGGCCGCGCCGTCCCAGCGGGCGACGTACGGAGTCTCGACGGCGCCTGCGTCGGTGAATGCCCCGCCGACGAAGAGTGCGAGGCCCTCCCCGTCGTCGAAAGCGGCGAGAGCGAAGACCTCGCCGGTGAGGCCCGATCCGAGCGCGGACCAGGCGGATCCGTCCCACTTTGCGATGTTGGCCGCAGGCACGCCTCCGGCAGCGGCGAAGTCGCCGCCGGCGAACAGCGCCGCGCCGTCCCCGTCGTCGAACATGAGCAGGGCGAAGACGTTCCCCGCGGGTCCGGCCTCGAGCGGAGTCCAGGTTTGTCCATCCCAACAGATCACGGAGTTGGCGCCAAATCCGGCGGCGTAGATGCGCGGCGAGGCTGACGATGGGTCGATGGCGAGCGCAGTCAGCGGCGGGCGATACTGCGCGGTTCCAACCGGCTCCCAGCCTCCCACCACGCGCCGCAGAACCAACTGGCGATCGAAAGGTTCAGCCCGTTGCTTGCCGGCCACGTAGAGTGCCGCACCCGTTGGCGAATCCGCGGTGGCGATCGCAGAGATGCTCACCATGTCCGCCGGCAACCCGAAATCTGACCAGGCAATCCCATCCCACGCGGCGAGCCCGTGCGTCGCAGCCGAGCCGGCGATAGAGATGTCGCCGCCCACGACCAGCAGCGGCGACCCCGGTCCGGCGCCATCCGCGTCAAAGATGGCGGAAGCGACGACCCGCGCATCGACGCCCGGTCGGCCGCCGCCGGGCAGCCAGTGCGGCGTGCATTGAGCGGACGCGCGGGGCGCGAGTGCGAGCGCTGCGAACAACAGGAAAACGATCAGCATCTGGGCGTGAAAACGGGCCGACATGTTGTTCCCCTTTTCTGGCGACCGCCCCCCGGAGCGGTCAGCCACGCGCAGAGTAGGCGCGCGGTGCGCGAAGTGCAATCAGCAATCGCCTTACTCGTCGTGCGCGGCGCGCGGCGTGGTATCGCCGTTTCGGGCGTGAAGGTGTTTGCGCGGAATATTCGAAGAGCGAGTCGGGAGGGTGGGCAGAGAGTGGCGAGTAGCGAGTAGCGAGTAGCGAGTTAAGAGGAGCAAGGCGCCGGGCGGAGTAGCGAGTAGCGGGTGAAGAAGAGCACTGCGCCGGGTTGAGTAGCGAAGGTCGCCAGGTGGCATGCTCTCGCCGTACTCGGTGTGAGCATGCCGAACGGAACACTCGCACAAGTTGACCCGAGCGCACCGAGGCAAAGGGTGGCGCCGCGCTTGACACCTCGGCGATTCATCTGTGTCTGGCGTGAGTCAACAGATCGCCGCCAGCGCTCAGCACTGCATGCTTACGCGGAGTACCGCGAAAGCACGCCACCCGCCCGCTCAGCACTGCATGCTTACGCGGAGTAGCGTGGAAGCCTGCCACCCGCCGCGCCAGTGACCGCGCGCTCGTGATCGCGGCCGCGAGAGTTGCCGAAAACCGCAGCGGATTTTCAGAACATGTTGGTGCCTGCGTTCCGCGTTCGGTATAAATGTTCAAGTACGGCTTAGACCTGCTGGTTCAGAACGAGGAGTGGATTGATGACGGCGACTCGCGTTTCTCCCGCGGTGCTGGCAATACTGGCCTTGCTGGGCGCGTCAACCGCTGCTGGAAACGACGCGGCGCCGCGCGGTTTGTCCGCGCATGACTGGTCGTCCATCCGCGCCGCGTACGAAGCCGGTCGCCACGCCGTGTCCGCCGATAATGCCCTCCCCGGCCACCTTGCCGCCCGCAATCCGGGACAGCAGTGGCGAACGTGCTTCGACGGCCGCGGCTTCACCGTGACGCCCGACGCCGGCGGTTGGTCGTGGGGGCTGGAACTGGTCGGTTTTGGGCGTAGCGGCAGCGAGCATGCCGTGGCGACGCCGGGCTGCGTCGAGGCCGCGGGCCAGCGCGTGGCCTATCACTGGGGCGCGGGGCTGATCGAATGGTATGTCAATGATGGCCGGGGACTGGAACATGGTTACACGGTGCTCGCTCCAGAGGCCGAAGCTCTGGGCAACGCTCGCGCGCTCTCCGGACCAAGCAAGCCGAACGGGTCGCACGCCGCCCCGGGCGCGGGTGACGCACGCGCCGCTGGAAATCACCTTGGCGGTGCGCGGCGGGCTGCGCCCGCGGGTGAGCGACGACGGGCGCGATGTGGTTTTCATCAGCGCCAGCGGCGCGGCCGAGGTGAACTACTGCGGCTTGACCGTCTTCGACGCCGACGGCGCTGCCGTCCCGGCGTGGTTTGAGGCCGCGGCGGAGGGACTGCGGTTGAGCGTGGATGATCGCGACGCCCGCTACCCGCTGACGATCGACCCGATCGCCCAGCAGGCCTACCTCAAGGGTTCGAACACCGGGGCGGACGACCTGTTTGGTTCCTCAGTGGCCGTGAGCGACGACACGGTGGTGGTCGGGGCGCCTGAAGAGGACAGCAACGCCACCGGCGTAAACGGCAACCAGGCGAACAACAGCGCCATTCAATCCGGCGCGGTGTATGTCTTCGTCCGCTCTGGCGGCGGTTGGAGCCAGCAGGCCTACCTCAAGGCCTCCAACACCGGAGGGGGCGACCAGTTTGGCTACTCCGTGGCCGTCAGTGGCGACACCATCGTGGTCGGGGCGCTCTTCGAGGACAGCAACGCCGTGGGCGTGAACGGCAACCAGGTCGACAACGGCTTCCCTAACGCCGGCGCGGCGTACGTCTTCGTCCGCGCTGGCGGCGTTTGGAGCCAGCAAGCCTACCTCAAGGCCTCCAACACCGCGCCGCAAGCCATTTTCGGAAACTCGGTGGCCGTCGGCGGCGACATCGTGGTGGTCGGGGCGAATCGCGAGGACAGCAGCGCCACGGGCGTGAACGGCAACCAGGCCGACAACAGCGCGTTTTTCGCCGGCGCGGCGTACGTCTTCGTGCGCAGCGGCGGCGGCTGGAGCCAGCAGGCCTATCTGAAGGCCTCGAACACGCAGGCAAATGACCTGTTCGGTTGGTCGGTGGCCGTCAGCGGCGACACGCTGGTGGTCGGGGCGTATCACGAGGACAGCAGCGCCACGGGCGTGAACGGCGACCAGGCCGACAACAGCGCCGCCGACGCCGGCGCGGCCTACGTGTTCGTCCGCACGGGCGTCACCTGGAGCCAGCAAGCCTATCTCAAAGCGTCCAACACCGGGGCCAGCGACCAGTTTGGCTACTCGGTCGCCGTGAGCGGCGACACGCTGGCGGTCGGGGCGGTCTTCGAGGACAGCAACGCGGTGGGCCCGAACGGCAACCAGGGCGACAATAGCGCCGCAGATTCCGGCGCGGCCTACGTCTTCGCCGGCGCCGGGCCGGAGCTGTTGCAGGGCGACGCGAACTGCGACGGCTCCGTCGACTTCTTCGACATCGACCCGTTCCTGCTGGCGGTGTTCGACCCGGCGACCTACCAGGCGAGCTACTGCGGCGGGTCTCTCGCGGCCGCGGATGCGAACTGCGACGGCAGCGTCGACTTCTTCGACATCGACCCGTTCCTGGCATGCTTGTTCGGCGCGTGCCCGCCGTGTCCGTAAGCTGGAGCTCGGGAATTCGCCCGAAACGCATCGCCACCGTGCTGAGCGTCGGCCTTGCCGCGCCGGCCGTCGCGGGTACCCCCGGGTGGTCCGGCGGGTTCGGTCCCCGCGATTTACCAGGGGCTGTGCGCGATCTCTTCTCGATCCCGGAATTTGCGCCAAGCCTGTTCATTTCCGGGGGGCCCGCGACACTGGCTATGTGGGATGGTTCGGTCATCCGCTTGGCGCCCATCCGTCGACGAGACCCTGCGCGAATGAGTGCCCACATGCTGGTTCGTTCCACGTTCTTCGGCTCGGAGTGACGCGCGGGGTACGATACGATCCAAGCGACGGGATCGCGCGCCGTCGAATACACTGCTCGCAGAGCAGCGCCCACGCCACCGGTGCGACCCGGCGATGTGTGTGCTTGTCGATCAGGAACGGGTGACCGCCCGGGTCATTGCTGAACCTCTGAGCAGCATTCTACCGGCGATGGTCTTGAGTATTCTAGTCGCGCTAGCGCTTACTGGAGTACTGCTCGTTTCGATTGCGTCAACGGATTGGCGGGCGCTCCTGCCGCGAGCCGCAGGATTCCTCGTCCAGGTCGCGTTTAGCGACCATGCTCGACCACCCGTACGGGCCGTTCGGCCATCGCATCGAAGCGTGCTTCACGATAAACTGCCATCTTGATACCCTCGACTTCGCCTGCTGGCGGGAGTCGAACGCGCCGTAACTCACGCGCGGTTATTGAAGTGTGCGTTGCACCGCGGGCGGATACCGCCATGCCGACCACGCGAAAACTCGCCGACCTCTTTCGAGCCATCGCCGCCGAAGACGTGAGCGCTGCCGCCTCCGTTGCGGCGCAGATTTGCCGAGCGGAGGAGCGGAAGGGACATCGATCTGCTGCACGCCTGCTCCGTGGCGCGCTCAACCCGAACGGCACCACCGACCAGCACAGCGGCACCGCACCGAACTCCGCCGCGGGGGTCGTCTCGTCTGCGCTCGTACGGCTGACAACGAACGTGCAGCTCGCGAACGTGGTACTCGCGCCCGCAGCGCGGCGCAGCCTCGATGCGGTGGTGCGTGAGTGGCGGCATCGCGAGCATCTCCGCCAATCCGGGATTCCCCCGCGGTCGAAACTCCTGTTCTACGGTCCACCGGGATGCGGTAAGAGTGTTACCGCCCGAGCGCTCGGGCACGAACTCGACGTTCCTGCGTTCCTCATTCGATTTGATGCTGTGATTGGCGCGTACCTCGGCCAAACGGCGATCCATCTGCGTCAGCTCTTCCATTTTGCGGAGACAACCCCGTGCGTCTTACTGCTCGACGAGCTTGACGCTCTCGGAAAACGCCGAGGAAATCCGCTTGACGTCGGTGAACTCGACCGGATCGTCATTGCACTGATGCAGGAGTTGGAGCACTCCCGGCCACTCGGATTGATCATCGGCACGTCGAATCTTCCGAAGCACCTTGACGACGCATTGTGGCGTAGGTTTGATCTCTCGCTCGCGTTTCGAGCGCCTCGATCGAGCAACCTGCGTGTGTTCGCGAAGCGAAAGGCCGCGGATATGCAGGTGGCCCCTACAAGGTCGCTCATCGCGCGTGCGGCAAGGGCCAAGAGCTTCGCGGACGCGGAATCGGTCGTCATCGCGGAGGCCCGTCGGCAGGCACTGCGCGACGTGTAAGGAGCGCTTGTGCAGCCCGGACCTCGGAAAATCGAACCCCGCACGTTTTTTCTGAACGAGACGCATGAACTTGCGCCCGTTGAGAAGCAGGGCGGTGGTCGTGCGCCTCAATATTCCGGCGTATCTTGGGCCGCAAGGGCGAAACAGCTCAGTAGCAGTCTGCGCAAAGTCGTCGATGCCGTGAGGTCTTCGCACGATCCGCTGAAGGATGAACGCTATTTCGTGATCGCGCAACCTGTCGCCGAGATCGAGAAGCGCTCTTCAGACAAGAAGAAGGCTCCGAAGGGCACTCTTAAGGAGCCGACTGATTTTGGCGGTTCGCATGCCCGCGTGTTTGACCGCCTGGGCTTGGATCTACTGCAAGTAACGGACGACGGGAAAGCGGTAGTTCACGGCCAAGCCGAGCGTATGGACCAAATCATCCAGCGATCCGAGTCGTTAGCGCAGCTGGGTCCGCGCGAGCAATCCCGTTGGGTCACCATCGACTCCTTCGACACCGTTCCTCTTGAACTTCGAGTGGATGCCAACTGGCTTAAGACGCTGCGACCGCATCAAGCCGCTGACGTGGTCATCGAACTTCAGCCGGTGCTTAGCCGTGTCGAGGCAGACCGGGTCTTGCGGACGATTGCCGACCTGCTTTCTGAACGCGAAGGCGAACGGCTCACGGGGACCGGCACTGACTTCTCGGGGCGGCACTGGTTTCGCGGAAAGGCGTCACAGCAGTCCGTGCGCAAAATTGCCCGCGACTTCTTCTCGGTGCAAGCCGTTCACTCGCCGTTGTTCTCGATCGCTGCCGGAAAGAGCAAGGGATCGGCTGCCGTAGGGCCCGCAAGGCTGGCGCTGGGACCAAGCGCGCCCGCCGACGCGCACGCGCTTCCGTGCGTGGCTGTGTTGGATCTGGGAGTGCCGGCCGATCACCGACAGCTCGCCTCCTATCGACGCGGTCAGTTCGTTCCAACCGATGCGCCGCGGCCGCCAATCGGGGACCACGGCGCGTTCGTTGCATCGCGTGTCGTTTTTGGCGAGCACAACACCCCTGAAGGTCTTACCGGCTCTATTGGCCGTTGCAGTTTCTACGATGCGATCGTGGCCGAGGATCCTGACGGGTCCGGTGCCAATAATCGCGTAAGCGACAAGATTGTGATGGACGCTCTGCGCGGCGTTCGTGGTGCCGCGCCTGACGTACGCGTCTTCAATCTGAGCTTCGGTGATGCCCGGCCGCTTGGCGATTTCGCGCCGGTGGAGCGTCGTGAAAAACGGTTGATGCTCCAGGACTTGGACAACTTCGTTTTCGCTTCCGACACAATCGTCGTCGTCGCTGCAGGCAACTCCCGCCCGGGTGTAATTCCCACTCCGGGCTACCCCGACCATCACGCCGATTCGAATTGGGCTCTCGGCCCGTGGGCCTGCGGGTTCAACACGCTCGTTTGCGGTTCATTCGTGTCGCGCGTCTCGACGAGCGGCTTGGCGCAAGTTGGCTGGCCAAGCCCATTCTCACGAATCGGCCCAGGACTCTGCGACGCACCCGTGCCCTCGTTTGGTGCGCCCGGCGGCAATACGGATGCGCAATTTCGCAGATCAGCCGGTCTTGGTGTATGGGGTTATTCCGGAGCGGGTCTCGTTGAAGATCGCGCCGGCACGTCATTCGCCGCTCCTCTGCTGGCCCGGGAGGCCGCTCAAACCCTGCACGAATTGCAGCAATTCTGCACGGCGGGAACACAGCCTTTCGCTGTTCTCGCGCGCGCGTTTCTGTCGTTGGTTGCGAGACGACCATCGGACGATGCTCCCGCGGAACTCGCCGGTCGCACGCTTGGCAACGGCCTCGCTGGCGCGAGCCGACTTGCTGCCCCCGCGCCGAGATCGGCTGTGATTTTGTGGCAGGGCTACATCGAGTCGCCTAGTGACGTCGTTCGCGTTCAGCTGCCAATTCCGCTCGACTGGCTGGCCGAGGCAGATCTACCTGTTCTGCGCCTCGTGGTATGCGCCGATCCGCCAGTGAACGAGGTTGCCCACACGACCTGGGCCTGCCGCAAGATTCGGCCGGTCCTGCACCCTGGCCCCGATGTTCGCGCGGTGACCGCGCCCCGCGGTGGCCACAGCAGCTACCCGTGTACTGACCGACGGTACGACTTATCGCGATTCAAACCTGGGAGCGAGAAGGGCGCGGAGGGAGAGATGTGGCTTCTCGAACTGTCGTACGAGGACGCGGCTCCGTACCCTCCTGGTATGGACTTCGACCCGCGACAGCGCGTCGCGTTTGCAGCCGAGCTTCTTGATAAATCTGCGATGCGCGCGGACCCGCAGCCGGCAATGCAAAGGCTGCCGATTGCTGCGAGCATGAACCGACTTTCGGTGCAGCCGGTTGCGATTCGCAATCCGGTGATCGTCCGCACCCGATGACGCGGATGACTCGGTCTAGCGACGAACCTGCCGGATCGGCTATGACTTGGTGGGCGAAAAGTCGGTGTGCCAATGACCCGTTGGCTCGTTAGCGCGATAGGCCTGTTCGTGCTCGCAAACCTCGCACGGAGCGAGGAGTGCCTCACGGGATGGCACTTCGGTTTCCGATCGTCGGCCGTGTTCGGCAGCGAGTCGTATTATGTTCACGATGATGGTGGTGGGCGCGCGCTATATACGAGCCCCTCACTTCGCTGGCGAAGTGGGTTACCGGAGTGGTATGACGTGGGCGACATCTGTTGCGGCCCGTACTCGTTTGTCACTCACGATGACGGGACTGGCCCGACCCTATTCTGTGGCGGAAGTCTCTTGGGCGGGAACGGGCAGTTTTTTTATCATGTTGTGCGGTGGGATGGAGAGGCATGGACGCAGGTTGGCAATGGTCTGGCAGAGAGTGGCGATGTCCGCGCCCTCGCCGTATTCGACGACGGCTCCGGCCCGGCCCTCTATGCCGGGACCGAAAGGCGCGTAAGCCGCCTGTTCGACACCGTGCTCTGGAAGTGGGACGGAGTGACCTGGTCGCCCGTCGCCGAGATGTCGGGGTTCAGCGTATCGGTCTTCGCCCTGCACGTCTGGGATGACGGCCGCGGGCCGGCGCTGTATGCCGCCGGGAGTTTCGCGAGCGTCAACGGGATGCCGGCCCACAACATCGCGCGCTTCGACGGCACGGCGTGGGAGCCTCTCTCGGCCGGGCCCAGCGACGTCAGCGGCGGCGCGGTCGTGTGCATGACCGAGTTCGACGACGATGGCGAAGGGCCGCTGCCGCCGGCGCTGTTTGTCGGCGGCGGCTTCAGCTTCGCCGGGGGCGTCGAGCCGCACGGGATCGCGCGGTGGGATGGCCAGGCCTGGAGCGAAGTCGGCCCGAATCACGGCCTGGACGACGGCGTCCTGGCCCTGCAGGTCTTCGACGAAGACGGCGACGGCCCGCGGCCGCCGGCGCTCTTCGCCGCGGGCGGGTTCATCGCGGGCGGCGGCAGCCTGGTGCGGATCGCCCGCTGGGACGGCGGCGCGTGGACGCCGCTGCACCCCAATGGCATCCGCCATCGGCTGAACACCGATGAGAACTACCAGAACGTGTTTGTCCGCGCCCTGGCCGTGTTCGACGATGGCGACGGGGAGAAGCTGTACATCGGCGGCGACTTTTCGATCGCCGGCGATGCGGCGGCGAAGAACTTCGCCGTGTGGGACGGCCAGCGTTTTCGCGGCTTTGGCGGCGGGCAGGGGTTGTCGGCCCAGTCGCTGGGCGTGCGGACCATCGACGACGGGACGGGACCGGCCGCCTATGTCTGGGGTCCGTTCGGCACGGCCGGAAACCAGGTCGCGCCCAACGGTCTGGCGTGCTGGAAGGGAGTCTACTGGACGGCTCCGCCGCCGCTGGGGCCGCGCGACGAGGTCCGCGCCGCGATTCAGTACTTCGACGATTCCGGCCCGCATCTGATGATCGGCGGACAAGAGCTGCTGTCCGGCGGAGACGTACGGCAGCGGGCGGTGCTGAAGGTGTACGACGCCGGCGCGCGTCAATGGGAACACATTGACGTATTCGACGCGTGGACAAGCGCTGCATGCATGTTGTGCAATGGCGACCGCGGCGCCGGCGTGGACGCCGCTCTGTACTTCGACGACGGCGGCGGCCCGGCCTGGTATCTCGCGGGGCATTGGCCCGGCGTGCTGGGCTTGCCGGGCACCGCCAACATCGTGCGCTGGGATGGGCAAGTCTGGTCGAGCGTGGGCGGCGGGATCGACGGAACACCCCAGGACCGCATCGCCGTAAAGCAACTGATCGTCTACGACAGCGGCGAAGGGCCGGAGCTGGTCGCGGCGGGCAAGTTTCAAACCGCCGGCGGGGTGAGCGTGCTGAACATCGCCCGCTGGAACGGAACGCGCTGGGCGCCGCTGGGCGGCGGCGTCGGAATCTTCGACTCCGTGCGGCCGTGGATCAGTACGACGGTGGTTTTTGACAGCGGCGACGGCCCGGAGCTCGTTGTCGGCGGCCGCATCGATCGCGCCGACGGGCTGACCCAGATCGACGGGCAGTGGATCCACGGCATCGCGCGCTGGAACGGACAGCGTTGGCGCAGCGTCGGCGGCGGACTCTCGGCGGAGAACTGCGGCCTGTCCAACGCGCGGCCCGGCGCGGCCGAGACGCTGCTGGTGCACGACGCGGGCGAGGGCCCGGCGCTCTACGCCGGCGGCGGGTTCGCTTGTTCCGGCGCAACGCCGCTGCGCAGCCTGGCGCGCTGGGATGGGCAGACGTGGAGCTCGGTCGGCGGCGGCGTCAATAACTTTGTCTACGGCCTCGCGGCGTTCGACGACGCCCGCGGCGGAGCGTTGTTCCTGGCCGGCCCTTTTACCTCCGCAAACGCGCAGGCGGCGGACAGCAATCAGCGCGTGCCAAGCGCCGGCTTCGCGCGCTATGGCTGCCTGGACACGGCGATCCCCGGCGACCTCGACTGCGACGGCGTCGTCAGCTTCTTCGACATCGAGCCGTTCATCGCCGCGATTCTCGACCCGGCGGCGTACGAATCAACATCTCCCAACTGCCGGATTGCAAACGGCGACCTGAACGCCGACGGTCAAGTCAACTTCTTCGACATCGACCCGTTTGTCGAGTGTCTATTTGGTGTTTGTCCATAGCCGACTCAGGCGACGACGAAGCCTCTATGCATGGTGGGTCTCGCTTCGCTCAAGCAACCCTACGAGGGGGGACTCTGATCGCCATCGCGGTAGTAGGGTCACGTACGAAAATCAGCGAGCCGTTCGGCGCGGGTGGCTCCCTTGTAGCACGTGGCGTGCCAATAACACTTGCTATTACGAGTGCGGCTTAGCTATGCTGTAGGTATTGGACTGCACAAGAGAGCCTCCATGCGCACGAACCTCGCTCGTCGTGCCTTTGTCGGCGTAATGACTGCTACGGCGACTCTGAGCTGCGCCGCGGGAAAACGCCAGACAGGCTGGTCAAGCGAGTTCGCACCGCGAGGAGTCCTGTTTCCCGTGTCGTCGCTCAACGTCGCGCCGTGGCAGGGTCGGGATTGCCTCTTCGTTGGGAGGGGCGAAGGGCTTGCGCAGTGGCACGCGGATGGCACATGGACGTGGCTGAATTCGGGCCTTCATGCGACAGTACTTGATCTCGCAGAGTTTGACGACGGGATTGGTACGCGGCTTTACTCTGCATCTGCGTGTTGCGGACCGGTGCGAGCATGGGATGGGCAGCAATGGGTCATCGTGGGCGCGAACGGTCCCACGCACGCCTGCTACGCGCTTACGGTATTCGACGACGGCGCCGGCCCCGCGCTATTCGTTGGCATGGAGGGTCCGCACCCCTACTATCGCTATCACTGCCTCTGGAAATGGGACGGCATTGCCTGGACGCCGGTCGCGGAGATGGCCGCCAGCATCGACGCGACCCCGGCGGTGTATTCTCTCGCAGTGCACGCCGACCGCAATTCCTCAGACGGGCCGCAATTGTATGTCGGTGGGCGTTTTTCCTCAGTAAATGGGGTTTCTTGCGCAAATATCGCCCGATGGAACGGCCAGACGTGGACCGACTTGCAGGGCGGGGTGTGGCATCTGAGCGGCGGAACGGTCCACGCGCTGGAGGAATACGATGAGGACGGCGGCGGGCCGCTGCCGCCGGCACTGTTTGCCGGCGGGCACTTCGAACTGGCCGGCGCCGTGTGGGCGACGGCGCTGGCCCGCTGGGATGGCGCCGCCTGGTCGTCGGTCGGCGAGCCGCTGCCGCTGTACACGACCATCAAAGCGCTGCACGCGCACGACGACGGCGGCGGCCCGCAGCTCTACATCGGTGGCGACACCTATCAGCCGGCCGGCACATTCAGCCGCTTCGGCCTGCTCGCGGCCTGGAACGGCCAACAGTTCACGCTGGTAGAGCGCGCCAGCGTCGACGGCGGCGTGCTGGCGCTGGAGACCTTCACGGATCTGTGGGGTCGGCCGGCGTTGTACGTCGGTGGAGAATTCGCCGCGATCGGCGACGACGTTGCTTCAAACATCGCTCGTTACCAGGATGGGCAGTTCTTCGCGCTGACCGGCGGAAACGGCATCGGGGCGACGGGGGCGGGCGAGGTGTTGCGGCTGGTTCCGCTGGTGGACTCGCAGGGGCCAGCGCTGTACGCCTGCGGCCTGTTCCAATCCGCCGGCGGTTTCGGCGCGGCGGGCGTGGCGCGCTGGGACGGCTTCTCGTGGAGTTCGCCGGCGCCGGCCAATCGGGCGCACAACGAGATTTGGGACGTGGCGGTGTTTGATGAGCCCGCGGGACGGAGGTTGTTTGTCGGTGGGCAGGCACTCTGGTTCGACGGTGATCCGAACCTGCGCGGCCTGGTCCGTTGGGACGGAAATAGTTGGGACGTAGTCGGCGGGGGATTAGAGGTGCCGCGGAGGGGCGCCGCGCGATCCTGGGCCTTTGGGGCGCTGGCGCTAGAGGTCTTCGACGATGGTCGCGGCCCGGCGCTCTATGCGGCCGGTGAGTTCTCCGCCGCCGGGGGCGTGCCCGTTCGCAACATCGCCCGCTGGGACGGCATCCGCTGGGAGCCGCTGGGTGGCGGTTTGGGCGGTCTGGTGACGGCGTATCCGTTGTCCGGCAGCGTGCTGGATCTCGCTGCGTTCGACGATGGGCGCGGCCTGGCGCTGTACGCTGCCGGCTGGTTCCGCGTTGCCGGAGATTTGCCTGCAAACAACATCGCCCGCTGGGACGGTTTCGCGTGGGAGCCGCTCGGGACGGGGCTGCGCGAGGCCGGCGCCTACCCGACGGGTTGGCGCATGGTTGTGCACGACGACGGCAGCGGACCGGCGCTGTACGTGGGCGGGGCCTTCGCGCAGGCGGGCGGCGTTACGGTGAACAGCCTGGGACGCTGGAATGGCGCGGCGTGGAGCTCTGTCGGCGGCGGTATGACATACCAGAACGGCGTCGGTGCGGTCTACGGGCTGTGCAGCTTCGACGATGGACGCGGTCCGGCGCTCGTCGCGATGGGCCAGTTCGACATGGCTGATGGCCAGCCGATCGGGAGTATAGCGCGTTGGGACGGCACGGACTGGTCGGAAGTCGGCGATCCGGACGTGATCGCCTTCGCGGCGGCGGCGTTCGAAGATGCGCGCGGGCCTGCGCTGTACGTCGGCGGTGCGTTCGGAGGAATACGAACGACCGAAGGATACGTCGCATCGTCCCGGATCGCGCGCTATGGCTGCCTGGACACGAAGATCCCCGGCGACCTCGACTGCGACGGCGTCGTCAGCTTCTTCGACATCGAGCCGTTCATCGCCGCGATTCTCGACCCGGCGGCGTACGAATCAACATCTCCCAACTGCCGGATTGCAAACGGCGACCTGAACGCCGACGGTCAAGTCAACTTCTTCGACATCGACCCGTTCGTGGCCTGCATCTTTGGAAGTTGCCCGTAGCGCGGGCGCAGGCGGACGCGCGCAGACGCGGGCAAATGCGCGCGCGTCGACCAATGTGCACGGGCGCGGGCGGACGCGTGCGGGACGGACGCGTGCAGGGCGGCGGCGGGCGCGCCGCGCGGCCTCCATCTCCGCGATCTTGCCCGGCGCTCGAAGAGACGGTTCGAAGAACAGCAGCACGCATGCCCCCAACCCTCCGGACCCCAACCAAACCACACAGCATCACTACGCCCCGCAGACACCGAGTTACGCACCGATCCTCTAGACCGCGTCGTGCGTCGTCGAGAACACTTCCGGCGGTGCGGTGACACTCCGACCGTGCCGCCGGCGGGTTGCGCGCCGCTCGCGAACACCAGCGTGACTCGCGGAGGGAGCATCGGCCCGGCGGTTTTCCGAGCGCGATCCCCAGGCACGGGCGACGTTGCGGGTGCGATACGTGAGGCGAAACGGCGATCCGCGCCGGCGGGCGAGGGCGCTTCGGCGCCTGCGGGTGCAGCGCCCGGCGCTCCAATCGCGACGATCCTCGCCCGGCGGCCCCGGCAGCGTCGGCTCGGTATCTCGAACGCCTTGCCAACAGCGTCGACGGGACTGGACCTGCGCGGGTAAGATTGACTTGCGAAGAGACGCCTGCAACACCGAACGTTCAGGGCGCTTTTCCTCAAGTCTGGTCGGCGGTTCGCAAGCGTGCCCGTGACTCGCGGTCGATGCGCAGCGGGCGAAGTCGCGTTCGTTGAAACTTCAGGGGAGCAAGACCATGACGCCGAAGGCGCGATCGTTTCTGAGCTTTGCGACGGTGCTGATTGTTCTGGGCGGCGGTTTCTCAGATTGGGTGCATGGGCAGTGCGGTGAATGGAGCAGCCGCCTGGGGCTGCCCGATGGCGTCAATCAGCCGGCACGAGCGGTCATCACATGGGATCCGGATGGCGCCGGCCCGCAGCCTCGCGAGCTTTTGGTCGGCGGGGACTTCTCCCTGGCCGGCGGCCGGCCGGCGCGCGGAATCGCGTCATGGAACGGCGACGAGTGGCGCGCGGTCGGCGACGGGCCGGGCCCGGGCGTGTATTGCCTCGCGGCATGGGATGCCGACGGTGCAGGGCCCGATCCCGCCCAAGTAGTGGCCGGCGGCATTTTCTCGCTGGCAAACGGCGGTGCGGCCGATCGAGTCGCGCGCTGGGACGGCGTCGCGTGGCAGCCGATTGCGGGCGGAATTCCAGGTGCGTCCGATCATCGCGTGTCAGCGCTCGCCAGTTGGGATCCGGATGCGGCTGGGCCGCTGCCGCCGCGACTCTTCGCATGCGGGAACTTCAGCAGCCCGGCGGGCCGCATCGCGATGTGGAATGGCTCTGCATGGACGGCGCTGGGGGCCGGATTGAGCGGCGGCAGCGCCGTGGGCGCACACGCGCTGGCGACCTGGGATCCGGATGGCGCGGGACCGCTCGGCGAAGAGTTGATCGTGGGCGGAGCGTTCGCCACCGCAGGCGGAGCGTCAGCCAACAACATCGCGCGCTGGGATGGCGCGAACTGGCGCCGATTGGGAGACGGGGTGAGCGGCGCCGTGTACGCACTCACGACCTGGGATCCGGATGGCGCGGGGCCGCTGGCGGCGCGACTCGTCGCCGCGGGCGATTTCGCGACCGCGGGCGGACAGCCCGCCAATCGCGTGGCGCAGTGGGACGGATCGACCTGGCAACCGATCGGCAACGGCCTGGACGCGTGGGCGACTTCGTTGACCACCTGGGATCCGGACGATTCCGGCCCGCAGGCGCCGGTGCTGGTCGCCGCCGGCGCCTTCCGAACCGCCGGGGGATTGTCCGTTGAACGCGTCGCCTGGTGGAACGGCTCGCTTTGGCTGCCGTTCGACGGCGGAATCGAAGGATTTTACAACGGCCCCGTATTCGCGACGACCGTCTGGGACGCGGACGAATCGGGGCCGGAGCGCTCGGTGTTGGTGTGCGTCGGCGCGTTCACACTCGTGAGCGACACGGAGACGAGGGTACACAACGTGGCGCGCTGGGACGGCGTCTCATGGCAACCCTATGGCAGCGGATTCAACGAGTGGGTGAGAGCCCTGACGTTGTGGGACGCGGATGGGGACGGTCCGGCGGCGCCGGAACTCGTCGCCGGCGGCGACTTTACAGCCGCCCGCGGCGCGGCGCTGAACCACGTCGGCCGCTGGGACGGATCGGCCTGGAGACCGCTCGGGAGTGGATTCGACGCCGGCGTCTTTGCCGTCGGCTCGTGGGATGCTGACGGCGTCGGCCCGCTGTCTCCGACGCTGATCGCGGGCGGGCTGTTTGCGAACTCAGGGTCAACGCCGGTGAGCCGCGTCGCTAGCTGGGACGGCGCCGCCTGGAATCCGCTCGGGTCCGGCGCCACGAGCACGGTGTATGCGATTACGAGTTGGGATCCGGATGGACCGGGAGCGCAACAGCCCGTGCTTGTCATCGGGGGAAGGTTCAGTTCCGTGGGCGGACAATCGGCGCGCGGCGTCGCCTGGTGGGATGGGATCGCGTGGCATGCATTCGGCGAGGGGTTGTCGAACGGCGTGAACGCCGTCGCGAGTTGGGACGCCGATGGGGATGGGCCGCAGCCGGCCATACTCGTGGCCGGCGGCCCCTTCGACTATTCGGGTACGACAAACATGCGCCACATCGCACAGTGGGATGGAAGCGCGTGGCAACCGCTGGCTCAGGGATTGGGGTTACCGGCGTACTCGAGTGAGGTGCTCGCGCTGACCTCGTGGGATCCGGACGGCGCGGGTCCCCTTCCAGCGCGGCTTGTCGCCGGCGGGACGTTTACACTAGGAGCGGGCGCGCCCGCCAACTTCATTGCACAGTGGCACGGCACGCACTGGACTCCGGTCGGAAATGTCGAAGGGCGAGTGTATGCGCTGGCTTCCTGGGATCCGGACGCGCTCGGGCCGATCCCGCCGCAACTCGTCGCCGGGGGCAGTTTCGATCGCGCCGGCGGCGTGACAGTCAACAAAATCGCACGCTGGGACGGCGTCGCCTGGCATCCGTTCGGCGCAGGCATCGACGAGTACCTGAGCCCTTATGTGTACGCGCTCGCCAGTTTGCCGCAGGAAGAAGCACCGGATGCACCCACGCTGGTGGCGGGCGGAATACTCACCAGTGCCGGCGGTCAGCCGGCGGCGTACGTCGCTGCCTGGGATACATTCGACCCGGAAGTGGTGATCACCGCTTCGCCGCAGAACACGAGCATCTGTCAGGGCGAGACCGCAACATTTACCGTCGCCGCGACGGGCGTCGGTGCGCTATCGTACCAGTGGCGCCGCGATGAGGTGGATCTCAGCGACGGCCCCGGCGGCCGAGGCAGTGTGATCAGCGGGGCGCAGACTCCGATTTTGACGATCGCACCGGTCACGTCCGCCAGTCTGGGTGCATACGACTGCGTCGTCACAGGCCCGTGCGAATCTTCAACGAGCGAGGCCGCGTTGCTGACACCGCTGGTGTGTCCCGGCTCTGGCGACCTGAACTGCGACGGCTACGTGAATTTCTTCGACATCGATCCGTTCGTCACCGCGCTGTTCAATCCGGCGGCGTATGCGGCGCAGTTCCCCGGCTGCGACATCCTCTATGCCGACCTCGACGGCAGCGGCAGCGTCAACTTCTTCGACATCGACCCGTTCGTGGCCTGCATCTTCGGCGACTGCCCGTAGCGCGCGAGACGCGCGGAAGTGCGAAGTGCGAAGAGCGAGTCGGAGTAGCGAATAGCGAATAGCGAGTAGCGAGTAGCGAGTTAAGACGGGGAACGGCGCGTTGCACGCGCTCGCCGCGCGTCGCATCCGCTCACCGCGCGCCGCATCCACTCGCCGCGCGTGGCGTGCGCTCGCCGCGTATCGCCTCGGCTCGCCGGAGACGGTGGGAGCACGCGGGCCGCGCGGCGTCAGTCCCAGATCGCGAAGCGCACGATGCAGACGATCGCCTTGACCCCGTCTTTCCAGGTGATCTTCTTGCCCTCTTCGTACGTCCGCCCGTCGTAGCTGATGCCCACTTCGTACACGCGCCACCCGCCGCGGGCGATCTTCGCGGTCACTTCCGGCTCGACCCCGAAGCGGTCGCTCTTCAGCTTGATCCCCCGGATGATGTCGCCGCGGAAGACCTTG
Source organism: uncultured Planctomycetales bacterium (assembly GCA_964631045.1). GTDB lineage: Bacteria > Planctomycetota > Phycisphaerae > UBA1845 > Fen-1342 > CAZVWB01. Next base: position 78,000 of record CAZVWB010000016.1, read on the forward strand.
TAGCAGGTCTCCATGTCGGTCAGGTTCAGGTTGGTGAACATGTTGCTCAGCAGCGTGAGCACGCGGTTGCCGACGTAGTGCCAGAAATACAGCACGCGGTGCTCGCCCCCGCCGACGAAGCGCGAGCCATAGACCACGTCGGCCCGGCCGTCGAGGATCGGCGCCAGCAGCTTGGGATAGTCCTTGGGGTCATACTCCAGGTCGGCGTCCTGGATCAGCACGACGTCGCCGCGCGTGTGCTGAAAGCCGGTGCGCAGCGCGGCGCCCTTGCCCTGGTTGACCTCGTGCAGCACCACGCGGATGTTGGCGCCGGGGAACTCCTGCGGCAGGCGGGCGTAGAGGTCGCGCGTACCGTCGCGAGAGAAGTCGTCGACCAGCACGACCTCGCGCTCGACGCCCACCGGCGACGCCAGCACGCGGCGGAGAATCTCGAAGAGCGTGTCTTTTTCGTTATAGACCGGGATGACGATCGACAGCAGCATTTCGCGGGGCGCTCCTGCGGCGGCCGAGAACGTCCGGCCGGCGGCAAAGTTCGGGGCCGCCGGCACTACGCCGGGGCGGAGAGCAGAGGATACAGGCCGGCGTCGCGAGACAGAATCGCCTCGCGAATTTGCGCGCGAAGCGTGCGGATGGGCAGCCGCCACAAGCGAGCCGCGAGCTGCGGGGCCTGTCGCAGCCCCGGGTCCGGCTCGGCGAACCCGTCCAGCAGCAGCCGCTCGAGCGGGTAGCGGTCAAACAGCGGCCGCCGAAACTCCTCCCACGTGTCGAGCAGCACGGCAAGCAGCGGGGCGCCGCGCCGGCTGACGAAATTCAGCCCGGCGAACGCCAGCAGCGCCGCCGACTCCAACTGCGGCTGGGCGTGGTGCGCGACCATCAGGTGCCGCACGGCGGACGCGGGGCGACCGCGGTCGAAGCTCAGACATCCGGCGACAAAGCGGGCCACGGGGCAGCGCGGCCACTCGGTCAGCCGGGCGTCGAGCCGCGCACCGAGCTCCTCCGCCGGGCGCCGCGCAAACGCCGAGACCTGCTGCTGCCACGCCTTACGATTCATGCTCGCCTGGACCGCGCGGGGAGAACTCCCCAGAAACCCCGAGCCACGCTACTTGCGATGCGGAGCGGCGTCAACGGTGCAATAGCGAATGGCGAATGGCGAATCGCTGATTGCAGGCGATCAGCCGCCGACGAGGGGTGGAGGCTGTCCGTGCGGCGTGCTGGGCGCAGCGTCGCTTGCCCGAGACCCGCCGCCATCCGACTTCCGCCCGCGATTCGCCGCTAGCCATTAGCCATTCACTATTCAGCAAAACTCGCCGCCGGCCGACAGGCTTTGACGCCCATCGGCCGGCGGCTGCTTCTCCCCGGGCCGTCGGATTGCGAAGCGGCTCGCGCCGCCTCGCCCCCGACAAGTAGGGGTGCTAGTTGCAAACCCCGTTGAACAGGCAGTTCAGGAACGGATCGATGTCGAAGAAGTCGACGCCGCCGTCGTTGTTCAGATCGCCGTTCAACGGATCACACGCCGGGTACGCGACGACGTACGCCGCCGGGTCGAAGAGCGCCAGCAGGAACGGATCGATGTCGAAGAAGTCGACCATTCCGTCGCAGTTCATGTCGCCCGGACCGGCGCACGTGGGCACCGTCAGTGCGGCGGCGGCGCTGGTCACGCTGCCGCAGGCGTTGCTGACGACCACGTCGTAGCTGCCGGCGTCGGCCGGCGTCACCGCCGGGATCGAGTACGTCGCCGCCGTGGCGCCGCCGATATCGATCGTGTTCCGCCGCCACTGGTAGGCGAGCGGGGCCGTACCGGTCGCGGAGACGCTGAACGCGGCCGGCTCGCCGGGGCAGGCGTTCACGCTCGCGGGGTCGGCGGTGATCTGCGGGCCGGTGTTCACGGTCAGCGTGGCCGGGCTGCTGGTCGCCGTGCCGCAGCTATTGGTCACGACCACGTCATAGCTGCCGGCGTCGCCGCCGCTGACGGGGTTGATCGTGTAGCTGCTGCCGGTCGCGCCGCCGATGGGCACGCCGCCCTTACGCCACTGATAACTCGGCGACGGCACGCCGCCGGCGACGACGCTGAACGTCGCGCTGCCGCCGCTGCACGCCGTCTGGCTCGCCGGCTGGCCGCTGATGCTGGGGGCGGCGCCGATCGTCAGCGTTGCGGCGCTGCTGAACGCATCGCCGCAGACGTTCGTGACGACCACGTCGTAGCTGCCGGCGTCGCCGGCGCTGACCGCGGCAATCGTCAGGCTCGTGCCGGTTTCGCCGAACAGGTCGCCGCCGTTCCTGCGCCACTGGTAGAAGAACTCGCCCACGCCCGTGGCCGTCACAGTAAAGGTGACGGGGCCGCCGGGGCAGATGGTCTGACTGACGGGGCTTTGCGTGATCGTGGGCGGACCGTCGGTCGCGCAATCGCTGGGAATGTTGCCCTGCTGCAGGTACGCGCCGATGTCGGCCGCGCCCTGGTCAGAGCAGCACGCCCGCCACTGCGGCATCGGACCGCCGGCGTTGCCGTAGCGCGTCTTGTGGAACACGCGGCCCGGCTCGGTGTCCGCCAGCGTGCCCAGCCAGACCGGATCCTGCGGCGTGCCGAAGTTGATCGCCGTGCCGTCGATGCCGTGGCACGCGCTGCACTCCACGGTGTTGCCGGTCTCGTAGTACACCTGGCCCTGCGGCACGCTGCCGATGTACGCGCCGCCCGCGGTGATGTAGTTGCGGACGTTCAGGTCTTCCTGTCGCATGAACGCGATCAGGTCTGCGAGGTCCTGATCGCTCAGGCCGTACGCCGCGTAGTTATGCCCATTGGGCGGAGTGTTGAATTTCAGCAGGTCGAAGATCTGCTGATCGGTCAACGTCGTGCCGTACACGCCGCGGATGCCGGTCGCGTGCACGCCGGTCGCATACTCGCCCAGGTTGCCCAGGTAATCCCAGCCGTGGCATTCCTTGCAGCGGAACGTGTCGCTGCCGGCCTGCTGGCCCGCGCCCGGATAGAGCGGGTGGTCGCCGGTCGGCTCCGGATCGTTGGTAATCACCCACCAGCGGTCGTACAGCTTGCCGCCGCGGAGCGCATCGCCCGGCGGAATGGTGCCGACGCATGAGATGACCATCGTGCCGCTGCCGGTCGCGCCGTTATAGCCGCCGACGCGAATCAGGTACTCCTGTCCGCCGACGACCTGGAACGAGAGGCTGGAGCGCAGCCCCTGCGTACCGCACGCGTCGTCGTTGCAGACGATCGCCGCCGCCGTGGACGGGCAGATTCCGGTGTAGACGGCCACCTTGGTGTCGAACGTCGCGGTGCACAGATCGACCGTCGCGTCGCCCGTGCAGCTCGCCGTGTAGCGGTACCAGATGTCGCTGCCGACCTGCGTGTAGCCGAAGAACGCGCACGCCGTCGGCTCATCCGGGCCGTCGGTGGTCGCGTTCGCGTTGCTGAATGCATAGCTGCCTTCGGTGACCGGCGTGGCGCTGGCGCAGTTGTTGTTGGCCGGCGGCGTGACTCCCGAGCAGCTCATCGTCAGGGTGTATGCACCGGTCTGTCCCTGCCAGCCGGAGACGCGGACGTAGTAGGTCACGCCGGCAGTCGCCGCAAAAGTCGTGCGCGACTGCACGCTGTTCGTGCCGCACGTCGCGCTATCGTCGTTGCACGCAAGCTGACCGGAAACACAACCGCTGAAGACCGAGATGGACGTGTCGAACGCGCTGCCGCACAGGCTGGCCGTGACCGTGCCGGTGCACGTCGCCGTGTAGCAGTACCACTCGTCGATCGTGTCGCCGGTCGTGCACGACGAAACATCGGTGCCCGTGCTGCCGGCGGTCGAGCCGTTAAACGTGCCGTTGCTGATCGGGATGCACGAAATGCAATCCTCACCCGACGGTCCGGTCGCGGCGCAACTGACGACCATGACGCCGACGCCGGTCTCGGCGTTGTAGCCGCCGACGCGGATCAGATACTGCTGGCCGGCCGTCGCGGAAAACGTGAGGCTCGAGCGCGTGCCGCCGGCGCCGCACGCATCGTCGTTGCAGGCGATGGCCGAAGCGACGCTCGGGCAGGTGCTGCCGTAGACGGCGACCTTGCAGTCATAGCTGCTGCCGCACAGATCGACCGTGACGGTGCCGGTGCACGACGCGGTGTAGCGGTACCAGATGTCGCTGCCGACGTTGGTGTAGCTGAAGAAGTTGCAGGCGCCCGGCTCGTCCGGGCCATCGGTACCCGCGCCGGTCGTGTCGAAGTTGAACGTGCCGTTGCCGATCGGCGTGGCGTTCACGCAATTGTCGTTGGGCAGGCCCGCTCCGGCGCACGAGATCGTCAGGTTGCCGCTGCCGCTGGCGCCGGCGACGCCGCCAACACGAATCAGGTACTGAACACCCGACGTGCAGGCGAATGTGAGCTGCGAGCGCGTGCCGCCCGTGCCGCAGGCATCGTCATTACACGCGAGCGCCGACGCGCTCGAAGGACAGGCGCTGCCGTAGACCGCCAGCTTGGTGTCGTAATCAGCGTCGCACACGCCCACGGTCGCCGTGCCCGTGCAGCTTGCCGTCCAGCGATACCACACGTCCTTGTCGATCTGCGTATAGGCGTTGAAGTTGCACAGGCCGGGCTCCGCCGGGCCGTCGAGGGTCGCGTTCAGCGTCGAGAAGGGCGTTGTGCCGGTCGAAACCGCCGCGGCATTCGCACACGCGTCGTTCGCCGGCGGCTGCGGACCGGTCAGGTTGACCGTCACCGACGAGGGCGTGCCCGGGCGGAACAGGCCGAGCGTAAGCTGCGTGATCAACGACGGATCGACGTTCGCCTGGAAACGGAAGTTATAGAGCGTGCCCCAGCGAATCGCGTTGGCGTTCTGATTGGTTCCGAACGGCGTCGTAGCCCACGAAACCTGTGTCGATGACGAACTTCCGGGCCAATCCGTGCCGTCATACGGCTCGCCGGAGTGATACGGCACGTCGTGGAAGCCGAGATTGCTCACCACGGTTCCGCCCCCGGGCAGCGGGACCGTCACCGACTGCACGCTGCGATGGCTGTTCATGTTGTAAACAGCGATCTCATACTGGAAGTTGCCGCCGCCCAGATTGGTGGTCTTCAGCCCGACATACAGGCGACCGTCGCCCGGCACGTCGATCTGCGAGATCGAAACGCCGGCGTCGGCCTGCTGCCACGCGAGGATCGCGGGCTGCTGCCGCACCGTGCTGCCGGAGAGCGCCATCTGCCGCGAGGCGTTGAACGTCACGCGCCGCCAGGATGCGTTGTTCATCAGGTTGCCGGCGGCGGCGTCATCGGGCGTCACATAGTGCCCTTCGACGTAGTACAGCGCGCCGCTGTTCTGTGCCGGGTCGACGTCCGCGGTGAGCGCCTGCAAGCGTCCACGAATCGTGTTATTGCCCGTGGGCGACATGCCGTAGGGGTAGGCGAACGCGCCCGTAAAGGCGTTGACCTCCGACTTCGGCCCCAGCCCGCCCTGCGAACCGTTCAGGCCGCCGCTGTAGGGGTCCGAGCAGCCGACGCCCAGCAGCGTGCTCGTGCCGGGATCCTGGCACGTGGCGCAGAGATTCTGCGTCAGCGCCGCGAAGCCGTGCTTGAGCCAGGCCTGGCCGATCTGCTCGAAGCGCCCGTTCCGCAGCCGGAACAGGTTCTGGCCGATTACGGGGTGCTGATTGGTGTTCGGAATCCAAAGCAAGTCGACGTCGCCGATGTTGCACGAAATCGTGCCGATCGCGTACGCGTCGATGCCGCCGGCCGCGCCGTACGATTGCGGATCGTACAAGTCGCCGACGATCACGTCCGCGCCGCCGAGCGCCGCCGGCGTTGACGCCAGGCTCAGCAGCATGCTCAGACAACAGCCACGAAACAGGGCTCGCCTACTCATTGCAGTCGGTCTCCTCACAGCGCTGAAGGGGCTGAAACACAAAACAGGCCGGCTCTTTCCCCGCCGCCAGGGGGTTCGGCCCGGCGTGCCGCGCCGCACAGGCGCGGACGGGGCGGTCGAAAAGAACCGCATCCGAGTTTTTGTTTGCGTGTACGCTTCTTACTGGAACGCTCGCATCGCCCGCGACGCAGACGCTTCGCGGTTGCGGATCGCGCGGCCGCATGCGGCGCGCAAAGCAGGATCGATCCGGCGGAGCACCGACACTCCGCAGCGGGCGTTCGCCTCCATCATCTCATCGTTGCGTCGCCCGGCACAAGCCGCGGTGCGCCAGAGCCGCAATGCGTTGTCCGCAGCGAGCGGAGAAGTCATGTACCGGCGCGCAGCCAAGCCCTAGCACGGCCGGAGCGCGTGAAGCTTCCGATAAGGAACCCGCAGGCGCCCAGCAACGCCCGCGTGGCGCAAGGAACTTGACTCCCATATTAGCGGGATACTCCGCAGTTTTCCAGAGGCACTTCTGTCGCGTTTCCGCCGCGGGCGGCAGAGCTTCTGAACTTTTGGGTGGGGCGGGCATTCTGCCCGCCCACGGGGCTCGCGAACCGCTCACGAGAGTGGGTGAAGCCCAGAAGTTCACAAGCTCGCAGCCCCGGCGGGCCGGATCACTCAAGCCGGCCGCTGCGAGCGCGCTCGGCCGCCGGGTACAATCCGCCGCGTGAAGCCTCTCACCGACGAGCGAAACGTCGCCGTGATTTTCGATCTGGACGGAGTCCTGACGGACACGGCGGAACTGCACTTCCAGAGTTGGCGCCAGATTGCGGCGGAACTGGGCGTACCGTTCGACCGCAGGGCGAACGACGCGCTGCGCGGTCTCGGGCGACTGGAGAGCCTCAACATGCTCCTCGGGTCGCGCGCCGCCGAATTCGACGCCGACGCCAAGGCGCGGCTGACCGCCGAGAAAAACGCCGTTTATCTGCGCCTGGTCGAGCGGATGACGCCCGCCGACCTGCTTCCGGGCGTGGCGGGGCTGCTGGACGAGCTGCGTGACAGCGGCGTGCCCTGCGCCGTCGCCTCTTCAAGTCGGAACGCCTTCGCCGTGCTGGACCGCCTTGAGATCGCGGCGCGGTTTCGCGTCATCATCGACGGCCACCGCGCGCCGCGCTCCAAGCCCGACCCGCAGGCGTTTCTGCTGGCCGCGGCGGACCTGAACGTGGCCGCATCCGGCTGTGTCGTCGTCGAAGACGCCGCCAGCGGCATCGTCGCGGCGCAGGCCGCGCGGATGCGCGTCGTCGGTATCGGCCCGGCGGAGCGTGTCGGGGGCGCCGACCTGGTAGTCGCCGGGCCGCATGAACTCAGCGCCGCGCGGCTGCTCGCGCTTCTGGCGTAGATCGCCCCGCCCGCGCCGCTGTGCCGCCACGCGGATCGCCATATAATCGTCTGCATGTCGCGTCTGCTCGTGCGGCTGGCGGGGCCGGTCGCCGGATTACTCTGCCTGCTGCCGGCCTGCCGCTCCTCGGCCGCGGCGCGTTTGTCCGCCGCCGACCCCAGCGAGCGGGCCGCCGCGATCGTCGCGCTCGCCGATTCCGGCGACGCCGGCGCGGTCCACAAGCTTGTCGATCTGCTCGATGATCGCGATCGCGGCGTCCGCATGTACGCCAATCTGGCCCTGTTGCGTCTATGCGGTCGCGACATGGGATATCGGTACTACGATCCGGAACCGCAGCGCGCCGAGGCCGTCCGCCGCTGGCGCAACGCCCTGCGCGACGGCGAAGTGACGTTGCTTTCTCGGGCTGCCCGCGGCGCGCCGGGCGATCAGACGCTCGCGACGCTTGAGGCGCAAGCCGACGGTCCCCAGCATGACCCGGCCGAGCCGACGACGCCATCGGCCGCCGGAGCCGCGCCATGACGCCGGCGGACCGGCTGCACCTGGAGCTGACCAGCGAGCTGGACCGGCTCGGCGAGGTGCGGAATCTGCTGCGGAACTGGTTGCCGCCGCAGGGCTGGACCGACAACCAGACCGGCGAGATCGTGCTGGCGGTGGATGAGGCTCTCGCGAACGTGATTCGCCACGGGTATCAGAACCGCGGCGAGCAGCGCATTCTGCTCGATCTTTTCGCGGTCGATGATCCTGCGCACGGTCCGGGCGTGGCGATCGAGATCCGCGATTTCGGCGAGCAGATCGAGCCGGCGGATATCTGCGGGCGCAGTCTGGACGAACCGCGGCCCGGCGGGCTGGGCGTGCACATCATGCGCAGCACGATGAATGACGTTACGTACACGCGGGCGGACGGCGGCGGAATGCGGCTGGTGATGCACAAATACAAGTCGCACGCCGTACATCCCGATGACCGACAGACAGGAACGCCATGAGCGAAGCCGAAGCGGCATTGCAGATTCGATCTTCCGCCGACCCGGCCGGCCGCGTCGTCATCTTGCACGGCGAAGTGGACCTGCGCAGCTCGCCGCGGCTGCGCGGCGCGCTGCTGGAACTGCTCGAAGACCGCCCGGCGCGACTGATCATCGACCTCGTCGGCGTTACATACATGGACTCCTCGGGCGTCGGCACGCTGGTGGAGATCAAGCGCCGCGTCGAGCAGGCCGGCGGCAAGCTCGTGCTGATCGGCATGCAGCAGCGCGTTCGCAGCGTCTTCGAAATTACGAGACTGGACCGCTTCTTCACGATCGCCGCCAGCGCCGATGAGGCCCGCAGAGTATGAGCGACCCGCCCGGCGCCGCAGGATCCGCGTGGTGGCGACGACCGCCCGAAGCGGTGGGCGCCGCGCTCCGCGGGGCGGTCGGCCGCGCGCACGGCGCGATCGCCTATGTCGGGGGCCTTGTGGGCCTGTTCGGCGCGACCGGTTACGCGGTCGCCACGGCGCATAGCCGACAGGGCGGCCGCATTCGCCCGGCGTCGCTGGCGCACCAGTGTGTGCGGGTCGGCGTGCGCAGCATTCCGATCGTCATGCTGGTGCAGGTCTTCATCGGGATCATCCTGGCGCTGAACCTGGCGCCGACGCTGGAGATGTACGGACAGCTCGAACGGGTCTCCGACGTGGTCGCGATCGCGGTGTTTCGCGAGCTCGGGCCGCTGATCACCGCGATTCTGCTCAGCGGCTTCGCCGGCGCGTCGATCGCCGCGGAGCTGGGTGCGATGGTCGAGGGCGAGGAGATCAAGGCGCTCCGGGCCCACGCGCTGAACCCGATCCGTTTTCTGGTCGTGCCGCGGCTCGTGGCGACCACGCTGATGATGGTCGGTCTGACGGTGCTGGCCGACGTGATGGGCGCCCTCGGCGGCCTGCTCACCGCCAAGTTCGTGCTCGGCATCCCGGCGGACGCATACATCGAGGGCACGCGGGCCGCGCTGCGGCTGGCCGACTACCTGACCGGTCTTTCGAAGGCCGCCGTGTTCGGCGTGGTCATCGCCGGCCTCGCCTGCTATGAAGGGCTGAACGTCCGCGGCGGCGCGGAGGGCGTCGGCCGCGCGACCACGACGACCGTCGTCAAGAGCATCGTCGCGCTGATCGGGGTCGACGTGATCTTCACCGCGATCTTCTTCGTCGTCGGCTGGTGACGTGACCATCCACGCGGGCATCGACGAAGCCGGTTATGGCCCTCTGCTGGGTCCGCTTGTGGTCGGCGCCAGCGTCTGGAGCGTCGATGGGGAGGGGCCGATCGATTTCTGGCAACGCCTGAACACCGCGGTGCGCAAGTCTCCGCGCGGCGCCGATCCGCGCCTGCCCGTGTGCGACTCGAAGGCCCTGCACGCGCCCAAGGCCGGTATCGGTCCGCTGGAGCGCTCGGTGCTGGCCTTCGCACAAGTCGCGGGCCTTGACGCGACGCGGCTCGACCGGCTCATCGCCGGGCTGACCGACCCGGCCGCCGCGCTGGACGCCGAGCTGCCGTGGTATCGCGACCTGAGCGCACCGCTGCCGCGCGACCCGCGCCGCGGCGCGAGCGCCGCCGCCGCCGCGACGCTGGCCGCGGCGATGCAGCGCAGCGAGGCGCGCTGCGGGCGGCTGCTGGCGCAGATCGTCAGCGAGAGCGCGTTCAACGCCCGCGTCGGAAGCACGCACAACAAGGCCAGCGTGCTGATCGAGCACGTTCTGCGGCTCATCCAGCGGATCGCAGATTCGAGCGCCGGCCGCACGCTGCACATCACCGTCGATCGCCTCGGCGGCCGCGAGCACTATCGCGACCTGCTGATGCAGAGCTGGCCGGAGCGCACCCTGCACGAACTCGCCGTCGACCCGACGTGCAGCGCCTACCGCCTGGAGGGTCCGGCGGATTCGTGGACGATCGAATTCCGCGTCGACGCCGATGCCGACTGTCTGCCGGTCGCGCTCGCCAGCATGACGGCCAAGTACGTGCGCGAACTGCTCATGGAGCGCTTCAACGACTGGTGGCTGGCGCGCTGCCCGGCGGTGCGCCCGACCGCCGGTTACTACACGGATGCGCAGCGTTTTCTCGGCGAGATCGAAGCGACCCGCGCGCAAGCCGGCCTGGCGGCGGAGCGGTTTGTGCGTTCGCGGTAGCCTGAGGCGGGAGGCTCGTGACGTCGAGCCGCGCCGCGCGCACCGCGCCGCCGTTACGCCGCCCGACGGAGCGCCCGCCGTTGGACCGGTCGGTGTCTTCGACGGCGTGCCGGCCTACGGACACTCGCTAAACAGGCACTCCAGAAACGCATCAATGTCGAAGAAGTCTACGATCCCGTCGCCGTTGCAATCGCCGTTCGACCGACGACAGCCGGGGAACGCGACCGCGAACTCGCCGGCGTCGAAGAGTGCGACAAGAAACGGATCGATGTCGAAAAAGTCGACCACGTCGTCGCAATTCAGGTCGCCGCTCGTCCAGCGCGGGGCGCTCTGCATCGCGAGGTACTGCCCGACCGTTAGCTCGCCATCGGCCGTGTCGCGGGCCCGCGCTCCGTCCATGTAGTTCCCACCGCCGCGAAGGGAAAACAGCAGGTTTCGCCAGTCGTGATAGCCGTACAGCGTCTCACCCATTGGAGAGGGCTCGTAACCGATGTAGTTCACGTTGAGCGCGACCGAGTTGTTCTCGATCGCGCCGCTGCCATTCCAATCCACCGGATCTCCGCCGCGGAGCGACGCATAGTCGTGGAGCGCAGCGCCTGATGGCTGCGTGGAGGCGCCGTAGACGACGGTCACTCCGACGTATGACCCCGGTGCCGCCCCGAGCCCCGCCGCTTCGCTTAGGGCGTACTCATTCAGGGCCGGCAACTGTTGCCGGGAGTAGTCGAGCGCCCACGGCCCGTAGCCGGGTGTCGGGACTTGCCACGTATAGTTCATCACGCTGTAGTAATTTGGTTTGTAGTTGATGGAATCGGCGCCGCCATGCTGCAGGCCCAGCGTATGCCCCAGCTCGTGCATGAAGGTGCCGGCCTGTGCCTCCTGCGTTCCGCCGGGCGCCGGCTGGGTCGGCGAGATGTGGAACTGCCCCAGCGTGACCATGAAGTCATTCCCGGGCAACTCGGCGTAACCGGTGCTGTCGCCGGGCTGTTGGGGTGTTACGGGTTGACCCTGCGCATCGCGCAGCACATCGTAGGAATCAGCGAAGATGCAGTAGCGATAGGCCAGCCGCTTGGCCGCGAGTACGGCCGCGGCGTTGGGCGCGGCGCGTTCGGCGTCGGTGCCGAAGTTGGTCGCCTTCACCGCGTCGAACGCCGCCCACCAGTTCGTCGGCCAGGCGGCCAGCGGGATGTCGCTGCGGTCCGCCTGAATGTGCAGTGCGATTCCCTGGCTGCCGTCGCCGTTCAGAAACGGCGCGCTTGCGAACGCGGCGACAACCAGATTGAACGTCTCCGCGCTGGGCATGCGGCCGACCATCGCGTCGACCTCGATGAAGAGGTCTTTCCGATTCGGGCGGGCTCCGCGGGCGTAGAGATCCAGATCGATGCCGCCATCGCCGTCGCCGTCGATTCCACCGCCGGCGGTCTCCCAGACGTCAAGCAGGCCGTCACCGTCCGCGTCCTTGGGGGTCAGGAGCACCTGGCCCGCAAACACGTATTCGCCGTCGAGGAACCGTTCCGCGTACGCCAGTATCCTGCCGTCGTCGGTGATGTCGAACGCGCTCAGGATGTTGTATCCCGGCGGCCGTAGCGTCAGGTCATCGAGTCGCAACGCCTGCCCGTTCCGCCACAGCATCGCGCGGCCGATCGAGTCGTCGGTCCCGACGACTTCGCCGCGGGCGTTGATTGCGGTCGCTCGTGTGCTCGGGCCGCCGATCACGCGCATATCGGCGCCGACGAAGTCCCACATCACCGCGTGATAGTCGGCACCGGCGCCGTCCGTGCGCCAGATGTCCGCGCGTCCGCAAGTCGCCTCAGTGTCTGAAATGTAGTGAGCCTCGGTCGATACGATCGTGCCGGCAGGAATCGGGTTCGGCGGAGGGCTGACCGGGACGTTCCGCAGCGTGTAGAAGTTGCCATTGCGCCACACCAGGGCTTCTACCCGGTGGTTTTGATTTGCCCAACCAGTCCCGACGATGTCTCCAGCGGCGTTGATGTCATTGGCGGAAAAATCGATTGTGGGTGTCTCGGGAGTCACCGGCAGCACCGTCGGCACGCTGCCGTGCCAGATCGCCGGCCGGACGGTCCCGAAAGCGTCGATCGGAGGGAAGAACTCCGCGCGCCCGACAATATGTCCTTGGAGATTGATGCCCGATGCAATGCTGAATGAGTTCGTACCGCTTTGCGGGGCGATATCCTCGAACAATCCGCTTTGCCAGCGCCAGCGGAAAGCATGCAACAGCCCCCCACCGCCCGCAGTGTAAGACCCGCAAACGTCGCCATTCTCGCTGATCGAAACTGGGAAAATCAGTTCCCACAGGTGAGCCGGGCCAATCGGCTTGATCTCGTTTCCCTTCCAGACCGCCGGAAACTGGGAGCTGCCATCGGGATTGGCGCTTGCATAACCCAGATGATGGCCCGAGCGCGTGATCCGCAGCACGTAGCGAGTCGGATCAAGCGGCTCAATCTCGTATTCCTGCGCCCACGCAGGACTACCGCCGCCCAGCAGCAGAACGGCGGCTACCGACCACGTGACGAGTGTGCAGGGTGGGTGACTCGACCCGAGGGTGTGCACGGTGCACATGACGACGACCTCTCGGCGGCCCGTTGACGCCACGCGTTCCGCGCCGTGCGCTCGCCGCGTGGCGTCGAGACCGGAAACGAGTTGACGAACGTGGGGCGGTGCCGCTGAATGGGAAGACGTAGCAGCCGGATCGTCGGCCGGCGGGACAAATCCGTGCCGGGCCGCCGCCGCCGCAGCGCCATGCGGCCACGCGCGCGCGGCTGACTGCTACCGCGGCTTGTCGCTGACCACCTGCCCGTCGATCAGCACGCCGATGCAATGGGACGTGTACTCGAACGGATCGCCGTCGTATAGCGCCAGGTCGGCGTCCTTGCCCGCTTCGAGCGATCCGAGCCGCTCGGCGACGCCCAGAATCCGGGCCGCGTCGATCGTGATCGTCGCCAGCGCCTGATCGAACGTCAGCCCGTTGGCCGCGGCGATCGCCGCTTCGAAGAGCACGATGCGCGTCTTGGGCACATAGTCCTCGTAGCCGGCTTGCAGCGCGACCGGGATGCCGGCCTTGCGCAGCGTCGCCGCGGTCTCGAAGCTCAGACTCTCCGTGTCTTCGTAGGCGCGAAACATGGTGGGGTGAATGATGACCGGGACTTTCGCCGCCAGGATCGCATCGGTCAGGAGATACGCCTCCGCGGCGGAGTCGAGCCAGATGCGAATCTTGAACTCCTCCGCCAGCCGCAGCGCGCTGGCGATGTCCTGGGCGCGATTGCACGTAATCATGAGGGGCAATTCGCCGCGGAGCACGCGCAGCAGCGTCTCGCTGCGCAGGTTCCGCTCGGGCTGCTTGTCCGGTTCGGCCTTTTCGCGTTTGGCCGCGTACTCCTGCGCCTTGATCAGCTCTCCGCGCAGCATCGCGACCATCTTCGCCCGCGTGCCCGGCGATTTGGCCCCATCTTTCCGCGCCCAGGGGCCGAGCGTGGCCGCGACCGCCGCCGACTCGACCACCAGCGCGTCGGCGACCGTGCGGCCGGCCGTCTTCACGATCATGGTCTGCCCGGAAATCAGCTCGCCGGGCGCGTGGCCGGTGTGCAGCGTGGTGATGCCGAAGCTGCGCACGTACGCGACCAGTTGCTCCTGTGGGTTGTAGGCGTCGACGGCTCGCAGTTCCGGCTGAATCGGCGCAGAACTCTCCAATTGGTCGGAATCGTGCTTCTGGTTGTAAATGCCGGACAGGCCGACGGTGCTGTGTGCGTCGATCAGACCCGGCGTGACGACGGCGGCTTCCAGCACTTTGATTCCATCCGGCAGCGGCGTGCCGGCCGCCGGACCCACCGCGGCGATCTTGCCGTCGCGCACGATCACCACGCCGTCTGCGATCGTTCCGGCCGGGCCCATCGTGTGGATCACCTTGCCGCGGATGGCGATTTCATCGCCGCCGGCCGGCGTGGACAGTGCGATCACGATCGCCGCCGCCGGCAGCGCGCGGCAAGCAAGTCGCTTTGTAAGACCTGTCAGCATCATGAGAATCTCGTCGTGGGTCTGAGACGGTACGCGGTTGGTTCGGAAAGTCGCGGTGAACGGTCGGGACGCCCGCCGTCGGCGCGGCTTAGTGCTGCTCATCCTCGCAGCAGCACATGTAGGGCCGCAGCGGCGATCCGGCGCCGAAGCCGCCCACAGCGTGCAGGCGGTCGCGCGGCTCGCCGCGGTCGAACACCTTGCGGCCCTCGATCCAGGTCTGCTCGACCTTTGTGTATACGCTGAACGGATCGCCGCTGAGGACGATGAAGTCGGCATCCTTGCCGGCGGTGAGCGTGCCGACGCGATCCTGAAGATCGAGCATCGCCGCGCCGTTGATCGTCAGCGCTTTCAGCGCGGTCTCGCGCGTCAGCCCGGCCCGCATGCCGAGCGCGCCGCACCGCAGGAACAGGCGCGAATCCGTGATCCAGTCGTCGGTGTGGTAAGCCACGGTCGCGCCGGCCTTCTCCAGCGCCGCGGCCGTCTCGAAGGTCATCTCGGCCGCTTCCAGCTTGCCGCCGGGGCTGTCGACGATGATGACCGAGCACGGGGCCTTGGCCGCCGCGATTTCGTCGGCCACTTTCCACGCTTCGCTGACGTGATGCAGCACGACGCGGAAGCCGAACTCCTTGCTCAGCCGCAGGACGGTGATGATGTCGTCCGCGCGGTGCGTGTGGTGGTGCACGATTCGCTTGCCGTCGAGCGCTTCCAGCAGCGCTTCCATGCCCAGGTCGCGGGCGGGGCGCTTCTCCGCGTCGTCGCCGGCGCGCTTCAGCTTCTCGCGATACTCCTGCGCCTTGACGAACATCTCGCGCACCAGCGCGGCCGACTTGCCGCGCGTGCCGGGGAATGGCGCGTCGCGCAGCGAGTTCGTGCCGTTGGCCATCTTGATGCCGCCCATCGGCCTGCCGTCGCCGTCGCGGATCATCATGTCCTCGATCGTCTTGCCGCCGCGCAGTTTTACGTAGATGGTCTGTCCGCTGAGCAGGTGGCCCGAGCCGGGCATCAGATTCAGCGTCGTCAGCCCGCCGGCGACCGCGCGGCGAAAACCCGCGTCGAACGGGTTGATCGAGTCGTAGATGCGGATGTCGGGCTGCAATGGCGCGCTGCCGTCCGCTCCGCCGATGCCGCCGATGTGATTGTGCGTGTCCACCAGGCCCGGCATGATGACCTTGCCGGCCGCGTCGATGATCTCGGCTTCGGCCGGCACGGTGACCCGGTCCGCGGGGCCGACTGCGGTGATCTTGCCGCTCGCGATCACCAGCACGCCATCCGGGATTTCCGCGGCGTCGACCGGGATAAGCCGCGCCCCACGGAATGCGACGGGGCGTTCCTGCGCCGCCGCCGCGGCCATCCCGACTGCGAGAAGGAGAATCAAACCTGCCACGCGCATGCGCCAACTCCGTGAGTCGCACAGAGGGAACCGGCCCGCCGGCGTCGTGCGCTCCGCCGTGATTCGCATCCTACCGGCGGAACCGCGGCGGCGTAATGTCGCCGCGGCCGCGCCGCAAACACGGCCGGTGCGGTCCGGCTACACTGCGTGCATCTCGCCAGCGGCTGCATTTCGCAGGGTGGGGTGGGCGCCCTGCCCGCCGGATGGGGTAGCTCGGCCGGAGCTGGCAGAATGCCCGCTCCACCCAGCGCGCCGCATCGCAGCTTCTGGCAGCGGCTGCGGCCGGAGACGGTTCGATGACCAAACCCGAACTCCGCTCGGCGATGCGAAGCGCGCTGGCCGCCATCGCGCCTGCGGCGCGGCAGTCGCGCAGCGCGCGGGCCTGTGCGACTTTGGCGGGGTTGCCGGAGTTTCAGTCGGCGTCGCGCGTGTTTCTCTATCTCGCGACGCCGCAGGAAGCCGACACGACCGAGTTGGCGCTCGCCGCCTGGCGGCTTGGGAAAACCGTGCTCGCCCCGCGCGTCGACTGGCAAGCCCGTTCGATGAGCGCCGTCGAGATACGCTCGCTGTTCGACGACATCGTCGTCGACGCACGCGGCCTGCGCGAACCGAGCGGCGGCGATCCTTGCCCGCTCGACACGATCGACCTGATCGTCGTGCCGGGCCTGGCGTTCGACTCGTCCGGAAACCGGCTCGGTCGCGGCGGCGGATTTTATGACCGGCTGCTGGCTGCGGCGGAGCGCCGCGCGATCGCCTGCGGCCTGGCGCTCGCGGAGCAGATCGTGCCCGCCGTACCCACGGCTCCGCACGACGTACCGGTCGACATCGTCGTCACGGATCAGCTCACCCTTCGTAGCCGCTGAACCGCGCGACGCGCCGCGTCGCCACCGGCGCGCTCATCCGCCGTGACAACCGCAAAAAACACCCACCGGCGGCGCGTGCTTGCGCGTCGTTTTCGCGCGGCATTTCCGGCGGCCGCCGCGCGACTTTCGCCGCCCGCATCGGGTCAGCACCGGAAAAAAGCACATGGCCCGCAAACCATCCGTCGAATTACCGGATGCTCGCCTCACCGGCGACGATTTTTCGCTTCCGCCCGGTTCGCACCGCCGTCGCCTTCAACCGCCGTGCGGCGCGCGGCCGATTGCGTGTCTGTCGCCGGGAGCATCCGAGCAGCGGCTCGATGGCCTCTGGGGGAGTTCGATACGGCGACTTGACCCGGTTAACACGCACCGGCGACATGGACGCGCCGGCTTCATCGTGACGCACCTGCAAGCTGCAATCGCCCGCCGGGCGCTGCGGCGCCGCGCGGAGCATGCGGGCAGGCGCAAACGCGGAGGCTGTGACCCATGTCCCAACCGCTTCTCACCCGCTACATGCAGCCGCTGCTCGCCGGGCGGCGGGCCGAGTGCTTCGACCTGATGAAAGACGCCGTTGCGAGCGGCCTGCCCGCCCGCGAAGCGATCTGCGGCGTGGTCTGGCCCGCCATGGCCCAGATCGACCGGCTCTATCGCGACCATCGCATCTCGACGCTGATCGAGAACATGGCCAACCGCATCAACCGCACGGTCGCCGACCAGCTTCAGGCTCACCTGCCGCGCCAGACGCCGCGGAATCTGCGAATCCTGATCACGTGCGCCGAAGGCGCGAACGAGGAGCTCGGCGCGCAGATGGTCGCCGATCTGTTCCAGTCCGACGGCTGGGAAGTCACCTTCCTCGGCGCGGGCGTCCCGCACGATGAGATCCTGTCGCTGGTCGGCACGCACCGCCCGGCGATCCTGCTCATCTTCGGCACGCTGCCGCAGGGCGTTCCGGAAGTGCGGCGCCTCATCAGTTGGATTCGCGAAGTCGACGTCTGCCCCACCATGAACGTGATCGTCAGCGGCGGCGTCTACAACCGGGCGGATGGGCTGTGGCAGGAAGTCGGCGCTGATGTCTTCGCCGACTCGGCCGCCGAGGCCCTGCGCGTCGCCAACGAACTTCCGCCGCGCCGCGCGCAGCCGTCGCCGACGGGCTTCGTGAAAAAGCGCCGCCGCCGCAAGCTCGCCAGTTGAGCCGCGCGACCAACCGTATTGAACGCGAGGGTGCGCCGCGCGCCGGTCGGGCCGCGAGGTCCGATCGGCGGCGGTGCTTGTTCTGGTCGCGGGCGACGTGCGATGCGCGCCAGCCTGCTACTCCGCCGCTGGCGGCGGATGCCATATCTTGTACCGCGCGTTCAACGCCTCGCAGCGCGCCGGCATGTCCGGGTCGCGCGGCGTCCAGACCCACACCTCCGGCGGCGGGATTTCCGCGGGCGGCGTGCTGTGATGGGCGAAGACCAGCAGCGGCCCATGCCGGCAGATCAGCAAGTAGTCGCGATCCAGCCGCGCCTCCAGCTCCGGGTACGGCGGCGCCATCAGAAAGACAAAGCGCGGTGACTGCGCCGCCAGGGAAGCCGCCACCTCGGTCCGCCGGTCCGCCGCCCCGGCGTACGCGCCCAGCATGAATTGCGACGCCATCGTGTACTTGCTCAGCGGACGCCGATCGCCGTAGTAGTAAACGCCGACCGCGTCGCCGTGCATGTACAACGTGTCTTCGGGCCGCGCATGCTGATCCGCCGCGAGGCCGATCTTCCGCGGCCACAGCGCCATGATGACATACCGCAGGAACGAGCGTTCCTCGCTGCTGCGCGAGTAGTACCAGAACCACTGCGCCCACAGCAGCGGCGCACACACGCAGGCCAGGCTGACCCCGGCGGTTACTCGCCGTGCGGCGTGCCGGCCGCCGCGCACGGCGCCCGTTGTCAGCGCCGCACCGCCGATCCGGGCCACGCCCAGCCCGGCGAGCACCGTCAGCCAGGGCAGAAGCAGCAGGTAGTAGTGCCGCCAGAACTTGCCGGGCAGAATCACCTCGGCGAGCGCCGTGATCGCGAACAATCGGCACAGGAGCGCGATCGGGCTTCGCCACGGCCCGATCACAAACCCGACCAGGCCCGCCCACCATAGCGGCGCGGCCGACGTGAACACCCACGGCTCGGCCGTGAGGAACCCCGTCACGCCGCCGGCTGCAGCGCGCACGTCGCCCGCCGCGTAGCCCACGTTGTGCAGAAACACCGCGTCGATGAACAGCTTCAGCCGCCCATCCGCCGCGAAGTATCCCACATGCGCCAGCCAGATCGCCGCGGGCGCAGCGCCGAACGCGAGAAACGCAGTCAGCATCACGCGCCATCGCTGCCGCTGCGCATTCGGCGGGCCGGAGAGTCCGCCCGTCCGATCGCCACGAGCCGCCGCCCACAGCACAAACGGCGCCGCCGCAAACCAGTGCAGCGCGAGTATTAACTTAAGCACGGACCCGACCCCCAGCGCCGCCCCGGCGACCCCGACCCAGATCCACGCCCGCGACGCGGTCAGCGCCCGCGCCAGGCACCAGAACGCGCCCAGCGCACACAGGTTCATGTACACTTCGCGGTTGGCGTGGTCGCCATCGGTCGATGGATCGTGCGAAACCAGCGCCCACAGCAGCGCCGCACTCAGCGCCGGCCAGACCCCCAGCCCGCGCCGCATGCCAAAGTAGATCAGCAGCAGCGTGGCCGCCGCACACACCGCCGCGAACCCGCGGAACACCCACTCCGCCGGCCCCAGCACCGCCCGCAGCACACCGAACACCATGAACGTGAGCGGCGGTTGCTGATCCCACACGTCGACGTACATGCGGTCGCCCGCCAGCAGGCGCGCCCCGATGAAGCCGTAGTTGGCCTCGTCCGGGTCGAGCGGCGCGTCGAAGTTGAAACTGCGCGAGCCCACCAGGACCGCGATCAGCATCGACAGCGCGGCCCACTCGAACGCGCGCACCCGCCCCGGCGGTGCGGCGCGGGGCGGCATGGCGCCGGGATGTTCAGCGGGCGGAGTCGCGGCCATACTGCTCGACTGTACGTTCGGAGACGCAGCCATGTCCAATCGCCTGAAGTTCGCGCCACTGCTGATCTGCCTGGGGACGCTCATGGAACAGACCGCACGCGGCGGCGATCGCATCACCGGCCGCGCATTCGCCACCCGCTCGGAGGTCATCGCCGCGCGCGGCATGGCCTGCACCAGCCACCCGCTCGCCACGCAGATCGCGATCGACGTGCTCAAGCGCGGCGGCACGGCCGTCGACGCCGCCATCGCCGCCAACGCCGCGCTGGGTCTGATGGAGCCGACCGGCTCCGGCATCGGCGGCGATCTGTTCGCGCTGGTCTGGGATGCGAAGTCCAGGCGGCTCTACGGCCTGAACGCCAGCGGCCGTTCGCCGCGCGGCCTGTCGCGCGAGCAGTTGCTTAAGGAACTCGGAGACGCCCGGAAAATCCCCAGCTTCGGACCGCTGCCGGTCAGCGTGCCCGGCTGCGTCGATGGCTGGTTCGCGCTGCACGAGCGCTTCGGCCGACTGCCGATGCCGCAGATTCTCGCGCCGACCATCGCCTACGCCCGCGACGGATTCCCGGTGACCGAGTTGATCGCGTATTACTGGGATCGCGGCGGGCGAATCCTTAAGGATCAACCCGGTTTCGCCACGACCTATCTGCCCGGCGGCCGCGCGCCGGCCCGCGGCGAGATATTCCGCAATCCGGGGTTGGCGGACACGCTGGAACGCATCGCCGCCGGCGGCCGCGACGCGTTTTACGCCGGAGAGCTGACCGACCGCATCGACGCCTTTTGCCGCGAGCATGGCTGCTACCTGCGGCGCGAGGATTTTGCCGCGCACCGCTCGGAGTGGGTGGAGCCGGTCAGCGTGCGCTACCGCGGCTACGACGTCTGGGAGCTGCCGCCGAACACGCAGGGCGTCGCGGCGCTTCAGATGCTCGCGATGCTCGAACCGGTCGATCTGAAAGCCCTGGGACACAACTCGGCGCAGTACCTGCACCAGATGATCGAGGTGAAGAAGATCGTCTATGAAGATCGCGCTCGCCTCTACGCCGATCCGGCGTTCGCCGAGGTGTCGCTGTCCACACTGCTCTCGTCCGACTACACCGCGCAGCGCCGCGCCCTGCTGAACCCGCAACGGGCCGGCCGCGCGTTCCCCGGCGGCGACGTGCCCGTGCTGCGGCAGGCCGACGCCGCGCTGCGCGAGGGCGACACGGTGTATCTCACCGTCGCCGACGCCGAGCGCAACATGATCTCGCTGATTCAGAGCAACTACCGCGGCTTCGGCAGCGGCCTGTGCCCCGCCGGCCTGGGTTTCTGCTTCCAGGACCGCGGCGAGATGTTCAGCCTCGACCCCGGCCACCCGAGCGCCTACGCCCCCGGCAAGCGCCCCTTCCACACCATCATCCCCGCCTTCGTCACCAAAGACGGACAGCCGTGGCTCAGCTTCGGCGTGATGGGCGGCGACATGCAGCCCCAGGGCCACGTGCAGGTGCTCTGCAACCTGATCGACTTTGAGATGAACACCCAGGAAGCCGGCGACGCCGCCCGCTGGTACCACACCGGCTCATCCGAACCGACCGACGAACGCATGACCGACGGCGGCCTCGTCGCCCTCGAATCCGGCATCGACCCCGAAGCGGTGCGGACGCTCGCCCAGATGGGCCACCGCATCCAGCAGCAGATCGGCGCCTTCGGCGGCTACCAGGCCATTCGCTATGACGCGGCGAACGACGTCTATTACGGTGCATCCGAATCGCGCAAAGACGGCATGGCGGCCGGGTACTGAGGGCATTGTGCCCCTGTTCCGGACAATCCGGTCTACACGAGCGGGTGCGCATCAACGAGTCGCACAGCCGAATCGTGCGAGTCGCCGGCTGAGGTGCTGCGCGGACCCCGCGCGGTTCTGGCGGCTGGTTGTCACGACTGCGCGTGTTCGCGGAGGCAGGCGGGGCCGGGGTCGATTGATACTCTCGCCGGCAAGCTTACGCGGGTG
Source organism: uncultured Planctomycetales bacterium (assembly GCA_964631045.1). Classification (GTDB taxonomy): domain Bacteria; phylum Planctomycetota; class Phycisphaerae; order UBA1845; family Fen-1342; genus CAZVWB01. The sequence goes on from CAZVWB010000016.1 coordinate 99,668, forward strand.
CCACGAACGCATGCCAGCCAAGGGCGTGGGCCCGCCGACCGTGCGGCGTTGAAACTCGCAGCGCCTTCCGGCGCGCGAAGACACGGGTCGCAGAACAGAGGCACGCGGCGACGGAGGGGGGTTGAAGAGCGAAGTGCGAAGAGCGAAGAGCGAGTCCAGAGAAGCGACGGAGCGAATCGGCGTCGCGATGTTATCGAGCGGCGTGCGCGCAGTCGAAGACACTGCTCGCAGAGCAGTGGCACACTCCCGGTGTCACCCGCCCAGTGGTCAGCAGGCTCGCGCGGCCGCGCTCAGGGAGCGCGCCGCCGGCGCATGCCGATTTGCAGGGCCTTCGGTGCGGAGTGCTGGCGCCATCAGATTCCGAAGAGCGCGTGAAGGAAAGGATCCACGTCGAAGAAGTCTACAAAGCCATCGGCGTTAAGATCCCCGAGCATCAGGCAGCAGGATGGAAACCTGGCGGCGTACTGGCTTGGTGTGAAGAGCGCCACGAGAAATCCGTCGATATCGAAGAAATCCACCACATCATCGCAGTTCAAGTCGCCGCGCGGCGGCGCAACGAATGCGACAAAACCGCGGAGGCCGCCGCCCGGGGGCGTTCCTTGCCCGACAATGTAGCGCGCATCGCCGGACACCGCCTGGGCCGAATTCAAGTACCATCCTGACACATCGAGGTTGCTCTCCGTCAGCAGGTATTCAGCGAGCGGGATGGCGCTCCCGGCGCCCGGCCAAACGGCGGCGGCGCCTTGAATGTGGCCCACAGTCAACGTCCCATCGGCCGAAATGCCGAACGCCTGACTGTCCGACTCAGTCCCGTTGAAGTCCAGCAGCGATTGGACCTCGCCGGCGGATGACCACCGGCACGCCGATTCTCCCAGCGCCTCAGTTCGCCGCTCTCCTACGACGATGCCGCCATCGCGACTGCACGCGCGCGCTACGCTGGCAAGCGACCGGCCATCCGAGTTCTGCAGCGCAACAGCGCCCGCGGACGCAGTCCAGCGAAACGCGATCACCGTGCTGCCCGTCCAACCATAGCCGACAATCGCCGCTCCGTCGCCTGACACGCTCAGAGGGTAAACACCCTGGAAGTTCTGATTCTCGTCGATAAGCTGCAGGCCATCGACCGCAGACCAACGCCAGCCAGAATCCGGGTTCGGGCTCGCATGTTGATATCCGACAATGACTGATCCGTCAGAAGAAACACCCATCGCCACCCCGCTGCCTGCGAGCCCGAGAAGATCGCCGAGATTTTGCATGGGCTCACCCGGCACGACTTGTATCGGAACTGTCGTTGCGCCCGGTCCTGCATAGCCGACGATCCGTACTCCGCCCGAAGCGACGGCCCTGGCGGAACTCTCCGCCGGGTCGCCATCCAGATCCCCGAGGAGGGTCAGACCGGAAGCAGAATCCCAGCGAAATGCTTCGCGGCGACCATCGAAGAACGCTGTTCCGACGACAACACGCCCGTCCGTAGAGATGGCCAAATCGTCGACATAGGTCACGGGACTGCCCGAGGGCAGTATCGGGCGGATCCAGGAAGCATCGCACTGCGCGGAAACTGGCGGGGCTGCAACACCGAGTACGACCACGGGCAAGATTGAACCGGCAACCAGCCTGGACATGGATGGCTCCATACTACCAAGACGGGCATTTTCGGTCCCGCATCGCCGGAACGCCTCACGGGCTACGAGCAGGCACCCTTGATGCCCAGAAGCCCAGTCTGAGCAATAACATAGTTGTCGGCCGCAAAGAACACCATCAGCACCCGCACATTCCCCGGCGCTCGGCGCAAGATCGCCGCTTTCGTTGTAATGGCGATCTGCGTCGCCTCGCCGAACGGACGCCCGAACACCCGTGCGCTGATCACCGCGAGCCACGCCTACATCGACGAGCACAACCAGAACCCCCGAGCGGTCATCTGCGCTGCCGGCGTCGAAGCCATCCTCGAAGTAGTCCGCCGAGCACGAGCCGTCCTTGACAAGGCGTCCGCTGCGTGCGGCACGACCCCAGCGACCTGGTCGAGCGGCGGAACAGACTCAGGATCGCGCGGACCGGTGCACCTTGATGCGACGGCCGCTCGAGGTGATGCGCGCGCCGGGAACTGCTGCAGAAGCCGACTCCGGGCTCGCGCGCGGTCGCGGAACCTGTACGAACTCGCGCGACAGAAGCAAAATACGCAGCCCGGACTCGTGGACGGCGATTCGCGTGAACCGTTTGCTCGCGTCGCTTCGATGCGACGAGTTTAGTGGTGGCGGACGGACTCGAACCGTCGACCTTGGGGTTATGAATCCCATGCTCTAGCCAGCTGAGCTACGCCACCGCAGAGCGACCAGGACACGAGATTATACGAGTCTCCGCCGCCGCGTAAATCTCGGCGGCGAAATCCGTCGCGGCGCGGGGGCAGCGCGAGCGGTTGCGTTACGCAGGGTGGGGCGGGCATTTTGCCCGCTGGAATGGGTTGCTCCGCCTGAGCGGGCGGCAGAGCCTGTGAACTTTTTGGCTTCACTTACTTTCGTGAGCGGTTCGCAAGTCCTTGGGCGGGCAGAATGCCCACCCCACCCAAAAAACTCACGGGCTCGCATGCCCGCTCCACCCGGCTGAGCGCCCGGCGAAGGGCTAGGGCGGCATGCCTGCTTCAGCCGGCTGAGCCCGGCGAAGGGCTAGGGCGGCGTTCCGGCTCAGCCCGGCGAACCGCGCGGCGATGCGGTCGGCGACGCGCCTCAGCGGCTGCGGACGACCGCGCCCTCTGTCGGCGGGGGCGAACCCGGCGGCGAGGCGAACTCGGCGACGACGACGTCGCGGCCCGAAAAGCGCTGGATGACGCGGAGTCGCGCGACTTCGCGGTCGCCGGCGAGCACGCTGAGTTCCATGCCGACAAACGCTCGCGACAACTGCACGGTGGCCATTCCGCGGGCGGCGTCGACGAGGCGCACGTGGCCGGTCGCCGGCGGCAGGTTCTCGATCTGCACCGCGCGGCGCAGCGCCCGCTCCGCCGGTTGCTCTGCGAGCGGTGCGCCGCCGGGCGTGCGCGCGGCGAGCAACGCGCGGCCGCGGGGCGAGTCGATGGCGGTCAGTGCGATGGCGGCCTCGATTGCGACGCTTGGTTCCGGGTCGGCCAGCAGCGCGAGCAATGCCGGCTCGCCGATTTCCAGCAACATTTGCGGCAGCGTCTCGACGGCCTGAAGGCGGTCGCGGGCGGGGGCGGTTCGCAGAAACGCGCGCCAGTGCTCGGCCGTAACGATCGGCGGGTGCTCAAGATACGCCGGTGCGTGGCGGTAGTAGATTTCCAGCGTCAGTACGTTGATGGCGGTGGAGTACACCCGGCCGCCGGAGCGCGCCCAGCGGCCCCAGCCGGATGCGAACGGGGCCCAACTGCCGAAGGAGTGCTTCTTCTGCTTGCCGCGGGCGCGATCCTGTTGCGGCAAGAGCACGTCGCGGAGGCGGCCGTTCCAGGCGGGCCAGCCGTCGCCGCCCGCCTGGAACATGGCGATCGTTCCATAATACCAATAGTACTCGCCGTGCAACTGCGAGGTGTCGCCGCCGCGGCTCAGGCCGGCGTCGGGCGGCTGGGCCCGCAGCAACGCCTGCTGCTGGCGGCAGACCGGGCTATCCACGCGCCAGCCGAGCAGCAGCTCGCAGGTGAGTGCGGCGGCGGTCATGGCGGGGCCGAAGCGGTAATCGAGCTGCAGATCGTCGTTGAGGTTCGTGCCGGTGCCGCCGTCGGCGTAGCGGACGCGGCCGTCGGGGTCGGTGGAGCGGGCGAAATGCAGCGCGGCGCGCACCAGAGCGTCGGGCGGGACTTCGATGCCGGCGCTGGCTGCGGCGTGCAGGGCTTGAACGGCCCATGCGGTGATCGAAGTGTCGTTCCGCCCGGTCTGCGCATCGGGCAGGTAGTCCCAGCCGCCGAGCTCCTGTTGGGTCTGCACAAGGCGGGCGACGCCGCGACGCAGCGCGTCGACGACGCGCGGATCGCCGGTCAGCGCGTGGTGCTCGGCGAGCGCGAACGTGGCGACCGAGTTGTTGTAGCCGGCCTGCCCAGGGTCGGCGGAGAAGTCGCCGCTGGGGAGCTGCATGCGGAGCAGGGCCGCGACAGCACGGTCGACGTGCTGGGCGTACGGTCCGTCGGCGTGCGTGTATCCGCCCCCGAGAAACGCGAGCAGCACCAACGCGGTGACGCCGGGATCGAGGTCGAATTCGAGGCGGCGAATGGCGATGCCGGCGCAGCGATCATTCTGGGGGCATTGCTGCGTGTGTGCGGTGCGGCTCCAGGTTCCGTCGGGCCGCTGGTGGGCGGCGAGCCAGGCGAGTCCGGCTTCGACCGCGCCCTCGGTCTGCGCGTTGCCGCCGTAGCGTCGCACGCGGGCCTCGCGCGCCTGCGGGCCGCGGTCGAGCGTGTGGGGCTGCGAGGCGGGGGTCGGCGGGGTCCGGATCGCGCTGGGCTGGGAGGTCGGCTGTGCGGGCGCGCTGGGTGTGTGCGCGACCGCGAGCAGGATTGCGAGTGGTGCCGCCGCCCGGTGGATGTAGCTTGCGAGCGCGGCGGGGCGGAGGATTCGAGCGGTCATACGGGGGATTGTAGGCGACGAGGTCGCCGGTGAACTTCCCCACGCCTGGTAGGCGCGGGCTAAAGCGATGCCGGCGGACGCCGTTTCGTACTTCGCCGAGAGGGGTCTATGGTGCGGGCGACCGGCGACGAAGCTCGCCCGGCGAGTATGCGGGCGCGTCGATTGCGGCGAAAATCGCGGCGCGGCGGTTGGGTGTTTTGCGGGTGGTTCGGAACAGCGAGGAGCGGTCACGATGGACGAGTTTCTGGCGGCGGCGCTGGAGGAAGCGCGGCGCGGACTGCGCGAGGGCGGCATTCCGATCGGGTCCGTGCTGGCGATCGACGGGCGGATTGTCGGGCGCGGGCACAACCGCCGCGTGCAGCGCGGCAGTGTGATCCTGCACGCGGAGATGGACGCGTTGGAGAACGCCGGGCGGCTGCCGGCGGCGGAGTATCGGCGGGCGACGCTGTACTCGACGCTTTCGCCCTGCGATATGTGCAGCGGCGCGGCGCTGCTCTATGGCATCCCGCGGATCGTGATCGGCGAGAATCGCACGTTTCGCGGGCCGGAGGACTATGTGCGTTCGCGCGGCGCAGGCGTTACGGTCGTGGATGATGCGGAGTGCGTCGCACTGATGCGCGACTTCATCGTGGCGCGGCCGGAGTTGTGGGACGAGGACATCGGGCGGTAGTGCGGCGCTGGGGATGCGGTGCTCGTTCGTCACGGCGCGATGGATGCGCGATTCGCTCGCTCTTGTGCGGCGGAGACGCCGCGGGGAGCGTCGCGTGCGGCTCGCGCGGCCTGGGGCGGCGATGACGATGACGCGGTTCGCAGTGTCTGCCTTCGAGTGAAATCGCATGTGGAACAATCCGCGGCAGCGCAGGCGGGCGTGGCGCGACGTGCTGCTCTTCGGAGCGTTGAGTGCACCGTTCGCGCTGTGCGTGATGACCAGCATGCTGATTTCGAGCAACCCGGTCTTCGCGGTGTTGGCGAGCGCGGCGTTGATTGCGGCGCTGGTCGCCGGGCTGCGCGAGTTGTATCTCGACACGCTGCGCGACGTGCCGCGTGGCGTTTGTGCGGGATGCGGCTACGATCTTACGGGCAACGAGAGCGGCGTATGTCCCGAATGCGGCACGAGCGTGTCGGCCGCGGACGCGGCGAACCGAGACAAGTTCGAGCCGCGGTGACTGATCCGAACAACGTCGCACCGCGACGGCGAGCGAGAAACCTGTGCAGATTCGCGAGTTTCAGCAGGCGATCGAGGACAAGTTCAGCAAGACCGACCGGGCCCGCGGGTCGGCGGCGACGTTTCTGTGGTTCATGGAGGAGATCGGCGAGCTGGCCAGCGCCATCGCGGGCGCCGACCAGGCCAACAAGCAGGAGGAGTTCGCCGACGTATTCGCCTGGCTGTGCTCGCTGGCGAACATCGAAGGCGTCGATCTTCAGCAGGCGGCGATCGACAAGTTCGTGAACCGCGATCCGGGACCGCCGAAGTAAGAAAGTTCGAAGAGCGAAGAGCGAAGAGCGAGCGGTCGCGACAGGTCGCCAACCACTGGATTGACCGGGCATCGTGGTCGAGTGTTTCGGAGGTGCGTTCCGGTGAGTGTGCGATGGTTGTGCTGATCGATAACTACGATTCGTTCACCTACAACCTGGTTCAGCGGATCGGGGAGATCGATCCGCGGCTGGAGGTGCGGGTGTACCGCAACGATCAGGTCACGCCCGAGCAGATCGCCGCGGAGAAGCCCAGCCACCTGGTCATTTCGCCCGGCCCGTGTACGCCGCGCGAGGGCGGGGTCAGCAACGACGTGATCCGGCGTTTCTCCGGCGAGATTCCGCTGCTGGGGGTGTGCCTCGGGCATCAGTGCATCGGGTTTGTGGCGGGGGCGAGCGTGGTTCGCGCCCGCCGGCTGATGCATGGCAAGACCAGCATGATCCGGCACGACGGGCGTGGGATCTTCGCGGGGATGAGCAATCCGTTTCAGGCCACGCGCTATCACTCGCTGATCATCGAGCAGGGAACGCTGCCGCCGGAGTTCGAGGTCAGCGCGTGGTGCGATGACGACGAGACCGAGATCATGGCGATCCGGCATCGCAGCGCCGCGGTGGACGGGGTGCAGTTTCATCCGGAGAGCTTTCTGACACTCGAGGGGCACCGGCTGCTGGCGAATTTTCTGGGGCTTGTGTACGCTCCGGCGGCTGTGGAATAGGAAGGGGCGGCCGGGCTTTGCGGCTGGCGCGGGCCGGTGGCGAGGTCAGATGCGGGTGGCGGCCGGGTCGGAGACTGGGAGAGACAAACACCGGTCGGGAGACCGGTGCCACAGGCACGGTCAGCAGGTGGCGGCGGAGATCGCGGCATGTGCTATCGAAAATTGATTGCGGGACTGCTGGCCGGGGCGGTGCTGATCGTCACCGGCTGCACGGCGTCAAACTCTGTCCCGAGCGCGGATGCCCCGGCAGCCGCGGATGCGACCACGGCGGCGCCGATCGGCGACGAGCTGCCCGTGTTCTCGGAGGCGGCGCAGACCGGAGTGGTTCAAGTCGGCGTGGAGACCTATCAGCCGCAGCCGCGGGAGCAGTTCGTCGTGCTGCCGGGGCCGGAGGTGCTGACGCCGGAGGAGGAGCGGGCGCTGGGCGTTCGCAAGCCGCAGTACGATCCGTTGGCGCTATACGCGCCGACGCCCGATCCGCGGCACGGCCTGTCGCCGTTCGATTCGCGCGTGAACATCACCACATTCGGCCTGGGCTCGGCTCAGGCGCAGGCGCTGAACTGGCCGTGGCGACCGGTGGGCGTGTATACCACACCGCGAACGAACACCTGGAGCGTGATGTCGAAGACCGGGGCGGCGATGGGGCCGGCGGCGCTGCCGGCGGCCCACGCGGGACGGGTCGAGCGCGTCGGCATCGGTCAGAATCCGCCGAGCCGGACCGGCTCGCGCTACGACCGCTCGCGACCCTAGTGTCGGGACTCAGCTTAAGCCCGCGTCATCCGACGGGGGAACATAGGCCTCCAAGCCTGTGAATTCTGGGGGGTGAGGCGGGCATTCTACCCGCGGCGCAAGTCACCACGGGCGGTCAGAATGCTCACCCCACCCGGCAAAACGCGACCGCGCTCGCGATGCGCGCCCGCCAACTGCGGATGCCGCCCGCCCGTCTCTCGCCGCGGCGTTTGCGCTGCGTGCTGCCCGGCGATGGGCGCGGCGAAGCCTGCGCTGCCGACCCGCGTCGCGATCAGGACGCGCGACCAGCCCCCGCCGGCGCAAGCGTCACACGTCTCACCGGCGATTCAAACGCCACGCCCACGTCCCAGTGTTCGAGGTCGCCGGCGGCGGTAAGTTGGGCGCGGCGCACCGCAACCCGCCGGCGGTTAGCGAGTCCCAGCAGCGGGGACTCGCCATGGGGCAGATGCGAGCAAAGTTCGTAGTGCTGGCCGGGATGCACGCCATAGCCGATCGGCACGCGCAGGCGCATGCCGCCCGGCGATACGTCGACGACCTGGGCGCGGAGCACGGTGTTGGAGTGCGGGTCGATGAGCCAGAGATCGGCCTGAACCGACTCGCGCGAGTCGGCGCGGCGCTCGGCGATCCGCGGGCCGACGAGCGGATCGACGCGGCGGTTCTGACTTTGCGACAGCGGCTGGGGCATGGTGAACACTCCGTTCCTGAACGCTCGGGCCGACGTGGTCTGCGGCCGCAATGGCGGCCGGGGGCGCCGCGCGCCGCGCCGCGGCATTTGGCGCGGGCAGCGTGCCGGCGGAGGTCGGCAAGCGCCCACGCCCCGGGCCGAATGGCCGCCCACCCTGCACAACGCTGCCGCCCGCGAGACGCAGCTTAGAGCCGCCGGGGTCGCCGCGGCGGCGGGCGCTCGCGCCGCGGCGTTTCGGCCGCGGGCGGATTGCCCGCGGGCGAGTCGAGCCCCAACTCTCGCGCCCAATCCGCCGCCTGTTCGGGGGTAAGCCCGAACAGCTTCTCCGGCGGTTCCAGCGGCTGCGACTCGGGCCGGGCCAGGTCGCGGCGCACCTGTTTCCAGAACACATCGGAGCGGATCGGCGTGGCTCGCCGTCGCCGTGCGGCCGCCGCGATCTCGCGATCGGTCGAGACGACGAACAGTCGGCGTGCCGCCGAGTCTTCTTCGAGCGTTCGTATCAGGGCAGCGTCCGCGGACACGCCGTGGCCGCTGTAGGTCACGCGGATGTCGGAACCGGCGATCTGCTGCGCCAGCGGCTCAGCCGGCGCGGGGCCGTCGAAAATGACATGAACGCGCTGCTTTCCGCGACGCGCCCACAGCCCGAGCCGCTCGCAGAGCATCGCGCGGCCGACGAGCCGATCCGGGTCTTCGACGTCGCGGGCCGCGAAGAGCAGGTTGTTTCCGTCGATCAGGAACGGCATCCGCCTGCTCGCATTAGCGCAGACAGTAGCGCGCGGGGCGGCGGGCGTCAATGAAAATCCGCCTGGGATATCCAGCACAGGACTGTCGCCGGACGGTGAGTTGACGGGTCGGGCAAGCTCGAGCGTTGCCAACAAACGGGCGCGTGTTTCCGGGTGGGCGGGCATTCTGGCGGCTGAGTTGGCGCGTGCGGACGTGCGCCGGCAGCGCCTTCGGACGCGCGCCTATCGCGGCGCATTCGCACGGAACGCAGTGCGACTTTTTTGTTGACTTCTCGCCG
>CAZVWB010000017.1:0-106234 GCA_964631045.1 uncultured Planctomycetales bacterium
GCCGGCGCCGCGCCCGCCCGTTCCAAACTGGATGAGGCGCTGTCGCGGCAGCGCCGCGCGCTGGAGTCCGACGGCAAGCCCGTCGCGCCGCCCACGCGCCGCGACGCGCTCGGGCGGCGGCTGCGAACCGCGCCGCCCGCCCCACCGACGCGGTCCACCGTCGCACCCGAGCGCGCGGCCCGCGCCGCCCCCGAACCACGCGAGACACCGAGCCCGCGCCGGTCGAGTTCGGCGAATCGTGACGCCGCGGCGAGCGCGTCCGCCTCGCGCCTGGACGAAGCGCTGAAGCGTGCGGGCGGCGCGCCGCGGGAAAATCGGTATGCCCGCCGAGCCGCGAGCGGCAGCGCCCCGGCGAACGTGGCGGCGGCTCCGCGGCCGACCCGCGCCAGTAATGGCACGCCCACCCCCCCGCCGATTGCCGACGCCAATGCCAAACCCACGAAAACTCCTGACCCGCCGCCGCGCGGGCGACAAGCGAGCGACGCCGCGCCCGAAAAGCCCCGCAGCGACGCGCCCGCTTCGCCGACGGCCGGCGGCATAGGCGACCTGGCGGAAATCACGGGGGCGTGGCCGACGCTCTCGCGCACCAAGCGGGCGTCGATCCTCTCGATCATCCGCGATGGGCGCAAGAAAACCTAGCAGACCGGCTGCGCGCCGATCCGCGGGGCCGCGCCGCTACACTGATTGCAGAGAAGCGGAGCACGTGCGCTTCCGACGGCGGCACCTGACAGCGAGTTATCGATGGCGAATCCGGGCGGGGACATGATCGCTTTCCGCTGCGATTGCGGGGCGAAGATCAAGATGCCGGCGGCGACCGCGGGCAAGCGCTGCAAGTGCCCGAAGTGCGGTGCAGGGGTCCGCATCCCCCAGGCCGCGGGCGAAGATGTCGCCGGGCAGGAGACCGCGGCACGGGCGACCGGCGACGGCGAGAATGCCGCGTCGTCGCCGACCGCGCCGCCTACGCGCAGCGCGTCGCCCGTGGACGATCTAACACTGGCCCCGCTTGCACCGACCGCCGCGCGCGGCACGCCACCCACGGTGCGGCGCCGCGCGGCCCCGCGCGACTCCCGCGAACCCGCGCCAATCGAGCCAGTCGCGGGCGAACTGGAGCTTGCCCCGCTGGTCCCCAACAAACCGCTCGACGAACCCCCGGCCGGACCGCCGGTGAACTGCCCAAGCTGCGGCCGCGACTGGCCGACGGGGACGAAGATCTGCGTAGACTGCGGTGTGTTTGTGGCCAGCGGCCGCAGCATCGTCACTTCGCAGGAGGACAACCTCGACGCGGTCTACGAACGAACGCAGGGCGTGGTTCTCCTGCTTCGCTGGATCGTCTGGTTCGGACTGCTGCCCTTTGCCTCCGAAGCATTCGGCCTGTATCGCCCGCACGTAATCCGCGCCATCGCGATCCTCACGCTGATCATCAGCTTCGGATTCTTCTTCGTCATCGACGACGACGAACTCAACGGCGGAGATTACGGAAAGCTGATGCTGTGGGGCGGCGATCCGAACAAGGACATGATCGACTGGGCCGACGTGGCGAACGAAATGCGCGACGACGGCCTGAACGAGCAGGATGTGGCCGACGCGATCGCTAGCCTGCGGATCGAGTTCGGCGGCGCGCGGCACCCGTTCGAACCGTACCAGCTCGTAACGCACCAGTTCCTGCACGGCGACATCGGTCACCTGGTCGGAAACCTGATTTTCCTGCTGGTCTTCGGCTCGCGCGTCAACGCGTTGATCGGACAGACCTGGACGCTGGTGCTGTATCCGCTGCTCGGCATCGCCGCGGCGGGTGCGCACCTGCTGGCCAGCCGCGACCTGCCGTGGCACCCGATGCTCGGGGCGTCCGGCGCGCTGATGGGGCTGGCCGGCATGTACCTCGTGCTGTTTCCGGTTCAGAAAGTGCACATGATCGCCTGGCTCGGCGTGATGCGGCTGATCACGTTTTACCAGGGCATCTTCACCGTGCGCGGGTTCTGGGTGGTCTTGTGGTACATCGCCTGGGACGTGTTCTACGTATTGCTGAACGTTCAGGACAACGTCGCGTACTGGGCGCACATCGGCGGGTTCTGCGCCGGAGTGATCGTCGCGGTGCTGCTGCTGATCACGCGAATGGTGAACGCGCGGGGTGCGGATGTGTTCTCCGTCGCGCTGGGACGTGGCGCGTGGATGATCGTCGGCCGGCCGCGGGCGTAGCGCCGAAGCGAGCCGACCGCGCGCCGTGCCTGACTGGTGCGCGGCGCTTCAGCAACCGACGTAGCGCGAGTACACGCTGCGGGCCACCGCCGGGTCCGGCGTGCCCTTCACGATCGCGCGGCCGTCGGCAAACAGCGTGACATGAAATCCGTCAATCGCAAACCGCAGCAGGAACGCGTTGTGCACCGGCCGGCTCTCGAACGGCAGCCGCGCCGCGATCGCGGCGAAATCCACCTTCGCGCCCGCCGCCGGCGTCACCTGCACCGCGTTGCGCCCGCACAAAGACACGCCGGCTGAGCCCCGCGCGCCGCTCAGGAACGAGTACTCGCCGTGCCGGCAGCAACGGCAGTCGCCCGCGTCGCGCGCCGATTGCATGTTGAACGCCCGAAAAGTCCCGCGCCAGGCGTCGATGCTCACCAGGCTGCGATTTACGTCCTCGAGCCGGCCCATGATGATCTTCAGAGCCTCCAGCACCTGCAGACTCGCCACGATCTCGACCACCGGACCGAGCACCCCGGCCGTCTCGCACGTCGGCGACGAGCCGGGCGGCGGCGCTTCGTCCCAGACGCAGCGCAGGCAGGGCGTGTCGCGCGGCAGGATCGGCATCACCAGCCCCTCAGCCGCGATGACCGCGCCGTATACCCACGGCAGGTCGTGCTTCACGGCCACGTCATTGATCAGAAAGCGCGTCTCGAAATTGTCCGTGCCGTCCAGCAGCAGATCGACGTCGCGACAGAAGTCCTCGATGTTCCCCGGCGTCGCGTCCGCGACGACACCCTCGATCTCCACGGCCGAGTTAATCCGCCGCAGCCGCCGCGCGGCCGCCTCGGCTTTGGGCAGATTCGCGGCGATGTCGTGCTCGTCGAACAGCACCTGCCGCTGCAGGTTGTCGAGTTCGACGAAGTCGCGATCGACGATCCGCACGAACCCGACGCCCGCCCGCACCAGTGCGTTCGCGCTGACGCTGCCCAGCGCGCCGCACCCGATCACCGCGACGCGCGCGTGCAGCAGCGCCTTCTGACCCGCCGCGCCCACCGGCGGAAAACTCATCTGACGGGCGTAGCGCGCCAGGCGCGGATCGCTTTCGCTCAAGGCATGCTCCTTCCGCGCCGCTCGCCGCAACCACCTCGCCCGGCGGCTTGTCGCGCACCACGCCGGATCATACTATTCTTCGCGGCGTTCGTGATTCCGAAAGCAAAAGCCCCGGGGCGCTCGCATGAGAAGTCACCCGCTCGCACTCGCAGCTCTGATTTTACTGGCCGCGCCGGCGGCCGCGGAAACGATCATCCTCAACGAAGGTCAGACCATCCGCGGCGAGATCATCAAGGATCTGCCGGATCGCGTGATCGTCGACCTGGGCTACGACATCATCTCGATTCCACGGCGCTCGATCCGCACGATCGAGAAGGAGTCGGAGGTCAAGCCGCAACAGAGCGGACCGCTGGTCGCGACGACCGGCGATCTGTACAGCACCGCCGAGATGCCGCCGCAGTCGGTCAAGGCGCTGGCCGAGCGCTTCGGCGAAGGCGTGGTGGTGGTTTCAACGCCGGGCGGACTGGGCAGCGGGTTCTTTATCACCGATGAAGGCCACCTGATCACCAATTTCCACGTCATCGAGGGCGAGACCAAGCTGTCGGTCACGGTCTTTCGTCAGGTGGACAAGGAGTTCCGCCGGCAGAAGATGGAAGACGTCGAGATCGTCGCCACGAATCCGTTCCTCGACCTCGCGCTGCTGAAAGTGAAGCTGCCGGACGGCTACAAACCCGTCGTGACCTATCTCGCGGCTGACGACAGCCTGCGAGACGGCGACGCCGTGTTCGCCATCGGCAATCCGCTCGGGCTGGAGCGGAGCGTGTCGGAGGGCATCGTCAGCCGCCGCAACCGCGCCGAAGAGGGCCTGGCGTATGTGCAGACCACCACGCAGATCAACCCCGGCAACTCGGGCGGGCCGCTGTTCAACTCGCGGGGCGAGGTGGTCGGCGTCACCAACATGAAGATCATGGGCGGCGAGGGGCTGGGCTTCGCGATTCCGATCCGCTACGTGATCGACTTCCTGCGCAACCGCGACGCGTTCGCCTACAACAGCGAAAGCTCCGATGCCGGATTCCGCTATCTGCAACCCGCGGAGCGACTCCGCAAGGAGCCGCCGCCGTTTCTCAAGAAACCGTAGCGCGCGCCCCGCAATCACACCGCGAAGCGCCCGCCCGCCCGCGTGGCGCGGCGCGAACCGGCGGCGCGGCTGTTCGTGTCGCTGCGGATATCGACCGATGAGATTTTCTCGTGGCGGCAGCGCCCTGAGCGCCTGAACTTCTGGGCTTCGCGCGTTTTCGGTGTGCGGTTCCCGAGACCAGTGGGCCGGCAGAATGCCCGCCCCATCCAATAGTTCACAGGCTGGCTGACCAACTTACTTCGCGGACGGCGCGGAGCCGCCGAAACCGACAGTGACGCGCCGCCGGCGCGACCACCTGCTTATGGAGTAACCATGCACCTGCGTAGGACCTTCGGCATCCTCGCGACGATGCTGCTTTCGAACCTGGCCTGGGCGCAGTCGGGCGACAAGCCCGATCCGGCCGCCTGGGTGCCGGCGGACGCCCTGTTCTACGTCGGCATCGTCGATGTCGAACAGACCATCAAAGAATTGCAGGCTACGACCGCGTACAAGATGTTGCAGGAGACCAAGACCAGCGCTGCCGGACCGTCGCTCGGCGCGATGCTCTCCAAGGCCGCCGAGCGCGCGCAGGAAAAACTCGCCAAGCTGCTCGACACGACGCCGGCGCAGCTCAAGAACCCCTTCCGCGGCCGGTTGGCGGTCTTCGCCGTGCTGCCGCCGGGGAAGACGGCGTTTGAGGACGTCGGACCCGCCCTGGTCGCCGGCGTCGGCGACGCCGACACGATGCGGCAGTACTACGACAAGATCGTCAAGAACCTGCGCGACGCCGCCGGAAGCTATGAGGCGGTCTCGGTCGGGTCGCACAGCATCGATGTTTTCACCAGGAAGGAAGGCGGCGGCGACAACGCCAACGAAAACGCCTCGGAGGAGGAAGACGAAGATCTCGACCCGCTGGCGATGGGCGAGGCGGAACTGGGGGCGTTCCTGGACAAGGAGCTTGACAAGGCCCTCACTCCGGAAAACATGCCCAAGTCGCTCGCGACCTGCCTCACGTCAGACCGGCTGATCGTCGCCATGAGCGTCGATCAAATCAAGGGCGTGCTGCGGGCCGACGGCGACAACACGCTGGCCGGCACCGACGAACACGGAAAGCTGCTGCGCAGCTTCGAGTCGCCCGGCGGCATCCGCATGCTGGTCAACATCGCCCGCCTCGTCGAGATGGCGCGGCGCGACCCGGAAACCAGCGACGACGACCGCAAGGCGATGGATGCCTTCGGGGTCGACGCGTTCCAGGCGCTGGTGGCGCACTCGGCGTTCGGCGGCGCGCCCGATGTCGAGAGCCGATTCGAAGCGCTCACGCTCATCAAGGGCGAGCGCACCGGGCTGGCGAAGATCCTGAGCATGCCCAACGCCTCGGTCGCCCCGGCGCCGATCGTCAGCGGCGACACCGCGATGCTTTTCAGCATGAATCTGAACGCCGGCGAGTTGTATCAGGAGATCGAGCGGATCGTGCGGCAGATCGACCCCGACTCGGCCGACCAGATGCGGCAGTCGATCGAAGCGGTCCCCAATCCAAACCAGGAGGGCCAGACGATCAATCTTCGCAAGGAGTTGATCGAGAATCTTCGCGAACCGATGCGCTTCGTGCTGGGCTTCGCGCAGCCCTACGGCGTCGACTCGCCGCGCCTGCTGATGACGATGGGACACCGCGATCAGGCGGCCATCTCGAAACTGCTCAGCCTGGGCGGCGCGATGTTCAGCCCGCGCGACTTCCGCGGCACGCAGGTCTATGACTTCCCCTTCGGCGGTGTGAGCCTGGCCACGACCAGCGACACAATCGTGATCGGCAACGGCAAGGCCGTCGAGTCCGGGCTGGCCGGCGGCGAAGGCGGCGGACTGTCCGCCGATGCGGAATTCCAGCGGACCGCACGCCACCTGCCGCGCGAAGCGTCGATGGTCGTCTACTTCGACTATCGCCGCTTCATGGACGCGGCGCTGGCGCTGCTGCCGCATCGCAGGGAGCTCGAGGCCGCCATGATGACGAACATCGGCGCTGCGATGGCCGGCGGGATGGTCTCGGCGATGTTCCCGGATGAGAACGCGGCCGAAGAGATCAAAACCACCGCCAGGTACGCGGCCCCATCCATGCTGGTGCTGGAGACGACCAGCGACGGCATCAAGCTGTCAAGCGTACAGTTGAAGCCGAAGGAGTAGCGGCACGACCGCCGCAGCGCCGCGACACGCAGCGATCGCCCACGCACCGCCGGACTGCGTTGTCCTGCACGGAGGCGCGCTGGGCGATCTGACTTTGACGCTGCAGCTCGCGCTGAGTCTGCAACCGCCGCCGCGACGCATCCTGGCGATCGCGTCGCAAGACCTGGCTGGGCTGGAAAACTGTCTCCCGGCGGTGCAGCGCGAGCATCCGGACGTGGTCGGCGTGCGCTGGCTCTTCGGCGGCGACGGACCGCCCCCCGCCGCGCTGCGGGATCGGATCGTGGGCCGCCGCGTGCTCAATGCGCTGGGCGACGCCGCGCACGCACGGCTGCTTGATCTGCGCGCCGGAAGCGTGCTGACCTTCGACCCGCGACCCGCACCAGGCAGCGATCTGCACGTTCTGGCACAGTGGCGAAGCGCGCTGGCGTCGCGTGCGGCGCTCTTCGCCCATGCACCGCAGCCGTTGCAGGTCGACGCCGCGCTCCGCGCGGCCGGCCGCGACGCGCTGTCGTCGCGTGGGGGTGCGGCCGCGCCGGTCCTCATTCACCCGGGCAGCGGCGGCCGGGCCAAGTGCTGGCCGCTGCCCTGCTGGCTCGGACTCGCCGAGGCGCTTGCGGCGCATGGCCTCGCCGCATGCCTGCTCCTCGGTCCGACGGAGCTCGAGTGGTTCTCCGCTGCGCAACTCGCCGCGCTCCGCGCCTTGCCCATTCCGCGGTTGGAGTCGCCGCCGGCGGAAGCGTTGTCCGCGGTTCTATCCGCAACCGCCGCGGTGGTGAGCAACGATTCGGGGATCGCGCACTTCGCAGCGCTGCTGGGTGTTCCGGTCGTGGCGGTCTTCGGCCCCACTTCGCCGGCGGTGTGGCGGCCGGTCGGGTCGCGGGTGCGCGTCGTACGGGGCGACATTCGGCGAGCCGACGACTGGGGGTTGTCGGCGGACACGATCCTCGCCGCGCTTGCCGATCTCCCCCGCGCGTAGCATGGGCTTCCAGCCCATGGGACCCGCGCGCAACGCGGTGCATATCCGCATAACTCCCCTTACCCCTGGGTAGCATGGGCTTCCAGCCCGTGCGATCCGCGAGCAACGATCCGCTCCGCCAGGCGCTGCACGCTGAGCGGCGCGGCGCCTTCCGCCTTGTTGTTGACGATCACATAGGCCGGCCGCCCCGCTCCCAGCGCCAACGCGCATAGCTCCGCAAACTGATCCCGGCTTTGCGGATCCTCGTCAACCAGGCGATCGAACGGCGCATACTCCGCCTGCGCCGCGGCGTAGTCGAACATCGGGTTCAGCATCCACCGCCCCACGAAGGCGCGCGCACTCGCGGGGTTGAAAATCTCCGCCTGCTCCAGCGGCGGCGGCATGCGCGGATGCACGTTGAAGCAGGGCAGCACAGCGGCGCT
This sequence comes from uncultured Planctomycetales bacterium, assembly GCA_964631045.1. Lineage (GTDB taxonomy): Bacteria > Planctomycetota > Phycisphaerae > UBA1845 > Fen-1342 > CAZVWB01. Next base: position 7,919 of record CAZVWB010000017.1, read on the forward strand.
GCTGAGCGCCGCGGCGTACGCTGCGGTCAAGAATGTCGCATTGCGCACCTCCACGGCGTAGAGCGGCCCGCGCGGCAGGCGCTCCAGGAACGCGGCCAGTCGATCCACGAAGCGGCCGGGGTCGTTCGCCCACGGTCGCCCGAGCGGCGGAAACTGAAAAACGAGCGGGCCGCCGCGCTCGCCGAGTCCCGCGACGAACGGCGCCACGACCGCGTCGACCGCGTAGCCGGCGTCGAGAAAGCAGGGGTTATCCTCGAGCGTTCGGCGACCCCCCTTGCGGGTCGCGCCTGCGGCATCGCGCCACGGCGACGTAACCCAGTCGTGCGACTTCACCAGAAACCGGAACGACTCGGGCGTCACCGCGGCATAGCCGGCGAGTTCCTCCGCGGAGAGCGGGCGGTAGTACGTGCGGTCGATTCCCACCGCCCGCAGCAGCGGATGCGCCGCATACGCCGCCAACCCGTCGCGGGCGAGTTGTCCTTCCGAGTATTCGCCGTCGTACACCAGCCCGCGCCAGCCGGGAAACGACCACGAAGACGTGCCCAGGCGCAGTTCCGGGGGCAACACGGCTGCGAGCCGCACGACCTCTTCGGCGGCCGCCGCGGGCGCAACACCGCGACGCGCCGGCGGCGCGACGCGCGGCGGCGGCGGTGCGGCCGGCTCGCCGAACAAGCTCAGTTGCTGCGGATCACTCGGGTTCCGCGGCCTGCGGGCCATGCTGCCAGCATAACGCGCCGCGCTCGCGCGGATCGCCGATTTTTGCTCGATGCAGCGGATCGACCCCATCGCCGCTGAGGCTCCGCGACTAAGATTCCGGCATGATCCACGCGCCGCCGATCGCGCGAATCCTGCTGGTGATCGCGCTCGCCTCGATCCGTGCTGCCGCCCCGGCACAGCCCGCCGCGTCGCAACCCGCCCCCCCGCAACCGCCCGCATCGCAACCGGCGACGACCCGCCCCTTTCAACCGGGCGTGCAGATCGACTGGGCCGCCGGCGCCGTGCTGGCGAGCGCCCGCGTCGTGCTGCGCGAGGGCCCGCTGGAGTTCTTCGCCGCATTCGCCGGCAAGGAGCACGAGAGCATCCTGCGATTCGACGGGCGGCCGTTGCACATCCGTATGGCGCTGGGCCTGGCCGGCATGCAGCCGGGGACGCCGCCAATGTGGAACGACGCCCAGCGGCGCTACGTCCCGCCCAGCGGCGACCTGCTCGATGCGCGCGTCCGCTGGACCGATCCTGGCGGCGCGACGCGCGAAGCCGCCGCGCACGACTGGCTGCTGGACGTCGAGTTCGACCGCACGCCGTGGCCGCGACCGTGGGTCTTCGGCGGCTCGGTCGCGCTCCGCGACGGCGGGCTGGCCGCGGATCGCAGCGGCGCGGGCATCGCCCTCGTCGACATGCCCGATGCGCTGCTCAGTCCATCGCGTTCTCGCAGCAGCCGCGACGGCGACCTGTGGGTTGTCGCGCGCAGCGACGCCATTCCGCCGCTCGACACCCCGGTGACAGTCGTGTTCACGCCCGCCCGGCCGCATCCGCTACGGATCGTGGTCGATCATCGCGGTCTGGCATCGATCGGCGGGCAGTGGATATCGGAGGAGGATGCATGCGACCTGATCGCCAGCGCGCAACAGCTCGCACCGCGCTGCCGGGTCACGATCGAGCTGCGCGGCGTACTTCGCAGCGAGCGCGCCGCCTGGGTGCAGCGGCTGCGAGCCGCCGGGGTCGACGCGGACGCGGTCGAGTGGATTGAAGCGCCGGACTCCCTCGCCACTCCGTCTACGACGCCGTCAACTGCGGAAACAGCGCCTTGATCCGCCGAACAAGTTCCTGCTTGTTCACCGGCTTGGTGAGGTAGTCGTCCGCGCCGCAGTCGCGGGCGCGCTCCACGTCGCCGACTTCGTTGAGGGCGGTGACCATCACGATCGGGATCGTCGCCGTGGCCTCGTCGCCCTTGAGCTTTCGGCACACTTCGAACCCGCTTCGCTTGGGCATCATCACGTCCAGCAGGATCAGGTCCGGACGATCACGCTCCACGGCCTGCAGCGTCGCCTCGCCATCCGCGGCCAGCGTCACGCGCACCGGCAGCGCCGCCAGGTACGCCTCCAGCAACTCCAGGATCTGCTGATTGTCATCGGCGATGAGCACGTGCGGATGCTGCGTTGCGGCGGCGTCGGACATGGCTGATCCGTCCTTCCTATTGCAGCGACAGTTTCAGCGAAATCAGCGCGCGATGCAATTCACGCAGCGCCGGGTCGGCGGTGGCCGCCGTGCGGGCCGCCAGACGCTTCAGGTCTTCGTACGTATCCACGTCCTCCCAGCCCGGCAGTACGCGCAGCGCGACCCCCGTGGCGCGGGCCGCCGCCAGCGTCTGCGCCAGCACGAGCGGCGTACCCCAGGCGATCTCCTGGAAAAGCGCCGGATGCGGGCGATCGATCGCCAACAGGCAGTACCCGCCGTCGGCGGCGGGCACAACCGCCGACACGCCGCGCTGCGCGCTCTCGACGGCCTGCTGAATCAGCATCAGCGGCAGGTCCGGACAATCGCCGCCGGCGATCAGCAACGGTCCGCCGTGTGCGTCGTGCGCACCAACGGAGACCCGCAGCAGACGGTCGCCCAGATTGCCGCCGCCCTGAGCGACGACCGTCCACGGCGGCCCCGCCGGCACCGGGGCCCCGCCGGCAGCAGCCGCCAGCGCTAACCAGTGAGCGCGTGCCCGCACCGACGCGAGGCGGTCGAGCGTCGCGGTGATCATCAGGTCATGGACGGCCTGGGCCTGCGCAGGGTCCAGCGGCGGACAGAGCCGGGTTTTCACGCCCCCGGCGCGGGACTGCTTGGCGAATAGAAGAACCGCCCCGAGGGCGTCCCGCGCGGCGCAAGCGGTTGGCTTGTCTGACACTTGCGGAGGCCGTATATTCCTGCTGGGGTGTCGGCGGCAGCGCGGGCCGCATGCGCGCTGCTCCGCACCCGCTGCGCATCCTACCATGCGAGACTGGAGAGATCCCCATGCAGAGTGGATTCAACCGGCTGATTCGCCCGGCGATCGCGTTGTCGATCGCGACCGGGATTGCTTCGCTTTTCGCCGTGGGCTGTGCCGGCGGCGGGTTGCAGAGCCTCTTCGGGTCGCCGTTCCCGATCATCGGCGGCGCCGGCAATACGCCGAATACCCCCGGCAACACCGGCAACCTCGGCGGCGGCGGCTTCGGCGGCAACAACCGAACGCCGGTTGACCCGTGCGAGGAACCCAACGCCCGCAAGTTCATCCGCGTCAGTCTGCGGAATCTCGCGCCCGACGACACGATCCACTACTTCCTGGTCTTCGTCGCGCAGGTCAACAGCGACACCTTCCCGGATGGCGCGGTTTGCGAGGACGACATCCCGCTCTACGAGGCCTTCGGCTACGTCCCGATCGAAGAGGGTCAGAGCCAGAGCTTCGGCAACTTCTGCTTCTTCGGACCCGCGCTGTTCTACTTCCACGAATCCGGACAGTTCCGAAGCTCGGGCGGCGCGGGCGGAACGCAACTCGCATCCGCGATCGGGCCCGCGGCCGGCAGCGGCGCGACGTTTGACAATTTCTTCACTAGCGCCGGCGCCCAGGTGCCCGTGCCCAACCAGATCATCTTCCACAACCCAGGCACCGGCGAAGGCGCCGCACTGAAAATCAGCAACAGCAATCCCAACCCGTGCGACTTTATCTCGATCGGCGGCGACCCGGCCTGCTCGCAGGACGCTTTCTACTACGTCGGAACCGACGGCATTCTCGTCGGCTCGACCGCGCTCGGCTCGGGTTCCGGCCGCCGCGTCCCCAGCGAGATTCAGGGCACGGGTTGCGAGTGTCTCGGTATTGCGGAGCCGGCGTTTGAACTGGCGCCGTCGCGCGTCACCGCCGCCGGGGCGCGCTGCAACGAGTTTCTCCGCGGCGGCCGGGTCGAGATCGCGTTCCTGCGAGAAGACACAAACCCGCCGTTCCCCCAGGCTGTCTCGCGCGTCACAGACTCGACCGGCTCGGTCGCGCACGACTTCGACTCGCGCGCCAACGTGCCGTAACGCCAGTCGAACGGCCCGCGTCTGAAAGCGAATCTGTACGAATCGTCCGCCGGTGCGTGCACCGGCGGACTCTTTTTTGCCGCACCGCGCACCGGCCCCGGGCATGCGTTGAGCTATGGCAGCGGGCGGCGATCGCCGGAGAGCCCCTGCCGCTCCGCCGCGCCCAGGTCATTCTGCCGCAGCGCCACGATCGTCGCGCTGCCGCCCGGCGGCGAATAGACCGTCTCCCACACCGATCCGGCCTTGCGCTGCGCGAGACTGCCCCAATCCCCTTCGCTCAACCCGGCCTGGCTGAGCTGGTCAAACGACGTAACCCGAAGCCAGCGGGCGCGTGTTCGCAACGGGCGCTGGTTCTCTTTGGCGGGCGCCGCGGCGGGCGGCGGCGCGGCCCGCAGATCCTCGAACGCCACGCGCGTGCGGCGAGACGCCATGACCGGGCGCGCGTCGCGCGCCGCCAGGGGCTGCCACGGTCCACTGGGCAACTGAAACACGAAGTAGCGCGGTTCGCTGACCGTCGAGACCACGTGAAAGCGCGGCGCGACCTCTGCGATCAGGACTGCATCGGCCACGCGCATCCGCAGGATGTGGTCGTCGTTGTTGTCGAGCGTGTTGGCCACCTCGAAGCGCTGTCCGCTGCGAACGTCAACCGCCGACAGGACGCGATCCTCGACCCACTTGGGCAGCCGCCGGGCCGCGTCCAGCTTCGACGCCCGCAGATTGCGCAGCGCGCTGCGCGACTCATAGAAAACCAGCCACGGACCGGATTCCACCAGCGGAACCAGCCATCCCGTCGCGGAAATCGCGGATTGCGTCGCCGCCCCCGGTCGCAGGACCGCGGAGATTGGATAGAAACGGTCCTCGACGACCACGGCTTCGTCGAGCACGTGCACGCCGCCAATCAGCCCGGATGAGCGCGGGCTGCAACCAGCCATCAGACAGAGCAAGGACGCCGCCAGCAGCGCTGCCGAGTAGTCTCTCATGTCGGGGAGTTTTACCCGCGAAGGCGGCCGGCGTCGCGGGCGCGGCTAGTTGCTCGGACCGCGGCGGGTGGTGGAGGCGCTCTTGTGCTCGATCCGTGTCCACGACTGCTGCGCCGTGTAGAAGTACGGGATCATTTCAGCGGGGAAATCGTCGCCGGGCGGCTGGCTCTGGAAGCTGGGCGGCGGCGTATCGGGATACGCAAAGTCCTCGTGCTGGCTCTCGGGCCCTACCGTGAGCGGCTCGGTCGGGTACCACAGGAACGTGCGATTAGTATCGATCGGCTCCGCAGCGCCGATCTGATAACGCACAGCCGCGACGTGCCCATCCTGAAACAGCAGGTTCGCCGCGTAATTCTGGTGGCGATATGCGACGGTGTTGTCGTACCAGGCCGGATCGTTCCAGATGCCGCTGGTCAGGGCGCTGCCGCCGAGGTTGTACAGCGCGCTCCAGTTGCCGTCGCCGGCCAGAACGCGGCCCCAGATGTGACTTTCGCGACTCAGGAAGCGGCGATCCGTACCCTCACCCGGACGACCCTGCCCCGCCCGCCAGGCCCAGCCGCCGGCCGAGAGCGGCACGCCGATGCCGTAGCTATAGTCAATGCCGCTTCGCGCCGGATTGCGCGGGTAGATCAGACCCAGCGCCCGGCCGCGGGCCTCGTTCAGCGGATCGGGAGAGCGATCCTGCTGGCAGTATCCGCTGCGCACCGAATTCAGATAGCGGCGCTGAATCAACACGTCGATCCAGGTGAAACGCACGGGCACGCCGTCGTCGTCCCACAGAGGATAGAAACCGCGATTCTCCCCGCGGGCGTCTTCGAGTGCCCGGCCGTGCTCATACAGATTCGCCGCGCAATGCGTCTGCATCGCCTTGCGGCGGGCGAGTTGCAACGGCGGAACGATGATCGACAGAAGGAGAGAAACGATGCCAACGACGACCAGCAGCTCGGCGAGCGAGAAGCCCGGACGAGCACGATAGCTGATAAATCGACGACTCGTGCAAACAGGCATTTCAGTGTCCGCTGGCGGCCGGTGCGGCCGGAACAACTGTGCTGTTGCGACTTGCTGACGCCGAACGAGCCCTCCGCCCTTCGGCCTCTCGGCACAATACCGCCTAGCTCATGAATCCGCAAGCACACTTTGCGCGGCGACGCCGCAACGATGCGGCCCGACCGCATATGCAACACGTTCGCCGGACGGCGGCGGCATCATCCGCGCTCGCCGAATCGCAACGGCGACCAATTGTTATCGATGCACGGAGGACGCGGCAGGATTCGCCGCCGGATAGAAATTCTCCGGCGGATGCCATCGAAACCGCAGATGCTCGATTACCGCCCCGGCCTCCATCGTCTTGCGGCCGCCATCGTCGGCAAAGCCCAGCGTGCGATAAAACGCCTGCGCGTTTGGATTTCCGCGTGCGACCCAGAGCGTCACGGCCCGAAAACCTGCGGCGCAAAGAGCCGCGAGCGCCCGCTCGCACAAGCGCCGCCCGCGGCCGCCGCGCCACGCCCGCGGGTGGATGTACAGCGTGCGAATCTCCCCAATCTGGCCGCAATCCACGTCCGCATCTCGGCAGTATCCATACGAGCAGAAGCCGCAGACCCCCTCCGTGTCCTCGGTCACGATGACGTGATTGCCGGGCTCAATGAGCCGGGCTTGCCACGTCGCTGTTCGCTCGTCGAGCGAGAGCCCGTCCAGATACTCGGCGGGCAGCAACCCCCGGAACGCGGACCGCCACGACGCGATCATCACAGCCGCGATCGCCGCCGCATCATCAGTGCGAGCAGGGCGAATCAACGGGGCTGCCACGGTCGAGTTCGGGGGCGCCGGGCCATCGGGCGGCTGCATTCCTACATCGTACCTGCATCCGGTCGCGCGGCTGCACGCGTCGTCGTTGGATTGCGCCGCCGTTGCCGCTCGCCAACTCCCCTGAGAACCATGCTTGCCCGGACCGGCGGACGTTGCTTTTTTGGCGAACGCGGGCGCGGTTGCGGGCCAGGCGCGGAGAATCGCGCAAGTCGGGTCCAATTCCTCGGCCCTCGCGCTGTGGCCGAACCCTCTGCATGGAGAAACCACATGTCACACCCCGTCACGCCGTCCCATTCAACCTGCATTCGAATCGCTATCCTGTGCGCCGTGACCGCGGCACGCGGTGTTGGTGCTGCATCGGCCGACGTTCCGTATGTTCACCCGCAGTTCCCCGGCGCGATCGCCGGCGGCAACGACCTCGTGGGGCATCCGACTGAAGCGATGTTGATTGCGGAGGGCATCGCCGGAAGCGGCGATCCGTTCCTGCCCGATCCGCCGCTGGTCAGCGGGCAGTTCATCAACTTCGAGAGCGCCCCCGTGAAACCGCTGGCTTATGACGCGGAATCATCGACGCTGGTCGCGGCCAACACGCCGAACAACAGCGTGGTGGTCTTCAGCGTCAGCGACGCCGGGCTTCAGCGGGTCGCCGAGATTCCCGTCGGCCTGGAACCGGTCGCCGTGGCGTTTCAGCCCAGCAGCGATAGCGCGGAGCGCTTCGTTCTCGTCGCGAATTTCATCTCGGACAACGTCGCGCGCGTCGATCTCAACACGGGCCAGGTCGTCGCACTTCGCGAGGTGGGCGACGAGCCGGTGAACATCGTCGTCAACGCCGCCGGGACGCACGCCTTTGTCGTGCTCCAGGAGGGGCGGCTGGTGTGCCTCGACGCGACCACCCTCGCGATCGTCGGCGAGACCGCGCTGGACTGCAATACGCCCCGCGCCGCCGCGTACGACCCGGTGGCGCAGCGGCTGTATGTCGCGGCGCTGCACTCGGGCAACAACACGACCGTGATCGGCTCGCCGTTCGTCTTTCGCTTCGACGAGCCGTGCACGCCGGATTGCCCCAACGAGTGCATCAACGGCGGAACCACCTGCCGCACGGGCATCGAGGCCCCGGTGTTCGGCGCGGCGCTCGTGTTCAGTGTCACGGCGAGTCTGTTCGAGTCGACGCCGATGTGGCCGTGGCCCAGCGCGGGGAGCGTCGCGGGGAGCGGATCGCCGCCGGTGCTGCGCATCACGACCGACGCCGGCATTCCCAGCGCCTACGCGGACATCGTGGACATCTTCTCCACGGACAGCGGGCAACCCGACCCGGACGTGGTTAACCTGTGGGTGCAGGAGTGGCTGGCCGCGACGGGTCAGACGATCGTCAACGCCTTCGGCGCGGTCGATCTGCTGATTCGCGAGTATGGCGACACCGACGATCACGACGTGCTGGTGGTCGACGTCAGCCAGCCGAGCAGCCCGCAGGTTGTGCAGATCATCGCGAACGTCGGAACGACCTTGACGGGCCTGTCGCGCAATCCAGCCAGCGGCCGCCTGTTCGTCAGCAACATGCAGGCCCGCAACCTCACCAAGCACGTTCAGGCGCTTCGCGGCCACGTAGTCGATCACGAAGTCGTCATTCTCGGCGGCGGCCCGCCGCACGTCGCGCAGGCCCGGCTCGACCTGCACGGCGGCGTACCCGGCTTTCACAACGCGAGCGACGTAAACGCCGAAGCGCGGCGGGCGTCGCTCGCCAATCCGCTGGAGATCGTATTCAACAGCAGCGGCACGCGCGCCTACCTGGCGGCGCTGGGCCCGGGTCGCGTCGCCGCGCTGAACGGAACGACCGGCGCGGTGCTGGGGCGCGGAGACGTGGGCCGCGGCCCGCGCGGCCTGGTGCTCGACGAAGCCCGCAGCCGGCTCTATGTCCTGAACCGCACCGATCACACGATCTCGATCGTCGAAATCTCCGGCGACGCGTTGACGCAGTCCGGCGTCGTGGCGCTCTTCAACCCGGAGCCGCCGGTAGTCCGGAAGGGCCGCGACTTCCTCTACAGCACGCGCTTCTCGAACAACTTCGCGACCGCCTGCGCGACGTGCCATATCGACGGACACCTGGACCACCTCGGCTGGGATCTCGGCGACACTGCGATGACGACGCTGCTGCCCAGCCCGCCGATCACGGTCTCCGCGCCTGATCCGTGCGAAACGGTGATTACCGGCGCCGCCCTCAGCCATCCGGTCAAAGGCCCGATGGTGACGCAGTCGCTGCGCGGCCTGGCGGACCACGCGCCTTTCCACTGGCGCGGCGACAAGCCCGAGTTCGTCGATTTCAACGAGGCCTTCGACGGACTGCTGGGCGGAAGCGAGCTGGCCGACGTGGAGATGGCCGCCTTCGACGGGTTCATCAAGACGGTCGTGTATCCGCCCAACCCCTTCCGCACGCGCGACAACGGGTTCACTAATCCAAACGCCGCCAACGCCATTACCGGATACGCCAATAGCTGCCACGTCTGCCACCAGACGCAGGGCGCCGGCGCGCTGGAGTGCGCAGCGGTCGACGGCGACGTGGCGTTCGCCATCAGCGCCGTGTTCCAGACGCAGCTCGTGCCCCAGCTCCGCCAGATTCACAAGAAGTTCGATAGCGACCGTTTCAACGGCTTCGGGTTGCTGCACGATGGCCATGAGAAACGCGAGCGCAACGCGCACCCGATCGAGACGTTCCTGATTCAGTTCTTCCCCGGCCTGGTTCCGATCGCGGACGCGATGATCGCGTTCCTCGAGGCTTTCCCCACGAACGTCGCGCCCGTCGTGGGCTGGCAGGTGCTCAGCGCCGGCGATGACGACGCCCAGGTGCTCGCCGACGTGCAGCTCATGATCGATCAGCACCACCAGTCGCCGTCGCGGTGCGATGTGGTCGCGAAGGGCCGGCGGACGGGCGCCATGCACGGGCACTGGCTGATTTCGGGTCCCGGAGATGCGGCGCTGTTCCAGACCGACGCCGGCACGACCGTCACGCTGGAAGCGCTGCTGGCGTCCGGCGGGCCCGCCGCGCCGCTGGTGTTCACCGCGGTTCCGCCCGGTTCAGGCAAGCGCATCGGCGTTGATGAAGACGCGGATGGCTACCTCGACGCGCTCGATCCATGCGTGCAGCAGCCCAACAACGGCGACGTGAACGCCGACGACATCACCGACTTCTTCGACATCGATCCGTTCATCGCGGTGCTGTTCAGCAATGGGCAGGTTTACAACTGCGGCGCCGACGTGGACGGCTCGGGCGGCGTGGATTTCTTCGACATCGACCCGTTCCTCGCCGCGCTGTTTGGCGGCTGATGCCGCGCCTTGCCTGAAGAGCGCGTCGGGTTGTCGCCGCGGGGAGCACCGGTTTCGCGCCGCGTGCTCCCCGCGCTGCGCGGCGCGTCAGCGAATCAGCCCGCGCTGCCGCAGGTAGGACAGCACCAGCGCGTCGAACGGAACCTGCGTCCCCGTGAACAGGTAGGTCACGCCGCGGCGCGTGCAGTAGTCCTTCAGCTCCGTGCAGTACGATTGCAGGTTGGCCTTGTACCGATCCAGCAGCGGCTTGCTGATCGTTACCTCGGCCAGGTCGTCGTCTTCCACGTCGCGCAGCTTCAGATCGCCCGTCAGCCCCGGCTCGATCTCCTCCGGCGAGAGCACCTGCACGACGTACAAGTCCGGATTGCGGCTCAGCAGATAGCGCATGCCGTCGGCGTAGCCCCCCTTGTCCATGAAGTCCCCGAGCACGACCACCACGCCCTTGCCGGTGTGCCGAATCGCGAACCGCTTGGCCACCGCGCCGAAGTCGCTCTGGCCGTCCGCCTGTATCCCCTGCAAAAATGAAATCACCTGCCCGACCAGCCGCCGGCCGCGAACGCCGCGCATCTCGTGCGCCAGGCTGCTGGAGTACCCATAGAGACTGACGCGGTCGTAGTTCACCAGCCCGATGTAGGCCAGCGCCGCCGCCACGCGCCGAACATACGTGAATTTGTTTGGCTTGCCCCAGTCCATGCTCTTGGACACGTCGAAGAGGATCGTGACGTTCAGGTCTTCCTCTTCGAGAAACAGCTTGAGCAGCAGCCGCTCCAACCGCGCATAGATGTTCCAGTCGAGGAAGCGCAGGTCGTCGCCCACGACGTAGTTTCGATAGTCGGCGAACTCGACGCTCTCGCCCTTCCGCTTGCTGCGCCGCTCGCCCTTCATGCGCCCGGCGAAAATCTTGCGCGACAGAATGTCGAGCTGGTCCAGCTTGCTCATGAACTCCGCAGAAAGCAGTTCGCGGTCGTCATCGCGCGCCGCCGGACGAGTCGCAGCCGCACTCTGGGCCATCTGAGCGTCTCCTCAAACCCAAAGGACTTAGTGTAGTGCCCGAGATCGGCGCGGTCCGCCACCCGCTCGTCCCGCCTATGGAAGCCGTGACCTCGGCAGCTCCCGAGGAAACAACTACGTCTGATAATACACAGCGCCATCTTGAGCCAAGTGCGGTGAACACCCACGACGGGTGCGAAATACTCAACTAACCGATTCCCACGCGCGGGTGTCTATTCCACCGGCCGGGGCAAACCGGCGAGAACGATCCTCGAAGCGTGTGCGATAAGGAGTTTGAAATGTCGCTTCGGTTTGTGCTGAGTGCGGTGGCGACCACGGTGCTGGCGGGTTCGGCGGCCCCCGCGCTGGCCGGCGACTACTACTACCACGGCGGCTGCGGCCCGAGCTACGTGTACTACGACGCGCCGGTCTACTACGCGCCGGCCCCGGTCTACTACGCGCCGCCGCCGGTGTACTACGCCCCCCGCTACGTTCACTATCGCTCGTATCACAGCTATCCGCGGCACTACCGCCACTACGATCGCGGCGTGAGCTTCGGCGGCCACTACAGCGGCCGTCACGGACGCGGCTTCGGCTTCGGATTCAGCTATCGCGACTAGCGTTCACAAACACGCAGGCAATGTCGCGACTGGAGCGGGCGCTCTGCCCGCCCCGATCGCAGCGAACACATGACGGCACGCACCCTCCTCCCCGATGGTGCGTGCCGTTTCAGGTTATTCCGGACGCCGATTCTCTCGGCTCGACCGCGGAGTAGCGCCGGCGACAGGATCGGCGGCGCTTCAGCCGCCGGGCGGTGAGTCGCCCGGGCGCTGCGGCTCGACGATCCGCATGCGAAGATCGGGCGGTTCCACCCGCACCTCGATTGCAGTGCCGGCCGAGTGCAGCTCGGGCCACGGTACGCGAAAGACGCCGGGCCGCACGGCGACCACCGGATACTCGTGCACAATCTCGCCGGGCGGCGTCTCTCCGACGCGCCAGAGCACTTCGCCTAAATGAAGGTGCGACGCGGGCCCGATCGGCCGCTCGGGCAGCGCCCGCGGTGACACGGTGAACACGCCGCCCGCGTGCCGCTGCCGCCACTGCACGTCGCGAAGCGCGTTCGGAAAAACGACGGACTCGCGCACCAGGACGCGGCTGCCTGTCGGGATCGGCTCATCGGGATCGAGCGGTGTGAACTGCCAGTTGACCGCGCGCTCGTCCATCGCGCCCACGGGCGGCGGCGCGTCCGGGGCGAGCGGCGCCGGCTCCATCAGCAGCAGCGTGCGCCGCACATGCGCCGCCGGTTGCTCGGCGGCCGCAGGGATCGCGGCGATTTCGACGCGGGCGGTGCACCGCCGCACAGCCCCGGCGTCGATGCTGGCCGTGAGCTGCGCATCGCCCGGGCTGATCGCTTCGATCGCCACGTTCAGCGACACCTGGGCGCCCGGCGGCACCGTCAGGCTCACCCCCTCGGGCGTTTCGACGATCGCGTGCGGTCGACCGGCGCGGTGTGCCGTCACCCCTTCGCGCCGCAGCCCATCCGACAGCGAGACCTGCACGCGAACGTCCTCCGGCGACTGCCGCGTATTCTCGAGGATCACCACGCCGACCGTGCGATCGCCGACCGCCAACCGGTCCGGAAGATCGGCCGAGATCGCGCACCCGCCCTCGGCGGCGACGACCAGCTCGTTGATCGCCCGCTCGCCGCTCGCGGCGCGTGCCAGCAGCAGGATGCGATAGCGTCCCGGAATCGGCGGCGTCGGCACGCGAAACAGCGCCTCGCCGTCGATGCTCGGGGCGATATCCGCCCAGATCGCGACGCCCTCCGTCAGCGCCGAAGATTCTTCGTCGGCCGCGTCGCGCGATGCGGGCGCTTCGGGCGCGGCCGGCGCGCCGTCATCATGACTGCCGACATCGGAGAACAACCGCGCGCTCGCGTGTCGCCGCTCCCAGGTCTCGCGCTCCTCACCCGGCAACCAGGGCAGCCTCCCGGAATCGGCCGCCGGGATCATCCGCGCGATTACCACCGCGTCACGCGCCGCGTCGCCGCCGGTTGTGCAGCGAAGGCGCAGCGCGCAAGAGCCATCCGCGTCGAACGCCAGCGGTCCGGTGGGCAACTCCAGTTGCAACGCCATCTCCGGCGGCGGATCGACCGGAACGACCACCTCCGCCGACTCCGCGGACGCACCTGCAGCGACGCACCGAACCCGCAGCCGCCCGGCGGCCGCGCTGCCCGTGGGCAAGGACAACCGCACGCGCGCTTCTCCGGCGAACGGCGCGATCGTCGCCGCCGCCAACGGATTGTCGCTTTCCACCACGGCCGCCAGCATCTGCGTCGCGCGTCCGGTCAGCACGATCTCTACGTCGTCGCCGGCCGCGCCGCCCTGCAGCGCGGCGCGCACCTGCGGCGGCGGGCAAGCGGCCGGATCGGCCTCCGCGACTGAAAACCTCAACTCGCGCGTAGCCACGCCCCGCGCCGTCGGGAGCGTCAGCGTCGCGATGCACGCGCCGCTGCGCTCCGGCCGCCAGTCTTCGCTCCGCAACTCGCCCGCCGCGGAGTACACAGAAAGGTCAAGCTCCGCACCGCCGGCGTCGCGCACGCGGACGCGCGGCGTGTCGATCAACTCGTCGGCAGGATCGAACCACCCGACGACAAAGTGCAGCGGTTCTCCGGCGCGCGGCTGCGGGCTTCCGGCGAGCAGCCAGGCCTGGAGCGCCTCAGCCGCCGCCGAAGACTCGGTGGATGCGAACACCGGGCGCTCGTCCGGGCCGCGCACGATCGCCCCGACGCGGATCGCGAGCGCATCGCCTTCGAGCTTGAAATCCGCCAGCGGCAGCGCGACCTGCAGGCGGCCCGCGGCGTCGAGCCGATCGCGGCGGACCAGCGGCAGACTCACGCCGCCGGCGTCGCCCGCGACGGCGGCGAGCAGATTCGCGCCGTGGAAGGACATCGCGACCGGCGCGGCGGCCGCGGGTGTTCCCCACGGATAGCTCGCCACGATCTGACCGATCAACATCGGCGCCTCGCGCGGAATGCGGGCGGGCAACCGCACCGTCGCGATCAGCGGCGACTGGTCGGGCCGCCGCACGTTCAGCCCGAAGCGTCCGCCGCGCAGTTCCAGCGTCTGCCCGCCGCGCCGCACGCGCACACGCGGACTACCCGCGGCCACCTCGCGCGTGATCGGGATGTCGGTCGCAAATGTCCCCGCGTTCGAGAGCGCACACTCCGTGCGGTGCAAGACCCGCTCAAGCCCATCGAGTATCTCGACGGTCAGCGCAGACGCCGCGCCCGCCTGCGGTGCTGCGCCCGCCGCCAGCACACCGCACAGTCGAAGCGTGTCGCCCACGCGCGACTCGCCGGCGGAGGCGATCAGGGTGACAAACGGCGCGGCGCTCTCCGCCGGCTCGGGTACGCGACCCTCGCACAGCGCCACGTGCTCGCCGTCCTGCACCAGGCACGTCCAGCGCCGATCGCGCAAAACGCGGGCCTCGTTCGGCAGCGCGAACACCGCCGCACCACGCTGCAGCGCGACGCGCTTCGGTACGAACGAGTGGTGCATCCAGAACGACGCCCGCGCCGCTTCGGGCGGCGACTGACTCGCGCCATCGGCGGCCCACACCGCTGCGGCCCGCGGACCGACCGCCAGCCCCGCCCGCAACCGACTGACCAGCAGCAAGCGCGTGACGCCGGCGACCGGCGACGCATCCGCAGCGCGGGCGATGACCACGTACGCCCCCGGCGGCAGCCGCGGGCTGAGCACGTCGCCCGCGGCGTTCGAGTCGTACCAATCCAGCGGCGATGCAAAGCTCGGCGCGATGCGCTCCGCCAGCGCTATGGAGCCGGTCACGTCGAGTTGGGCCTCGTTAAAGCGGCCGCGGTGCTTTTCGAGCCACGCGTGCAGGTCGATCCGCCGCACCTCAACCTGCACCGCCGCCACGCCTCGAACGCGCAGCCCCAGCGGCGCGGGCTCCTGCGGCGCGGCGACGCGCGGCGGGTTCAGTTCGATGCGCGGCTGGCGCAGCGCGGCGAGCCGCTCGCGCGCGACTTGCGCGCTGCGCTCCTCCGGCGCGGACGCGGCGCGCTCGTACGCCGCCACCGCCTCGGCCCAGGCGCTGCGCGCCTCGTGCTCGGCGGCCAGCGCCAGCGCGGCCCGCCCCGCGATCGCATCGCGCGGATCGCGGTCCGCCAGCGAGTTCAGCAGCGCTAGGCCCGCCGCGCGCGTTGCATCATCGGTAAGCTGCACGCGCCCGACCACCAGGTCGATTGCGGCTACGGCCCCCGGGGCCTCCGCGACTCTCGCCGCCTGCTCGCGCAGCTCGGCGATGCGGCCAAGCCGCAGCGCATGCGCCTCGCTGCGCGTCGGCCGCACGGGCACGGCGAAACGCGGATCGGTAAACTCCCACTCACCGTGAACCGCCCACGCCTCCGCAAACGCCGCGAGCGCCGCGGCTTCGCGGTCGGGTTGCCGCAGCGCGCGAAAGCCGCGCACGGCGCGATCCAGGTTTTCGAGCGCGGCGGCGGTCTCGCTCAGCGCCGTCGCCGCGATGCCGTAGGCCAGGTTGCATTCGGGTCGCGCTTCGACCTCGGGTCGCTCCGCCGCAAGCTGCGCGAGCCGCGTGCGGCCATCGAGCCGATCATTGCGGCTGGGGCCGTGCAGCAGGCACATCGCGCGGATCAGCGCCGCCTCGGCGGCCAGCGCGGGGTCGCGGCCGGGCGATGTCAATTCATCGCAGAGCCGATCCGCGCCGGCGAAATCGCCGCTGCGATAGGCGTCGAGCGCTTCGCGCGCCGCCTCCGGCCAATCCTGGCCGCCGGCGGCCGCTGCGGACGAAGCCACCCCGAGCAGTCCAAGAAGCAGCCAAACCTGATTCCACCGGGTGCGGATCACTGCCGAAAGTCGAATCATGCCGCTTCTTCCGATCGCGTACCGAGGACCATCGCCCGAGGCGTGCGCCGCGCGAACCGCTGCAATTGTAGAGGCAACCCCAAGCGCGCGCGGTTGTCCGCCGCGCCCGGAGACCGCGCAGCGTCGGCCGCTCAGAATTCGGCAGGAACGCGCGGCGTCGCGAAGCGGGCTGCGCGGCCCGTAACGGGGCGCCATGATCGCGGGGAGTTCCCGTGCGGCTCGGAAAGCCTGTGAACTTTGGGGCTTCATTCGCTCCCGTGAGCGGCTCGCGAGCCCCGTGAGCAGGCAGAATGGCCGCCCGACTCCAAAAATCCACACGCTCGGAGAAGAAACGGCAGAGTGGGCCTGTAAGCCGAATTCTGTCTCCCGACGTCCTCGCCGCACGCGGGCGTGCGGCTTAGCCGACCTGCCCGGCGGAAAGTCGCCGGAGCGTGCTGTCGGGCGTGCAGGCTCGAAGCTTGTGCACGCGCCGCAGCGGAATCGACGCGGCCTGTCGGGCGGCGACCATTCATCTGGGCCCGCCGTTGCCGGCGGGCTCAAGCACCCTACCCGGGGCTGGTAGCGAGCCGGGTCGGCTCTCGCCCCCTATTTGGGCTTGCTGGCGGTGGGGTTTGCCGTGCCGCGGATGTCGCCACCCGCGCGGTGCGCTCTTACCGCACCATTTCACCCTTACCCGGAGGATGGCGAGTCGCCGGCGTCACGCGGCCTGTGACCAACGGCCACCAACCCGCGACCAGCGGCCAGTGAAAAGCGACCGGCGAAACCCAACGACCTTCACACCGCAAACCCAGCCAACGCCAGAACGAAACGGCCGCATCCGGCGATCTGCCGTCAATTCGCTATTCGCCATTCACCATTCGCCGCCGGCGCTTCGCCATCCTCCGGGCGGTATGTTTTCTGTTGCACTTTCCCTGGGATCACTCCCGGTGGCCGTTAGCCATCACCGTACCCTGTCCAGTTCGGACTTTCCTCCGGAAATCGCGTCGCCCGGCCCGAAGGCCGCGCGGCGCAGACGCCGGCGGTCGCCCGGCCCACTCTGCCGATGAGATTATATGCCCGCGCCGCGTCCCCGGGTGCCAGCAGCGGGTGGCGTGGGCCTCCGACCCGCCCCCCAAGGCGCTAGCTCTGGGTGGGGTGGGCATCCTGCCCGCCCCCAGAGCGCTGGCTCTGGGTGGGGTGGGCATCCTGCCCGCCCCCAGCACGCTGGCTCTGGGTGGGGTGGGCATCCTGCCCGCCCGATGCTCCGGACCGCGCGGTCGGGCACGCTGGTCGCCGAGTCGGTGGCGCGAGGTGCGCGCGGGCAGAACCCTCGCGCTGCCCCGTCCGCCGCAACGGACCTTCGCCCGGCGGCAACCGGTCGCGTTTACTCACGCAGCGTTTGGAGCAGAGAATGCGCTCGGCCCCGACATCGCTCAGCCCTCCCGGCGACAGTGCCGCTCCCCGATCGCCAGATTCCGCTGGCTTCGGCCCCGCGGGTGCCGCCGCGCAGCCGCTGCGCCTCAACATCGGTTGCGGCGAGCAGCGCCGCGCGGGGTTCCTCGGCATTGACGTGCGACCCTGCGCCGCCGCCGACCATGTTCGACCCGCGTGGGACTTGCAGCCGTTCGCGCCGGGCAGCGTCGATGAAGTCTACTCGCGACACATGCTCGAACACCTCGATCCGAATGACGCGCGACGAGCGCTTCAGGCGTGGCGCGCCGCCCTGCGGCCCGGCGGGTTCCTGCGGCTGATCGTGCCGGACCTCGCGTTTCACGCGCAGCAGTTGCTCGGCGGCGCAACCAGCTTCGACCCGCACCGCGAGGCCAACGAGCGCCATGCCCTGGCAGGTTTCTTCGGCTGGCGCGACGAATCCCGCGGCGGCAACCGCGAGGACGCGCATCGTTGGGGCTATACGGAGCAGACGCTGCGCGCGCTGCTGGAAGATTGCGGATTCGTCGATGTGCAGCGCGTGCGCGACGGCGAGGACAGCGCCGCCTGGCACCTGCACCTGACGGCCCGCCGGCCGGCCGCGGGCGACGAATCGCAGGACGAAACACCGGCGGACGCAAAAGAAGGAGCGGCGATGAGCGCAAAACGGCGCAAGCGGCGTGCGGAGCAGAGCAACGCGAGCAGCGCCGGCACGCAGCCGGCCGGCGGCAGCGAGCGGGAGCACCCTTCAGCCACTCGCGCCGCGGTCGCCGACCCAGCGGCCGAGACCGCTCGATCGACGGCCGAGTTCGACGGGCGGCCTGCGGCGGTTACGCACATCGCCGCGGGAGGCGCGTCGCAGCCGGCGCCGCAGCCCGCGCTTCACCCGAATCCTTCGCGGGAACCAGCCGCGGAGGGCACGCCGGGCGTCGCACTTCCGGCCGGCCAGAGCGCTTCCGCGCCGACCGCGCAAGCCGCGGCGCAGCGCGTGCTGGCCGACTGGCGCGGGCGCGGGCGCGTCGCCGTGTTCGGCGCTGGGGCGCACACGCGCAAGATTCTGCCGACGCTCCTGGCACACGCCGACCGGATCGCGGGAATCGCCGACGACTCTCCCGCCGCGTGGGGCACGACCATCGGCCGCTGGGTGGTGGCGCCGCCCCGGCAGGTGATCGACGAAAGCGTGGGCGGCGTCCTGGTGTCGTCCGACACGGCGCAGCACCCGCTGGCGGCCCGCGTGCGGCGCGATTACGGGGACCGCTGCGCGGTGCTGACGCTCTACGCGGAGTCCGTCGCGGATGACGGACCGACGCTGCCGGACACCGGCGAGCGGCAGGTCGGCCGCAGTCTCGAGGAGATCGAGATCGGCCACCGCGCGCGGTATTACTGGGCGCTCCAGCACCTGCCCGCAGGCGCGCGCGTGCTCGATGCGGCGTGCGGCAACGGCTATGGAAGCCGCATCCTGGCCGACGGCGGCGCGGCGCTGGTCTTCGGCGTGGATGTGTGCGACGCGGCGGTCCGCTTCGCACAGCATTACTTCGGGAATCCGCAGACGTGTTTCGCCGCGGCGGAACTGGACGACGCCCGTTCGCTACGGCTGGCGGCCGAGCGGCGCGGCCCCTTTGAGGCGGTGGTGTCGCTCGAGACGCTCGAACATCTGGAATCGCCGCAGGCGTTTCTCAGCGCGGCTCGGACCCTACTGCGCCCGGCCGGCATGCTCTACTGCTCAACGCCCAACGCCGAAGCGATGCCCCTGAACGAAGCCCCCTTTCACCGGCGGCACTACTCGCTGCGCGAATTCAAAAACCTGCTCGCGAACAGCGGTTTCGCCCTGGTGGATTGGTACGGGCAGGAAGGGATGCAGATTCTTCGGCAGCGGGCCGGGACCGGCCAGCGCTACTGCCTGTACGTCGCCCAGAAAGCGTAAGACACAGGGAGCGACATGCGCGGACGCGCCGCCGGTGAGCGCCGCGGCGCAGCGCTTTACCCGCCGATGTCGACGGTGTTCTCGCCCTTGTCGATCGTCCCAGGTGGGCCTTTGCACTCGGTCGGATCGCCGACGCGGGCAGCGCCCTTGTTGCCGATGAGCACGGTCGCGCTGCCCTTCACGATGGTCCCGCCCACGTGCGGCTTGGGGCCGTCAAACAGCGGGCAGATGTGCGCATCGCCCATGCACGCGGCGGGCATGTTTCCGATCATCACCTTGGCGGCAACGCCGGTCACGACCGGACCGATGGTGTCGCCCTTGTGATTGGTCATGTCGCCGAGGCGGGCGGCGGGGGGCATGTCGATCTCCTGTCACCATCCAACTACCGCGGCACACTTCAACCCACGGCGATCCCGACGGCACGGCCTCGCGCGGAATTCACCGAGGTCGCGCCACCTCGCACAGCATACCCGAGTTCGGACCGTCCACATCGCTCATCTTCCCGATTCTGAATCGGCGACGAACTGGGATCGCTGTCACTCTGCGAGCCGCCCAATCCGCGGGAGTCTCCGCTGCCGTAATGTCCCTGACCGGCTCGATGCTCACTGTTGCGCGCCGGACCCCGGAGCGATGTGCGCCGCCATGCGGGCGAACTCCCGGGCGAGCTCATCGGTCCAGACACGCAGATTGCGGCGTTCCGGATCGGGCGGAAGCGGGCCGAGCGCATCCAACACGAGATCGCCCTGCGTCGGGATTATCAGGATCAAGTCCTGGCCATCGTAGCCCGCGGGAATCGGTGCATCGAGGAATGGCAAACAGACAATGCCGACGGGAAACGGCGCCGTCGTGTACCGCAGGATCGGCAAGCCGAGCAGCGGCTGGGCCAGATCGGGTGCGAAATCGGCGCTTGGACCGACCGCAAAGACAAAGAACCGCGGATCGTCCAGCAGCAGAATGAAGTTCGCCGCCCGGTCGCGACCGTTACCGACCAGAACCGGCGCATGCTGCGGCTTGAGCGCGGTGCGCACCAGGTAGTAATCGCCCGTGGGCAGCAGACTGCACAATTCGAAGCTGCGCTTCGCCGCACTGCGGCTCGCCCAGCGCGCGACCGAAGATTCAAGTTCGCTGGCGCCGGCAGATCGTGTCTCGATGAACCGCCCGTCGGCCGCACGTCGAAACTCCCACATATCGTCGGATGGTGCGAGCGGCTGCTGAATCTCATACAGCGGAGCATCGGCCAGCCCAACGCGATGCAGCAGATACTTGCCGGTTTTGATTCCGAACGGCGCATCGTTCCGATTCATCCGCAGCATCGCGAGACGCTCGGAAATCGGTTCGTATCGACCCGGCCCGGCAAGTCCTGTCATGGCGGAGTCTCCTAGTGGTGAGCACCTGCGCGCCACGATCCCGGATCGGGTGCGTAATGGATGATATGCAGGCTGCCATCGGGCATCTTCGCGATCGTCAGGTTCACGCGCGTGAAGAAGCCCTCCTCGGCCGGACCGCCATTGTTCGAGTAGTAACCCTGGCGCTGGCCGGTCGTCGCCTCGCCAGGAAACTGCCGCACGTCGCCCGGCGCCATGTTGTCGATGTCCGTCTCGTGCCGATTCAGAATGTCGCGGAGATCTTGCTCGCCCTGACGGCCGTTGCGATATACATGGTTGTGCTCATACGGCGTGCCGTTCGGACGACGCCGCTGCTCGCACAATCGGCGTGCGTCCTGCCCTTCGGTCGGAACGTGCGACCGCGCATGCCCGGTGTTGTTCCCGAACTGCCGGCCTTCCGACTCGTCGATGATCCGCCGTGCGTCCGCCAGCGAGTAACGCGGCACGCGCGGACGGCCGCCGCCGCCGCCAGGATTGTCAGGCACATTCGGATCACGCGGCGGAGGCGGCGGCAGTTGGTTGCCGCGCGGCACCTGGCCGGCGCTCTGATTCAGCCCATTCTGCGTGTTCGTCGACCCGGAGCCGATTTGCCTCTGCCGCCCATCGATCGCGTTGCGCAGCTTCTCGACCCACTCGCGGATCATCCGCTCGACCGCGCCGGGCAGCTCGCGCAGCGCGTCCACGATGCGCTGCTTCATCCGGCGGAGCTGGCTGACGAGGTTGTCCCACACGCCCGTCGCCCGCGCGATCACGCGGTCGAAGACGCGGCTGAGCTCGTCCAGCACGCGGCGCAGCTCATCGCCCGCGCGGCGGACCAGCATCGGGATGTCGCCGAGCAACTGTCGCAGCCACTGGACCGCATTCCCCATCCCGGCGCGATTCAAAATCCCGACCAGCTCGCGGAACAGCGCCGCCGCCGCACCCGCGCCGAATCGGAAAACGGCTTTACCGACCCCCTTTATCACGGTGCCCACTTCCGGAATGCACCCGATCAGGCAGAGCAGCGCGCCGAGCCAGACCTCCCACCGCAGGTAACCCGCCGCCTGTCCGGGCGACGGATCGCCGATCAGCAGGATCACGTTGGCCGTCAGGTCTCGCACGTCGA
Organism: uncultured Planctomycetales bacterium; assembly: GCA_964631045.1. Taxonomy (GTDB): domain Bacteria; phylum Planctomycetota; class Phycisphaerae; order UBA1845; family Fen-1342; genus CAZVWB01. The sequence continues at coordinate 29,782 of CAZVWB010000017.1, forward strand.
GCGCCTGATCGACGAACGGAATGAGCCCCAGAATCGTGTTGAACGCGATCTGCCCCATCCCGGGGTTTTCGTTGAAATCGCCCTGAATCGCGCCCCAGAACCAGTCGACCCCGCTCTGCAGGTAATTCGCGATCAGCAGATCGAGTTCGGTCTGCACCCACGTATGGCGGATCGGCCGGTACTCGCGCGAAATGGTGTACTCGACCGGGTCGTTATCGAACCAGTAGCGGATTTCGTGGCAATCCGCCGGCAACGGCTCGACGTGCACAAAACCGTTCGCATCGAGGGCGCCACGCGCCAGAATCTCGCCGCCCGCCCGCGCGATGTAATACTCCGCGTGCGGCACGCCGCGCCCGTTCGCATAGCGATAGCGCAGCTCAACCCACGTCTGCCCGGTGCCGCCGCAGCTCGCCTCGCGATCCGAGCCGACCGGCTGCGGCGGGAACTCGCTGCGATCCGGCGGCGGCTCGCAGACCGGCGGCGGGCCCGCGGTCGACGGCTGCGTCACCTCGATGACGTGGTAGCGCAGTGTGTAGTGCGCATCATCCCCGGCGAATCGCGCCAGCGCCCCGTCGGGCGGCGTCGGCTCGGCGGTGATCGTCACCGTTCCGATGGCGTCGTTGACCAGCGGATCGACCTCGATCATTTCGAGTCGAATCGTCCCGGTGAACGAATACTCGCGGTCGATGTTGTGCGTCTGGCCGACCTCGCCGAAGTAGTTCTCCCACATCGCCGGATCGAGCTCGTCGCGGTGAACGAGCATGCGGATATGATCGGGCGGGCTCTCGTTAAGAGCGTCGCATCGCACGCGCAGCAGGCGCAACAGGGGCATTGACCGTCTCGCTCCTACTTCCGCCGCGCCGCGCGAGCGGGTTCAAGGCCGCCGCCATCCAGCCCGCGGGCCTCGTGCAGCCACGTCCGCGACGCTTCCCACGCCCGCTGGATTCGCAGCGACGGGTGGCACTGCGGGTCGCGCAGGATGCGCGGCGCCCACGGCAGCTTCATGTCCGCGTCGAAGTCCTGCCCGAACGTGTACATCAGCTCGACGAAGATGCAGACATCGCGCTCGGTCGTCAGACCATGGTTGCCCGCCCGCTCGATGCCGTACGCGATCGCGATGCGCGTGCGCCGCTCGCGCTGCGGCCCGCACTGCGCCGGGAACAGCTTGTTCAGATGCGCCACCATGCGGTCCTCGAACCGCCGGCGGGCGTCCGCCGAAAATGCCTGCAATTGTTCGTCGCGCAACTGGATCATCGCCGCCTCATCCCGCACTTCGCGCTGCAGGCGCCACGACCAGGCTGCGCGCCTCGACCCCGCCGCGCCCCAGCGAGTAACTGAGCACGTGCCCGCCGGCCGCGCCGTCGCACAGTATCCGACGGATAGGGCCGAAGAACGCGGCGCCCTCTTTCGGCGTACACTGGCCGAGGTAGGTGCGTAGCACGCGCGGATCGTAAAATCGGAAAAAGCACTCCTGCTGCCGGCTGTCGACGGCCACGAAGATCGAGCGCAGATGCGCCCGCAGCTCGCGCATCGTGACGTGCGTCAGCAGCAGCAGCCCCACGGAGCCGCCCAGCCGCTGCTCCCACGCTGCAAACAGCGGCCCCGCCGGATCGATCGGCGCCAGATACGGCGCGACCTGCGCCAGGCAGCGCGCCCCCGGCGGATTAAAGAGCGACAGCGGCCGCGTGGTGGCCTCGGTGTGCGCGATCCACCCGAGTTGGCGATCGCGCGCCGCGTCGATCACGGCGAAGAGGCTCTCGCCTTCCGAGCGCACGTACTCGACGCACTCCGCGAGCGAGCCGACGCGTTTTTCTTCAGCCACGGTCATCGGCCATGCTCCGTGCGGCTACGCATCGCTGCAATTGCATTGCTGCTTCGACACGAGCGGCGTACCGTGCGCCGCCGCGGACTTGAACGCCGCCGGACCGCTACCCTCGGGAGTGGACTCGATCGGCGCCGCGTCTTCGCTTAGCGCTTCCGCCCCACCGCCGCCGCTGGAACTACCGCCGCCGCCGCCGCCCCCACCGCCGCCTCCGCCGCCAGCGCCGCTGTCGCCGATGATGACCGAGTTCGCGCCCTTGTCGATCATGCCGGGCGGCCCCTTGCACTCGGTGGGGTCGTTCACGCGGGCGGCGTTCTTGTTTCCGATGTAGACGGTCGCGCTGCCCTTGACGATCGTGCCGCCGACGTGCGGCTTGGGGCCGTCAGAGAGCGGACAGACGTGCGGATCGCCCATGCACGCCGCGGGCATGTATTCGATTATGACGCGCGCCGCGACGCCCGTCACAACGGGTCCGATCGTATCGCCCTTGTGGTTGGTCATGTCGCCGAGTCTGGCGGCTGGGGGCACGGCTCAACTCCTCTCGCCCTGCGCGGCCCGTTGCCGCCGGCGATTCACCCTGCGAAGCGATCAATCCCAGTGCAGTACATCGCTCTGATCGCGCTGATTCTCGTCGGCGAACTTCTTCTGCTCGGGCGTCAGGATGCCGCCGTAGAAATCGATCGCCCGCGTCAGACGCGTCGTGTAGCCCGCCAGGTCTTTCTTGTCGCCCGGCGGCAGCTTCTCGGGCGCTCCGGCGCGGTTCATCAGCAGATCCATGCCCTCGGTCAGCGCTCCGGCGATCTTGGCCGGCTCGGCCGCGTTGCACTCGCGCTGCAGCATCATGACGCCCCACCATTGCAGGTCGACATAGCCGTTGCGTTCCAGGCCCAGGTAGGCGCGCGAGTAGTCCTTCACGCGCCGCTCGAGCGGCTTGTGCTTGAGGGTCGCACTGCGGAAGTCGCGCGCTTTCATCACGCTCGCGATGCGGTCGGACTTCCAGTCTTCAATGCGATGGAACGCCACTTCGGCGTCGGGATCGCTTTCGATCTTCGGCTTGAGCGCGGCGGCCTGGCGGTCGAGCGGGCCGGTCAGCCACGCCGGATCGGCATCGGCCGGCAAGTGAAAAAACGTATCGATCGCGACCTCCCACTGCTGCGGGCTGAGGTCCAGCCCCAGCACGCCCCGGTAGGCGTCGACCGCCTTTGCGGCGATGGGCGGCGGACCAAAATCGCACGCCAGTCCGATCGCGGACAACGCGCGCTCGAAGGCCTCTTCGCCGACGGCGCGTCGGTCATAGAACTGGTCGAGCTGCTCGGCGCGGGCCTGCAGATCGTAAAACGCCATCAGCAGGCCGCAGCGGCGCACGCCCTTCACGTTGAGCTTCTTGTCCTGCTCGAATGCCTGCTTTACGAAGTCGTCTACGGTCGCCGGCTCACAGCGCTTGGGCAGCACCAGCGGGTCGTATTTCCCAGCCAGCAGAAAGTCGCTCAACTCCGTCCGTGCGACGTCTTCGCTGCGGTAGCCATCAGGGGGTTGCGGAAGCATGGCGCTAGGCACTCCTTACAGATTCGCACCCGGCGCGGGGCGCAGTGGACGAAGCGGTCCAAACACGGAGCCGAACAGCGTGCGGAATCGCTCCGACGTCGAGTTGAGCGGCGGCTGGCCGAAGAGCTCCTGGCGGAACTGGAAATTGCCGAACGGAACCGTGAATTCGATCGTCAGCGGCGAATCGGAGAGCCGCTTGTGCAGGAAAGGACCGGGAGCGGCGCCGCCGGACGTGTCGAAAGCCGTCATGATCTCTGAGAATGCCAGCCGCCGGTTGTCGGTGTTGCCCTGGTGATCCTGATCGGGCGCGCCGCCTTGAATCGCCTTTGTCGTGTGGATGGCGTCGAGCATTACGTGCGCCGCCTCATGCGTAAGCACGGTCCGCCGCAGCGCCGCGTTATTGCTGACAAGCACGCCCATCGTGAATGATTCCTTGGGCTTGATCTTGTCGTCGACGTCGTGGTACGGGATCAGCGCGTATCCCAGCAGCGTGCCCCCTCCGGGCTCCTGCGTGAAGTTGTTGATGATGTAAGCATAGAACTGGTTCTTGTCGATGAAGCTGTTCTTAAGCAGCGCGCGGTAGTCCGCGCTGCCGATGAAGCGGAACCCCGGCTCGTCGTTGCCGTACTGGCGGTCCGGCGTGGTAACCGCGTTGTTGTCCCACGCGGCTGTCGTGCTGATCTTCTGGTCCTCGTCGGCCACATTGATCGCTCGCACGCAATCTGCGGGCGTGTCATCGGCGTTGAAGCAGAGGATGTCGCACGGGCCGAAGTCGTCGCCGGAGTCGTTCTTCGGCGGATTGGGCATGACCTTGGCCTTCAGCCCCTGGGCGCGCAGCGCGCCGGCCAGCTTGTTGGCCGTTTCCTCCGGCGTGTCTTTTCGCCCGGTGTTGATGGTGGCCGTAACGTTGGTCGTCGCGCCGCCCTGGGTGCGCCGGACCACGGCGCCCACACGGTGCCCGCCGCTGGCTTTCACGACGTTGGTGTCACCGACCGCAATCATGTTGCGCGGCGGCGGCACGTCCTTGATCTCCAGTACGTTGAGCCCGATGTTGCACTGCGCGTAGTGCATGCGCAGGTTTTGCAGCGTCGTGTTCCGCACCTGGTCGGGCGTGGTCAGCGCGGCCTGGGCGCCGGAACCATTGACGCGGATCACGCGAATCTTCATGGCCACTTCGCGCTTGCCCACCTGGGCGAACGCCAGGCCGCGGCAGCGCGTCTCCGCGCCCGTCGCGCCGCAGCGCTCGGCTTCGCGCGCCCCCTGCACCCGCAGGTCCAGAATCTCGACGCGCGTATCGTCACTGATCAGCGGCGCGACGATCGTCTGCGCCGTTCGATCGTCCGCCGTGTCGACATTGTCGGCCAGACGGTTGTTCTGATCGTCCGGCTCGACCACCACGCGCATGTAGTGCGAGCGATACCACGGCGAGTTCGCCGCGACCTGCCGGCACGTCACGTCGAGCTGCACGCCGGCGACGCCCGCCACGTCCTCCCACGCCGTCTGCAAACCCGCCGCGTCCAGCCGCGGACGCTGCGTCTGCACGCGAACGGTGACATCGGTCAGACCGGCGTCGCGGGCGCGGCGGTCGAACACCTGCATCTTGAAGTGATCGGGGTCGGCGCTGGCCAGGTCGTCGAACCCGAAGAACGTGTTGTTGCGCCACACTGCCGGAGCAAAACCCCGCCCCTGCCGACCGATGACGTAGTTGGTGATCGCAAGCTGCCGCTGCCGATCGCTTAGCGCCAGCTCCGGCGTGGACCGGTTGCGATCCTGAATGAAGAACACGCGGCCGACCGGCGCGCCCAACCGCTCGAAACGATGTAGCGCATCGACCGGCCGGCTCTCCTCCTTCGGCGTCACCGCCGGGATGGTGATGCGGTCGCCCGGCCGCAAGTCGCGGGCGGCGATCGCCGGGTTGGCGTCGCGCACCTTGCGGCAGTCCTTGAAGCCGTGCTGCACCGCGAGGTTGCACCACACGTCGCCGTCGCGGGCGGTTACTGTGATCGGTTCGTTCGCCATATGACTTACCTACGCCACCTTTCTCAGCTTCAAGCGCGATCCGCAAGCGCTCCGATCAACGCGGTTGCCAGGCGTCCGCATCCAGCCGCGGGAAGCGGATGCGGCAGTTACCCGGTTCGAGATTGCCCTCGTGCGCCCGACCGGCCGCATCCAGCGAACCCACGCGCAGCTTGCCGTCCGGCGTGATGAGCTCGTAGCGCTCGCCCGCCACGGGCCGCCCCATCTCGTCGAGCAACTCGATGTCGATGAAGTGCGTCGCGGTCGGCGACGGCTGGCCGCCCGGGAAATCCAGCCCCGGAATGTCCTGCGGCTCGGGCGGCTCGGCCGGCTGGGTCGATGCGCCGCTGTAGCGAGTATCGCGCCCGGGCTGCGTGATGTCCGCCGCGCCCGGATCGAGTACTTCGGCCGGGCCGGCCCCGATGATTCCCGGAGGCGCCACCGCCGGACCGGCGCCGCTGTTGATGTAGACCGTACCCGCGTTGATGTAGATTTCGCCGGGCGTCAGCACGATGCTGCTGCCGCCGCAGACCAGCTCGATTCCGCCGCTGGCTTCCAGCTTGATGTCGGCGGCCTTCAGATGGTAGGTCGCCGTCACTTCATGCTGGTGGTTGGCCTGGAAGAGATCGACCACGTCCTTGCCGACGGACGTGCTGCGCGAGCCGCCGATCTCGATCGCCTGATTCCCGCCGACAATGCGGCCTTCGTCCTTCTCGATCCAGCTTCGCAGCTCGCCCTTCGTGTGGAAGTGCTTGATCTTGAAGACCTTCTCGCGAATCTCGCCAAATAGCTCGCCGTCCTTCTCTCCGCCGACCAGCAGGTGATAGCTGCCGCCGACCGTGTGGAAGTGGCTGGCCTTGACGCGCGTGTCCATCTGCCGCTGGGCCTGAATGAGGAACTGCTCCTTGCCCTTCAGGTCCTCGATGCGGATTTCGTTGCAGCCGCCGCCGCCCAGCGTGCTGTGCGTCTTGATGACGCTGCGCGTCTTATGCTTGGGCAGCTCGTACGGCGGCATGTGGTCCTTGTTGAACACGCGGCCGACGATGATCGGCTTGTCCGGATCCCCTTCCAGAAAATCGACAATCACTTCCTGCCCGACACGCGGGATGAACATGATGCCGTAGTTTCCGCCCGCCATGCCCTGCGCGACGCGGATGAAGCAGGACGAGTCCTTACCGTGCAGCTTGGGCCGGCCGTCTTCGTTGCCCTGCCGATCCCAGTGAAACTGCACCTTCACGCGGCCGAACTCGTCGACCTGGATCTCCTCGCCCTCCGGGCCGACGACGCGCGCCGTCTGCGTGCCGCGCATCACCGGCCACGGCGTGATGCGGGCCGGGCGGTAGGTCACCGCCGCCGGCACGCACTCGAAGCGGCAGGCGTAGAGCGGCGCGTCGAAGTCGAGCAGCGTGCGATTCAGCACGTCGTTGAGCAGATTGGGCGGCACGAGCAGCTCGAGCGGGTTGCCGCCCTGCGCCACGGCCGTCGCCGGCAGGTCTCTGGCGACCTGGCCCGCGTGATATAACCACTCGGTCAGCGCGCGGTTCGCAGAACGATCGCCGGTCTGCAGCTTGGCCACGGTGCGCAGCAGCGAGTTGGCCAGCGCCGCGATCGCCGGATTCTCATGGTTGCGGGCCGCCAGCAGGGCCTGATGGTGCGCCGCCTCCAGGAAACCCGTGTGCCCGTTCGCGCCGGTGCTCGTGCGGGTTACGGCCGACTTGCCTTCGTGCGTAATCTCCGTGACCAGAAAGCGGGTGCGCTCGGCCATCGGGTGGCCGAACAACTCGAAACTGCGCCCCGGCGTCAGGCGGAAGCAGTTGCTCTCGCCCACGCCGATCGTGCGGTTGGTCTCGAACTCGTCGACCCGCATGCGGGCGATGTTGTCGCGGTTCCCCTGATCGACGTAGTCGGCAGGGAAATCGCTGAACTCAAAGCCCGTGTCGCGCCCGCCGTTGGATTGCGAAAGCAGGTTCAGCGTGGGGTGCTTGAAGTCGAAGTCGTTCAACGCCACCGCCCCCGGCCGCACCGACCGCCCCAGCCGAAACCGGAACACATGCTCGTCGTCCGTGTTCAGGCCGGTGGGCGGCACGTAGGGCAGCGAGGCGTTCCCGGGGATGTCGCCCAGGGCGGCCGTGGTGTTTGCCATCACGAACACGTGCTTGTCGGGCGACTGCTCGAAGCACCACCAGACGCCTTCTTCCTCCAACAGCCGGGCGATGAAGTTGTAATCCGTCTCGCGGTACTGCACGCAGTATTCGCGCTTGGCGAACGTGCCCGTCATCCGCGACATGTCGAACCGGTCCGCGGGAATGCCGGCGTCGTCCAGCACAACCGAGATGATCTGCTTGAGGTCCTTGTCCTGAAAAATGCGCGAGTTGTAGCGCTGTGTCAGTAGCCAAACGGCGGGCACCAGCTCGATCCGGTACTGGCGCATGTTCGGCGCGTCGTTGGCGAACTCGAACCGCGACACGACGCCGTGGAAGTAGCGCTCGCCCGCGTCGCTGTTGATGCTCAGCACCGCGGGTTTGCCGACGACCTGGTCGAACGTGACGTTCGTGGATGCATCCGTCGCGACTTCGATCTCAAAGCGGTAAAGCCGACACAGCCCTTCGGTGCCGCGATAGCGAAACACCTGAAACAGGTCCACGTCCAGGCCGGTCACCTGGAACGCAATCTGCGCACTGCTTAGATCGCGCACGAGCGCCATTGGCGAAACCTCGTCGGCGCGGCGCATAGCGCCGCTATGTTGTTTTCGTCCGGGAGTACGAACAGGCGTGTGGGCGAGTCCGACGCGGCCGACCGACTCTCCCGACGGTCCGCCACGCCCTCACGTCCCTTGTCTAGCGACCAATCATAGTCTGAATGTACGCGACGGAAAGCACCGCATGCGGATTTTTTCGGCGACACGCGGATCCTCCGGCTGACGAATTCCGGCAAACCGCCATAAGTCCGGCGCGGACGACGAGTTGAGTTCGGCCGGCGCCGCGCCCGGACCTTTCCGTCATTCCACGCTCACTCCACCACAACGCGATCCGCACCCGCACCCCTCAGCAAAAAACCCGTGTGGCGATCTGGCGCGGCAGTCGGGCGCTTCCCGCGTGGTTCATGGACCAGGGCGACCGACGGCGGCCCGCACCTGAGTCGCACGAGAATCCTGCACGGAGCCTGTCATGCTGTCCACCCTTCGATCCGCCCTTGCGACGCTGGCGATCCTGTCGCTGGGCGGGGCGCACGCCCATGCGGCCGACATGCCGCAAAGTCCCGCCGGGACGCCCCAGACTACGCTGGCGACCCTTCCCGGTCCGGCGGTCGCGGACGCGACCGCCATCGCCCCAGATGCCGCGACGCATACCTTGCGCTTGCCTGAGGCAGAGCAGTTCGGTTTTGTCATGTCGATTCCGCTGGAGCCCGGGGGCGCGGCGGTCCCCGTGCTGTTCGAGCCGATTTCGGTCCGCGACCCGGAGTTCCGGTTGTTCGTGCAGAACGCCAGCGGCGAACTCGTCGATACCGATCCCGGCCCGGAACGAACCTTCACCGCCCGCCCGTGGCAGCACCCAGACACCGAAATCGCGGCGAGTTTCATTCATGGCGGACTCTTCGCGGCGATTCACCGGCCGAACCAGCCCATCGTGTGGATTCAGCCGCTCGACCCACGCGCGGCCGCCGCGCCCGGTAGCGACGTCGCACATGCCGTGTACTGGTGCGACAACTCGGACGACGGCGGCCGCTGCGGCAACATCGACACCGCCGCGCCGGCGCAGGGCGCCGTTGCGGGCGGCGGTTGCGGCGTCGGCGGCACGACTTGCCGGGCGCAAGTGGCGTTTGACACGGACGTCGAGTTCTATCAACAGATGGGCGGCAGCGCCGTCGCCACGCGCGACTTCATCGCAGCGCTGACGAACGTCGTGAATCACCAGTACCGCCGCGAGGTCGGCATCTGGCACGACATCACCGCGATCATCGTCCGCACCGCCGAGCCTGACCCGTACACCGCCACCGAGGTGTACGCCTTGATTAACGAGTTCGGCAACCAGTGGAATGCGTCGCTCGGATTCGTGACGCGCGACATCGCGCATCTGTGCACGGGCAAGGACCTCGATGGCACCATCCTGGGCCTGGGCGTCTTCGACTCCGTGTGCGATCCATCGATCTCCTATTCGCTCTCGATGACGGCGTACTCCATTCAGTATTGTCGCTTGTCCAACCTGCTGGCGCATGAGTTCGCGCACAACTGGAGCGCGCGGCACTGCGCGTGCCCCAGTTCGGCTATGTGGGAGGGCGGGAACATCTGCGCGAACACGTTTGAAGGCGCCGGCTCCGACTCGATCGCTGCGATAACCGCGTGGCGCGACTCGGTCGGCTGCCTCGACACCGAAACGCCGCCGGCCAACGACCTCTGCACGAATGCGACGGTCGTTGTGCGATCCGGCCTGCACTTCGCCAACAACATCGATGCGTCGACCGACGGCGGCGCGACCGGCTGCGGCGCGGCGTTCCCCGGCGACATCGGCGGCGGCACGCGCGACGTCTGGTTCCGCGTCTCGCCCGGGCGGTCCGGCGAAATCACCGTCGCAACCTGCGGATCGGCGATCAACAGCGTGGTTTCGGTGCACACCGGCTGCCCCGGCACACCTGAAAACCAGGTGGCCTGCAACGACGACGCCTGCGGCGTGCAGTCGGAAGTCACCTTCCAGGGTTTCCGCGGCACCACGTACTACGTGCGTGTGGCGGGCTACTTCGGCTCGCAGGGGGCCATCGTCGCCGAGTTCACGATGCCGGAGCCTTTAAACAATGATTGCCCGGACGCCACCGTCCTGACGCCGGACGTGCCGCTCTACGGTTATCTCGGCGGTTCGACGACGGACGGCGAAGGCTGCGCCGACGGCCTGGGCGCCAGCGACATCTGGTTCGCGTTCACCGCGCCATGCAGCGGAACGCTTACCGTAGACACCTGTGGGTCGCACGACCGCGGCGGGCTGGTCGATCAGGGCGTCGACACGGTGCTCTCGATTCACACCGGCTGTCCGGGCGACCTCGGCAACATGCTGGGGTGCAACGACAACACCGCCGTGTGCGACAACGACGCCGGCGTAAACGGCGACTCGCGTCTCGTGCTGCTGATGACTGCCGGACAGACGATCTATGTTCGCGCGACGTGGGCGGATCAGTTCGGGACGGGTCTGTTCTCGATCTACCCTTACTTCCAGCCGAACACGCTCGAGCCGCGGATCGCCCAGATACCGGATGAAACGCATCCGGTCGGAGTTCCGTACGTCGGCCCCGTGCCGCAGTTGCAGAACGCGGCGTGCATCGAAGCGCCGACCTGGTCGCTCTTTGCGGCGCCGGCGGGAATGACGATCGACCCGGCCACCGGCGTCGTAAGCTGGGCGAATCCCAGCCCGTTCGGTTCGCCCCACACCGTGACGATCCGCGCGGCGAACGCCGAGGGCCTGGACCTGGAGACCTGGCTGTTGACGATCGACAACGGTCCCTGCCCGGGGCAGCGCGGCGACGCCAACTGCGACGGCAGCATCGACTTCTTCGACATCGACCCGTTCCTGCAGGCGCTGTTCGATCGGCCGGCGTATCAGATGGCGTTCTGCAACGCCGGCATCTGCGGCGTCGACACCAACTGCGACGGCAATATCGACTTCTTCGACATCGACCCGCTGATTGTCTGCCTGTTCGAAGGCTGTGCCCCCTGCCCCTGAGATCACAGCGTTTGTGATCGCCGGCCGCCTTCGGGTTCGGGCGCGCGCCAACCGGCGTGCGCCCGAACTCTTTTCGCGGATCGATCGATCGGCGCTACGGTGCACCCAGTGCGCCAAGCAGATCATCGAATGCTCGCGCATCGCCCAGGAATCGGGTCTCTGGCAGTAAACGTCGCGGCGCGACGCCCATTTGAGCGCCGATCACATTCGCGAGACGCCTCCATGTGCGAATTTGCACGTCAGTCCAACGACGCGCGGCGAGCGCGTCGAAGCGCCGAAAGAGCACGATGCTTGTGAGCTCAGACACCGTCTCGATCGGACCTCGCGCGGCGTAGGGCCGGGCAATCACGATCAGCGCGAGCCACGAGAGCACGAGCGCAATCGCACCCGCGCAGATCGCGAGCGGGGGCGACTGACCGGTTCGCAACGCGAGAAAGGCGACCAGCGTCGCCGATCCGGCGGCAAAGAAGAACAGTGCCTTTCGGCCCCCTGGCGACAGTCGCATGCGGCCCGCGTCAATTTCGAGCGTGTCCTGCAAAGTTCGCCAACGTGTTCGTGGGCTTTCGCCAAAGAACTCCGTCAACGATGTCCGCGGCCGCACGCGCCGATCCCCATGCGATTGGCCCCGCAAGCACGCCTCAACCTCTCGAAACACCGGACGACTCAAGCACGCCACCGCTTCGGGGTATCCGAGCTTTGTGAGCACAAGCTGGTGTAGCGCCCCGACAGTGTTAGTTCGTTCGGCCTCGGCGGCGAGAATCCTGATACCGAACGCTTCCTCGACTTCCATGACCAGCTCATGGGTATCGAGGTCGAATGTGTCGAGTACGAGCTCCGGTCGCATCGAGCGCCCTCCCGGGCAGAAACAAAGGAACCCGCCGAGATGTTACCACCGCGGCGGGTTCGAAGACTGGCAGCTGCTGAGAACGCAGCCACGTTCGCTGCGTTACAGCAGCCGACTACTCATATCAGACACGGATCACCTCCATTTCACGGGCCACCCGCCCATTCGCGTCCACGACGCTGCAGGGCATATTGCCCCGTGCGCTGGCCGTCGCCGCGCACACAACGCCCGAGCACCGAAGTGCTCGCTCGGCAGGAACAGCAGCCCGACCGAATACGCGCCCATATTTGCGTATCCTGTGCGAGCGCACGTGTCCTACACCATGTATAGTATTGTTGGTCGCTTCGGCGGTCAAGACTTTTTTGTTCCTGCTCAGAATTTTCGTCCGCCGTGGGCCAGCCGCCGCCGGTTTTTTTAGGAGCACACCGCATGCAGCGAAGCGCGGCCTGGGAACTGCTCTGCGAGTACACCGCCGGCGAGTCGCTCCGCAAGCACGCGCTCGCCGTCGAAGCGGCGATGAGGCACTACGCCACGCTCTCCGGCGGCGACGTGGAGCAATGGGGGCTGGCGGGGCTGCTGCACGACTTCGACTATGAGCGCTGGCCCGAGCCGCCGGCGCACACCCGCGAGGGCGCGGCGATCCTGCGAGCTCGCGGGGTCGATGAGGAGATCATCGGAGCGATCATGGCTCACGCCGATTGGAACCTGGAGGCCTACCCGCGCGACCGACCGATTCGCAAGACGCTCTTCGCGGTCGATGAGTTGTGCGGCTTCATCACGGCGTGCGCGCTGGTCCGGCCCGATCGGCTGCGCGGCCTCGAACCGCCGAGCGTGCGGAAGAAGCTGAAGACGACGGCGTTCGCCGCGTCAGTCTCACGGGCGGACATACAAGCGGGCGCGGCGCTGCTGGGGCTCGAGCTCGATCAGCACATCGCGAACTGCGTCGCCGCGCTGCAGCCGATCGCCGAGCAGCTCGGCTTGGCGCGCTGACGGCTCGGCGTCTGTAGCACCGGTTTCCAGCCTTGCTGTTACCCACAATTCACTTGCTCGATCTTCGACCCTGAAGGGGTCGCGGATTGTAGCCACGGGCTGAGTCGCCGCACAGCGGCGACGGAACCCGTGGCAGTCGTTTCGAGGCGTCTTCGCCCCGGCAGGGGCGGAGGACTATACGCGACCGGTCCTCGCATCGCCGCAATGGTCCCGCCGCCCCTGCCGGGGCGGGTGCATCTCGCCAGCGGTTGCATTTCGCAGGGTGGGGCGGGCATCCTGCCCGCCGAACGAGGTTGCGTGGCCGGAGCGGGCAGAATGCCCGCTCCACCCGGTGCGCCGCAACCGAATGCAAGATGCACCCTGCCGGGGCGGAGACCTCACGCACGATCGAACCACGGGTTGCGCTCTGGCCTGCGGCCTTCGCTCCACCCGTGGCTACACTCCCGCGTCCCTTCGGGACGGAACGCAGGAAACCGGACGCGCTCCGAGAAATGTGGGCAAGAGAGAGGCTTCCAACCGGTGACTGCTTGTGGCACCGGTTTCCAACCGGTGACTGCTTGCGGCACCGGTTTCCAACCGGTGGGTGTTTTTGCGGGTCCCCGACCCGCAAGACCCACGAGACAGTAAACGAGCTTACCCCCGGCCGGGTCGAAGACCCGGAAAGACAAACACCGGTCTGCAGACCGGTGCCACAGACCTCAACCCAAATACCGGGCCGCAGACCGGCGCCGCAAGTCCATCACGCGATGAACGTCTTCTTCTTTCGCCCCGACAGGTACGACTCCATCACGCACGACGACAGGTCGCCGCTGGCGCAATGAAACGCCACACCCTTCGTCAGCCGCGCGAGCTGATCGACGAACCCCAGCCAGTCCATGTCCCAGTAGTCGTCGGTCAGCGCGAATGTCGCGATGCGGACGCCGCCGGCAGCGATCGACCAGGCCTCCTTCAGCGTCTTGACGTGGCTCTGCTGACTGGGCGGATAGATCAGGTACGCGTAGTCGCCCTGCACGTGCGCGGTCGGCTGACCGTCGGTGATGATGAAGATCAGCTTGTTGTCGCCGCCGCGCCGCGCGAGGATGCGGCGGGCCTTCAGCAATCCCAGTTGCAGATTCGTGAAGTGCTGCGGGGCGTCGTCGATGCGGGCCAGCGGCACCTGCAAGCGCACCTGGCTGTCGAACATCGTGACCGGCTTGGGCATCAGCAGCGGAAGCCGCTCCTCCTGAATCTGCTCCGCGCCGGAGTAGAACCCGACCAGATCGACCGTGTCGAGCGGAAATCGCTGCCGAATGAGCGCCATCAGCGCCATCGCGCACTTCTTCGCCTGAAAGAACCGGCCGAAGCGCGCCATCGAACCGGACATGTCCAGCAGCAGGCACGTCGAGCACGTCGCGCGCGACTCGCTGTTGTGCAGCTCGAAGTCGCTGTCGCGCACCCGCAACGGCAGCACGCCGCCGGAGTCGCCGCCGCTGGCGCCGCGCTCGTCGGACATGCGGCGGATCGTGTTCTTCAGCGTCGCGGCCAGGTCGAGTTCGCTGACCGGATCGCCGAACTGGTACGGCCGCGATCCCTCGACGCGCTCGCCGCCGCCGCCGGGTTCCGGGGCGGCGTGGCCGTCACGCACGCCGCGCTTCAGGTTGGCGAATACCTCCATGAGCGCCTTGCGCTGCATGGCGTTGATCGCGCGGGGTGTGAGCCGCCAGCGGCCTTTGACCTTCTCGAGAATGCCCTGTTCGAGCAGATCCTGAAGCGCCTGGGATTGCTCCGGGTCGCGTTCGAGCTGTTTGAAGGCGCTGAGCGCCTCATCGCCGTACGCGAGAATGAAATCGACAAACTCGCTCGACAGCCCGATCTGATCCTGAAACGGGAAGGGTTTGCCGTTGAACTCGGTGTAGCGCGATCGCATGCGTGCACCTTGCGATCCAGGCCGCGCGGCGGCCGCGCGGCGCAGAAAAAAAGATGGAAGGTCTAGCCGTGGCGCTTGGCGACCTTCCATCAGTACGCAGCGCCTGAGGGCGCCGGGTCGCGAGAAGCGGCAGGCAGGAATCGCCGCCGCCGGGCGACACTCTCTGAAGCTTAGTGATCGCGACGCGCGAATAAAAGGGGTTGTGCAAAAAAAAGCGCGCGACGCGCCGCTCGCGCCGCGATCGCGCGGCGCTAGGCGCGGCGCGGCGTCGCGCGCGGCTGCGGCAAGCGCGCGATCGATGCGAGGATGCCCGCGCCCATGCCCAGAAAGATCACGCCCGACCCGCCCTCCGAAACGAACGGAAGCGAGATGCCCTTGGTCGGAATGCTGTTCGTCACGACGCCGACGTTGAACGCCGCCTGCAGGCAGATCACCAGCGTGATGCCGGCGGCCAGCAGGCGACCAAAGGGGTCGGCGCAGCGCGTCGCGATGCGCCACCCGCGCCACAGCAGCAGCAGAAACAACCCGATGACCACAAGCCCGCCGACCGCCCCGAGTTCCTCGCAGATCATCGCCAGGATGAAGTCGTTGTTCTGCTGCGGCAGATACCCATACTTCTGCACACCCGCGCCCAGCCCGCGCCCGAACCAGCCGCCCGAGCCGATCCCGATCAGCGCCTGCGTAATCTGATACGCCTCATCCGATGGATCCGGCTGCGATGAGAAAAACGTCAGCAGCCGCTCGACACGGTACGGCTCCTTGATGACGAGCACCGCACCCCCGGCCGCGCCAAGCAGCCCCAGCAGGCCCAGGTGCGACCAGCGGGCGCCACCCATCACCAGCAGGAAGAAGACAATCGCGCCCATCAGCGCCGCCGTACCGAAGTCGGCCACGCCGGTGAGTGCGATCAGCGCCCCGGCCCCCGCGAGCGCCGGAAGGAACCCCGTTCGAAAGCGACGCGCCAAGGGCCCGCGCCACGCCAGGAACGCGGCCAGCCAGACGCAGATCGCGACCTTGCCGAACTCGGCCGGCTGAAAGGTGATGCCGCCGCCGACGGGAATCACAAGCGAGCGCTGCCCCGCGACGCGGCCGCTGCCGGATGGAACCGCCAGCGCTGCGAGTTGCAGCGCCAGCGCGATCGCGAGCACCAGGCCGGGCCGCCACCAGTCCGCCGCCCGGCGCCAGGAAAATGCGCGATAGTCGAGCACGGCGAAACCGATCATCAGCGCGAAGCCGATCATCACGAACACGCACTGGCGCAGGGGCGTGCTCCAGATGTGCCGCAGGTTCACCTCCGCTCCCGCGAGCGTCACCGAGGCGGAATAGACCATCACCGCCCCGAGCGTCATCAGCGCCGCGACGATCGTAATGACGGCGCGGTCGAAGCCCGCCGTGGCCGGCATCGTCGCCGCGGCGTCGAGCGAACCGGGCACGTGCGCAGCGCTCGCGCGGGTCATGGACTCACCGTAGCTTCAGCGTGGCCAGGCCGAACGCGGCGAACAGCGCCGCCAGCAGCCAGAAGCGCATGACGACCTGCGTCTCGGTCCAGCCGCCCAGATGGAAGTGATGGTGCAGCGGCGCGCAGCGGAAAAACCGCTTGCCGCCGGTCGACTTGAAGTAGAAGATCTGGATCAGCACGGACACGGCCTCGATCACGAACACGCCGCCGATGATCAGCAGCATGGGTTCGAGCCGCGTCACGATCGCGACATAGCCGATCAGCCCGCCCAGCGGCAGCGAACCTGTGTCGCCCATGAAGACCTGAGCCGGATAGCCGTTGTACCACAGGAACCCCAGGCACGCGCCGGCGATCGCACCGCACAGGATCGCCAGCTCCTCGGCCCCGGGAATGTGATACAGCAATAACTGCTGCGAAAGCTCGGCGTTGCCCACCACCGCGGCCAGCGCCATGAACGCCAGCGCCGTCAACACCACGCAGCCGCTGGCCAGCCCGTCCATGCCGTCGGTCAGATTCACCGCGTTCGACGTGCCGGCGATGACCAGCACCGTAAGCACGGCGAACACCGGCGTCGCCAACACCACGCCGTGGTAGGGCCCGATCGGCTCGCCTTTGTAGAACGGAATGCTCAGGACGTTGTACGCGGGGTTGTAGGGCAGCTCCGGCCGCTGGAAGCGGTCCTTCTCGGCGCGGGTTTCCCCGGCTTTCAGAATGAACATCGCCAGCAGCACCCCCAGCGCGACCTGAAAGATCAGCTTTTCCCACATCCGCAGGCCGTCGCGCGAACCCGCCCGGCGGCTGGCCGACAGCTTGTACCAGTCATCGATCGCGCCCAGCAGCGTGAGCCAAACCAGGCAGAACATGGCCATGCGGACGTAGAAACTGCCGAGGTCCGCCAGCAGCAGCGTGGTCACGAAGATCGCGAGCGCGATGAGTACGCCGCCCATCGTGGGCGTGTTGCTCTTGCCCTGCTGCAGGCGGTTGAGCTGCTCGTGGTCGAATTCAGGGCGATCCCCGATCTTGAATCGGATCAGCGCGCGGATGACGCGCGGCCCGAGCGCGAAGACGATCAGAAAACCCAGCAGCACCGCGCAGGTCGCGCGAAACAGCGGGCTGTGGTATGCATACGGCTTGCCCGCCGCGAGCCAGTGAAAGAGCCAGTACAACATGGCTTACACCGCTTCTGTCGCTGCGGCCGGTTCGAGCAGCGCGGCGACGGCGCGCTCCAGCGCGACGGCCCGGGACGCCTTCAGCAGCACCACGTCTCCCGCCGTCAGCCAGTCGTGCAACACGGTCGCGCACTGGGCCGGATCGTCGCAGAGCGCCACCTGTGGCGCGCCGCCGGCCAACGCGCCCGCCATCCACTCGCCGGCGGCCCCCACCAGCACGACGCGATCAATCGGCGACTGGGCGATCCGCCGCGCGACGGCCTCGTGCTGCGCCGCGGCCGCCGCGCCGAGTTCTCGCATTTCGCCGATCACCAGGACGCGCCGCCCGCGGCACGGAAACGCCGCGAGCATCTCGATCGCCGCCCGCGCGCTGCCGGGGTTCGCGTTGTACGTGTCGTCGATGATCGTGATGCCGCGCGCCACGCGCACCGCGCTGCGCATCGGCGGCGGCGCGAACGTCTCGAGCCGCGCGGCGATCTCGGCGTGCTCCAGGTTCATCCGCCGCGCGATCAGCATCGCCCCGGCCGCATTCAGCGCGTTGTGCGCACCCGGCACGGGCAACCGACAGGCGAACCGGCCGTTGTAGGTGCAGCGCAGCCACGGCGGCTCATAGGCACAGTTCGTCAGCCGCAAATCCGCCGACTCCGCCCGTCCGAACGTGGCCAGCGTCACGCCTTCGATCGCCAGGTGCGGAGCGATCTCGGGCGAGTCGATGTTGACCGCCGCCAGCCCGCCGCGGCGCACGCTCGCCAGGATCGACGCCTCCTCCGCGGCGACGCCCGCCAGATCGCCCAGGCCCTCGAGATGCTCCTCTGCGATGCTCGTGATCACCGCCATGTCGGGCCGGGCCAGCGCGCCGAGCGCGGCGACTTCGCCCGGCGCGTTCGTGCCGATCTCGACGACGACAACCTCGTCGCCCGGCTCCACCGAAAGAAGCGTCAGCGGCACGCCGATCGCATTGTTGAAACTGCGCGGCGAACAGTGCACCCGGCGGCCGCCGCTCAGCACGTGCGCGATCATCGACTTGGTCGTGGTCTTGCCGTTGCTGCCGACCACGGCGATCACGTCGGCCGCGTGCGCCCGGCGGTGATAAGCGGCCAGGCGACCCAGCGCCGCCAGCGGATCGTCGACGGCGATGAGCCGGTCGAGCGGCGCGGCCACGCCCTGCCCGGCGAGTTGCGAACTCTGTTCGCCCACCCGCGCCGCAGCCACGACGGCCGCCGCGGCTCCGCGCTGCAGCGCCTCGGCGACGAAAGCGTGCCCGTCGAACGTCGGCCCGACGAGCGCGAAGAACAGTTCACCCGTCGCGAGCGTGCGCGAGTCGGTCGATACGCCCGCGACCGCGGCGCGCGGCGGGTTCTCGCGGCGACGGGCGCCGAGCGCTTCGATCACTTCGCTGAGCGTCAGCCGCATCACGCTGTGAGACTCCGCCGTTCGCGCCGCGCCGGCCAGGCCGCCGCCGCCGCAACACTCGTTCGCTCAGGGCTTCACCGCCACCTCGGCCGCCGCCTGAATGGCGACCTCGACGTCGTCGAAGTGGATCTTCTCGCGCCCCAGAATCTGATAATCCTCATGACCCTTGCCGGCCAGCAGCACGCAGTCGCCCGGCTCCGCGGATGCGATCGCCGTGCGAATCGCCGCGCGTCGATCCGGCTCGACGATCACCCGGCGGCGCTGATCGGCGCTGAATCCCGCGAGGATTTCGCCGATGATCGCCTGCGGATCCTCCGTCCGCGGATTGTCGCTGGTCACGATGATCGCGTCGGCGAACTCGGCGGCGGCGGCGGCCATGAGCGGCCGCTTGGTGCGATCGCGGTCGCCGCCGCAGCCGAACAGCGCGATCAGTCTCCGCCGCGTGAGGGGCTTGAGCACGCTCAATACGTTTCTGAGCGCGTCGTCGGTGTGGGCGTAGTCGACGAACACTTCCGCCCGCTCCGCGGCCGGCACGCGCTGCAGGCGGCCGGGCACGTTCCGCACCGTGGCCAGGCCCGCCGCGATGTGGTCGAGCGACACGCCCACCCCCCAGGCCAGGCCCGCAGCAGCGAGCGCGTTGTACACGTTGTGGCGACCGACGATGGCGTTCTCGATCACGCGCTCCTGTCCCTCGAGCCGCAGCCGGAAGTACGTGCCGCGGATCGACTCGCGCAGGACGGCCCCGCTGATCTCCGCGTCCTGGTTCATCGAGAAGCCCAGCACCCGCGCGCGGCAGTCGCGCCGCATGCGGGCGCTCCACGGATCATCGACGTTGACGACGGCCACCGCCTCCGCATCGAGCCCGGCGAAGAGCCGCGCCTTGGCGTCGGCGTAGTTCTCGAATGTCTGGTGGTAGTCCAGATGGTCGCGCGTCAGATTCGTGAAGGCCGCGGCGCTGAATCGGAACCCGTCGGTCCGCCGCTGATCCAGCGCGTGGCTGGAGACCTCCATCACGGCCGCGACGCCGCCGGCGTCGGCGCACTCGCGCAGGCACGCGGCCAGGTGCAGCGGGCTGGGCGTGGTCATGTCCGATGCGACCGTGCGGGCGCACAGGTCGTACTGCACCGTTCCCAGCAGGCCGCTCTTGCGCCCCGCCGCCTGCAGGATGGCGCGCGTCATGAAACTGGTGGTGGTCTTGCCGTTTGTCCCCGTCACGCCGATCAGTTGCAGGGGCTGCGCGGCGGCGTCGAAGCCGTGCCAGCGGGCGGCGAGCCGCGCCAGGACTCCCCGCGCGTCGCTGACGGCCAGCGCGACCGCGGCGCCGCAGGATTCGAGCGATTCGCCGATGACGACGCACGCTCCGCGCTCGATCGCGGCGCTGATGAACGCCCGCCCATCGGCGCGGCCGCCGCGCAGCGCGACGAAAACGCCCCCGGGCCTGACCTGCCGCGAGTCGTCGAAAACTCCGCTGATTTCCAGTTGCCCCTGCGCGTCCGAAAGCGGCGCGGCGACGATGCCCGCGAGCAAATCTCCCAGCTTGCGCATCGCAACCTCCATGTCCTGCGCGTAGCCGGGAGCATCGCCGCTGCCGGGCGATTCGTCAATCGCCGCCCACTTCCGGCAGCGCCGCCGGCGCATCGCTCATGCGGTCGTGCGGCGTCTGCATGTAGGCCAGCGTGTCCGCCAGGATGTCGCGCGCCGCGGGGGCGGCCACGGTACCCCCATAATAGAGCCGCTGACCGTGCGTGCGGATCGAGACCAGCACCACGGCGCGCGGGCTTGCGGCCGGCGCGCCGACCAGCATCGAGCCCGTGTACGCCCGTGCGATGTATCCGCCGCCGCCTTCCTTCGCCACCTGGGCGGTGCCGGTCTTTCCGAAGGCCTGGTAGTCGAGCAAGGCCGCCTTGCCGCCGGTGCCGCTGTTGATGACCTTGACGAGCGCATCGTCGCGAAAGCGCCGCGCCACCTCTTCCTCGAGCACGCGCCGCACCGGGATCGGTCGAGAGTAATCCGCGATCGGCTGCCCGGCGGCGTCCACCACGCCGCGAACGATGCGCGGGCGATACAGCACGCCGCCGTTGGCGATCGCCGCGAAGGCCGCGATAAGCTGGATCGGTGTGGCCGCGATTTCCTGGCCGATGGGGATCGACTGAGTCGAGTACGGCCCCCAGCGGCTGAAGTCCTGCACCAGTCCGTCGTGCTCGCCGGGCAGCATGATCCCCGTCGGATCGCCGAAGCCGAAGCGCCGCACGTAGCGATTGAGCCGCGCGTTGGTGCAGCGCTCTCCGATCATCGCCATGCCGATGTTGCTGGAGTTCGCCACGATCATCGATACGTCCAGCGCGTCGTGCGTCTTGGTGTCGTGAATGGTGCGCGGACCGAACTGCCGCGTCGGCCCGCTGATCTGAAAAACCTCGTCGAGCCGCACGAATCTGTCCTGCAGCGCCGGACTGGCGACAAACGGCTTGAAGATGCTGCCCGGCTCGAACGCGTCGGACACGGCGCGATTGCGCAGAATCTCGTTCTCTGCCGCCAGCGACACCGGTCCGCTGACGCCCTTGAGCGGCTGCTGCGGATCGAAATCCGGCGACGTGGCCATCGCCAGCACTTCTCCGGTCTGCGGATCCATGACTACCGCGACGCCCCAGCGCGCATTGCAGGCCTTTACGGCGCCTCGGAGATGCTCCTCGGCCCGCTGCTGGATGTACGCGTCGATCGTCAGCACCACCGTCGCCCCGTCCTGCGGCGCGACGTAGTCCGCTGCGCTCGTCTGCAATCGGCGGCGCTGCACGTCCACGGTCGCGGTGCGAGTTCCGTCGCGCCCGGTCAGGAGCTTTTCGCACTGCTGCTCGATGCCGGCCAGCCCGCGCTGATCGGCTCCGACGAATCCCAGCACGTGCGCGGCGACGCGCCCCAGCGGATACGTTCTCCGCGGCTCTTCCTGCACGCCGAACGCGAAGAGCCGCCGCGTCTTGCGCTGCGCCTCGAACGCCGCGAGCTCTTCGAGGCTGATCTCGCGCTTCACCCAGACAAAGCGGTCGGCGGCCCGGGTGCGGAGCATCTTCTCGAGTTCGATGGCGCTGAGCCCGAGCAGCGGCGCCATCGAGTACGCCGCAAACTTCGGATCTTCGACGTTGGACGGATCGACGAAGATCGAAGGCCGACGGATGCTCCCGGCCAGTACGCGCCCGCGCGTGTCGATGATCTCGCCCCGCTGCGCCGAGATGCGAAACGTCGCGCTGCGCTGCCGCTGCGCCTGGTCGCGAAGGGCGGCGCCGCTGTGCTGCTCCAGATACGCCAGCCGGCCGGCGCCCGCCGCGAGCAACACCGCGACAAACAGGAAGATCAGATTCGCCAGGCGCATCGATCACCTCGGTCGCGGCGGCGCGGGCGTTGCGGCGGGAGCTGAAGTGGCGAAGCCGTCCAGGCTGAGCTCGACGGCCCGGCGGCGAATCTCCGCCGGATTGCGGAGCTGCGCGAGCGTAAGCTCCTGCTCGCGAAGCGTCACGAGCAGCGCCTCGGCCTGCCGGTCCAATTGGGAGATCTCGAATTGCACGCGCGTCGCCTCGGCCCGAAAGGCGACCACCGCGACCATCGTCGCCAGCGCCCCGATCATCAACGCGATCGTCCGCAGGAGAGTCACGACCAGCCACCCGGCAATGCCGCCGCGTCAATCCAATTCACACGCCCAAGCGCCGCCCCGAATCGCACGCCGAAGCGCCCGGCGGCGCGCTCGCGCGGCGTAGTCTAGCGGGACGCGACGCTGTCGGGCTGCGGCATCTTGATGCGAACGCCGGGGATCAGCTTGCGCAGATTCACATCCGGGTTCAGCGTGACGATGTCGCGCCAGCGCCGCTCGTCGCGGAGGTGCGTTCGGGCTAACAGCCGCAACGAGTCATTCTCGCGGATCGTATACCAGCGCCAGCCGGGTGTCGTGTTTTCGCGCCGCGGCTGCTGGCGCGCCGTTTCCGGCCGCGCCCCGCGCGTGCTCCGCCCCGCCGTAGCGCTGCGGTTGTCACCGTCGCTGCGCGGCCGCGGGTCGGCTTCCGGCTTGCGGCGCGCTGTTGCGGGGCCGGGCCGCGCAGGCTGCGTTTCGCGCGGCGGGTTACTTGCGACGCGCGGCGCCGCGGTCGCGCTGGGCCGCGCGGCTTCGGCGGCGCTGGCTGGCCCCGGGTTTGGCGGAGTTGCCGCAGCCGCCTTGCCCGCCGGCTCGGGCGACGCCGCCGGCTCCGCGCGGTCGCGCCGCGCAACATCCGTTGGCGTGCGCGGGTTCTCCATCGCCACAGGCGGCGGGGCCGGCTTCGCACGCGGCGAGTCCGTCGGCTCCGTGCGGCGCGGCCGGGGCTTCTCGATCGCTTCGGAGGCCGGCACGTTTTCTCGCCGCGGCGCGGGCTGTTGCCGCTCGACCGTACCGGCCGCCGGAGACTCGTTCCGCGAGCGCACCAGCGTTGGGATCTCAGGCATGACCAGTTCTTCGTTAATGAAGATGCGGTTGTCCGGACGCTTCCGAATCTTCGGGTTGGCGTTCACGAACGCCTGAATGGTGGCGGCGTCGGCCGTACCGAACTCGCGCTGCACGATCTTCGCAACCGAATCGCCGCGCTGCACGCGGTACGTTCGAGCGCTGGAGCGCTCGCTGGGCGGCGGGACCACGGGCGCAACCGGAATGGCCTGATTCGCCGCCGCACCGCCGGTGCTTGCGACGTTCGTCGGCGCGGATTCCGGGAGCGGTACTACGGGCGGCGCTGGCGTCGCCGGGCCAGGCGGCTGGGCAGCAACTTCCGGGGCGGGGTAAACCGGGCGCTCGGCGTCCGGACGCGGGGATGGAACGAGCGCTTCGTCGCGCAACGCCGACGCGATGGGTTCTGGGCTGACTGTCCCGCCGGAACTGGGCGGCGCCTCGGCCAGTGGCGGCAGTACGAGCGGGGGAAGCTCGACCGCGTCCGCAGCCGGCGGAGACAAAGAAACGGCGCCGGCGGCGTCGCGGCTCTCTGCGACATGCCGCTCGATCGTGCTCTTATGGGCGAAGGCGTCGGCCCGCTCGGGAAGATCGATGGTGCTGCGAATCGGGTTGGCCGGCGACGCCGTCAACGGCGAGGGCAACTCGACCACAGGGGCCGCAACCTGGTGGATAAGCCAGGCCATGCCGCCGATGAATGCCAGGCTGAGCAGCAGCGCCGCCTTGATGTTCAGCCCCATACGTGCCTCCATGCCCGGCGTCATCCGAGCCGCCGCGCGACTCGCAGCTTGGCACTGCGACTGCGCGGATTGCTGCCTCGTTCGTTCGCATCGGCCACTTCCGGCCGCCGCGTCAATTCCTCGAAAATCCCCTTGGATTTCGCATCTCGAAGGAACCGCTTCACGATCCCGTCTTCGAGACTGTGGAAGCAGATCACGGCGAGCGTTCCGCCGGGTCGCAACATGCCGCCGGCGGCTGCCAGGAACGCGTCCAGATTATCAAGCTCCCGGTTCACCGCGATTCGCAGGGCCTGAAAGACGCGCGTAGCCGGGTGGGTCCGATCCGAACGACTGTCACCGCTCACGCCGTATGCAGATTCCACAGCCTGCGCCAAAACCCGTGTGGTCAGTATACGCATCTCGTGGCGCACCTGGCAGATGCGCTTGGCCACCTTGCGGCTCTGACCCTCCTGTCCAAACTCGTAGAACAGGTCGGCGAGCTCGCTCTCGCTCAGTGCATTCACCAGGTCGGCAGCCTGCCGCTTCTGCGACCGGTCGAACCGCATGTCGAGCGGTCCGTCGCGGTCGAATGAAAACCCGCGGGCCGGGTCATCGACCTGGGCCGAGTTCATGCCGACGTCGGCGAAGACGTGATCCACTACGTCCACGCCGAAATCCCGCAGAACGGCCGGGGCGTCGGCAAAGTTCGCTTTCCGAAGCAGCCGCGCGTCCGCCGCAAATCCGCTCAGGCGCTGCCGCGCGAGCTCCAGCATCGATTCATCCGCATCGATGCCGATATAGCGGCCGCCGGGCAGCAGGAGCGGCAGGATCGCCGCCGCATGACCACCCAGACCGATGGTGCAGTCGAAGACCGTCTGTCCCGGCCGCGGTTGCATGTGGCGCAGCAACTGCGCCACCAGCACCGGCTGATGGTCTTTCCCGGATTCACGCACGCAAGAAGGCGCGCTCCGCGCGGTCAAGGCCGCATGGCTGCCAAATTTTCCACTAGACGCGCCCCGGTCGGGATGGTATGAATCCCGTCTCGGGTGACGGAAGCTGACCCGCGAGTAAGGGAGGACCGCCGCTCATCATCCTTGATTCGCGGCGGTCAAAGGCGAAGCAGGCGTCCGGTGCCTGCAAATTGGATCGCGGCGAGTACCGTGCTCGTAAACGGTGGCCACTCGGCGAAAATGGCCAACCGCCGCGGATCCTGGGTGAAGTTTTGCGGCGGATCGGCCGCCGCGCCGATGCGACTACCCTCGCAGTACCCAACCGTGTTTCGTTTACGCAGCCGCCGTCGCCGCTGCGGGCGCGCCACGCCCGGTCAGCGTCACTTCAGGCGGGGTCGTATACAGACCACCGGCCACGATTTCCTTCATGGCCGGCTCGCGAAGCTCCGCGAAATCCTGCCAACCCTTCTCTTCGAAGGCCGCGAACGCGTCCCGCGCCCAGATTTCCATGTGATCGAACATGCCGATCAGCACCACTTCGCGCGGCAACCGGCTAAAAGTCAGCAGCCGCTCGGGTATGAGCACCCTGCCTTGCGAATCCGGGGCCACAAACTGCGTCTGCGACGCTTCCCACTGCTGCCAGCGATAGGCCGCCGGCGACAACCTGTCGCAGTGCGGCATTTCCACTCGCTGCGACCGATAGTGCTTGTCGGCACAGAGCCAAAGCGTTCCCGCTATTCGCCCCGGGCCGATGTAGTACGCCTTCCCATGAACGTTCGGGTCCAGGTTGTCCCGAATCTGGAACGGCACCGAGATTCGGCCCTTTTCGTCGATCTTGAGCTCGTAGTTCCCGGTGTACATGCACTCATAAGCTTACGGCTACATTCAACTGCCCGCTGAATTGCCTGATGTGGGAAAATATAACACACGTTCCCCATTTTGCAAATCAAAGTGTTCGGACGGCGCGCCGATTTCGACCGCAACTAACTGCAAAAAATCAGCTTATGGCAATCTGAGATTTGTGCGCAGCAGACCCGCGTAGTCCTGCGATGGGATTATCCCCCACGGCGCATTTGTTGCGCAGCGCTGCCGCGCGGCCCGCAGACCGTGCCGGGGCGCTACAACTCCGGCGGGGTAATCAGTCGCTCCGGGCCGTGCGACCCCGTCAACCGCTGCCAGGTCTCGCGGACGCGGTGCAGACCGTGAACGCAGAACTCGAACTCGTCGCTCAGATGCTTCAACAGGTCGGCCGGCGGCTCGCCGTCGGGATCGGTCAATTCTCCGGCGATACCGTATGAGCGCTTCCCGACGAGCACATACTCGCGCAGCCGGTCGGCCCCGCGCGGACGGCGAAGCGACTCCGGGTACACACCCGTCCAGAACAGCGTAAAGTCGCCGATGTAGCGGTTGACCACGCGAGTGCGGTTTGAGCCCAGCAGGCCCTCGCCCAGTTGTGCTTCCGCTTCGAAACGCGAAAGCTCGCGGATCGTTTCACCGTTGACGGCCTTCAGGCAGAAAATCTGGTCGATGTGCACGAACTCAACCAGCATGCGGGCCAGGTAGTCGGTCAGGCGCGGGTCGCAGATGCCCATGTCGGACATGAAGACCTGCTCAACCATCCCGCCGAAGAGGCGTTCCAGCGATTCGTGCGAGCCGGGTTCCGGGCGCATGTTCTACCTGCCGCAAAGCGACGTTTGGGCCGGCCCCAGCGCGGCCCTAATAACATCCTATGTAACGTTGACCACCGTAGAAAAGAGAAAGTTGGCGAGACGCGGCCCCGGCGGGTGCGGGCAGGTCGATAATCGACAATTCCTCGAAAGACCGGTTGTGTCAGCGGCATGAACGTAATCGCGCCACGTGTCGCAGCCCGCTCGCGGGCGCCCGCGCATCGCGCCGAATCCGGTGGATTGCCGTCGGGCCTTGTCATCGGCCGCAGACGTTGGCGACGCGCGGCGGTATTGTCCGCTTATCTCGACTCCCGGCGTACAGCGCGAATCGCTTAGGCAGGGGAGAGTTCGCCGGCCGCGGGCCGCTCGCGCGCATCGGTGAATCGATGTGGCACGGGTCCGGCGCAGCCGACCCGCACGGGTCTGGCTTTAGCCGACCCGGTGTGGCACGGGTCTGGCTTTAGCCGACCCGTGTTCCGCGGTGCGTGCCCAAGACTTGAAAGAGGCTCTATGTTGGCACAACGTCTGAAATCGAAGCGCCCGCCACTCAAAGCCGCCCGCGTCGCAGCCGCCTTGGCCGTCCTTGCTGGCTTGACGCTGGCCGGGTGCACAAGCGCCGAGTCCCGTCGCGAAGTGCGCCTCACTCCCGACGAGCGCGCACGCCAGATAGAGTCTTTCGACGTGGTCTGGACCACGGTCCGCGACAAGCACTGGGATCCCACGCTCGGCGGCATCGACTGGCCGGCGACGCGCGATGAACTGCGCCCCAGGATCGAGGCCGCCGCGACGGCCGCCGAGGCTCGCGGCGTGCTTCAGACGCTGATCGAGCGCCTCAAACAGTCGCACTTCTCCATCATCCCGGCCGCGGCCTATGAAGCCGCCGCCGCGACCCGGACCGGCGGCGAAGGGACGACCGGTCTGCGCTTGGCGCTGTGCGCCGGGCAGATCGTCGTTCACGCGGTCGCACCCGAGTCGGCGGCGGACGCCGCCGGTGTGAAGCCGGGTTGGATCATCGAGCAGGTAAACGACGTGCCGCTGGCCCCGCGGCTCGCGGAGGTAGCCGAGACTTACGCCGACT
The DNA here is from genome assembly GCA_964631045.1 of uncultured Planctomycetales bacterium. Taxonomy (GTDB): domain Bacteria; phylum Planctomycetota; class Phycisphaerae; order UBA1845; family Fen-1342; genus CAZVWB01. Next base: position 57,527 of record CAZVWB010000017.1, read on the forward strand.
CGACGCAGCTTGATCTGCGGCTGCTGGGTACCGCGGAGGCCATGCTGAGCGGGAATGTGGGCGAGTCGCTGGAGCTGACGTTTCGCGATGGCGACGACGCGCGGCTGTCGCGCGAGCTGGAACTGCAAACGCCGCGCGGCAATCGCGTCGGCCTGGGCAACCTGCCGCCCCACTACGTTCACGTCGAGTCGCGCACCCTCCCGGGCGGCGAGGGGTACATCACCCTGAACATCTTCCTGGACCCGGTGGGCGTCTCCGCCGCCATGACCCAGGCCGTGGAGCGTTTCGCGGGCGCGCCCGGCGTCATCCTCGATCTGCGCGGCAATCCCGGCGGCATTTCGGCGCTGGGCGCCGGCGTCGCCGGGTTCTTCATGGACACGTCGAATCACCTGCTCGGGACGATGCGGTCGCGCGAAACGACGCTGAAGCTCACCGTCAACCCGCGACAGCCGAACTACGCGGGGCCGCTCGCGATCTTGATCGACGGCGCGTCCGCCTCGACCACCGAGATCGTGGCCGGCGGACTTCAGGACGCCGGCCGTGCACGAATATTTGGAACCCGTTCCGCCGGCGCAGCGCTGCCGTCGATCATTACGCGACTGCCAAGCGGCGACGGGTTCCTGCACGCGATCGCCGACTACACGTCGGCGGGCGGCAAACGGCTGGAGGGCATCGGCGTGATGCCGGATGAGGAAGTGCGGCTGACGCGCGCTTCGCTGCTCTCGGGGCAGGACGCCGTGATCGACGCCGCCGTCATGTGGATACAAGGTCAGTCGAAAACCGGCCGCGTCGCCGGCGCGCCCGCTTGGTCGCCCGTGCTCCGCGGCGCAGAAAACGCAGCGTATCCCCTTACTACGGAGACTCTCCCATGAGGACTGTGCTATTTCGCGTTGCGGCGCGCGGACTGGTCGCCGCGAGCCTGTTGTGGGCATTCGGCGGCGCAGCCGCCTCCGCCGACGACAAACTGCCCAGCGGCGAGCAGGTGCTGGACACCTACGTCGAGAAAGCCGGCGGCAAGGCGGCGTTCGAGAAGCTCAAGAACCGCGTGACCAAGGGCAAGATCAAGTTCGAAGCGATGGGCGTCGAAGGCCCGTTCATCATCTGGCAGGCCGAGCCGAATCTGATGGTGATCCAGGTCGAGGCCGAGGGAATCGGCAAGATGCAGGAAGGGTCCGACGGCCAGATCGCGTGGGCGATGGACGCGATGCAGGGCGCGCGCGTCAAGGAAGGCAACGAGCGGGCGGAGGCGCTGCGACAGGCGATCTTCAACGGCGAGTTGCACTGGCGCAAGGTCTACAAAAAGGCCGAAACCCAGGCGATCGAGAACGTGAACGACAAGCCGGCCTACAAGGTGCTGCTGACCCCGGCGGAGGGCAATCCGGCCACCGCGTACTACGACAAGGAGACGGGGCTGATCACCAAGATCAGCATCACCGCGGAAACGGCGATGGGCGCGATTCCGGTGGAGACGTACGTCAGCGACTACCGCCCGGTCGACGGCGTGCTCGTCCCGCACAAGCTCGAACAAAAGGTCATGCAGCAGAATACGGCGTTCATGATCGAGAGCATCGAGCACAACGTCGAAATTCCCAAGACGCGCTTTGAACTGCCGATCGAAGTCCGCCAGGTGCAGGACAAGGTGAAGTCCAAGCCGGCCACAGGCTCCGTCGACCCCGAGGGCAAGGGCGGCGGCGGACGCTAACGTTCCGCATCAAGTTGCCCCGGTCAATTCGCAAGCGCTCGGCGGCGGGCGTTGCGGCGCGGGAGCGTGGGCTGCCGGATGGCTCTGCGACACGAGCGGAACTGGAGTCGGCGCCGCGCCGATCGTCCACCGACGTCGAGACACCGGCGGCCTGGCATCCATACCGCAGCGCTCGCCGCTTGTTTACTGTCCGCCGCCGCGACCGCCCGGTCCGAACCGCGCGGCAACTGGCAGCGCGAATTCGGGCTGGCGATCGAATGGGCGACCAGCATCGAGCTGCGCGACGCGGCGATGTTGCTGGTGGCGACGGAAGACGGACATGTTCACGCGCTCTGCGCCGAGGACGGCGGCGAGGCGGCAGGCAGCCCGCTTCTCACCACGCCTGGGGTGCGCTTGGCCAACGCACCGCGCGGCGCGCCGGACAGCGTCGCGGCCGGCGAAGCGGTCGCCGTGCTGCTGCATGACCGCTATCGCCTTTGGATGCTGGACTTGTGTGCGGGCGGCGTCGCGGTGCGCTGGACGGTCCGGACGGGGTCTCCGCCGCCGGCGGAGCAACGAACCGCGAATCACGATCCGGAAAACCTGCCTCCGCTGCCCGCGATTGTGCAGCATGGCCAGCGCGTGGAGGCATTCCGCGACGACGGCACGGTCGCGGCGCTGCGGGCGTCCGACGGCGCCCTGCTCTTTACGGGGACGCTCGCGGCCGTCTCCGGTGCGGCGGCCTTCGCCGGCGAGCGCAGCGCATATCTCGGGGGGCTCCGCGCGGGCGGCTACGATCTCTGGGAACTGAACGAGTGCGGCGGCGCACCGGAGACGCAGTGCTTCCGCCGGGTGCTCGCCGCACCGCTAACCTGGGTCGCGCGGACGCGGGCGGCACTGCTGCTCGCGGCGGGCGGGAGCGTTGCGATCGTTCAGGACACAGGCGTCATTCGGCTGACGCCGCCGGACGGCCGCTATTGGCAACCGCTGGGCGTGATTTCCGTCGGCGGGCCGCATGACACCGCGACGGCCGGCGACGACGAACTGCTGCTCCTCGGGGAACCCCTGGGGCGGTTGCACGCGGTGCGCGTGGCCGATGGCGCGACGGTCTGGGCGGCGGATACTGTGTTTGGGCTCAGCGACCCGCACCGTCTGCGGCTGGCTGGCGCGCCAGCCGCTGCCGCCCCATTCGCTGCGGGCGACGGTCTGATCGCGGTTCACAGCGAAGAACAACTCGTCGTGATGGACGCGGCGACGGGCGCGAACCGCCGTGTTCACCGTTGGCCGGATCGCCGCATACTCGACGTGTGCCAGGATGGCGCAGAAATCGACCTCCTGCTTTCTTCACTCGCGCGGGCCGCTGCACCGCCGGAGGCCGGTTTGCACCGCCTATCAGACGCGGCCGGGGGCGCGGCCCCAGCGCAGTGGCTCGAAACCGTCGAGTTGCCGGAAGGCTGTCACGCCGCCCTGTGGCGCCCGAACCGCGTGACGCTGGTCGGCCGCACGCGGGTTCACAGCGTGGCGCGACCGTCGCCGTAGCGGCGAACACCCGCACCGCCACCCTTCAAGCGCCGCCGGATCGCCGCTACACTCTCCGCATCTATATGCTTCATCTCATCTTCTCCGATCATCCTCGCGCGTGCGCGCGGGCATCATTCGTGGCTTCGGCTGACGACCGCGGTGCGAACCGCCGCAGTCGGGCGTCCTCCGATCGCGATCAACGCAGCGGGCGGACCGCCGGCCGAACATCATCCAGATTGGGGCATGGCCATGCTGCTGTGGGCGCTTCGTGGGTTGTTCATTCTGCTGATCGCCGCTTCGGCGATGATCCTGGCGCGTGACCAGGAGGAGAGTCGCTACGCCGTTCAACTGGTTCTGGCGTCGATCGCGGTCGCGGGCGTTTTCATCATCATCGACGTCTATCTGCCGCGCAAGTCCCTTGCGGCGCTGTCGGGGGCGTTCATAGGGCTGATCGCGGGGATGGTCTTCGCCTATGGGCTGGGCCTGATCCTCGAACTCGTGATCGAGGCCTACAACCTGCAGGGCGAGGGTCGCGACGTCGTTCGGGCCGTGAAGCTGATGCTCGGCATCTTCTGCTGCTACCTTACGATCAGCTTCATCCTGCAAACCAAGGACGATATCCGCTTCGTCATCCCGTATGTCGAGTTCCAGAAGCAGTCGCGCGGCGCGCGGCCGCTGATCCTGGACACCTCGGTGATCATCGACGGCCGCATCGCCGACATCTGCGAAACGCGGATCATCGACTCGCAGCTTCTCATCCCCCGCTTCGTGCTCCAGGAGCTGCAGACCATCGCCGACAGCTCGGACAAGCTGAAGCGCAACCGCGGTCGCCGCGGGCTGGACATGCTCAACAAGCTCCAGACCAACGACAAGATCGAGATCAAGATTTCCGACGCGCGGCTGCCCAGCGCCGAGGAGGAGGGCGACGTCGATCAGAAGCTGGTGGCGCTCGGAAAAGACCTCGACGGCCGCATCGTCACCAACGACTACAACCTCAACAAGATCGCGCAGCTTCGCGGCGTGGACGTGATCAACATCAACGACCTCGCCAACGCGCTCAAGCCGGTCGTGCTGCCGGGCGAGGCGATCGTGGTGAAGATCATCCGCCCGGGCGAAGAACTGGGGCAGGGCATCGGCTATCTCGACGACGGGACGATGGTGGTCGCCGAGAACTCGCAGGACAAGATCAACGAAGACGTGTCGATCACCGTCACGAGCGTATTGCAAACCTCCGCCGGCCGCATGATCTTCGGCCGGCCGGAGGGCATGCCGCCGCCGCCGCGCCGCCATCGGCCGACGCGCTGACCCGCCGCGCGCCTTCACGTGGGTGCGACTCGAGTGTGTCGCTCGTCATGCCACGCGCAGGACAATCTGGGCGGGGGCGGCAGTCTGCCCGACCCTGGTGGCCGGCGCAGCGGGCGGAATGCCCGCTCTACCCGAGTTGCCCCACGATTGCCCCGTGGCACGCGCGGAGGCCCGTGGGGCAAGCCGGCTGCAATCCCGCGTCCCGCGTGAAACGTACTCTCAAACGTCGCCGATACACGTGAGGTTGGCCGGCGCGTGCGCCCCGCCGCGACGAGTATTCGCTGGCGGCGGCCCCGCGAGAAACGGCCACGTGGAGGATAACCATGCGTAGGCGATTGAGCTTTGTCGTTTGGCTCTCTGGAGTTATGGCGCTCGCGGGCTGCGCCGCACCGGGCTATCGCGTGCCGCCGGGCGCGACGACGCCGCTGTATGAACAAATCGGTTCGCACCGCCGCCCGGTTACGACGCGGTCGGCGGACGCGCAGCGCTACTTCGATCAGGGACTGACGTGGGCATATGCCTTCAACCACGACGAGGCGATCCGCGCGTTCGAGCAGGCGGCGGCGCTGGATCCGCAGTGCGCCATGGCCTGGTGGGGCGTCGCGCTGTGTCACGGCCCGCACGTGAACAATCCAATCGTGCCGGAAGCACGGGCCCGCGCTGCCTGGACGGCCGTGCAGAAGGCACAGGCGCTGAAGGCGAGCGCGACGCCCGTGGAGCAGGCGCTGATCGACGCGGTCACCGCACGCTACGCGGCGGACCCCGCCGCCGATCGCCGACCGCTGGATGAGGCGTACGCGGCGGCGATGCGCGGCGTGTGGCGGCGGTTTCCGCAGGATTCGGACGTCGGGACGCTTTACGCCGAGGCGCTGATGGACGTGCAGCCGTGGGACTACTGGGGTGCGGGCGGCGCGCCGAAGGGGCGCATCGAAGAGGTGCTCGCGGTGCTCGAGACGGTGCTCGCGCTCGACCCAGACAATCCCGGCGCCAATCACCTGTACATTCACGCGGTGGAGGCCTCGCCGTTCCCGGAGAAGGGCATCGCCGCGGCGGATCGACTGCGCCGGAGCGTGCCGATCGCCGGCCACCTGGTGCACATGCCCTCGCACATCGACGTGCAGGTCGGCCGCTGGTCGCTGGCGGCGGACACGAATGAAGCGGCGATCCGCTCCGACGAGCGCTATCGCGCCATCACGCCGAAGCAGGGCTTCTATCGGGTGTACATGGCGCACAACCGCCACTTCCTGTCATTCGCCGCGATGATGAGCGGCCGCTCGGCGACGGCGCTGCGGGCGGCGCGCGAGATGCTCGCGGGCGTCCCGGAAGACTACGCACGCGAGAACGCCCCGCTCGTCGATCCGTTCCTGAGCGCCGAGCTCGACGTGCTGATGCGCTTCGGCCGCTGGGAGGAGATTCTGCGCAAGCCGCAGCCCGCGGCACACTTCCCGATTGCGAGGGCCATGTGGCGGTACAAGCGCGGCGTGGCGCTGGCGGCGCTGGGCCGGCTTGAAGATGCGGCGGCCGAGCAGCGCGCGTTCGCCGAGGCCCGTGCCCGCGTACCCGCCGATGCGCTGATGGGGATCAACCGCGCGCACACGATCTTCGACATCGCCGAGCGCGTACTGACCGGCGAGGTCGCGCTGCGCCGCGGCGACCTCGACGCCGCGATCCGCGAGCTGCGCGCGGCGGTCGCGATCGAGGACTCGCTGCTCTACATGGAGCCGCCGGAGTGGGTGCAGCCGGTGCGGCACACCCTCGGTGCGGTGCTGGTGAAGGCGCAGCGCTGGGCCGAGGCGGAGGCTGTGTATCGCGAGGACTTGCAGGTGTGGCCGGAGAACGGCTGGTCGCTGTTCGGGCTGGGGCAGTGCCTGCGGGCCCGCGGTGCGACGGAAGAGGCGAACGCCGTGCAGAAGCGATTCGAGACGACCTGGGCGCGAGCGGACATCGAGTTGCCGTCGACGTGCCTGTGCGTGACGCGTGCCGATCTGGAGCGCGCGGCGGAGCAGGCGCCATGCTGCGTAGCCGTTGCGCCATGACGCCGCGCTCCGGCGACCGTTGCGGTGGCACTGGACAGAATGCGGCATGCATCCGGGACCGGAGTGAGTGTGGCGCCGGCTTCCAACCGGTGGTGTCTTGCCGGGTCTCCGACCCGGCCGAGGCACCACCGAGATAGAGTGACTTGCGGGTCGGGAACCCCCAAAGACAGTCACCGGTTGGAAACCGGTGCCACACGCACACCGGTAAAACACCGGTTCCACACGCACACCGGACACCGGTTGAAAACCGGTGCCACAACGACGCGACTTATCGCCCCTTCTTCATCGAAACTGCAACCGCACTCGCTATGCTCGTCAGAACCGCGGCGGCGATTCGCCGCCGCCAGCAAAGCAACATTGGAGCACGGGAATGAAGCGGATTTCGATCCTGGTCGCCGCTGCGGCCACGCTGCTGACCACCGGAACCACTGCCGGCCACGCCGACACGTTCAGCCTGACGCCGACTGCCGATGCGTTTGTCGCCGCGGCGCAACCCGCCAACAACTACGGCGGCGGCGGCGGTCTGGGCATCGCCGCGGCCGGGCTGCCGCGCGGCGAGTTTCAGTCGGTGCTGCGATTCGACACCTCCGCCGCTCGCGCGCAATTCGATGCGACCTACGGCGCGGGGCAGTGGGCGATTACCGCGGTCACGCTGCGGCTGACCGCCACGTCTCCAAACAACCCGATCTTTAACCCCCAGGCCGCCGGCCTGTTCCGCGTGCACTGGATGAACAACGATTCGTGGATCGAGGGCACGGGCACGCCCTCCAGCCCGGCGGCCACGGGCGTCACGTTCGCCACGCTGCCGACGTTCATCAGTCCGGGCGACACGCTGCTCGGCGCGTACGCCTTCGCGGGCGGAACCAGCGGCGCGTCCGCCTATCCGCTTACGCCCGAGCCGGGTTTCGCCGGCGACGTCTCCGCAGGCGGGTTGGTGAGCCTGCGGCTCGAAGCGGCCGACCCCGCGGTCGCGTATGTCTTCAACTCGCGAAGCTTCGGTACGCCCGATGCGCGACCGACGCTGACGATCACAGCCGTCCCGGAGCCGCAGCACCCGCTGGTAGTGATGCTCGGCGTGCTGCTTACGCGGCGCTGCCTGCGCTGCCCGTAGCGATTTGGCGATGAGCGGCGGCGCGCCGCGGGCGCTGCCGCCCGCCGCACCGCCGATCCGCTTCCACGCCCCCTTCGCGCTCGCTACACTCCCCGAGCCTCCGGCACGATGCGGCCGCGAGCGTTCTCAACTGACCTTCTCGGCGGAGCGGCACGATGATGCGATTGTCCTGCGCTGTACTCCTGGCGATGCTCGGTGCGAGCCCCGCGCTGGCGTGGAACGCTCATGGCCATCGAACGATTGCGTACCTGGCGCTCGACCGCCTCCCGGCCGACGCCCCGGAGTGGCTGCGCGATCCGGCGGTGCGGCACCGTATCGCGGATGCCTCGAACGAGCCGGATCGCTATCGCGGCTGGCGGGTGTCGCCGCTGGCGCACGCCAACGAGCCGGATCATTACATCGACCTGGACATGCTCGACCAGTTCGGGCTGACTTTCGATTCGCTCCCGGAGCTGCGATACGAGTATCTGCGGGCGCTGGCCATCGCCAAGCACGTTCACCCGGAGAACGTGACGCTCCCCTACGACGCCGCCGACGATGCGAATCGCACCAAGGAGTGGCCGGGCTACCTGCCCTATGCGATCGCGGAGCACTACGCCAAGCTACAGCACTCGTTCAACGTCGTCCGCGTTCTGGAACGCCTGAACGAGCCGCAGCGCGCCTGGCAGCTCGAGCAGGCGCGTGCGAACGCGATCTACGAGATGGGCATGCTGAGCCACTTCGTAGGCGACGCGGCCCAGCCGCTGCACACCACTTACCGCTACAACGGCTGGGTGGGCGACAACCCGAACGAGTACACGGTCGACAGGAAATTCCACAGCTTCATCGACGGCGGCGTGCTGGAAGTGCACGGTCTGACCTATGAAACGCTGCGGCCGCTGTTCAAACCGAGGCACGAGCTCAAGGCGATGTCGCCGTGGCCGGCGATCCTCGAGCACATCCGCCGATCGCACGCACACTTCGAGACGCTCTACCAGATGGAGAAAGACGGGCGCCTGCGGAGCGAGCCGGGCAAGGAGCTGATCGTCGAGCGGCTGCTCGACGCAGGAGACATGCTCGGCGCCATGTACGCCGCCGCCTGGCGCAGCGCGGCCCCCAATGAAAAGCAGCTCGCCGACTTCGCCTTCTACAATGAACTGAAACCCGAGCGGCTGCCGGCCGCGCCGCAGCCCGCGGCCGCGTCGCAGCCGGCGGACAGCGCTCCGTGAAACCGCAGACGTTGCCCGGCGGCACGCCGCCGCGGCCGACGCGCGCGGCCGTGTGGGCGGCGGCGATCGTCGCCGCAACCTTCGTCGCCTACGTCCCGGCGCTGCGCAGCGGATACATCTGGGACGACGAGTCGTACGTACACGAGAACCGCCACGTGCAGGGCGGCTGGGAGGGCTTGCACGCCATCTGGTGGCCGCTGCCGGAGTTGCTGACCCCGCAGTACTACCCGCTCGTATTCACTTCGTTCTGGGTCGAAGACAAGCTCTGGGGGATCGAGAACCCCGGCGGGTTCCACGCGGTCAACGTGTTGCTGCACGCGCTGAACGCGCTGCTGGTCTGGCGGCTGGCCGCGCGGCTGGGCGCGCCGTGGCCGGCGTTCATCGGGGCGCTCTTCGCGCTGCACCCGGTGCACGTCGAGTCGGTCGCGTGGATCACCGAGCGTAAGAACACGATGTCGGGCTTGTTCTACCTGGCCGCGGCGCTTGCGTATCTGAACTTCGACCGCACCGGCCGCTGGCGCATGTATGCCGCCTGCGTCGCGTGCTTCGTCGCCGCGCTGCTCAGCAAGACCGTGACCGCCACCCTGCCGGCGGCGCTGCTGTTGATGCTGTTCTATCGGCGCGGCCTTCGCCGGCGCGACGCGTGTTGCGTCGGTCCGCTGCTGCTGCTCGGCGCCGCGTTCGGGCTGATGACGGCGTTCCTGGAAGCCACGCACGTCGGCGCTTCGGGCCGCGACTGGAACTACAGCCTGGCCGTGCGGGCCAGCATCATCGCGCCGCAGGCGTTCCTGTTCTACGCCAAAAAGCTGCTCTGGCCGCATCCGCTGATCTTCGTGTATCCGCGCTGGGAGCCGCACGCCAACGACTGGTGGGAGTATCTGCCGCTGGCGGTGGTGCTGGCGCTCTTCGCGGCGACGTTCGTGCTGGCGCTGCGCCGCAGGCTGAGCTGGGCGCCGTTCCTCCTGCTCGCGTTCAGCGCCGGGACGCTCTTTCCGGCCCTCGGGTTTCTGAACGTCTACCCGCACCGCTTCTCGTTCGTCGCCGACCACTTCAACTACCTGGGTAGTCTTGGTTTTCTAGTCTTGTTCGTCGCCGCGGCGGCGATCATCCTGCGGCGGTTCAGCGCGATCGTGCAGCGCGGCATCGGCGGCGGCGTGCTGGCGGTGCTGGCGGCCGTCGCGTTCTATCAGTGCTTCGATTACCGCGACATCATCACGCTCTGGGAGCGCACGCTCGCCAGGAATCCGCACGCGTGGATGGCGCAGGTGAATCTCGGCCAGGAATTCCGCGTCAGAGCGAGCGCCGCCGTGGCCGCGGCGCGGCAGGCGGCCGCCGCCGGCCGTGCGGAAGAAGCCGACCGGCACAAGGCGGCCGCCGCGGACTTCGAGCGTCGCGCGATCGAGCTGTTCGAGCGCGCCAAGGGCTATGGGCCGTCGCGCGGTGCGGCGTGGGCCAAGCTCGGGTTGATGGCCTATGACCGCGACGATCACGTCTCGGCCGCGGCGCACTTCGAAGAAGCGCTGCGGGCGCTGCCCGAGGACGACCGCGAGCTCTGGATGTACCTGTCCACCTACGGCGCTGTGTTGAAGGACGCGGGACGTCTCGACGAGGCGCGGCGGGCGCTGGATCGGGCCATCTCCCTGGCCGAACAGGCGCCGGAGCCGCGCTTCAACCTGGCCAAGCTGCACGTGACGCGCGGCGACCTGCGGGCGGCGGCCGAAGCGGCCATGCAGGCGGCGCGGCTGGGCGAGCGAAACCCGGAGTTCGCCGCGTTCGCCGGGGACGTATTGATGCAGGACGGGCGGCTTCCCGAGGCGGCGGAGCATTACCAGATGGCGCTGCGGGCGTCGGAGACCTATCTGCCGGCGCTGCGCGGCCTGGCCGAAGCCCGTGTGCGGGCCGGCGATTGTCGCGGCGCGCTGGATGCGGTGCAGCGCGGCCTCCGCAGCGCGCCGCAGGATCCGCTGCTGACGTTTCAACTGATCTGGGTGCGTGCGGCGTGCCCGGATGCGGCGCTGCGGAACGGCGCGGAGGGCGTTCGCCTCGCGGAACAGGTGATCGAGCAGGTGGGCCGGAGCGCCGACACGATGGACGCGCTCGCGGCCGCGCTCGCCGAGAGCGGCGATTTCGAGCGTGCGAAGTACTGGTGCCGCGAGGCGCTCACGGCCGCACGGCAGATGGGCGACGCGCGCATCATCGCCGAGATCGGTGAGCGTCTGGCGCTGTACGAAGCGGGCAAGGGGTATCGGCTGCCGCGCGGGGAGTAGGCGCGGCGGGTGGCGGGTGGCATGCTCTCGCTGTACTCAGCGTGAGCGGCGGGTGGCGGGTGGCATGCTCTCGCTGTACTCAGCGTGAGCATGCCGGGCATCGCGCGCTCAGTATGCGTACGCCGCCCACGTGCGCCGCGCGCCATGGTTATCATGTTCTAATGCAACTCCCGGACGGACGCATTCGCAAGCTGCGGCGCAGTTCCGACGATGCTAATGTCGCGCACGCACTCACTTTCGGCTGTTTTCGCGGACAGCCGTTTCTCGGCCGCGAGCGCGCCTGCGGCTGGTTGATCGACGCGCTGGAGCGCACTCGCCAGCGCTTCGATATCGACTTGTGGGCGTATGTATTCATGCCCAATCACGTACACCTGGTGCTCTTCCCGCGAGGCGACGCGTTTAAGTTGCGATCGGTCCTCGCGGCCATCAAGCTACCGGTGAGCCGGCGAGCGGTCGCTTTTGTAGCCCGCGCTGCACCGACGTTTCTGACCCGTATGTGTGATGCACAACCCAGCGGTCGATCGACATACCGCTTCTGGCAGCGCGGCGGCGGCTACGACCGCGATTTGCACGACGCCGGGACGATCCACGCCACGATTGACTACATCCACGCCAACCCGGTTCGGGCGCGGCTGGTCGAGCGGCCCGAGCTCTGGCGCTGGTCGAGCGCGGCGCACTTCGCCGGGACAGGCACGCCGCCTTTGGTTCCGGATGTCGACTCGATTCCATCGCCCCCTCAGCATTGGCGGCTGGGGCGAAGACTGATGTGAGCACACGGCAAGACCTGCGTGGGCGCGTGCAGCATCAATAGGAGTGTGTGCGGTTCCTCTCACCCGGGCGAAACACGCCCGCCCGCGCATGCTCACGCTGAGTACAGCGAGAGCATGCCACCCAAGTGGATCCAGAGCCCGCAAACCCGCTACGCCGCGCGCATCGAAAGGAACCACGCCCCCAGCGTGAGGAAAATCCAGAACCCTGACACGTCGGTGATCGTCGTCAGGATGATGCTCGACGACTGAGCCGGGTCAAAGCCGAGTCGCCGCATCGCCAGCGGAACCAGCGCCCCGCAGATCGTCGCGATCATCATCGACGCCAGCAGCGCGCACCCCAGCACCGCCGCCACCCACCACTGCTCGCCGGTCGTCAGACACCACACCAGCCCCACCGCGCCCGCCGAGAACCCGACCAGCGCCCCCGACCCCGTGCCGATCCACAACTCGCGCAGCAGAATGCGCCGCAGCCCGATACCGCGAATCTCGCCCGTCGCCAGGCTGCGGATCATGACCGCCATCGACTGCAATCCTGTGTTTCCCGCCTGCCCGGCGACGATAGTCTGCATCGCCGCGAGAATCGCGAGGCTCTCGATCGTGCCCTTGAACGCCCCCACCACCGACGCCGCCATGAAGGCGGTCACCAGGTTGACCAGCAGCCAGAGCGTGCGGCGTTTGAGCACGAACCGCACCGGCGAGTCGATCCGCTCGTCGCCGCCGGCGCCGACCATGCGCTGCATGTCCTCCGTGGCTTCCTTCTGAATCACGTCGACCACGTCGTCGACCGTGACGATGCCCAGCAGCCGATTCTGGGCGTCGACCACCGGCAGCGCGAAATAGCCGTACTTGCTCAGCAACGCGGCCACTTCTTCGCGGTCCATCTCCGCCGGCGCCGACTTCACCGTCTTGATCATGATGTCGCGCAGCCGGGCATGTTCGTCGGCCAGCAGCAGGTCGCGCAGACTGAGCACCCCCACCAGCCGGTTGCGATCGTCGACGACATATGTGTAGTAAATCTGCTCCGACTCGCTCGCGAGCTGCCGTAGCGCGCTGATCGCCTGCCCGGCGGACATGCCCGCCAGCAGCGCCGTCACGCGCGTCGACATGATGCCGCCCGCCGACTCCGGCGGGTATTTCAGCAACTCGACCAGCTCGCCACGGTCGGCCGCCGGCAGACTCTCGAGGATCTCCTGCCGCTGCGCGTCCGGCAGCTCCGCCAGGATGTCGGCCGCGTCGTCCGGCTCCATCAGGGCGATGGCGTCGGCCGCGGCCTCCGGCGCCAGGCCCTCGATCATTTCCGTGGCCGCGGCGTCATCCATCTCCCCCAGCGCCTCCGCCGCGACATCCGACGGCATGGCCTCCAGCATCTCCGCCGCCTGCTCCGGCGACAACGAACCGATCGCGTCGGCCACGTCCGCGGGGTGCGGCGGCGGGCCGCCCGGCGGCGGCGGCGGCAGATTGAGGATGCGGCTGACTTCCTGGTTGAGATCGCTCATCCTGGCACCCAATGCGGCTTGAAGTACGGCGGGCGGGAGCGCGCTTCGCGGGTCAGAATTCCGTCGCTTCCGCGCGACTACGCCGCCGTCGACGGCGTCGCAGCCGGGGCCGCAACGAGCGCGGCCGAGTTGCGGATCGTCACGTCCAGCCGCCACATCTGCAAGCCGGCCCAGACGAATGCGACCGCCGCGAGCACCAGCGGCCACTCGAAGCCGCCGCTGAGCCAGTACAAGCCCATGCCCAGCCCCTGCGCCACGACGCCGCGCACGCCGACCAGCGTCGCGTGGATCGAAACATATTGCGGCGCGAGCGACGCATCGCGCGCGAAGCTGACCGGCCCGATCATCCAGCCCAGCATCACGCCGGCCAGCCCGACTCCGTACGCCGCGCTGGCCGCGCCCACGCCGAGCGCATCGGTGGCGATCAGCAGGCCGAGGGGGTAGCTCGCCAGCACGGTGAACGACAGCGCGGAGATGCGCGTCGGCCCGACGCGATCCAGCAGCCAGCCCATCGGCAGGACCATCGCGAGCGTGCCGAAGCGCAACGCGGCCTGCGACGCGGCTGCGATCTCTTCATAACTCATGCCCAGCCGGTCGGTGACGATCAGCGGCAGCAGCGCTTCGCAGATCATGTAGCCGAAGCCGTAGGTCATAAAGGCCTGCTCGTAGCGGCGGAACGGCCGGTCCGCCCGCAGGACGGCGTGCATCCGCGCCACCGGCGCGAGCGCCGCCGCCAGCCGCAGCGGCGCGCGCGGCGCCGCCGGCGGTGCGTGCCCGCGGGCCAGCAGGACGATCAGAATCGCGCCGATCCCCTGCAACCCCGCGAGCAGCGGAAAGGAGTAGCGGAAGGAACCCGAGTCCGCCTCCAGCCACGTCCCGATCAGCAGCGCCGCGCCGATCGCGCTCGCCAGTTGCACCGCGGTCAGCACCGCGAACGCCCGCCCGAACACCGTCGGCGGGTACAGCCGCTTGAGGAGCACGCCGTGCGCGGTCGACCAGCCGGCGTTTCCGGCGGCGGCCGCGGCGTAGAGGAGCAATAACGTGGTGAAGTCGCGGGCGAAGGCGATCAGCGCGATCGGCACAAACGCGGTAATCCACAGGACGGCGACATAGCGGCCCAGAGAAATGCGCGAGAACAGCTCGCCCCAGAAGATCGAGAGAACCAGCATGGCCGGAATCGCCATGGTGATCAGCAGCATCTGCCCGTCGCCCGCGCCAAACTCGCGCCGCGCGATGACCGGCAGGATGCCGACGATGCCGGCGCTGCCCGACCACAACAGGGTGATCCCCGCGTGCGCGAGCAGCCGAAAGCGCAGACGCCGCGGCGGACGCGCGCTCGAATCGATCTCGCCGGCCGCCTGCAATGCCGCTCCTTGATGCGGGTTGGAGCGGAGAGTGTAGCGGGGAAACTGCGTGATGCGGTCCTACGCCGCTGCCAGCCGGTCCGCCGATCCCGCCGCGGAGTAGCGAAGCGCCGGGGCCGCCGCCTTACAGTGCGGAGCGCGAGCGGCGTAGCCGCACGCGAGCCGGCGTCCGCGCTACGCATCCAGCGCGCGCAGCGCCACGCTGCGCACGCGCCCCGCAAGCTGCTCGTCGGGCCACGGCAGCAGCGCGTCGAGCAATTCCAGCGCCGCCCGCGCGTAGCGCTGCTGCTTCCACGTCGGCCAGGCGCCCATTTCGAGCAGGTTGTGCAGCCGATCCGCCAGCTTCACCAGCCGCGCCCGCGGCGACATGCGCCGGCATTCCTCGACGAGCAGCGCCTGCTTGACCTCGAATGGCACGCCCCGGGGCGGCACGCAGGTCAGCTCGAGCACGAGCGACGCGATCTCCTCGCCGAACTCGCGGCGAATGTCCTCCGGCGTGTGCGGCGTGTCTTCGATCACGTCGTGCAGGTACGCGGCCGCCAGCGTGGCCTCATCCGCCACGCCGCGCTCGCGCAGAATCCCGGCGACGGCGTGCGGATGCGTGGCGTAATTCGCGCCGTTGTCGCGCAGTTGTCCCGAATGCGCCCGCTCCGAAAACAACCGCGCTCGATCGACAGTCGAATGCACGGAATACCCCTTCTTCGCGTCAGGTCCGCCGCTACACCGGGCGGCGCGATGATGCGGCCTCAGTCTGGCAGCGCTGCGTAACCGCACGGCCCACATCACTCTAGCTAGCGGCGCAGCGCCGTTCCACAACCCCTCCCGCGGCCCGGCTTCGACCGGCTGCAAAAAATCCGGTCACGCGCCCCGGCCGCGTCCGGCGATTTCTCGTGTCGCGGCGGGTGCGCGCAGACGTTTTCGGTCGCAGCGCCGCAAGCCCTCAATCGCGCCCGCTCGCATTGGAATCGCGCCGGCGGCGCGCCAACGATCAGCCAGGATCGCGGCACATCCGGTCGCGTCCCCGAGGAGGGAGAACCCATGCACGGTTTCACTGGCCGATCGGTTCGCCGGCTTGTTTCAGGTCTTGTCGCGCTCGGCGGCGCGGCGTCGGCGAATGCGAGCATCTTCACCTGGACCTACACGCCGCCCAACCCGGCCCACAACGCGACCGGCGGGCAGATCGTCTCGATCGAGACTGCGTTCAACACGCTGACCGAAGAGTTCTCGTGGTACGCCCGCTTCGGCGCGGTGCCCAGCCGCCCCGACCTGGTAACCGACGCCTTCACGCTGGTCGTCTCGCCCGGCCCCAACCCCAAGAACCACCCCGGCGAAATGGCGATGGCCTACTTCGATGCGACGGGCGGCAGTCCGCGCCTGACGATTTACGGCTACAACGCGAAGAACGACATGAGCAGCTACTTCGACGGTTCAAACCTGACCGGCACGCAGCCGCCCGACCGCATCGCCACGTCACTGAACGATCTGGCGAACGTCTTCGCCGACGTCAGCGTGGTGGACCACGGCGACGGGACGCGCACGCTGGGCTTCACGCTCGACGCGGCAAGCATTAACGCGCACGTGCCGCTCTATCCCGATGCGCAAGATCCGTGGACCGGCATGGCTTTCGGCGAGTTTCTGGGCATCTGGTTTCACCCATTCGCCGGCGTAACAACGGCGTACTCGGACAGCTACCTCTCGAGCTTCTCCTGGCAAAAGCAGGGCTGGCTGGATGCGAACTACCTGCAGACCATGATGATTCCGGAGCCGGCGTCGCTGGGCCTGCTGGCCGCCGGAATGGTCGTGATCGCGCGGCGCTCGCGTCGCGCGGCAGTTTGAGGCTGGATCCAGTCTGAGATGGCCACGCGACGCGTCGCGCGTCGCGCGTGCACACGCCAAGATTCGCGTTGCGAGTCCGTTGCCGACCCGGTCACCCGCTCGCCGCCCGCCGCGCTGGCTCCATTGGCGGCACGTCTGCGAGCCCGCGGGAGACCTGCCGAATCCTCATCCATCTCCAGCGACGAGCGCGTTCCTGCCGGACGCGCTCGTCGCGTTGTTTCGATGCGAGCAGCCGCGCGGCGCAGCGCGGCCTAGTGCGCCAGCGGCGACGCCGCAACGCTGTCATAGACCGGCTGTCCGCGGACGGTGAGGCGGCCGAAGCGCAAGACGCCTGTCGGACAGGACTGCACGCACGCCGAGCACCGCACGCACTCCGGGTCTTCCATCGCCAGGCCCTTGTTGGCGAAGTTCATCACGTCGATGCCCTGATGGCAGACGGACGTGCAGACGTTGCAGGAGATGCACTTCTTTTTGTCCGCGAATATCCGGAAGCGCGAGAAGCGGGCGTAGATGTGCATCAGCGCCGCGAGCGGACACGCGAACCGGCACCAGACCCGGCCGCTGAACCAAAAATAGCAGCCCACGCCGATCACGCCGGCCATCATGACGTCCACAATCCAGCGATAGTTCAGAAACGGCACGCCCGAAAGCAGCGCCGCGTATACGCCCCCGACCGGGCCGCCGGGCCAGGTCCAGGCGATGATCCGCAGCAGCAGCAGCAGCGCGGCGAAAGCCAGCACCGCCTGACCCACCATGTTGAGCCGGCTCCATCGCGGTCCGTGCGGCATCTTGTGGCGGTGCGCATCGCCGAGCGTCTCGGCCAAGGCGCCGCACGAGCAGATCCACCCGCAATACGCGCCCTTTCCCCAGCGCCAGATCAGCAGCGGAATCAGCACGAAAGTCTGGACGAAACTCAGCACCAGCCACCCCCACAGCGGCTGCTCCGTAAACACGTTCCAGATGAACAACGGCCACGCCAGCACCAGGCCGTACGCCCGCCAGTACTCCCCGTTGGGCCAGAACTGCGACGCGATCCACCCGCCGAAGCCGCCGGAGAACCAGCCGTTCTGGCCGGCCCAGGGCAGCAGGATCTCCGGCAGCAGAAACAGCGGGACGACCTGAATCGCCATCAGCGTGTAAGTCTGGAGCCGCACGTACGGCGTTCGCCGCCGACGGATGCGCCGCAGCCCGAAGATCACCACGCAAAGACAGTAGGCCAGCGTGTAGTAGAAGCTCGGACCCGCGAGCGCGCCGCGCAAGACGTGCAACAGGTGGCCGGGGGTGTCGGCCGCCGCGGCGATCGCACCGCCCGCGGCGGAAAACAGCGCGGGCACGTTGAACGGGAACCAGCCGCGCTCCGCGAAGAGGGCGTAGAGCGGCAACTCGCTCGCGGTGGTCTTCCAGTGATATAGAAAGACGCAGAACAACAGAAATGCAGCCAGCGCCAGCCAGTTCGCCGGGCGCATCTCGCCCGCGATCGGCACGCCGCTGCGGCGGAAGAAATCGAGCGGTGCTTCGCGGCCGAGCATGGTGAAGACCGCCTGGTTCGGAAGCGTCTCCTCGCCGCCGGCCGCCGAGCGCAGCACAACGTGAGTCGCAGTGATCTCGCGGACAGTGGTCCCCAGCCGCAACTGCACGCGGGGCGCCAGCGCGGCGAGCCGCGCGACGTTCTCCGGTTTGGGCCGGCTGAACTCGGCTTTTCGATACGAGAGGCTGACCCGCGCACCGCTCTCCGCCAGCGCGATGGCGGTCTCCAGCGCGCTGTCGCCGCCGCCCACGACCAGTACGTCCTGCCCGGCGAAGTCGCGCGGGTCGTGCAGGCGGTTCGCGACCTTGTCGAGCGACTCGCCCGGCACGCCGAGCTTGCGAAAATTGCCGGAACGCCCGATCGCCACGATGACGCTGCGCGCCCGCAGCGGCTCGGCGTCCTTCACCACGACGAGCAGCTCGTCGCCGCGGCGTTCGACCCGCTCGGCCGTTGCGATCTGCGGCTGGATGCCGCGCTCGACCGTCTGCCGCCGCAGTTCGGCGACCAGGGCCTCTTTTACGTCGGCGCTGACCTGCAATTCGCCGGCCGGGGTCATGCCGTGCGGATAGGTGTAGATCGGCTTGCGGCGCGGGAAGTTCGTAATGGTGGCGAATGCTTCGGCCGACTCCAGCAGCGCGAAACGCAGCCCGGCGCGGCGCGCTTCCAGCGCCGCCGCCATGCCCGCGACGCCTGCGCCGATGATGACCAGGTCATACGCCCAGTCGGGCGCTTGCGGCCCGCGCGAAGCTGCGGGGTCGCCGTCCGCCCGTCGAAACCCCGTCGCCGCGAGGATCGTCTGGACGGCCCGCGCGCCGCTGTCCGCCGCGAACTTCAGCAGGGGTATGCCCGTCAGATCGCCGACAACGAACAAGCCCGGAACGCGCGTGCCGCCGTCAGCCCGGACTTCGGGCAGCCGTTCGACCGTGCCGGCCGGCCACCGGGTATGGAGCCAGCGCGTGTAGCGCGCCAGGAAGTTTGGCATGGAATCTACGTCGGCGCCGCGCGACGCGCGGGGCTAGTGCGGACCGCTCCGCGACCGCGCGGCCAGAATCGCCTCGATCAGCTCGCGCGGCATCGAGGCCTCCGTGGCCGCGTCGCGCGTTTCGCGGCACAGCCGCACCGTGTGTTCATAGGTCTCGAGGTACGCTACGCACGGCGGGCAGACGTGCAGGTGCCGCTCAAACTCCGCAACCTGCTCGGGGGGCAGCTCGCGCGTCTGGTAATCCATCAGGAAATCAGCCACATCCTTACACGTCAGCACGACTGGCCCTCGTTAGGCATCTCGCGATCGAGCAGTGTACGCAGGGCTTGCCGTGCACGATGCAATCGCGTCTTGACCGCTCCGGACGACAACCCCAGCGCATGAGCGGTTTCATCCGTGTCCAGTTCTTCGATGTCGCGGAGTTGTAGAACGATACGATACTGCGACGGTAATTCTGCAATCAACCGCTGAACCCTGGCACGCAATTCCGCCCGCACGACTTCCGACTCGACGCTGTCGCCCCAGCGCCGCGCCGGATGCGCCTGGTGGCCGTCTTCAAGAAACGCGGGCAACAGCGAATCGATCGATTGCTCGGCGTGAGCCGCCTTCTTTCGCAGCTTCATCAGTGCCGCGTTGACCGCGATGCGATGCAGCCAGGTCGAAAGGCGCGAATCGCCGCTGAAGTTCTGAATCGCGCGAAACGCCGACAGAAATGCGTCCTGAACGGCATCGTGCGCGTCCTCTTCGTTGCGCAGCAGCCGCCGCGTCACCGCGAGCAGCCGCCCGCCGTGCTCCGTGAGCAATTGCGCATACGCCTGCTCGTCTCCCTTGCGGAGGCGTTCAACGAGAGCGGCGTCGGCAAAAACCGTCGGGTCAGGCATGCATCGGCTCCGGGTTCTGATAATCGTACCCGCCGGCGGGCTGGCCGCTCAACAAGTCCGCGGCCCTACGTCGGCGAGGATGACGCTTCTCGAATCGCTGTTCGCGGGGAGGCATTGCTCGCATTCGATGCACCGCCGGCGTCGATCCGCGTCGGAAGCGGTCGGTCCGCGACGTGCAACTCACGACATCGGGTGTTCGCCCCGGTTGAGCCGCCTGGAGCGCCTCGTTATCTTCCCTGAACCGACGGCCGTCGTATGAGGGGACTGCCGCCGACACCTCCACCCGACTCCGAAGGACGCACAAGTGAGGGTACCGCCAATTCGCTCGGTGGCGTGCGCGGTTGCGACGTGGGTCTCTGCTGGGTTTGTTTGCTGCGGGCCGATCGCCAGCGCCCAGACCTGGGACGGCGGGGGCGCGGACAACAACTGGACAACGCCTGCGAACTGGAACCCGGATGGCGTTCCGGCGAACAACGGCTCCGCCCCCGTAACTTTCGGCGGAGTCACGCGCCCGTCACCGATCGTAAACGCCGCGCAGGACGTGCTCTCGCTGACGTTCGCGCCGGGGTCCGCCGCGTTCGTGTTGGGCGGCGGCGGCCCGCTGACCGTCCGCGGCGGCGGCATCGTGAACAACAGCGCGAACACACAGACGATCAACGTCCCGCTCAGCGTCGCCGTGACGCAGACGTGGAACGCGGCGAGTAGCGGAATCACCGTCGGCGGCAGCGGAATCACGCTCGGAGGCGGCACGCTGACATTGGCCGCCGGCGCGGATATCACGCTCGCGGCGCCGCTGCTGGGGAGCGGATCGATCACCAAGAGCGGCGCCGCGGCGCTGCTGCTGGGTGGGGCCAGTTCATGGAGCGGTACGCTGACGATCAACGCCGGCGCGCTCCGGCTGCTGGCGGCTGAGCGCCTGAGCGACACCGCCGACGTCTCCGTCGCCGCCGCCGCACAGCTTGATCTCAACGGCTTCGACGAAACGATCGACGCGCTGACCGGGAGCGGGACGGTGCTAATCGGCGCGGCGGAGCTTGGCATCGGACCCGCCGTCGGAAGTGCGACCTTCGGCGGCGGCTTCACCGGTAGCGGACGGCTGCTGAAACTCGGCGACGGTCAGCTCACGCTGTCCGGCGCGAGCAGTTTTTCCGGGCAGATCGAAGTCGCCGGCGGGACGCTCGCGATCGGCGCGGCCGAACGGCTCGCGAACACAGCCGAGCTGCTCGTTAACGGCGGCGTGTTCAGCGTGGGCGCGTTCGCCGAGACGCTCGGCCACGTGCAATTGATCGATGGCGCGCTCACCGGAAGCGGGCAGCTTCTTGCCGACGGCTTCACGTTGCAGTTCGGCGTCGTCGACGCCCGCCTCGGCGGCGCCGGCGGCGTCACCAAGACCGGCCCCGAGCTTGTGTTGCTCAACGGCGACGCGACCTATTCCGGCGTCACAAGCATCGTCGACGGTGTACTGCGGCTGGGCGCCAATGAGCGCCTGCCCAACACCGGCACGGTCGTCGTGGAAGGCGGCTCGCTCGAAATGGCCGGCCGCACCGACACCGTGCGGGAACTCGTCCTGTTGAGCGGCAGCATCGTCGGACCCGGCACGCTGACTCTTGAGAGCATCAACCTGCAATCCGGAGACGTGAGCGCTGCGCTCAGCGGCGTCGTCGGTCTGATCAAGCAGAGCGCCGCAACGGTGACGCTCAGCGCCGCCTGCGGCTACACCGGAACAACGGCGATCCAGTCCGGGACGCTCGCCCTCGCGGGCGACAATGTCCTCCCGAACGGCAGCGTGCTGATCATCAACCCGGGCGCGACCCTCGATCTGGCCGGCTTCTCGGACGCGGTCGACGCCCTCAGCGGTCCCAGCGGCGCGAATGTCGCGACCGGCGGCGGAACGCTGACGATCGGCGCGGGCAGCGCGGCCGACGGCGACTTTGCGGGTGGAATCGGCGGCGCTGGCGGGTTGATCAAGACCGGATCGCGGACGCAGACACTCTCGGGCAACATGACGTACACCGGCGCCACCACCGTCGCGGGCGGTGTGCTGCGGATCGGCGCGCCCGAGCGGCTCGCGAACACGTCGGACTTGATCGTTGCAGGCGGCACGTTCGACACGCAGGCATTTAGCGAGACCGTCGCCGGCGTCACGCTGACCGCGGGCACGCTGACGGGAACGGGCGCGCTGATCGCGAGTCAGTATGAAGTACAAGCGGGCAGCGCGGCCGTGGCGCTCAACGGCCCCGCCGCGCTGCGGAAGTCCGGCCCGGGAGCCGCGACGCTTAGCGCGACCAACGGATACCTCGGCGGAACGACGATCGATTCCGGCGTTCTAGCGATCCGCAGCGACGCCAATCTCGGCGCCGCAGGCGCGACGCTGGTTCTTAACGGCGGCGCGCTGCGCTGCACCGAAGCGGTCGAACTCCTGCGGCCCTGGTCCGTGACCGCGCCGGGCGGCACATTCGAGACGCTCGCGCCGCTCGCGCTGCGCGGCGCCGGCGACATACGCGGGCCGCTCACCAAATCCGGCGCAGGCACCTGTACCATCGACGCGGGCGCGTTCTCGTCGCCGGCGCTGACGATCAGCGCCGGCGAGATGTGGCTGCGATCCCCCGTGGTCGCCGCGGTCGGCGGAGCGCTGACGGTCAGCCCCGCCGGGCGGTTGCGGCTCGATGGCGCTTCGCTCTCGGCGGGCAGCGCGACGATCAGCGGCGAATTGGCGCTAAACGCCGACGCGCGACTGACCGGGACCGTGACGTGCAGCGGCGCGATCTTTGGTCATGGCACGATTGCCGGCGCGCTGATCAACACAACCACGGGCGAAATCGCTGTCGAGGCGGGCCAGCGGATCACGCTCGCCGACGCGGCCGCCAGCAACGCCGGGCTGATCGCGCTCTTCGACGGGACGCTGCGCGTCAACTCAGCCCTGAGCAATGCCGCCGGCGGGCTGATCGCCGGCGCCGGCGTGCTCCGCGCCGATGGCGGACTCACGAACAACGGCAGCGTGGCGTGGTCCGGCGACGCGGATGTGCTGGGGGATGTTGCCAACGCCGCGGGCGGGCGGCTGATCGCCACCGGCGGCGCGATCGTCACGTACTTCGATGACGTGACGCACTCCGGCGCGGAGATTCGCACCAGCATCGGCAGCGCCAGCGTTTTCTTCGGTGCGCTGACCGGGACCGGCCCGTTCACGGGCACGGGGATCGTCTACGCCGAAGGCGACCTGCGACCCGGCAACAGCCCGGCGGTGCTGACGTTCGGCGGCGACTTGGTTCTCGGGGCCGCAGCGGTGACCGAGCTTGAGATCTTCGGGCCGACGCCGGGCGTCGGGCACGATCAGCTTGATGTCGCCGGCAGCGCGGTGCTGGGCGGCACGCTGCGCGTCGTCCTCGGCGGCGGATACTCGCCGCCGCCCGGAAGCGAGCTGGTGTTGATGCGCTACGAATCGATGGCGGGCAGCTTCAGCACGATCGAATTGCCCGCGCCGCCCGGCGCGACGCTAAGCATTGTGGTGGGCGCGAGCGAGTTGCGGCTTATCGTCGCCGGCGACGCCGCCCCCGGCGATGCCAACTGCGACGGCAGCGTCGACTTCTTCGACATCGACCCGTTTCTGCTGGCGCTCTTCGACCCCTCCGCGTACGCCGCGGCCCATCCCGGTTGCGACAATGGCGACGTGAACCGCGACGGCAACGTCGACTTCTTCGACATCGACCCGTTTCTGGCGTGTCTGTTTGGCGGCTGCCCGTAGTGGAGCGACGCCGCAGAACCCGTGTTGAACTCGTCGTCGTGGCGCGCGGTTCGCACGGGCCGGACAGCTTGTGAACTCTTGGGCTTCACTCCCTTTCGTGAACGGTTCGCGAACCCCCTGGGCGGGCAGAATATCCGCCCCACCCCAAAAATGCACGGGCCGGAGGCCCATGCTCCCCTGTCGGCGGTGTGCGTGGCGCCGCCTACCAACCGACGATGTTGTACCCCGCGTCCACGTAATGCACTTCGCCGGTCACGCCGGTCGAAAGGTCGCTCAGCAGGTACAGCCCGCTCTTGCCGACCTCGGCGGCCTCGATGTTGCGGGCCAGCGGCGCCTTGGTGGGGTAGTGTTCGAGCATCTTGTGGAAGTCCGCGACGCCGGAGCTACTGAGCGTGCGCACCGGTCCGGCGGAAAGCGCGTTCACGCGAATCTGCTTCTCGCGGCCCAGCTCGGCGGCCAGGTAGCGGACGGACGATTCCAGCGCGGCCTTGCACACGCCCATGACGTTGTAGCTCGGGATCATCTTGACCGAGCCCATGTACGTCAGCGTCAGGATCGATCCGCCGGCGGCCATGTGAGGCAGCGCGTGCTGACAGACGGCGACGAGCGAGTAGGCGCTCACGTCCATGGCCTGAAGGAAGTCGGCTCGGCTGGTCTTGTAGAACGGGTTGGAGAGCGAATCGCGGCTGGCGAACGCGACGGCGTGCACGACGAAATCAAGCGGGCCCATGGTCTCGCGGGCCTGATGCAGGGCCGTGGCGATCTGCTCGTCGCTGGTCACGTCGCACGGCAGGATGGCCCGCGCGCCGATCGGCTCGGCCAGTTGCCGCACGCGCCGCTCCATCTTGGGGTTCGGCAGGTGATTGAAACCGAGCGCCGCACCTTCCTTGTGACACTGTTCGGCGATGTGCCACGCGAGCGAATGGTCATTGGCCACGCCGAAGATGAAGCCGCGCTTGCCGGACATCAGGCCCATGCGAGTCTCCTTCGAGTTTCTGCGGGAAATGATAGTGCGCAGGGCCGCGGGTGGCGAATCGCGAGGAAGCGACCGGCCGCGGGTGGGACGAAGCCAGAGCACCAAGAAGAGCGACGGAGCGACGGAGCGACGAAGCGACGGCGGGACGGAGCGAACAGGGGGGCATAGGCAACGCGACGGAGCGACGAAGCTGCGGCGTGCCGCCGATGCGCCGCCGATGCACCGCCGGTGCGCCGCTGGTGCGCCGGAGCAATGGTGAAACGGGCGACGGTGGGCGCGCACCGCCGCGTGGTTCGTCGCCCGGCAGACCGCACGAACCTCGCCCGCGACGTCAGTCGCTGGTAACGCCCCTCACCAGCCGCTGCCGCCCGCGGCCAGGCTTGCCAACTCACGGGAGCTCGGAAACAATTTTGTCCGCTTTCCGATCCGCAGCGGCGGCGCACGGTCGGGGACGCACGGAGCCGCGCCGCAAGATCTTGTGATTTCAGAATCACTGCACATGATTCGCCATCGGGAGGAGGCGTCGAAATGCGCTTCGGTTTGATTCTGCTGGGAGTCGGCGTCGCCGTGTTGTTCATCGGCGTGCAGGAGATGCGGCTTGCGACGGTGGCGAAGCCCGAGCCTCAGAAGATTTCCTGCGCCGATCTCGCGAAGAATGGCCCCGGCGACAATGCACACGTGGTCGTCGAGAATTTCGCGCTGGCCGGCAACTACGTCGCCGAGCAAAAAGACGGCGTGATGAAGCGCGTCTGGGTGCCGATGGTGCCGCTCGACGCCGAATTCTACGAGGAAGTGGGGCGCGCCCTCTTCGCGGGCAAGGCCGACCAGCCCGACGCGATCCAGTACAAAAACATCCGCATCGTGCTGAAGATCAACCGCCAGATCGATGACGCGGGGCTGGAGAAACTGCAAGGCGAGGACACCCTGCAGGGCATCATCACAAACAAGATCGCCGGCATGGGCAAGAAAGAGCGCGAGATACTCGAATCCAGCTATCCGGGAATCGACTTCGCCAGTTGCTATCTGCTTGAGCTGGACCGCCAGCCGCCGGGCGGCGTGCGGCTCTATGGTCCGCTGGTCGGAGGCGCGGTGGTCGCCGCCGGCGGCTTGCTCTTGATGCTGCGGCACCTGCGCGCATCCAGCGCGCCGCCGCCGCCGGCGTAGGCACGAACCGCCGCAAATCGACTTTGCCGCCGTGCCGCCGCGTTCTATCCTACTGAGATGAACAGCCCTCTGTTTTCGCTGCGCGGTGGCCGGTCGATTGTTCGTTCTCCAAGCCGGGCGCAGCACGGGCGACGCGCGGCGGCGCTCGCCGTCGCGGTCGTCCTAGGCGCGCAGCTCAGCGCCGCGCAGGCCGAAGACGTGCACTTCACGTACCTCTGGCACCTCGAACAACCGATCTACTGGCCCGACCGGCAGGTCGGCGGCGCGGATCGCTACGAACGCGCCTGGCAGTCCATTCAGCGCACCGACGTCGGTGCGCCGAATCCCGCCAACAACTTGCGCGACATCTTCGGAAACGCCGACCGCGTCGCCGCGTATCAATACCGCACGCGCGATTGCGTCAACGACATTCGCTGGACCCCGGAAGGCGGCGCGCAGGTCAGCTATTCCGGCGGGCTGATCGAGAATGTGAGCAGCCTGGGCGTCGCCGGCCAACTGGGCTATGGCGCCGCCTGGTACGGCCCCTACCGCGAGGCCCGCGGCTGGACCACCGCCGGCGGCAAGCCGCGCATGGACGTGGTGCTGTTCCCCTTTCATCATGCGCTGCTGCCCCTGTGCGACGAAAACACCGTTCGAAAGCAGGTTCAGCTCTACAAAGCGATCTACGCGGACGCCTGGGGCGCGTCGCCGCCGCGCAGCCGCGGCCTGTTTCCGTCGGAGATGGCGTTCTCCGAGCGGCTGATTCCGGTGCTGCAAGCCGAGGGCGTTGACTGGGTGGTGGTCTCGAACGAGCACATCTCGCGCGCGTGCGAAAACTATCCGCTGGTGCTCGGCTCGGGCGGCGTGAATTGCGAGCCGCCCAACCGCGCCAGCCGCCGCAACCCGCCGCAGGCCGAGTGGCTGCGCACCAGCATCTCGCGCGGCTGCGCGCCGGTGAACGCATATCCGTTCGCATACACGCCGCACTACGCGCGCTACGTCGACGCGAACACGGGCGCGGAATCGCGCACCATCATCGTGCCTGCGGATCAGGCCATGAGCTGGCAGGACGGCTACGCCCCCCTGAGTCTGGGCGGCCTGGCGACACTGCGGACGCAGAACCCGCCGAGCCGGCCGCAGCTCGTTCTGCTCGCACACGACGGCGATAACGCCTGGGGCGGCGGTTACAGCTACTATCGCGAGGCGACCCCGAACTTCGTCAGCACCGCCACCAGCAGCGGCTACGTCGCCACGACCATCGAGCAGTACCTGCTGAGCCACCCCGTTCCCGCCGGCGACGTCGTCCACGTCGAGGACGGCGCCTGGGTCAACGCCGACGGCGACTTCGGCTCGCCGACGTTTCTGAACTGGCTCTGGCCGCTGCTTTCGTCGAGCGGCGCGGTCGATGTCGAGAACGGCTGGCACGTCGACGCCCGCAACTGGGCCGTCATCACCGCAGCGCAGAATCGCGTCGACACCGCCGAGCAGATCGCCGGCGGCGTGAACCTGGCGCGAATCGTCTATCCCGATGCCGCGACGACCAACGCCGAGCGAGCCTGGCACTACTTCGGCGGGGCCCTCAACAGCGGCTTCATGTACTACGGCACGCCGCTGGACCATGAAGTGAAGCCGACCATCGCGTGCAATCGCGCGGTCAGCTACGCCGATGCGGTGATCGGCGGCGGCAGCGGCGATCTGACCGGCCCGACGATCTTCATTCCCCAGCGCTGGCCGTACAACCCCGGCTCGCTGAACTTCGGACCGGCACATGGATATCAGCAGCAGACGCTCAGCGGCGATTTCTGGGTGTGGACGTTTGCTTATGACGTGTCCGGCCTGACGGGCGTCACGCTCAAATACCGTCTCGACGACGACGGCGCGGTCGGCGACGCCAACCGGACCTATGCGGGCGGCGCGGGCGTGGGCGCCTGGCAGTCGCTGCCGATGACCTTTCGAGATTTTCCGGCCGGCAACGTGTACAACGATCCGTCGATCAACTTTTTCGAGATGCCCGCATACATCGCCGATCAGTACACCGCGTACGTCACCGGCGTTCGCGACGAGCTGGTGGATTACTACGTCGAGGCGGTCGACGGCCGCGGCAACCTGAAGCGCAGCCCGATTCAGCACGTATACGTCGGCGACGGCAGCGGCTCGCCCGGCGGCGGAGGCCCGCGCATGGCCGTCGCGCCGGAACCGCCGGTCGCCGGGCAGGCGGCCACGCTCTCGTACAACCCGGCGGGCGGTCCGCTGTATGCCAGCAGCGCCTTCTTCGCCCACATCGGCTTCAACAACTGGCAGAACGTCATTACGCCCGATCTGCCGATGACCCTCAACGCCGCGACCGGCCGCTGGGAAGTCGCGATCAACGTCGCGCTCACCGCGACGCAAATCGACGTAGCGATCAACAACGGCCAGGGACAGTGGGACAATAACAACGGCGCCGACTGGCACTTCGCCGTGACCGGAACGGTCGCTGACTGGGTCATGGACGGGCAACTGGACGCCGGCACGACGCTGGTGGCTCAGAACGGCGCGCTCCAACTGCGCGCGGCCGTTCGCGAATCACGACTGTATGTCGCCGCGCCCGACGCGGGCGAGGGTAACGACCACTTCGTATTTCTGGCCGGTGCAGGCGGTCCGGGGGCGCTGCGGGCGGCGCCGTGGGCCAAGAGCGGGCAGACGGCGGGATGGGCCGCGTTCCTGGCCGATGAGAACAACAACGACTTCGAAGGCTGGTTCGACGCCAGCGCCGCCGCCGGCGCTGTCGCTGCGACCGGCCCGAACGGCGGGTGGCTGGAAGGCACGATCGACCTGGCCGCGGAGTTCGGCTCGCTGCCGACGCACGTCTGGCTGGCGCTTGCGCCGTATCAAACTAATGACGGCGGAGCGCTGGCGCCGGGCGGTCAGATTCCCGCGAGCACCAACGGCAACAGCACGCTCGACGCCGCCGAGTTCGCCCGGTTCGACATCATCGTGTTCGTGCCCGGAGACACGAATTGCGACGGCGCGATCGACTTCTTCGACATCGATCCATTCCTGCTGGCGCTATTCAATCCGGCGACGTATGTGCAGGCCTACCCGACGTGTGATCTGCGCAGCGCCGATCTGAGCGGCGATGACGAAGTCGACTTTTTCGACATCGATCCGTTCCTGGCATGTCTGTTCGGCGGGTGTCCGTAGCGCGGGTCAGCGCTGCAGCGACTGGATGCGGGTGAACGTGTCCGCGGTCGCGGAAATCTGAAGTCCGAAGTACTCGCCCACTTTCACGACAACCGCCTGGCCGATGACGTGGTTGTTCACCAGTACGTCCACCGGCGCTTCCACGCCGAGCGTGAACTCGATGATCGAACCCGGCGAGAGCGTGCGGATCGCGCGAATGGTCATCTTCCGCTCGCCGATCCGCGCGATCACCGGCACCCGAATCCGCAGCAGACGCTGCAGCCGCGCGCTGCGCGGCCGCGGCGGCGGCGCGATGACCGGCGGCGCCGGCGGCGGAGCGGGCGGCGGCGGCTCCGCCCCGGCTTCGGCCTGCGCCAGAAGTGCGTCAATTTCGGACTGATCGACGAACAATCGCGGGCTCCGCAACGGGCGACTGCGTGAGATATCGGCGATCGGCGCCAGCCCGGCGCAGGGATGCGTTTTTCAGCGCAGAACGGTCACGGGCAGCCGCGGGGCTGCAAGTCGGCCAACCCGGATGCGAGCCGCGGCGTGCCATCCATCAGATGCCCCCGGGGCGCCAGCGCCGCGCCCAGTGCTCCAGCATCAGCAGCGACCACAGCGAATGCTCATGATTCTCGCGGTGCGACAGGTGCGCGGCGACGCGCGATTCGAGCCAGCTCCGGCGGAAAATGCGCCCCGCGACCGCCGAGTCAGACAGCAGCGCTTCACGCAGCGCGTCCTTCAACTCGCCGCGGAACCACTCCCCCACCGGCACGCCGAAGCCTGCTTTGGGACGCTCCAGAATCTCCGGCGGCAGCAAGTCGCCCGCCCAATCGCGCAGAATGTGCTTGCCGCGCCGCCCGCGGATCAGCCACTCGCGCGGCAGCCCGGCGGCGAACTCGACCAGCTCATGATCCAGGAACGGGCTGCGGCACTCCAGGCTGCACGCCATGCTCGCGATATCCACCTTCACCAGCAGGTCGTAGGGCAGATAGCTGAGCAGGTCGGTGCGGATCGCGCGGCGCAGCACGTCGCCGCCCCCGGCGTCGTGCATGTCCGTGAACCAGCGGACCGGCTCCTCGGCGTCGATGCGCGCGGCGAAGTCGGGCGTGTAGCCGTCGGCAAGGTCGTCCGGCGTGAACACATTGATCCAACTCAGGTAGCGCCGCGCGGCGGGTTGCCCCAGCGTCGAGAGGAAGCGAAACGCGCGATTGCCCAGAGACTTGGCCTGCCCGCGCGGCAGCGCCCGCGACACGCCGGCGGCGACCGCCCGCAGCGGCCGCGGCACCGCGTCCGTCGACGCCGCCAGCAGCGCGGCCCGGTAGCGATCGTAGCCGCCGAAACACTCGTCGCCGCCGTCGCCGGTCAGCGCCACCGTCACGCCGCTCCGCGCGTAGCGCGAGACGTAGTACGTCGGAATCGCCGACGAATCCGCCAGCGGCTCGTCGTAGTGGTAGGCCAGGGTGTCGAGAATCTGCCGCGCCTGCGGCGTCACCACCTGCGCGTGGTGCTCGCTCAGAAAATGGGCCGAAACCCGCCGGGCATGCGCCGATTCGTCGTAGCGCGGATCGTCGAAGCCGATGCTGAACGTCCGCAGCGGCGAGACGCCCAGTTTGCGCATCAGCCCGACGACGATCGAGGAGTCGATCCCGCCGGACAGGAATGCACCCAGCGGAACGTCGGAGACGAGCCGTCGCTCCACGGCCCGCGTCAGCAGCCGACCGAGTTCCTCGCGAGCCGCCTCATACGCCCGCTCGGAGCGATCGACGTTTTCGCCGGCGGCGCCCGGCGGCACCAGCGGCGGCTGCCACCAGACGCGCTGCGGCGGGTGGTCGCGCTTGCCGGCGGGCCAACTCATCAGATGTCCGGGGGTCAGCTTGTGAAACCCGCGGAAGATCGAGAACGGCGCGGGCACATACTGAAACAGCAGATAGCGATGCAGCGACTGCGGATCGACCTCGCGCGGCGCGCCGCCCACTTCCAGGATCGCCTTCGCCTCGCTGGCGAAGTAGACCCGGCCGTCGAACTCGGCGAACACGAGCGGCTTTTTGCCGAGCCGGTCGCGGGCCGCGAGCAGCCGCCCGGCCGCCCCGTCCCACAGCAGAATCGCGAACATCCCCGCGAGCCGCTGAAGACAGCGCTCGCCCCACTGCTCATAGGCGTGGACGATGACCTCGCTGTCCGCGTGCGTGCGAAAGCGGTGTCCGGCGTCCTGCAACTCGC
Source organism: uncultured Planctomycetales bacterium (assembly GCA_964631045.1). Classification (GTDB taxonomy): domain Bacteria; phylum Planctomycetota; class Phycisphaerae; order UBA1845; family Fen-1342; genus CAZVWB01. Next base: position 88,759 of record CAZVWB010000017.1, read on the forward strand.
GACGGAGCTCGCGATAGTTGTAAATCTCCCCGTTGAAGACGAGCTGAACGCTCCCATCTTCGTTGCCGATCGGCTGGTCGCCGGACTTCAGATCGATGATCGCCAGCCGGCGAAACGCCAGCCCGCAGCGCCCCTGCGGATCGACGCAGTAACCCGCCGAGTCCGGCCCGCGGTGGCGCAGCGAGTCGGCCATCGGCCGCAGATCTTCGACCCCGATCGGGCGGGTCGATCCGAGGTTCAGTATCGCCGCGATGCCGCACACGGGTCAGGGCGCCTGCCTTTCCACCTTCAGATACGGTCCGGACCGCTCACGCAAGCGGGCCGCGGCCGGCTGCGGCCCGCCGATCGGCACTACGTTCGCGCCGCCCGGAGCGTTCGCCCGCGGGACGCGCCTCGACCGCTTCAATCGGCTGGCAGCGGGGGCATACATGCGTGCCGCGCTGCCCGATGCGCAGCCGCTCGATCGGCGTCCCGCACGCCAGACAAGATTCGCCCGCGCGACCGTACACGCGCAAATGCTGCTGCATCCGCCCTTCCGGATAAATCCAGTCGAATGACGTGCCGTTGTGCCGGATGCCGGCCCGCAGGACGGCACGAATCGCGCGGTGCAGCCGGCCGACCGCCGCGCGATCCAGCCGGTTCGCCGGCGTCGTCGGATGGATGCCGGCCGCGAACAGCGCTTCATCTACATAGATGTTCCCCAGCCCCGCGACCACCGCCTGGTCGAGCAGCAGCGGCTTGATCTGCCGCTCCCGGCCCGCGAGCAGTCGCGCGAGCCGCGCCGCGGTGAATCCCGGGGCCAGCGGCTCCGCCCCCAGCGCCGCCGTCGCCACGGCGGCATCGGCCGCATACACCACCCGCCCGAACTTGCGGGCGTCGTCAAACAGCAGCCGCCCGCGATCCAGTTGGAACTCGGCCCGGACGTGCCGCGGCGGCTCGCCGTCGCCGGCCCAGGCGAGCCGCCCGCTCATTCGCAGGTGAATCAGCAGCGCCGCGCCGTCGTCCAGTCGCGCTACGATGTACTTCGCGCGGCGCTCCAGCGCGACGCACGACCGCCCGACAATGCCCGCCTCGACTTCGCGCGGGCCGGGCGAACACTGCCGAGGCCAGTGCGACGCAAACGCGGTAAATCGTCGCCCCACCAGCCCCGCACGAAGCTGCCGCACGACCGTCTCGACTTCGGGCAACTCGGGCATGCGCGTATCTTACGCGCTCGCGCGCCGCATGCGGGACTCGAAGCGCGCGACGACCAGATACGTCGCCAGCGTCACGCCCATCGCCGTGATGTACTTGTACGGAATTTCCCGCACCGATCCGAGTATCCAGTACGACGTGCCCGCGACCAGCGCGCAGGCCGCGGCGGCCGGGCCGCCGATGCGCGTGAACAGCGCCAACGTCACGACGATGAAGATCGGCGCGCTGCCCACTTCCGTCGAGGACTCCACCAGGTCGTACACGCGCTCGGCGAATAGCGCCATCGTGTACGCGATCACCCCCGCGCTCACGACGCAGATGCGACTGACCCGCAGCCGATCCGCCGGGTCGAGCCGCGGCCAGACCGACGCCACCAGGTTCTCCGCCACCAGACCGCCCGCCGCCAGCAGCGCGCTATCGACCGTCGAGAGAATCGCGGACACCAGCGCCCCCGCAAAAATGACGTACGCGACAGTTCCGGCGTACTGCTGCACGACGGTTGTGAGCAGCGTCTCGGGCGACTCCAGATCGGGCAGCAGCTTCGGCCCCACCAGGCCGATCACCGCCGGAATAATCCCGACGCTCAGATAAAGCGCGGTGGCCAGCAGCGCCGAGCGCCGCGCGACCTGCGGCGACCGCGCGCCGAGCACGCGCGAAACCAACTCCTGAACGACGACCGATCCGCAGATCGGCACCGACCAGGTCTCGAGAAAATCGAGCACGCCGGAGCCGGCCGGAATCACGTTCAGGCGCTCCGTGTCGATCGCCGCCCAGACGTTCGCGACTCCGCCGAGACCGTTGACGACGGCCAGCGCGGCGATGAGCAGGCCGGCGATCAGCACGACGCCCTGCACCACGTCCGTGACCGCATCGGCCAGCAGCCCGCCGGTGGCCGTGTAGGCGATGATCACGCCCGCCGCGAGCGTGGTGGCGACGAACGCATCCATCTCGCCCGCGCTCCCCACGATCATCCCGAACGCCTTGATCTGCGCCGCCGCCCAGTAAATCGACGTCGGCACCAGCAGCAGCACGGCCAGGCGCTCGACCCGCGGACCGTAGCGCACGCGGAACAGGTCGCCCAGGGTCGTCAGCCCCCGGCGCCACAGCGGCGCGGCGTACACCAGCCCCATCAACAGCAGGCACGCCGCATAGCCGAACGGGTCGCGCGAGCCTGCTGAAAGCCCCTCGCTGTAGATCGCACCGGCCGATCCGATGCACGTTTCCGCCCCGAACCACGTCGCGAACAGGCTGAACGTCGCCAGGCCATACCCGAGCCGCCGCCCCGCGACGAGGTAGTCCGTGTCGCTGCGCACCCGCCGACCGACGTAGACGCCGATTGCCAGTTGCAGCAGCACGTAGATCGAGATCGCGATGAGCAGCCCGTTCACGCGCGGCATTCTCACGGCGCGCCCGCGGGTGTCAACGCACTCGCGGCCCGCACGGCGAAATTTCTTTGGGCCGCCGCCCGGCGACCGCGTCCCACCGCTCACCCGTCGCCAGTACCATGCGCGGCATGCGAACCCCGCGTTCGGGCGGCGGCTGGAGTTCGATTGCCTATGCGTTCCGCATGGCGCGGCGTGCCGGCGGCGTGCTGAAATTCTGGCGCGCGCTGCGCAGCCGCAACGCCTGCAAGACGTGTGCGCTGGGCATGGGCGGCCAGCGCGGCGGCATGGTGAACGAAGCCGGCCAGTTCCCCGAAGTCTGCAAGAAGTCGATGCAGGCCATGGCGGCGGACATGCAGGGCCGCATCCGCCCGGAGTTCTACGCGCAGTACCCCTTCGCCGCGCTTCGCTCGCTCTCGCCCTATGAACTCGAGCACATGGGCCGCATCGCCGAGCCGGTCTACGCCGGTCCCGGCGACGGCGGCTATCGGCCGATCTCGTGGGATGCGGCCATCACGTTCTGCGTGCAGCGCCTCAAACAGACCGCCGCCGCCGAGAATTTCTTCTACGCCAGCGGCCGGTCGAGCAACGAGGCGGCGTTCCTGCTGCAGCTCATCGCGCGGCTGTATGGCACGAACAACGTCAACAACTGCAGCTACTACTGCCATCAGGCCAGCGGCGTCGGCCTGTCCGGCAGCATCGGATCGGGCACCGGCACGCTGGCCCTCGAAGACCTCGACGCCTGCGACCTGCTGTTCCTGATCGGCGGCAACCCGGCCTCCAACCACCCGCGCCTGATGCGCACGCTCATGGAGATCCGTCGTCGCGGCGGCGAGGTGATCGTCATCAACCCCCTCCGCGAAGTCGGACTGGTGAACTTCCGCGTGCCGTCCGACGTGCGCAGCCTGCTGCTGGGCTCGCAAATCGCGAGCATGTACGTCATGCCGCACATCGGCGGCGACATTCCGTTGCTGGTGGGCGTCGCGCGAGCGCTGCTCGAAGAAGGCGGCGCGCTGGATCGCGACTTCATCAGCAACTGCACCGACGGCTTCGACGCCGTGGCGGCCGCCATCCGCGCCGCCGACTGGGATCGGATCGAACGCGACAGCGGCGTGGAGCGCGCCGCCATTCGCGAGATCGCGGCAAGATACGCGCGGTCGCGGGCCGCGGTGTTCGCCTGGACGATGGGCATTACGCATCACGTTCACGGCGTCGACAACGTGCGCGCGATTGTGAATCTCGCGCTGCTCCGCGGCATGCTCGGCCGGCCCGGCGCGGGTCTGCTGCCGATCCGCGGCCACAGCAACGTGCAGGGCGTCGGCTCGGTCGGCGTCACGCCGCGACTCAAGGACGCCGTGTTTCAGCGGCTCGAAAGCCACTTCGGCGTGAAGCTGCCGACCACGCCGGGGATGGACACGCTGAGCTGCATCGAAGCGATGGGCCGCGGCGAAATCCGCAATGCCTGGTGCCTGGGCGGCAACCTGTTCGGCGCCACGCCCGACGCCGCCCGCACGGTCGAGTGTTTCGCCCGGCTGGACTCGGTCGTTTACCTCAGCACCACGCTGAACACCGGCCACGCCTGGGGCCGCGCCCGCGAGACGCTCATCCTGCCGGTCAAAGCCCGCGACGAGGAAAGCCAGTCGACCACGCAGGAGTCGATGTTCAACTACGTCCGACTCAGCGACGGCGGCGCGGAGCGGCTGCCCGGACCGCGCAGCGAGGTCGAAGTGCTCGCCGCCATCGCCGCCGGATTCTTCGGCGCGAGCGGGCCGGTCGATTGGGCCGCGATGCAGACCCACCGCAACATCCGCGCGGCGATCGGCGCGATCGTGCCGGGCTATGAACAGATCGCCGCGATCGACGAGACCCGGCGAGAGTTCCGAATCGACGGCCGCGTGCTGCACCGCCCGCAGTTCGCCACGAAATCCGGCCGGGCGCACTTTCACGTCACGCCGCTGCCCGCGTGCGAACGGCCGCCCGGCGCGCTGCGGCTGATGACGATCCGCAGCGAAGGGCAGTTCAACACCGTCGTGTACGAAGAGTACGACGCCTACCGCGGCCAGGAGCGCCGCGATGTGATCCTGATGCACGCCGACGACATCGCCGCCCGCGGACTGCGAGTCGATCAGTGCGTCGTCGTGCGCAGCGAAACGGGCGAAATGCGCGACATCCGCGTGCGGCCGTTCGACATCCGCGCCGGCAACGCCGCGATGTACTACCCTGAGTCGAATGTGCTGATCCCGTTCACCGCCGACCGCGAGTCGCGCACGCCGGCGTACAAGTCGATCTGGGTTCAGGTTCTGCCGCGCGAGCAGACCGCGCTAACCGTAAGCGGCGCGCCCGCGGGCGCGGCCGCAAGCCGCTGCGCATCCCCGGAGATCGCCGACCCGTGCTGATTGTCAACGAAGTTCGGAAGGCCTATCCGACGCGCTCGGGCGAGCTGGTGGTGCTGCGGACGGCTTCGCTGCGGCTCGCCGCCGGAGAGGGCGTCGCCATCATCGGTCCGTCCGGATCGGGCAAAAGCACGCTGCTCAACATCATCGGCACGCTGGAGACGCCCACCGGCGGCCGCGTGGAATTGGCCGGCGAGGATCCGTTCGCACTGCGCCCCCGCGACCTGGCGCGCTTCCGCAATCGCCGCGTCGGCTTCGTCTTTCAGGATCATCACCTGCTGCCGCAATGCTCTGCGCTGGAGAATGTCCTGCTTCCCGCCATGGCCGAGGCGGGCCGCGCCGACGCCGCGACGATCTCGCGCCGCGCGACCGAGCTGCTCGACCGCGTCGGACTCTCCCAGCGGCTGAATCACCGCCCATCCGAGCTCAGCGGCGGCGAGCGGCAGCGCGTCGCCATCGCGCGCGCCCTGATCAACCAGCCGGCGGTGCTGCTGGCCGACGAACCGACCGGAAATCTCGACCGCGCCACCGCCGAGTCGGTCGCCGATTTGCTGCTCGATCTGCATCGCCGGGAAAGCACCATCCTGATCATCGTCACACACAGCCCGGCGCTGGCCGCACGCTTCGACCGGCGGCTTGAAATCGTCGACGGTGTGCTGACCGTCGCGGCCGCGTGACCGGCATGACGATTCGACGACTCGCCCTGCGAAACCTGCGGTACTACGCCCGGGTGCACCTGGCGGCGGTGCTCGGCGTCGCTGCGGGCGGCGCGGCGCTGATTGGCGCGCTGCTCGTGGGCGATTCGATGCGCGGCAGCCTGCGCGACGCGGCGCTGCAACGCCTCGGCCGGATCGAGACCGTGCTGCGCGCCGATCGGTTCTTCCGCGCGGCGCTCGCCGACGCGATTGCGCCGCCGCCGCCCGGCGCCACCGAACCGCTAGCGCCGCCTTCGTCGGTCGCACCGCTTGCCGCGCCCGCGATTGTGCTCGCCGGCGGCGTCAGCGCGGCGGAGACCGCGGCGCGCGTCGAGGGTGTGCAGGTTCTCGGCGTTGATCGCCGTTTCTGGCAGTTGGCCCGCGGCGCGCCGCAGGCGCCGCCGACGTTCGACGGAGCCGGCCGGGTGGCCATACTCAACCACTCGCTGGCGCGGGCGCTGGGTGTGAGCACGGGCGACGAACTGCTGGTGCGCATCGGCAAACCCAGCGCCGTTTCCACCGAGACGCTTCTGGGCCGCCGCGACGACACGACCCGAACGCTGCGGCTGCGGCTGGTCTCGACGGTCGCGGATGACGACGTCGGCGCGTTCTCCGAAGCGCCTCTTCAGCAACCCGCAGCCAACGTCTTTGTGCCGCTGGAGACGCTGCAGCGCGCCGTCGATCAGCCCCGGCGGGCCAACCGCCTGCTGCTGCGCGGCGCGCGCGGCGCGGAACCACCGGCCGCCGGAGATTCGCCGCTCGGCGCGCGACTTGAGTCGTCGCTGACCCTTGCAGACTACGGCGTTCGCCTGATCGTCGATCCCGCGCTCGGATACCTGTCGGTCGAGAGCGATCGCCTGCTGATCGAGCCGCCGCTGGAGCAGGCCGCGCGGGCCGCTGCCGGCGAATGCGGCGCGGCGAGCGTCGGCGTCCTGGCGTATCTCGCCAACGAGATCGGACTCGCGACGGGCGGCACGACGACGCCGATCCCCTACTCGACGCTCGCGGCGATCGAGCCTGGCGCCGGCGACGCGACCCCCGCCGCGCGCCTGGCCGCGGACGGCCTGCTTCCCGCACCGGGCGAAGTGGTGCTCAATCAGTGGGCGGCAGACAGGCTGGGCGCGGCGCCGGGCGACGAGATCGCGCTGCGCTACTTTGTCACCGGAGCCGGCGGCGAACTGGAGACGCAGCGCAGCACGTTTACGCTCCGCGCCATCTTGCCGCTCGCCGGCGTGGCTCGCGACCCACGCTTCGTTCCGACGCTTCCCGGCGTGACCGATGCAGAGCGCATGACGGACTGGGATCCGCCGTTCCCGGTCGATCTGGGTCGCATCCGCGCCGTCGATGAGGCGTACTGGGATGCGAGTCGCACGACGCCCAAGGCGTTCTTGTCTTTTGCAGACGCCGCGCGCCTGTTCGCCGAAGATCCCGAGCGCTTCGGGTTGTTCACGACGCTCCGCGTCTATCCGCCGACGAGAGCGGCGCTGGATGAGTTTCGTGCCCGCTTCGAGGCCCGTCTGCTCTCGCGGCTGTCTCCCGCGGCATTCGGCTTCGTGCTGGAGCCGGTGCGGAGCCGCGCGCTGGCGGCCGCCGCCGGCAACACCGACTTCGGTGGACTGTTCATCGGCTTCAGTTTCTTCCTGATCGTCTCCGCGGCGATGCTGGTAGCGCTGCTCTTCCGGCTGGCGGTCGAGCGCCGCGCCGGCGAGCTGGGCGTGCTGACGGCGATCGGCTATCCGCCGGCGACGCTCTTTCGCCTGCTGCTTCTCGAAGGGCTGGCGCTCGCCGCGACGGGAACGCTGATCGCCCTGATCGCGGCGCCGGCGTACGCCGCGCTGATGCTCGCCGGCTTGCGCTCCTGGTGGTCCGGCGCGGTAAACGCGCCGTTCCTCCAACTTCACGCATCGGCAATGACGCTTGCGATCGGAACCGTCGCAGGAATTCTCGTCGCAGCGGCCGCGACCGCATTCGCGCTGCGCGGCCTGCTCCGGGCGGCGCCGCGCGCCCTGCTCGCCGGCGTCGTGCCGCCGCGCGGCGTCGCTCGCGCCGGGCGACGCCCGGCGGCCCTCTGGCTCAGCGTTGCGTCGATGCTCGCCGCTGCGGCGCTGATCTCTGCCGCTGCACTCGGGCGGATCCCCGCCGCCGGCGGCTTCTTCGGCGGCGGAGCGGCGTTGCTGGTGGCCGGATTGGCGGTCTTCAGGCACCTGCTCGTCGCACCCCGGAGTACAACGGCGTGGCGGCCGGGCTGCACGGCGTGGCTGCGGCTCGCGGTGACGAACGCGGCGCGGCAGCCGGGCCGCAGCGTCCTGACCGCCGGCCTGATCGCCGCAGCGAGCTTCCTGATCGCCGCGCTGGGCGCCTTTCGCCTCGAAATCGTCGCTGATCCCGGCGATCCGCGCTCCGGCGTAGGCGGCTTCGCCCTGTTCGCTGAGGCGGCGACGCCCCTGCCCTACGACCTCAACTCTCCCGCCGGTCGCGCCGCGTTGGGCGTTGAACCGGAGGCCGAGGCCGTGCTGGCACAGGCGGAGTTTGTCCCCTTGCGACTGCGCCCCGGCGACGCGGCCAGTTGCCTGAATCTCTATGGCGGCGCACGACGGCGTCTCGTCGGCGTCGATGAGTCGTTCATCGCCCGCGGCGCGTTCCGCTTCTCCGCGGCGCTGCCCGGATCAGAGGAGCAGCGCCGGAATCCGTGGCTGCTTCTGAACCGCCGCTTCGACGATGGGGCGATTCCGGTCATCGGCGACGAAGCCGCCGTAATGTGGCAGTTGCACCGCGGGCTGGGTCAGGATCTCGACGCAGTCGACGGTCGCGGGCGGCCGGTGCGGCTGCGGTTCGTCGCGCTGCTCGCCGGTAGCGCGTTGCAGGATGAGTTGATCGTCGCCGAGCGCGACTTCATCCGACTGTTCCCCAGCGTCGACGGGCACGCGTTCTTTCTGATTCGCGTCGCGCCGCAGGCCTCTGCCGGCGTGGTCGAAACGGCCGAGCGCAGCCTCGCCCCCTACGCGTTCGACGTCGGATCGACCATCGAGCGCCTCGACGCCTACAACCGGGTGCAGAACACCTATCTGTCAACCTTTCAGACCCTGGGCGGATTGGGGCTGGTCCTGGGAGTCTTCGGCCTGGCCGCGGTGATGCTGCGAAACGTCCGGGAGCGGCGGGCCGAACTCGGTCTGATGGCGGCGCTCGGCTATTCCCGCATCGCGATCGCCGTCGTCGTCCTGGCGGAGAATGCGCTGCTACTGCTCTTCGGCCTTGCGACGGGCGTCATCGCGGCGGCCGTCGCCGTGACGCCGCAGCTCCTGCGCCGGGCGGAGGCTGTCCCCTGGGCGTCGCTGAGTCTGACGCTTGCCGGCGTGCTCGTCGTGGGGCTGCTGGCCGGGGCCGTCGCGCTGCGCCCGGCGCTCGGCGCGCCGCCGCTGCGCGCCTTGCGTTCGGAGTAGCACGCCCGCGCGTTCCGCGCGCCTTGCCTCGCTTCGGCGCCCAGTCGCCCGGCGGCGGCGGTATCCTGACGCACGCAATGCCCTCGATCCTCGAACGCATAACCGCCGCGCTGGCCGCGGCGCACGCCCGCCGCGTGTATCGGCGCTTTCGCGCAGCGCTCGCGAACGTCGAGCGCGAGCAACGCGCCGCGCTGCGGCGTGCGTTGCGCGTCACGTCCGGCAGCGAGTTCTCGCGTCAGCACCGGCTCGCGGCGGTGCGCACGCCGCGCGACTTTCGCGCCGGTGTTCCGGTGCGCTCGTATGACGAGCTGCGCCCGTGGCTGGACCGCGTTCGTGGCGGCGACACCGCTGCGCTGCTGCGCCCGCGGCAACCCATCGTCATGTTCGCCACCAGCAGCGGCACAACCGCCGACCCGAAGTACATCCCCGTCACGCCCGAGTTCGTCCGCGACTATCGCCGCGGCTGGAACACCTTCGGGCTGAAGATGCTCTCCGACCACCCCGACGCCTTTCTGCGCCACATCCTGCAGAGCAGCGGCCGACACGACGAAAGCCGCTCTCCCCGCGGCGTCCCGTGCGGCGCGATTACGGGCCTGCTCGCCCGTACGCAGAAACGCATCGTTCGCCGGTTCTATGTCGGCAAGCCCGAGATCGCGAATCTGGAGCAGCCCCAGTCGCGCTACTACGCGCTCATGCGGCTCGCCGCGCAGCGCGACGTGGCGTTCGCCGTTACGGCGAACCCGGCCACGCTCGTGCGCATGGCGCAGGTCGCAGACGCCCACGCCGGCGCCCTGATCCGCGACGTTCACGACGGCGCGCTGAGCCCCGATCTGATCCCGGATGCGCAGGTGCGCGCCGCGCTCCGCCCACAGGTCCGACCCGACCCGGCCCGCGCGGCCGCGCTCGAACGACTGCGCGCATCGCACGCGGCGCTGCGGCCCCGCGACATGTGGAACCTCTCGTTCCTGGCTTGCTGGACCGGCGGCAGCATGGGCCATCACCTGTGCCGGCTGCGCGAGTGGTGGGGCGACGTGCCCGTGCGCGACGTGGGGCTGCTCGCGAGCGAGGGGCGAATCACGATACCGCTCGGCGACAACACCGCCGCCGGCGTGCTCGATGTCACTGCCGGGTTTTTCGAGTTCATCCCGCTGGAGTCGTGGGGCTCGATGCCGTCTGAGACGCTTCTGGCCGGCGAACTGCAGGTCGGTTGCGATTACGTGGTCGTGCTCTCGAACACGACCGGATTGCTCCGATACCGGCTGGACGATGTCGTTCGCATGCGCGGCTGGGATGCCGGCGCCCCCGTTCTCGAATTCCTGCACCGCGCCGGCCGGGTTTCCTCACTCACCGGCGAGAAGCTCACGGAGAACCAGGTCGTCGCCGCGATGTCAGCGGCGATCCGCATCCTGGGTCTGCCGGAGGCAGATTACCTCTTTTCACCCGCCTGGGGCGACCCGCCGCACTACCGCTGCCGAATCGCCGCACCGCACGCGCCCCGCCTGGCCGCCGTCCTGGATACGGAGCTCGGCCGGCAGAACTCTGAGTATGCGGCCCGCCGCGGCTCGGAGCGGCTGGGGCCAATCGTGTTGCAAACCGTTTCCAGAAAAGACTTTGACGCATTTGACGCCCAGTGCCTCGCAGCCCGCCGTTCGCGCGCCGAGCAGTACAAGCGTCCGGTGCTGCTCTGTCGCGCGGACGAGGACCGCGAGCACTTCAGCGACTCTCCCACGAGCCTTGAAGTATCATAAGTCGTTGATTTAAAAATTCTTGTAGCACGCATCGCCCCAACTGAATCGTCCGGGGCTCACCAGGACACACGCCAGGGCGGCGCGACCGGCATCTTGTACTATGTTCAATAAAGTTTGAGCGAAAAAGTTAAAATAGATAATATCGTGACCGGTACCGTGAAACAAATTGTTCAAGTATCGGAACACCACGGATCGATAACATCTCCGTCACAGAGTCGAATCAGGCGCATTCGCTTCTCGGCGAAACACTTCAACAGCGAACGGCGCGGCCTGATTGAGCCAGTGTCTCAGCCCCAGGAGATGTGGAAGACCATGACAGCCACCCGGAAAGACGCGGTCGCGTCGCTTTGGACCAAGTTCCGCAAGACCCGCTCGGAATCGCTGCGCAATTCTCTGGTCGAGCACTACCTGCCCATCGTTAACAAGCTGGCGGAGATCATGGCCCGCCGGCTCTGGCCGCGCGTCTCGGCCGATGAACTCGCCAGCGCCGGCTATGACGGGTTGATCGCGGCGGTGAGCTCGTATGACCCCGGCCGCGGCGTGAAATTCGAAACCTATTGCCGGCAGCGCATCGTGGGCGCGATCCGCGACTGGCAGCGCGAGATCGACCCGCTGGGTCGCGCCGGCCGCAACTTCGAGCGTTCGCTCAACGCGGTCGAAGACAAGTATCAGGCGGAGCATGGGCAGTCGGCGACCTCGCCGGAGCTGGCCCGCCGCATGGGCCTGTCGCTGGGCAAGTTCGTCAAGATGAAGAAGACCGTACTCGCGTCGCACTGCGTGCCGCTGGAGGCGAGTTCGGATCGCTGGGATGAGCCGCGCGGGAGCATGATGATGCCGGTCGATCCAGGTCCGGGGCCGGTGCAGCACACCGAGCGCGAGCTGATCCGCGAATTCCTGACCCGCGGCCTGAAAGAACAGGACCGCCTGATCGTCACCCTCTACTACTACGAGAAACTCACGATGGCCGAGATCGGCGCGGTGCTGGGCGTCAGCGAGTCGCGCGTCTGCCAGCGCCACGCGGAAATCGTCGAGCAGCTCCGGGCGCGCTTCAAGAACACGGCGTGCGACCTGGTGGCGTAAGCCGCCGCGACGCAGTTGCTTCGCCTAAATGCCGCGCTTGCACTCCGATACCTCTCCCTTTCCTTCGCCGCCACCCCGCCCGCCGCGGGGTGGCGGCGTTTTGCGCGGCCAGGCGGCACGCGGGGCTCAAACGCCGCGACCGATGCTCAAGTCGCGAGCGCGTACCACGCCAGCACCGCAACGCCGAGCACCACGCGATAGACGACGAACGGCGTGAACCGATAGCGCTGCACATAGCCCATGAACCCCGCCACGACCAGCAATGCGGTGAGAAACGCCACCGTTGAACCGACCAGCAACAGCGCCGCGGCATCCGGCGTTAAGAGCTGCCAGACATCCCCCAGTTCCTTCGCCGCCGCGCCCAGCATCGTCGGAATCGCCAGGTAGAACGCGAACTCGGCGGCGACGCGCGGCGTCAACCCCAGCATCATCCCGCCCAGGATGCACGCCGCCGACCGCGAGACCCCGGGCCACATGCTGATGCACTGAATCAGGCCGATGAGAAACGCCTGAACGAGCGAGACCTGCTCCAGGCTCATCGGCCGTTCGCGGCGATAGCGGCGGTCGATCCACCACATCAGACCCGCGCCGACGATCAACGCCGCAGCGACGGCGACCGGACTGTCCTCGAGCGGGTCGAAGTAGCGCTTCTTGAGCGCCAGCGCCAGCACCACCGTCGGCAGCATGGCGGCCAGTAGTTTGACGACGATGTGGTCCGCCCACAGCCGGGTCGCGGGGCGAAAGGTGCGACGCCACAGGTCGCGCCAAAAGAACAGCACTACGGCCAGGATCGCGCCGAGCTGGCTGACCCACAGCAACGTGCCCCACGGCTCCTGCGACGCGCTGATCCCGAGCCAGGGCATGACCAGGATCATGTGCCCCGTGCTCGAGACGGGCAGGAACTCCGTGAGTCCCTCGACGATCCCCAGAATCACCGCCCGAAAAAGGTCCACGCCGCGCCTCGTTTCACGATGCCGCGCCGGTCAGCCACGCAGCCGCGGGCGTCAGTCGCCAAAGCGCCTGTCCCGCCAGGTTGGCATAAACCCCGGCGAACAGGTCGTCGCACAACACGCCCCAGCCGTCCGGCAACTGCTCCAGCTGTCGCGCCGGCGGCGGCTTCCAGATGTCGAAGAACCGAAACAACAGGAATTGGGAGCCGACCGCGAGCGCCAGCGGCCATAATCCGGCATGCAACCCGATCGGCAGAAACAGCAGGGCCACCCACTGCCCCGCGAATTCGTCGAGGACAAACGGCTTGGGGTCCTTGCGGCCGTAGTGTGCGATCGCCCAAGGCCCCCAACGCACCGAGAAGAAGCACGCCGCCACGATCAGAATTGCGAGCGCCGGCTCGACGCTCCCGCGCGGCCAGACCGCGCCGCGAGCTCCCACCCATAGCCCCAGGAATATGAGGACAGCGACCAGCGACCCCCAGGTGCCGGAGGCGAATGGGGCGTATCCGCTGCCCAGACCGCTGATGATGGCAGCCCGCAGTGCCGAGCGCGGCGCGGCACTCACGCGGAAGCGCCTCGGACTTCGGGCGCGACGACCGCCGATGCGGCGCCGGCCAGCGGGCGATCAGCCGCGCTCGGCGCCGGCCCGCCGCCGAGCGCCTGCCCGGATAGCAGGAACGAGTATGCCTGATTGATGTAAGGCAGCGCCGAGAGCGCCGTGACCACCACGGTGAGCCACACGCACCCGACGCGCAGCCAGACCAGTTCGCCGGCGGGCTGGAACCACGCCAGTTGTCCCAGCACGACGCAGGCGGTCGCCGACTGGACGAACATCTTCAGCTTGCCGGCCCAGTTCGCGGGCACCTGCGTGCCGGCGGCTTCGCGATGCGAACGAATCGCCGAAACCAGCAACTCGCGCAGCAGGATCACGACGACCATCCACGGCGCGACGGACGTGATGTTCTCGACCCCCGCAGCGGTGCGCACGGTGAAGTGCTGACTGGCGAAGAACCCGAACGCCCCGAGCACCATGACCTTGTCCACGACGGGGTCGACGACGCGGCCGAACGTCGTCACCTGTTTCATCAGCCGCGCCAGAAAACCGTCCACCACGTCGGCGATCGCTGCGACAAGAAACACCCAGAACGCCAGCGTCAGCATCCAGCGGTCGCCCGGGCGGCCGGCGGAGAAGAATGACAGCAGCCCGAAAAAGCCGATGGCGAGAAAGAGGCGGCCGATGGTGATCTGATTGGGAATGGTGATCCGCATCGCGTGCCGGGCCCTCTACCGCCGAACACGTGAGTTTAGCATCCGCGGGCGCGCGGCGAAAGCGATTGACGCGAGGCGGCCACGACACGCGACGAACCGGCTTCACGACCGCTTCTGACGCCCGGTCGCCTGAACCCGCTCGCCCCGATTCGCACTCGAGAAAGCCGGCTCAAACCCGCGTCGTGCGCCACCCGCCGTGCGAAAAGCGCGCCAGCCCCAGCAGCGCCCGCCCGATGTTGTCCGCCCACATCCCGCACCACGCGCCGATCAACCCGCCGTCGAGGATGATGGCCCCGACATACGCGAGCGACACCCGCAGCCCGATGCCGCCGATCAGCGAGAACACCAGCGGCCAGCGCGTGTCGCCGGCGCCGCGCAGACAGCTCATGTAAATGATGGACATCGCGATGAACGGCTGCGCGAACGCCATGATCTGAAACGCGGGCACGCCGACGCCGCGAACATCCGCGTCATTACTCATGATGGCGAAAATCGGCCCGGCCAGCGCGAAGAAGAGCAGGCCGGCGACGCTCGTGATCGCGATTCCCTGCAGCACGGCCACGTGCCCGGCGCGGGTCGCGTCCGCGGGCCGCCGCGCGCCGAGATACTGCCCGACGACCGTCGCCGCCGCAGTGCCCCACGCGAACGCCGGCAGGTAGCTGAGCGACTCGACCCGCATGGCGATCATGTGGGCCGCATAGTTGACCGTCGCCGCCTCGCCGACGCCGGAGTGCGCGATGATGGCGATGAAGCAGAGCTGCGCCACGGCCATGATGGTCGACTCTGCCGCCGCCGGCAGACCGATCCTCAGCATCCGCCAGATTGCAGCCGGCTCGGGCCGCAGGGCGACGCGCCGCACGCGCAGCCCGCCGACGCCGCGCCACAGCACGATGAGCGTAATCACCCCGCCGGCCAGGCGCGCGATGACCGTGCCCAGCACGATGCCCGTCACCCCCAGGCGCACGCCGAACCAGCCGAACACCAGCGCTGCGGAGAGCGCGGCGTTAATCACGTTGACCGCGATCATGATCCACATCGGCGTGCGCGCATCGCCCGACGCGCGCAGCACGGCCGCACCGACGGCGGTGACGGCGGCCAGCCAATAGCCCAGCGAATCGATCTGCAAGTAGCGCGCGCACAGCGCCTGCGCTTCGCCGGTCTGCGTCAACGCCGCGGACACCGGCGCGGCCGACGCATACGCCAGGCCGCTCATCAGCACGCCCAGCACCGCCGCCAGAATCAGCGACTGATTCAGCGCCGTCGCCGCCGTGGCCCGGTCGCCCGCGCCGATGGAACGGCTGACCACCGCGGCGGCCCCGACGCCGACAAGCGTGAACCCCAGCGTGACAAACCAACTCATGTACGCCGCGGTGCCGACGGCGGCTACGGCTTCTTTGCTGATCTGACCGGCGAGCAGCGTATCGACCAGGCCGACCAGCGAGTTGAAAAACTGCTCGCCGAGCATCGGCAGCGCGAGCACGAACACCTGGCGGGCGATGCCGCCGCGCGGGAGCGAAGCGAGCGGTGCGGCCTCGGAAAGACGTTCGGCCGACGATGAGTTCTGCGACATCGAGCGTGTTTCCGCGACACGACCAGCCTGCGGGGAGAGAATCGGCGCGGCGGCGCCGCGCGGCGGCATTCGCGCCCGCCGCGGGCCGGCGAATCAGCGGCGGGCCGGCGCGAAGCGCCCGCGCGGCGACTGGGTCAGAAGCGCACCGTCTCGAGCGTCGCCTTGATTACGCGGCCGCTGTCGGGGATGTATGTCCGCTCGTTGGCGAAGAACGGGATGGTCGTGTCGAAGCCGGTGACGCGCTTGATCGGTGCTTCGAGGAACAGCAGACTCTCCTCGACGATCCGCGCGACGATCTCCGCGCCGACGCCGCAGTGCCGCGGCGCCTCGTGCACGACGACGGCGCGGCCGGTCTTGCGCACGGATTCCTGAATGAGCGCGGTGTCCAGCGGGGCGACGCTCAGCAGATCGAGCACCTCGGCGTCGACGTCGAAGTCGTCGTCGAGCTCTTCCGCCGCCTCGAGCGTGGTGCGCAGCGAGGCGCCGTACGAAATCAGCGTCACGTCCTTGCCGGGCCGCGCCACGTAGCCCTTGCCGATCGGCAGGGTCTCCGGCGCATCGGGCACTTCCTCGCGGAACGCGCGATACAGCGCCTTGGGCTCGAAGAAAATCACGGGGTCGGGGTCGAGGATCGCGGCCCGCAGCAGCGCCCGCGCGTTGCGCGGCGCGCTGGGCAGCACCACCTTCAGACCGGCCAGATGCGCGTAAGTGGACTCCGGCGCTTCGCTGTGGTGCTCGATGGCGCGGATGCCGCCGCCGTAGGGCATGCGGATGACCATCGGGCAGGTGTAGCGACCCATCGTGCGGGTGCGCAGCCGGCGGACGTGCCCCTCGACCTGGTGAAACGCCTGGTAGGAGAAGCCGTCGAACTGCATCTCGCAGATCGGGCGGAAGCCCTTCAGGCACAGGCCGACCGCGCCGCCGATGATGGCCGCCTCGGCCAGCGGCGTGTCGATGCAGCGCTGCGGACCGAACTCCTTGAGCAGCCCTTCGGTCACGCGGAAGACGCCCTCGTCCATCCCCACGTCCTCGCCCATGACGAGCACGTTCGGATCCTCGCGCATGATTTCCGCCATCGCGAGGTTCAGAGCCTTCACCATCGTCAACTGTGCCATGCGCTTCCTCGACTACCGGCGGCGCGTCGCCGGGGTTCGCTGCCTCAACGTGCTCTCGCGCCGCGCTGTCCCCAATTCGCCACTTGCTGTCCGCCGCTTGGCATGCGCTGCTCGCTATTCGCTGTTCGCACTTTCCTACTCGCTCCCTGCGAACTTGTACTCGCTGCTGCGGGCCTTGGACGGCTGCGGTTTGCCGCCTTCGAGATACTCGCGCAGCTCGGCTTCCTGCTTCACCAGCTCCGGCGTCGGCGTCGCGTACATGTGCTTGAACATCTGGTACTTGTCGAGCTGGAATCGCTCATAGCCGGCGACCGCCGCGTCGAGCTCGCCGGCGATCTCCTCCTGGATCACCTGCTCGATCTTGTCGTCCAGCAGGCCCTTCTTGCGCAGGTAGTTGCGGAAGCGCGGCAGCGGGTCGCGCGGCTCCCACTTCTTTACTTCCTCGTCGGTGCGGTACTTCTTCGGGTCGTCGGCCGTCGTGTGCATGCTCAGGCGATACGTGACCGCCTCGATCAGCGTCGGACCGCCGCCGCTGCGGGCCTTTTCGCACGCTTCGCGACCGGCGACGATCATCGCCAGGATGTCGTTGCCGTCGACCTGCAGCGCGTCGATGCCGTAGGCGATCGCTTTCTGCGCGATG
>CAZVWB010000018.1:0-103477 GCA_964631045.1 uncultured Planctomycetales bacterium
AGCGCAGGAAGCCGGCCCGCTCTTCGCGCAGGCCGTGTCGCTTGAGGATCGCGCCGTGCCGCTGCATTACGAACTGGCGCTGTTGTTCGCGCAGCGCAACCACTTCGACCTGACGGTGGAGCGCTTCGCGCACGAGCACCGCCACAGCCCGGCGGGGCAGAGCGTCCGCGAGAATCTGCGGCTCACGCTGCAGAACGTCGGCGTACTCGACTCGGCCTCGGCCAACTGGCGGGCGATCTGCGAACTCGGTGCGGCCGACAACCCGTTCCTGCAGGAGCGCTCGCGCTCTTCCGGCTTGCTCGAATAGACACGTTGGTCGGCGCCAGCGCCGGCCGCCCGTCAGGGCAGGAAGTTGATCTTCACCACGCGGTTCAGATTCGGCTGAGTCATCAGCACCGTGCCGTCCGGCAGCAGCACGAGATCGTCCGACGCCGATGCGTCGCCGGCGGAGATCTCCAGCGCCTCAAGCAACGTGCCGCTCGCCGCATCGAGGATCAGCAGCCCGCGGAATGAGCTTCCGCCGGTCAGCGCCAACGTGCCGCGAATCAGGATGTCGCCATTAGCCAGCACCACCATGTCATTGGCGGCGAGCCCCAGCGTGCCGTCCACCGCGGTCGGCGCGCCGTTGCTGCCGATCTGCTGCAACCCGGCGGAGGTCAACGCGGTTCCGGCACGGGCCGTGAACAGACTGCCGTCCGCATCGAACGCCAGCGCGTTCGCGTTGCGATTGGTCGCGCTGGGGTTGGCGATGCTCGTCACCGTGCGAGTCGCCGGGTCGATCGCAGCCAGCCGCGAAAAGCTCGTATCCTCCCCGGCCAGGATGTCACCCGCGGCGAAACTGCTGAAGTTGGCGTTGTTGGGAACGACAACGAGCGCGTCGGGGAAGATGTTGGTCGGCGGGTTGCCGTCGATCAGGCCGGTGAACGGCTCCGCGTCCCCGCCGGCCGGGGGTACGACGCCAAGCGTTCCGCAGCAACTCGACGCGATCCAGAACTCTCCGTCGCCCGCGATCGCGAGCGAGTAGTCGCTCTGGTCGCTGTCGAATAGGTCCGCGCTCAGCAGATTCGTAGCACCGATCGGGTTCAGCATTGAAACGTTGTCGCCCGCTTCGAGCGGACCGAACAGCCCGTCGTCGCCCACGATGAACACGCCGCCATCCGACCCGCGCACGGCGATGCCGGCCGCGCCGTTCGTGTTCGAGGCGAAAACCTCCAATGACACCAGCGCCGTTCCGTCGCCGTCGCCGGGCGTGACGGGCTCCGGGCAGCCCGGGCAAAGCCCGAGCGACACGGCGCAGAGAGCGGTCATGAACATCGGTTGGTACCGGTTGCGCATCGCGATTCCTCCGAGAAATCCGGGACGCCGTGCGATCCGGCGTGTGCCAGGGTCCGACATGCGGGGGCGCGCCGCCACAAGCTGGGCAACGCCACCCGGCACCCTCCTGCCCGGAAAGATCGAAGCGTATCCGAACTCCGCTCGGGGTCGCAACGGGCGGTTCTGAATTCGCACGCCCCCCTGGCTCGCAATACGCCGGCGTCGCCGATGCGGCCGAGCTGGCCAGCGCCCATCCGCGACGGACGCGAGCCACGAAACTCGCCGCGCCGCCTGTAACCGGCTCCGAGGCAGGGCTATATTCACGCGGTAATGCCGCGCCGTGCGATCATTCTGGGTTCAACCGGCTCGATCGGCCGAGCCGCGCTGGAAGTCGCGGCCGCGTTGCCGCACGAGATCAGCATCGTCGGGCTGGCCGCGCGCCAGGGCTGGCAACTGCTCGGAGACCAGGCCGCCGCCTTCGGCGTGAAAACCGTCGCGATCGCCGACGCGGAACACGCGGACGATCTGCGCTCCTGTTGTCCGCCCGGAACGCGGATCCTGCCCGGCGCCGCGGGGCTGGTCGAGCTGGTGGCCGAGTGCGATGCGGACATCGTGCTGTCCGCCATCGTCGGCGCCGCGGGTCTGCCGGCGACGCTGGCCGCCGTCGAGCGCGGACTCGACGTGGCGCTTGCGAACAAGGAAAGCCTGGTTGTCGCCGGGTCGATTCTCATGCCGCTGGCGGCCGCCCGCGGCGTGCGCCTGATTCCCGTCGACAGCGAGCACTCCGCCATTTTTCAGTCCCTCGCCGCAGGGCGGCGCGAGGACGTCCGCCGCGTGTACCTCACGGCCTCCGGCGGCCCTTTCCGAACCTGGCCGCGCGACCGCATCGAACACGCCACGCTGGATGAAGCGCTGAACCACCCGACGTGGTCGATGGGGCCGAAGATCACCATCGACAGCGCCACGATGATGAACAAGGCGCTGGAGGTCATCGAGGCCCATTTCCTCTTCGATCTGCCCGCCGAGCAGATCGAAGTAGTGGTTCACCCCGAATCGATCGTGCACTCCATGGTCGAGTACGCCGACGGATCGGTGATCGCGCAGCTCGGCGCGCCTGACATGAAAACCCCCATACAGTATGCTATGACGTTTCCGCGGCGCGTGCCCGGCGTCGGGCAGTCGCTCCGCTGGAACGAGGCCCGCCGGCTGCACTTCGAGCCGCCGGACTTCGAGCGATTTCCCGCCCTTCGACTCGGATTCGAAGCGGCCCGCACCGGCGGTACCAGCGGCGCGGTGCTGAACGCCGCGAACGAGGCGGCGGTCGAGCTGTTCCGCGCCCGGCGGATCGCATTCGGCCGCATCGCCGCGCTGTGCGAAACCGTGCTGGCGCGGCACCAGTGGGTGGCGCGCCCGACGCTGAGCGCGCTGATGGAGAGCGACGCCTGGGCCCGGGCTGAGGTCGAGAGATGCCTGTAAACGCCGGCGGTGCGCTGGCGGCGATCGACATCGCTGCCTGGCTTCAGAGTATCTGGCAGTTTACCCAGGTGCTGATCGGCTTTTCGCTGATCATCTTTGTGCACGAAGCCGGGCATTTCATCGCGGCCAAGTGGGCGGGCGTGCGCGTCGAGCGGTTCGCCGTCGGGTTCACCTACCGCCTGTTCGGCTGGCGGCGCGGCGAGGGGTTCACCTTCGGCCCGCGGCCGCGCTACAACGCCGATGAACTCCGCGAGCGGCAGTGGGGCGAAACCGACTACTGCTTCAACGCCCTGCCCATCGGCGGCTACGTCAAGATGATGGGCGAAGACGACATCATCGTCGACGAAAAGACGGGGGAGATGCGATTCACCGACGACCCGCGGGCCTTTACCAACCGCCCCGTCGGGCAGCGCATGATCGTCGTCTCCGCCGGCGTCGTGTTCAACATTCTCTTCGCGCTGCTGCTGTTCATGGCGATCTACCTGGCCGGGCGCACCACCGAGTCGCCGGTGGTCGG
Source organism: uncultured Planctomycetales bacterium (assembly GCA_964631045.1). Classification (GTDB taxonomy): domain Bacteria; phylum Planctomycetota; class Phycisphaerae; order UBA1845; family Fen-1342; genus CAZVWB01. Next base: position 3,308 of record CAZVWB010000018.1, read on the forward strand.
CGGCGTCGCGCCGGACGGCGCTGCCGCGGCGGCGGGCATTCGCCCGGGCGACCGCATCGTCGCGATCAACGACGCGCCGATGCACTCATTTCGCAAAATCATCATGGCGGTTGTGCTCAACGAAGGCCCGTTGCGGTTTCGGATCGAGCGCGACAAGCAAGTGCTGCCCGAAGAGATCGTGCTGCACCCGGAGTCCGGCGCCGAGCGCCGCCTGCGCACGATCGGCATCAGCGCCGCGGTCACCACGACGGTCGACGACATCGCCGGCGACGCGGCCGCCCGCGAGTGGAAACGCGGCGACCGCGTCACCCACGCCGACGGCCGGCCGATCTCCAGTGCGGCGGAGCTCAGCGCGCTCTACGAGCGCGGCCGCGGCGACCCGATTCGCCTCACAATCGAGCGCGGCGATCCGAAGCAGCCCGGCGCGCCGCCGGAGAAGATCGAAATCGTCGAGCGGCCGCACCTGCTGATCACCGATGCGGAGTTGCGGCCCAAGGACGCCGATCGCGGGTTCGACACCGCGCACCTGCTCGGGCTTCGGCCGCGCCGGAACGTGGCCACCACGCTGCCGGGAACTCCCGCCGCGCGGGCCGGCTTCAAGTCGGGCGACGTGATCGTCTCGTGGGGCGCGCTGGCCAACCCGACGGTGGGCGAGATTCGCGAGTACAACGAACAGAACGCCGGCAAGGCGGCCGCGGTGACGGTCGAGCGTGGCGGAAAACAGATCGAACTGAGCGTCAAGCCCGAGCGACCTCTGCGGTTCTTCGGCAAGCCCGGTCCGGCGACCGTCGGCGTGGGCTTCGGCTATGGCGAGACGGAGCGCCCGATCATCGCCGCGGTCGACCCCGGTACGCCCGCGGCGGCGCTGAATATGCCGCGCGGCGCCGAAATTCTCGCGATCGACGCGACGCCGACGCCCGACTGGTTCGCATTGCTGAACGCGCTGCGGGCGGCCGCCGGCCGCACGGTCAGCGTACGCTTCCGCGCCGGCGCGGAGGAAGCCGTCGGCCAGATGACGGTGCCCAGCAGCGTCTACAACGAGCTCGGGCTGCCGGCGACGGCGATGATCCTCAAAGTCGACGGGCAGCAGAAGGTGGACATGCCGGACGGCCGCACGCTCCGCCTGCACAACCAGTACGCCCTGCGCGAGCTGCTTCGCAGCCGCATCGGCAAGACCGTGCCGATCGAGTACGTCGAGCACGTGGACGACACGCAGGTCAAGACCGCGTCGTTTACCGTCCGCGAGGACAACATCGATCCCTGGCAGTTTCGCGCCCAGTTCATTCGTGGAGACTTCGTTCGTTTCGCGCCGCAGCGCGAGCTCGTCTCCGCCCACGGCAATCCGCTGAAAGCCGTGTGGATGGGAGTCGATGAGACGCTGACCAGTCTCACCGACGTGTATCAGGGCATCCGCCAGCTCCTGAAGCAGAACGTCGGCGTCGAGAACGTCAGCGGCCCGGTCGGCATCATCGACGCGGGAATGAATCAGGCCCGCCTCGGTCTGCCCGACCTGCTCTACTTCCTCGCGTTCCTCTCGATCAACCTGGCCGTGCTGAACTTCCTGCCGCTGCCCCTGGTGGACGGCGGTCACATGGTTTTCCTGCTGATCGAGAAGATCAAGGGCAAACCGCTGAGCATCAAGACGCAGATGATCAGCATGATGGTGGGCCTGGCGCTGATCGTGCTCTGCTTCCTCTACGTAACGTTCCAGGACGTGAGCCGGTTGCTGGGCTGATTGCCTGTCGCCGATCGCGGTGGGCCCGACGGACATCGATCACATTGCGGCGCGTGGCACGGGCGGGCGCCGCGAAGCACGCGCGCGAGAGCAGGCCGGTGAACTTCTCGGGATCAGACCAAACCGCGGACGAGGCGCACGGGCCGGAGGCCCATGCTACCCACGCGAATCCGATGGGCAGTGTTACCCACGCCTCGTCGGAGAGCGGCGGCGGAGCGCCAGAAGTCGAGACGTCGCGCGTAACGCCGGGCGTCGAGACGCCGCGCGGATCGCCAGAAGTCGAGACGTCGCACGTAACGCCGGGCGTCGAGGTGTCGCGCAGGTCGCCAGAAGTCGAGACGTCGCACGTAACGCCGGGGGTCGAGGCGTCGCGCGGATCGCCGGGGGTCGAGGCGTTCCGCGTACCGCCCGAACTTGAGGCGTCGCTCGTGTCGCCGGAAGCCGCGGGGCGGGCGTTCGAGGCGTTGACCGCCGTCGTGCAGCAGTGCCAGCGCGAGCGGCGCCCGCTGTGGTCGCCTCTCGCGCTCCAGCCGCCGGCGCCTGCCGGCGTCGTCGTCGCCGATTACGCAGCGCTCGGCGGGGTCGTCGCCTACGCGCGTGAAGACCTGACGATCACCGTGCAGGCCGGTCGCCGGCTCACGCAACTCGAATCCGATCTCGCAGTCTGCGGCCAGGAAGCGCCTCTCGATTTGCCTCAGGTCTCTCAGCTTACGGTTCTTGATCTGATCGCCGCCAATCTCTTTGGGCCGCGCCGCTGGGGCCGCGGGACGGTCCGCGACGCCCTGCTGGGCGTCACCGTCATCGGCGCCGGCGGCGATCGCTACCGGGGCGGCGGCCGCGTCGTGAAAAACGTGGCCGGTTACGATCTCTGCAAGCTGTTCACCGGTTCGCACGGCTGGCTGGGTCTGATCGTCGCCGCCACGCTGCGGGTCGTGCCGCGACCCGACTCCGCGCAGGCCGTTGCGCTGGCGTTTGCCGACGCCGCCGCCGCCGAGGCCGAGTTGGCCGCGTTGCTGCGCGGCCCGTTGCGCCCGGTCGCGATCGACCTGCTAAGCCCCGCCGCCGCGCGGCGCCTGCGGATTCCCGACCCCCACGCGTTACTGCTGCTCGTGGGTTTCGAGGGTCTGCGCGAAGAAGTGCACGCGCAGGTGGGAATGCTCCTGGCGCAGCCGCGGACCGGCGAGGTGGCGGCGATGCTCGACGACGAGGCTTTCCGCCGATACTGCAGCGCCGCCGCGGCCGTAGCGCTGGCTTCGCCGCGCTTTGCGCGTGTTAGTCTTCCGGGGGCGGCGGTCGCCGCGTTCATCGCGCGATTCGGCGGCGAGGCAGACGGGCTGGCGCTGGTCGCGCACGCCGGCGACGGGGTCGTTTGGATCGCCGCGCCGGCGGACGGGGCGGCGACGCTGCGCGAAGCGTGCCGCGCCGCCGCGAACCTCGGAGGAAACTGGAGCGCCGGCGGTATCGTCGATCCGGAGTGGCCGCGGATCGGCCCCCCCGCGGCCGACTGGGAGCTGATGCGGCGCGTCAAGGCGGCCCTCGATCCGTGCGGCGTATTCGCTCGCGGCAGTCCGTTCGATTCCGCCTTGACCGTCGATGCGGCGCTCGGCGGCTGATTCCCCAGCGGTTAGCATGTTCGTCAGGTTTCGGACCACCGCCGCGATGGTCAGCGGGCGTTGCGCCCCGACCAGCCGCGAACAAGTTCATTGCGCGCGAGTCGAGCGCCGGCCCGCCCGCCGCGATCAGGCGGCGTTACAGCCCGCGGCGCGCGGCCAACCAGAAGTTTGGGAGTTTTCATGAGCACCGCCCCACGGATCGTCGCGTTCGCCGGAAGCCTGCGAAAAGAGTCATACAACAACAAGGCCGTGCGAATCGCGGCAGCCGCCGCCCAGAGCGCGGGCGGTGAGGTGCAGGTGATCGACCTGCGCGACTATCCGCTGCCGGTGTTTGATGAAGATCTGGAAGCGGCGCAGGGCATGCCCGCGGCCGGCGCGGCGCTGAAGAAGCTGCTCATCGCCAGCGACGGCCTGTTGATCGCCGCACCCGAGTACAACAGTTCGATTACCGCGGTGCTCAAAAACGTCATCGACTGGTGCTCGCGCTCCGCCGCGGGCGAAGCGCCGCTCGCGGCCTTTCGGGGCAAGGTGGCGGGGCTGCTGGCGGCGTCGCCCGGTGCGCTCGGTGGGCTGCGCGGGCTGGTGACCGTTCGTTCGATTCTCGGCAACATCGGCGTATTGGTGCTGCCCGATCAGGCGGCGATCGGCCGGGCGCACGAAGCATTCGACGCGAATGGCAGCCTGGTGGACGCGAAACTGCGGGAAATGGTCGCGGGTGTCGGACGTCTGGTGGTCGAAACCGCCCGGAGGCTGAAGGCGTGAGCGGACCGATCGACCCGGCCGCCGGTGCTGCGTCTCGGCCGGATTCGCGCGCGGCGCTGCTGGTCGCTGGCCCGCGCGCAGCAAGCCGCGCCGCGACCGCGTACGGGCGCTATCGGCGACGGGCCGGCGTCGCGAGAAACGCGATCCTCGCAACCGTCGCCCTGCTGCTCGCGGGCGTCGCCGGCTACCGCTTGATCTGGTCCGCGGGCATTGAGGACGCCCCACCGTCCGACGCCGGCTCGCGCATGGGCTTTGTCTGCGAGAAGTGCCAGGCCTTCTTCCAATACACCGCGGCGGAGACCGAGGCCGCGCGCGGTCGCGGCGACTTTCAAGCCGGCGACGACGGCCGCACACTGCTGTTCAAGTGTCCGACGTGCGGGGCGAACGCAGCGGTGCGCGCCGAAAAGTGCCCAACACACGGCGACCCGGTCAAACTCGTCCCCGGCCCGCGCGACAACCCCAAGTGCTCGAAATGCGACTTCCGCGGGACGGGCTAGCGTCGCTCGTGATGCTGTTTGCACGTGGACGGCGTTGGGGGGTCTCTGCGCGCCCGTGGTTGTTGGCGCAGCGGGCAGAATGCCCGCTCCACCCTTGTTGACGCAGCGGGCAGAATGCACGCTCGGCGCTTGTCGGCGCAGCGGGCAGAGTGCCGGCCCCACCCCCGATCGCTGCGGGCGTCGCCCCGGATTGCGGTTGCGGTCAGCCGCCGCCGCTTCGTAAACTAGCGCCAATGGGTGGTCACGTCACGATCCTGGCATTCGGCAGCGCGGCGGACGTGCTCGGCTGGCAGACGCGGCGCGTCGCACTGCTGCCGCCGGCGACCGTGGGCAGCGTCATCGCCGCGCTGGAGCACGAGCACCCGCGCCTGACGGAAGCGCGCGGGCGGCTGCGCTTCGCAGTGAATCAGGTGTACGCGGACGCGACCGCCGCGCTGCAACCGGGCGACGAACTGGCGATCATTCCGCCCGTCGCCGGCGGAGACAGCCGGCCCCCGCCGGCGCGTCTGGTGCGCGAGCCGATCGACGTCGCCGCGCTGGTGAGCGCGGTTGAAACGCCCGCCGCGGGGGCGATCGCGAGCTTTGTGGGCGTCGTGCGCAGCGAGACAGCGCCAGACGGAAGAGCGCTGGCGGCGCTGGAGTACACCGCGTATGAGCCGATGGCCCTGCGCGAAATGCTGCGCTGCTGCGAATCCGCCGGAGCAAGTCGCAGCCTGCTCGCGGTGCGGCTCGTGCACCGGCTCGGCGTGCTGCGAATCGGCGAGGTCTCCGTCGCGGCCGTGGTGGCGGCGCCGCATCGCGCCGAAGCGTTCGATGCGTGCCGCGAGTTGATCGAGACGCTGAAGGCCTCAGCCCCGATCTTCAAGAAGGAGTTGTGGGACAGTGGGCGCCCGACCTGGGTCGATCCCCGCTGATGTTGCGTGCGGCGTCTACGTCGCGCGTACCCGCCTGCGCGTCGCCCCGGCGCCCCGCAGCAACAGGGCACGCGCCGCACTGCTGGCCGCGCTGCTGCTGAGCGTCCCCGCGTCCTGCCGCCGGGACGATGCCGCGCCGCCGAGTCGCAGCACCCCGCCACCCGTGCAACCCGCCGCCGCGACGCAGCCCGCGTCGGCTCCCGCGTCGCAGCCGGCGTCGCCGATCCACGCGGATGCCGCATCGTGGTCGCGCGAGGAGTGCTGTCGGCGCCTGCACGACCCGAAGCTGGCGGTCAGCGCCGCGTTTCGCCTGATGCAGTTGGCGGGCCGATTCCCCGAGTCCATCAGCACCTCTCAACCCGACCGCATCTCGCGACTGCGGGTCATCCCGCTGTCTGAGAATTTCTGGGGCGCGGGCCTCGACGCGGCCGCCGATGCGCCGGCGACCTGCCTCGACGACGCGGTTCGAATCGACGCCGCCGGTGACGTTGTGACGCCGCTCGGCGACGGCGGCGCGTGGCGGCTGTACGTGTCGCGCAACGAAGACGTGATCCCGGATTTGTTCACGGACGGCCGCCGCGTGGTGCTGGCGCGCCAGCTCTCCGAAGTGGCGCTGCTGCTGAAGTCGCCTGAAGACGTGTACTTCGCCGTGCAGACGATCGACGACGTGCCGTTTGTCGTGCTGCGCTGGGGGCAGCGGGCGGACGCCCTGGCGCAGTATTCGTGGGATCCATACGAAGAGAATTTCTTCGGACCCGCATCGGACCTGCTGCCGGGACAGGCCGACGCCCGTTTCGAACTCGACCTGCCGGGCAGCCCCCTGCTTCAACCCGTCGGCGGCCTGATCGATTCGCCGCCGGAGAACGAGCCGCCGCCGCCGACAGACGCGGCCCCTCCGCCGGAGCCGCTCTGATCTCCGCCGGCGGCGTAGGCACGGCCGCGGCTTGCGACGCCCGCGGCCACGGCTACAGTGCGGGCGCCGCGCGTTTGTGATGCGCGGGCGAGCGCGGAGAGCTCTCATCGCAAAGACACCGCCGAAGCAACCTCCAGGCGCGCGCAAGCGGCCCGCCGCGCCTCGCCCGCGGGCCCGACGGGCGCGCGAATCGCGGGAAGCGACGCGACGGCGGGCGGCGCGCATCCTGCGCGGCCTGAACGTGCTCTACCCCGAGGCGACCTGCGCATTGCGCCACGAGAGCGCGCTGCAACTGCTGGTGGCCACAATCCTCTCGGCCCAGTGCACCGATGAGCGCGTCAACCAGGTGACGCCCGAGTTGTTCACGCGCTTCCCCGACGCCCAGGCGCTGGCCGGCGCCCCGCCGGCCGCGCTGGAGGCCGCGATTCGCTCGACCGGATTCTTCCGCAATAAGACCCGCAACCTGATCGGCATGGCGCGAGCGCTGCTCGACCGCTTCGGCGGGCAGGTGCCGGATACGATGGATGCGCTGCTCGAATTGCCCGGCGTGGCGCGCAAGACCGCGAACTGCGTGCTGGGCACGTGGTTCCGCCGCAACGTCGGCATCGTCGTGGACACGCACGTCGGCCGGCTGGCGCTGCGGCTGCGGCTGCTGCGCACGGCGCGGGACGACAAGGACGCGGTGAAGATCGAGCGCGATCTGATCGAGCTGTTTCCGATGTCGGAATGGACGTATCTGTCGCACGCGCTGATCGAACACGGGCGGCGGGTGTGCACCGCCCGCAAGCCGCTGTGCGCGGCATGCGCGCTGCGGCCCGATTGCCCGACCGGTCAGCAGTCGGTCGTCGAGTAACTTCGCAAGCCGCGAGTACGAGGTATTTCATGGGTCCGTTCACGCGCGAGACGATCGAGAACTGGGTGGGCGAGTTCTGCGCTTCCGACGAAATCGAAGCGTTCGGTCCCGCGACGCGCGAGTTCGCCGGCCCGATCCTGGCGGAATTCCTGATCGGGGCGTGCGCGGCGCGCGACGTCGAACCCGGCGATGTCATCGAGGCCGACCTCCGAACAGCCCTGATCGAGCGGGTCGCGCGGCTCGATCTGCCGGCATCCGCCCGAGCGCAGACGGCGGCGCTGTGCGCGGCGTTCCTGACCGCGCTCGAACAGCAGGGCCGGTTGGGCGGCGGCCGGGCGCTCGCGGCATTCGTGCGAGCCCTGCATCCCGCGTTCGAACAGGTCGCCGGCGGCAAGCCCCAACCCATCGAGCGGCCGGGCAGCCGCATCGGCCGCAACGACCCCTGTCCGTGCGGCAGCGGCAAGAAGTACAAGAAATGCTGCATGGGCGAATGAATCGCGCGCTGCGGCGGCGGCGCAGCGGCGCTCAGACACCCACGTCGGGCAGTGCTTCGCGCTCCGCGGGCGTGTTGACGTTCGTCCAACACGCGGCGAGCGCTTCGGGTGCCTGCGGGGTGAGGACGTCGCCGCGGCCCGCCAGGGCGCGCGGCCCGACGCCGGGGGTGCGGGGCAGCGCCTCCAGGACCGGTCGCGCCGCCGGCTCATAGAGCGCCAGCAGCGGCTCAACCCGGCCCCCCGCCGAGCGCGGCAGCACGGCGATCGCCCCGGGCGCACGCTGCGCGAGCAGCCACGCGATCGCCGCCGGCGCGACCTGCGGCAGGTCGCACGCAGCGATGATCCACGCATCCCGCGGCGACGCGATGAACGCCCCAAGTATCCCGGCGATCGGTCCGTTCAGGCCCGGCGCGTCGCCGATGCGCGGCAGGCTCGCGCACCCCGGCGGCAGTTCGCCTTCTCCGATGACGCAGACCTCCGCGACGTGCGCCTGCAATGCCGACGCGACCCGCTCCAGCCACGTAACACCGTCCGTCGCGATCAGGTGCTTCGGCGAACCCATGCGGCGGCTGCCGCCGCCGATCAGCACGCCGCCGCGAACATTCACCTCCGCGTTTGTCACGTGGCTGCGCCTGCGCCCGCCGCGGCGCCGCGCGATCTGTGCGCAACCCGCAGGACCACCAAGCCGACAATCACCAGCATGAGCAGGTGAGCGCCAAGTGCTCGCGCCGTCTCAGACACCCAGGCCAGCATGCCCGCTGCCCAGATCAGCAGGCCGGCCGCAGCCCAGGTGCGCTCGCTGCGTCCCCTCGACGCGGCGCCGCCCGGGAGGGCGACTTCGGCGAGCATGACCAGCGCCGGCAGCGTCCAGACCAGGTAGTACTGACGAACCAGCGGCGCGAACACCAGCATCGCGATGCAGTATGCCGCCGCCTCGGCGTGGGCGCTCGCCGCCGACAGATGACGCAGCCCGCGCCGCGTCGCCCAGAGCAGCCCGATCGCCAGCGTGGCGGCAATCGCCCAGGCGATAGCGCTGCACGCCTCACGGCTCAAGGCCACCGGCTGCCATGCCGCGGCGAAGCGGTGCTCCGGCCACGCCCACCGTGCCACCACGGCCGCGATCGACTGATTGCGATGATCCGTGAAGTGTTCTCGCAGTTCCGCTGCGACCTTTCCGCCGGCGACCGCGGGCAGGTTGTACTCCAACCACTCGCGGTGGTACGCCAGCGTCCGCACGTAGCCGAAATGCACGAAGCACGGCAACAGCCCGACCAGCAGCAGCGCAGCGAGATATGCGGAGAGCGCGGTCCAGCGCCGCTTGAGCAGCAGCCACACGCCAAGCACCGCCGGCAGCAACTTGGCGATCGTCGCGGTAGCCAGCAGCAATCCACCCGTGAGGGGTTGATCGCGCAGCACTTTGTCGACGCCGACGACAACCAGCGCGAGCACCATGAAGCTGATCTGGTTGAAGCGGGCGGCCTCGAAGATGGCCGGCAGCGCCAGGATCGCCGCGAGCGTCACGACCGCGGTGCCGCGCCGCGCGGTCGTCGCGCCGTCCCCGCCCGCCGCCCAGCGACGCAGCACGCCCAGCACGCACGTCAGCGCGAGCAGGTGCAGCCCCACCCACACCACCGCTGCGGCAGCCGGCCCGGCCATCGCCATCGGGCTGATCAGCAGCGGCACGGCCGGCAGATAGAACGGGAGCTGCCGCCGAAGCTGATTCTCCTGCTCGCTGGCCCCGGGAAGCGGCAAGAACGGGTTCAGCTCCGCGTGCTTCCACACATACTGCGCGTCGCGATAGAAATAGCCGAAGTCGTAGTCGAGCGCCAGCGCCCGCCGCAGGGAGACCACGGCCACCGCCGCAAGCAGCATGAGCAGCCCGGCCCGCGCCAGCCAGTCGAGCCGTCTCGCGCGCTCAAGCATGTGCCGGCACGGGCAGTGGGGTCGCGGGGATGCGCGCCGCGTGCGCCGGCGCGGGGGCCGCGGCGTTCGCGCAGTCCGGCCGCGCATCGCCGGGGCGCCGCGCCAGCCGCAGCAGCAGCGTGATGATCGGAATGGCGATCAGCAAAACCGCCGCCAGAGTCACCCCCGTGCTCTTCAGCAGTCGCCACGGCAACACTGCCTGCCCCGCGACCACGCCGGCGATGCAGAGCAGCATGAGCAGGGTCCACCCGCGCGGCCGCTGCAGGTGCCAGGGCATGGCCCCCAGCAGCGCCACCGCCGGCAGCGCCCAGATCATGTGATACAGCCGCATGACCGGCATGAACCACAACATGGCCAGCACGAACAGGGACCACTCCAGCCGCAACTCCCACGGCGACATCGTTGCCGCCCGGCGTCGGCCGAGCCATAGCAGGGCCAGCCCGCTGATCGCGACGATTCCCGTGGCGAGCCCCGCGATGGCTTCGCGCGGCAGATCGGCCACGTTGTGGTACATCGGCTCGTAGCCGCGCGGCGCACGCGGCTCATTGTCGAACTTCATGTTGTAGTTCGTGGGGTGCAGCCAGCGACTGAGCACCGCCCCGATCGCCTGGTTCCGCCAGTCCATTTCACGCTGCGCCATGATCAGCCCGCGGTGCGATCCATCTCTCGCCGCGGCGTTTACCCAGCCCACGTAGATGTCGCGGGCGCGCTCCGGCCCGAAGATCATCAAGTCCGAAAGCGGCCCCAGCAGCAGGACGGTTGCGAGGGCCACCCCGACCGTGCGAAACTCGCGCTTCAGCGCGAACCACACGACCACAAGCCCCGGAGTGACTTTCATCAGCACGGCCAGCCCCAGCGGCACGCCCGCCCACGCCGTCCGCCCCTGTTGCCAGAGCACGAAGCTCAGAACGAGCATGAACAGCGTGAAGTTGCCGATCTGGTTCAGCCGGAACTCCCAGTACCAGAAGACCAGCAGCACCAGCATCGGCGGCAGGAGCGTGACGGCCCAGTTCTGGGCGGGCAGGCCGATCAGATAGCGCGCCAGCAACCGCAGCGTCGCGAACATGGCGACCAGGTTCAGCACCAGCCAGGTATAGCCCGCCACCTTGTACGGAAACGCCGCGAAGAGGGTCATCATGCGCGGCACGAACGGCCAGTACCAGTCCAGCTTGCCGCGCTCGACGGTCGGGCCGCCGGGGATGCGGTCCCAACCCGGATCGAGGTCCCCGTGGTTCAGCAGCCAGTAGCCGGCTTTATAGAAGTACTCGAAGTCCGGCCAGCCGAAGTTGATGCGGCTGCCGCCGATCAGACCGAGATAGAACGCGATCAGCCCGAAACCGACGCCGCAAAGCACGCGCACGCGGCGCGACGGCGTGAACGGGTTGATTCGCAAGCCGCGGTCCGGCCGCGGCGGCTCACTCGATAACGCGGGGATCGCGCGAGTCTGGCTGCTCATCCGACCGGCAGTCTAATCGAGCCGCGCCGCGGACGCGACGCTGCGCAGCGCTCGGCCATACTTCGTGCCGCGCATCGCCCGCCGGCGCGCTGCTGCGCACGCGAGCGGCGGAGTGTGCAGCGCCCGCTTAAAGCCCGGTCGCCCCGTGTAGCGCCGGTCTGGAGACCGGTGTGCCCTTGTGGCACCGGCTGAAAACCGGTGGGCCCTTGTGGCACCGGTCTGAATACCGGTGACCGTCTTTCCGGGTCTCCGACCCGGCCGGAAACGAAGCCGCACTGAAGGCCCTCGCGAAAACGCCACGCGGCCCAAGCAAACACAGGCTGCGCCGCACCAGTCTCAGCCTCCGCCCCCGCGACGCAGGTATCGAACCGCCGTCGCCAGGCTGTCCGCGATGGGCTTACCCACCGCCAAGCGTCCGGCGTGCACCTCGCACCCATCGGGGCCGGGCAGCACTGCCGCTTTCGCGCTATCCATGCGACGAAGTTGCAGCCCGCCCGCAGTGATGATTGCCGCCATCGCACCGCCGGGCTGCGCGTCGCGCGGCCCACCATCCCCCGCGGGCAGGCAGATCGGCCGATTGAGCAACCGACGACTCGCGGCCAGCGTGCATGCCCGCTCGTGCAAGTGCACAATCTGCTGCAGAACACGCCGGCGATTCTGCCGCTTGTCGCGCGCATCGGCGGCCGGCTCCGCCGCGAGTGCGACGGTCAGCGCGTCCAACTCCTGCTGCGCCGCGGCCGCAGTCTCGATACTCTCCCCTGCGAGAAACGCGTCGCGCCGCACCGCCCGAGCCGCGTAGTCGGCGGGGTCGCCGCGGCCGGCGCAGGGTCCGCTGCAATCGCCGCGGAAGTAGCGATCGCACAGCCGCGCCGCGCCCGACACCGGCAGCGCCTTGCGGCGCGGCGCATCCTCCGGCGGGCATGCCGCCAGGTTGAAGAACGCCGCCAGCGCGTCGATCGCCGCCTCAGCCGCGAAACGGCTGGGCAGCGGACCAAACACGAAGCCGCCCGGCGTCATATCATTGCAGACTTCGAGTTGCGCATGGGGCGCGGCGCTATGCCGCAGATAGCAATACCGCTGCCACATCCGCATCTGTCGGTTGAACGGCGGGCGCAGCCGCTGAACCAGGTCGGCTTCGACCAGCAGCGCTTCCAGTTCCGACCCGGCCGGCCGCACGGCGACGCGCGCGATCTGCGCGCTCCACTGCGAGAAATATCCGCCGCCGGATCGGCCGGCCACGTGCGTCCGCACGCGCGTCCGCGCCTGCAACGCCTTGCCCACATACAGCAGGCGGTCCGCGCTGTCATACAGGGCATAGGTTCCGCACGCGTTCGGCAGACCCGCCAGGTCCGAGACGGCCGCCGCGTGCACAACGGTCTCTGGCGAATCGAGTTGCTCGAACGCGCAGAATCGCCAGGTCGGGCCGCCGTTGCTCCGCGGGGCGCTGCTGCCGCGCGGCTCGGGGTTCAGAATCGCGTCACGCGCATCGACCCACTCGATCGCCTGCGGCGCGACGGATACAAGCATGTTCGGATAAGCCGCACGCATGGCCCGCGTCAGCTCCAGCCCGGCCAGCGCCTGTCGCGTGGCCCGGCCGGTCAGGCGCACCTGCACGACCGCATCCGCCGGCAGCGCCGCGAGCGCGTGCAGTACCCGCGCCACGACACCTGCGCGCTGCAGACCGCTCACATCCAGCGGAACCGCTGCCATCGCGCGCACCGCGTGTTCCAAAAACCGCGGCCGGGCCGCGCTCGCGCCGAATTCGACGAGCACCGCCCCCTTGGGTTCATCGACCTCAGCAAAGCTGATGCGATCCGGCGATCCGGCATACACCAGCGGCGTCTCGCCGTGCGGGCCGCCCGCCAGCGACTGATGTCGATGAATGTGCCCGGCGGCAACGTAATGGAACGCCGGCGGAACGGCGTGCAGCGGAATGACATCTTCGCCCGCGCGGAAGCGGAAGTTCGCCGGTCCACACCGCGCCCCGTCGAACGCCTGGTGCACCACCAGGATGTTCACGTCGCCGGCGGCCTGCTGCCAGGCGGTGCTTTCCAGCGCCGCGGCGAACCGCTCCGTCGGTTGCCGCCGCAGGCACGGAATGCCCGCGATCGCCACGCGCTGCCCGCCACAGCGCAACAGGATCGTGCGCGGCTCGTGAATCACGTGGATCAGCGGGTGTGCGAGCAGCAACGTCTGCGGGAGCGCCGACCGCTCGTGATTGCCCGGCACGATGACCACCGGGATGCCGGCGCTCGCCAGCGCGAGCAGCGGCTCGGCCGCCGCCACGATCGCCCCGTCTCCGGGATCGGGCGCGTCGAACACATCGCCGGCGTGGATGACCAGATCGACGTCGCAGTCGACGGCGCTGCGCAGGGCTCGGCGGTAGCTGGCGACAAAGTCATCCCCCCGCCGGGGCCGCGCGCCGCGCCGACGGGGCAGATCGGCGCCGATGTGCGAATCCGCGACGTGCAGGATGCGCAGGCCCGACGACACGCGGCGCCTCCACCGGCTCGCCCCCGAGCTTGCAGCTCGCTACGTGCGCGGCCGCGCCATTCTCGCCCCGGTACGGGACGACATCGAACCGCGGACGGGGGCCCCTGCGAATCCACCGAGCGCGCACGATCTCATGCACCTGACGCACGGGCTGGAAACCCATGCCGCCCGCGCTAGGGGCACGGCGGGCAGGTGACGAATATGCAATCCAGGAACGGGTCGATGTCGAAGAAGTTGACCGCGCCCGAGCAATCGAGATCGATGCCGCAGGCGTCGCCGCCGCAGAACAGCGTCTGATACGCCGGCAGGTCGAATAGCGCCAGCAGGAACGGGTCGATGTCGAAGAAGTTCGAGTCGCCGTCGCAATTCGCGTCGCCTCGCATGTTGGTGCAGCCGCACTCGGTCTGCTGCTCGTACGCCCCGATGTCCGCCGCAATCGTCGCGTCGCAGTCGCCGTCGACCGGCCGCGGCAGACCACGCTGATCGACGATCAGCGTGTCATACAGCACGTCGTCGCCGGGGCCCCCCGCGTCGAGCGCGATGCTCGTTTCCAGGAGTGCGTGCGACGCCATCGTGCCGCCGTCGTTCGCCAGGGGCAGCAGGCCCGCGTCGAGCGGTGTGCCGGCGCTGCCCACCAGGTCGCAGCCGCCGGGGGACCAGTTGCTGCCGCCGTCGGCGTCGAGGTTGTAGCACTCCGAAACGAACGTGCCCGTTGATCGCCCCATGTTCGATGCGCCCACGTTCGCGGCGAAGATGCTGGAACGTACGTTGAAGGTGCCGCCACCCGCGTAATACAAGCCCGCGCCGCGCCCCAGCCCGAGCACCACGTCGTTCAGCGTGAAGGTGCAGTGCGTCATGCGGAGCGGCGCGCCGCCGATGCTCGCCCCGCCGCCGTAGGACTCGGTCGAACCCGCGGCGATGTTGCCGCTGAACGTGCAGTTGGTCGCGTTGAACGAGCCGCTGGCCTGCCGGATGGCCCCGCCGAACGCGACGGTTCCGCCGCCGGCGCGGTTCCCGACGAAGAGGCAGTTCTCCAGCACCAGGTTCGCGGAGTTCAGCGTGGAGAGCGCCCCGCCGTACGCCAGAGTGGCGGCGTCCGAGACATTCTCGCGAAACTCGCAGTATCGGCACGTCAGCGTCGTTCCGTTCACGTGAATCGCGCCGCCGCCGGGCGAGGCATTGGCGAATCCGTCGCGGAATCGGAGGTCCTCGATCGTGACGGGGCCCGCGTTGATCAGAAAGATGCGGCTCGCATCGTTGCCGCTGATGGTGAGCACGTCGGCGCCGGGACCGAGAATCTCGACGGCGTCGGTGATCGTCATCTGACCGCCGGTCAGTAGTATCGTGCCGGCGACGCCGGCGTTAAACACGACGCGGTCCGGTCCGCCGGTGTTGTTTGCGTCGGTGATGGCTTGCCGCAGGCTGCCGGCGCCGGCGTTGGCGGTGTTGGTGACGGCGAAATCAGCCGCGGGCGACTCGCCCACGGCGAACAGCGCCCCGATAACCGACAGCGCAAACCAGCGTCGGTAGTTGTGAATGAACATCCGCTGCCCTCCTGATGCCATGTGAACCTGCGGCTCGCGATCCCACGCGAGCGACGCTTGAGATAGTGTACCGTACTTCAGCCGAAAACAATGGCGCTATTCAGGTAGAAATGCGAGACTCTGGCGATTGCCGGGGTAGCGCCCCGCCCCGAGCAGGAGTTGAACCGGTGTCGATACAGGTGACCGAGATTACCCCGGCCGACGGCGCGTTTGTACAGAGCGAACTCGTCCGCAATTGGCGCTCGACGGAGATTTACTCCCGAAGGCGCCCCTTCGCGGCCGATCGGCTGGAGGGTTTTGTGGCATGGCGGGCCGCCGAGCGCGTCGGACACCTGACGTTCGCCCGGTTGGAGAGTGGCGAGTTCGAAGTGGTGACGCTCAGCGCCGCCGTGGAGAACTGCGGCGCGGGTAGCGCCCTGCTGGACGCCGCCGTCGCCCGCGCTCGCCGCGACGGGGCCGCGCGGCTGATGCTCACCACATCCAACGACAACCTGCACGCGCTGCGCTTCTACCAGCGCCGCGGGTGGCGGATCGTCGAGGTTCACCGCGGCGTGATCGACGAGCTTCGACGCATGAAACCCGTGCCCGAGATCGGCATGAACGGCATCCCGCTGCACGATGAGATCGAACTGGAGTTTCCGCTCGAACGCTGAGCCGTCGTTGTTCGTTCGGTTGCAGCGGCGCGTGGATGTGCTGATTGACCGAGCCCCCCACCGCGGCCGGGTCGGAGACCCGGCAGCTGACTAGTTGAGTGCCAAAGTCCAGGGCCGGGTCGGAGACCCGGCAAAACACTCACCGGTCGAAGACCGGTGCCACAACCGCCGTCGCTGCGCCGCTTCGTCGCTTCGTCGCTTCGTCGCTCCGTCGCTTCGTCGCTTCTTCGCTCCGTCGCTTCTTCGCTCCGCCGCTTCTTTGCTTCGTCGCTTCTTCGGTCCGTCGCTTCTTCGGTCCGTCGCTTCTTCGCTTCGTCGCTTCGTCGCTCCGTCGCTTCGTCGCTTCGTCGCTCCGTCGCTTCGTCGCTCCGTCGCTCCGTCGCCTCAACGCATTACACACCGTCTACAGCGTCGGCTGCACAAACGTCCGCTGCCGCGCCGTGGCTGCGTCAGGATGCGTCAGGAACTGATGCAAGTCCTGCCCCTCAATCGCCTCGGGCGAGAGCCCCGCATTAATCAGCGCCTCGGCATACTCCAGGCTGCGTTCGATCACATGCCGCGCGTGCGTCGCGTGACCGTGCAGGCGCAACCACTCCCGAGCCGCTTCGATGTCCGTTCGATTCCACATCGTCTGCATCCTCTCCAAATCGCCGCGGCGCTGCCGCCGTAAACCAGACGCCACGACTCGTATATCGGCGTTCGCAGGCAACCCGCATCAGACGGCGATGGCGGTCCGCCCGGTCACGAAATCGCTACCGGCCTGCAGCGCCGCCTGATTCACGTCGACGAGTTGCGGATGCTTCGCGCCGATTGCGCGCTCGACCGCCGCCGCCATGTCCGCCAGCCGCAGCGTCGGCCGCAGGCCCAGCAGCGCGCCGAGCATGACCACGTTGGCCACTTTCTCGTTGCCTGCGCCGCGCGCGATCTCGCCGGCGGGTACGTACACCACGCTGATGTCGCGGCGCGGGCTGCGCACCGGAACCATCGTCTCGTTCACCAGCAGCAGCTCGCCGGGCAGCACGCGCGGACCAAAACGCTCCAGCGACGGCTGATTCATCACCACCGCGACGGTGTACGCGGCGCAGATCGGCGAGCCGATCTCCTCATCCGACCACATGGTCGTGCAGTTCGCGGTGCCGCCGCGCATCTCCGGGCCGTACGACGGAAACCAAGTCGTGTGGAACCCCTGCCGCAGCGCCGTCTCAGCCAGCAGTTGCCCCATCAGCAGGATTCCCTGCCCGCCGAATCCCGCAATGATCGCGTCCTCTTTCATGGGTTGGCTCCGGCCGCGGGCTTGGGCGGATCGACGCGATCGACGAACACACCCGGCGGGAACGCCTTGATCACGGTTTCATCGATGTGGTGCATCGACTCGATCGGGGTCATGTGCCACTGCACGGGGCAGGTCGAGAGGAACTCGACAATACCCAGACCCTTGTCCTCGAGCTGCGCCCGCACCGCCTTGCGCATGTATTTCTTCGCGAGCTGCACGCCCTTCGGCCCGGTCATCGGCACGCGCGCCGCGAACGCCACGCCCGGCAGCGTCGCCAGCATCTCGCAGACGTGGATCGGGCTGCCCGCCTGCCGGCTGTCGCGGCCGCCGGGCGAGGTGGTGGTCTTCTGCCCCAGCAGCGTCGTAGGCGCCATCTGTCCGCCGGTCATGCCGTATACGCCGTTGTTCACGAAGAAGATGCAGATGCGCTCGCCGCGGGCCGCTGCGTGGATCGTCTCGGCGGTGCCGATGGCGGCCAGGTCGCCGTCGCCCTGATAGGTGAAAACGAACCGCGCCGGGTCCAGTCGTTTCACGGCGGTGGCCACCGCCGGGGCACGACCGTGACTGGCCTCGATCGAGTCGAACTCGAAGTACTCGTACGCGAACACCGCGCAGCCCACCGGGCAGACGCCGACGGTGCGCCCCAGCAGCCCCATCTCATCGACGATCTCGCCGACCAGTCGGTGAATGACGCCGTGCGTACAACCCGGGCAGTAGTGCATCGGCTTGTCGGTCATCGACGCCGGCCGATCGAAGACGCACTCGGCCTCGCGCTCCGGATTCGGGCACAGCAGTTGATCCAGATCAGCCATGAGCCACCTTCTGAGTACGCCGCGCGGCGCCGCGCGCGGCCGCCGCGATCTCTTCCGGCGGCGGCAGCACGCCGCCCATCTTTCCGAAGAACGCCACCGGGCAGCGCCCCTCGACCGCGAGGCGAACATCCTCGACCATCTGGCCGCTGTTCAACTCGAACACCAGCATCCCGCCGACGCGCTCCGCCAGTGTGGCGATGGCCGCATCGGGAAAGGGCCAGAGCGTGATCGGCCGCAACAGACCGACGCGCAGCCCCGCGCGCCGCAAGTCGCGCACGGCGGTGAGCGCCATTCGCGCCGCCACGCCGAACGCGACGATCACGAAATCGGCGTCATCGAGGAAGCGCTCGTCGTAGCGCACTTCGCGGCGCTGCGCGTCGCGATAGGTGGCCTGCAGCAGCTCGTTATGGTCCGAGAGTTCTTCGGGCTGCAGGAACAGGCTGTTTACGACGTTCTTGACGTCGCGCTGCCCGCGCCCGCTGGTCGCCCACGGCTTGGGAAGCGTCGGCGGCAGTGGATATTCGTCCGGCACGCTGGCCGGCTCCAGCATCGAGCCGAGCACGGCGTCGGTCAGGATGAACGCCGGCATGCGATAGCGATCGGCCAGGTCGAACGCCAGCGCCGGAAAGTCGAACATCTCCTGCACGTTCCAAGGCGCCAGCACCAGGCAGCGATAGTCGCCGTGCCCGCCGCCCTTGACCGCCTGGAAGTAATCGGATTGCGACGGCGCGATGTTGCCCAAACCCGGGCCGCCGCGCATTACGTTCATGATTACGCACGGCAGCCGCGCCCCGGCGATGTAACTCAGCCCTTCCATCATCAGGCTGATGCCCGGGCTTGAGCTGCTGGTCATCACGCGATGTCCGGCGGCCGCCCCGCCGTAAATCATGTTGATCGACGCGACTTCGCTCTCGGCCTGGATGAACACACGTCCCACGCGCGGCATCAGCCCTGAGAGAATTTCGGGAATCTCGTTCTGCGGCGTGATCGGATAGCCGAAAAACGCCTCGCACCCACCGGCGACCGCGCCGATCGCCAGGGCTTCATTGCCCTTCACCAGTCGCCGGCGGCGCGGTGGCGTGGGAGCGCCGACGGCCGCTCGGCCGCCCACGACGGACGCCGGCCGGGCATTGCGTGACTCCTCTTGAGCCGGCAACGCGCTCGCATCGGAGGGGCGTTCAGCCGCTTCTCCGGGTTTCTTCCTGGGTTTGCGATAGACGCTCAGCCCGTGATCCGGGCACATCATTGCACAGATCGTGCACGAGTTGCACGCTTCCGCATGCACCAGCTCGACCGGGTGGTAGCCGATCGCGTTCAACCCGTCGGCCAGCTTCAGCGCGTGCTGCGGGCAGAACTCGACGCACAACCCGCACCCCTTGCAGATGTCACGTTGGACGCGCACTGGATCCATGTCCGAACCCTCGGGAGGTGCCGAGGATCACCAAGCAACCCGCATGCCAGCCGTCCCAACCGTGTGGCACCGGTCTGAAAACCGGTGTCTGTCTTTCCGGGTCTCCGACCCGGCCCTGCCTGTCGCCTTCTTGACCCACCCGCCACCGTCGCCATGCCCGCCCCCCGCTGCGCAACTCCGCTCGCGCGTGCGCCACTTCACACTTTTTTGAAAGATTCGCAGCGTGCGGGCCGCGCCCCCTCCCGCCTGACGCGGCCCGGCACGCAGATTCGACGCCGCCCCCTACGCCTCGATGATCCGCTCCCGAATTGCGAAGCGAGCCAGTTCGACCCGGTCGCGCAACCCGAGCTTGCGGAGCAGGCTGGTGCGATAGCTGTCGGCAGTTTTGTAGCTCACGGTCATGCGGGCCGCCGCGTCACGCAGCTTCATCCCGCGGGCCAGCAGCGGCAGCAGCTCCGACTCGCGCCGCGTCAGCCCGGCATGATCCAGGCGAATGCCCGCCCCGGCCGCCACCACGTTCGCAAGCGCGGGCGAGAAGTGCCGCCCGCCGCCGGCCACGTCGGCGATCGCCCGACGGACCGCGTCCAGCCCCTCGCTCTTCAATACGATCGCATCCGGCGCCAGCGCGTTCAAATCGTCGATCATGCCGGGGTCGCGCAGCTCGCACACCAGCATCAACCGGCAGTCCGGCCGCAGCCGCGGAATCATCGAGATTACGTCGCGCCGATCGGAACCGAGCGCCTCCGCGATCACGATGGCGGCCGACGGCTCCAGCCGCAGGGCGGTCCAGACCTCGGTCGGCGAGTATCCGCACTCCGCGACGATCGCCAGTTCCGCCAGCGGTTCCAGCAGCCGCCGATAGGCCAGGCGATCCAGCTCGCTGGCCGCGACCAGGCAGACCCGCAGAACGGGAACAGGCATCGGCGAAACCCGAATAGAGCGCGACCGGGCCGCGCGCCGCCATGCGCGCGACCCATCGCTCGGGCGGATAATACGGATCGGGTGGGTGTTTGCCCTATCAGGTAAACGCCTGAATCTGGGATTTCGCGCCGGGGCAACCCGCGCAGGCGCGTTCCTTGATCGAGAATACGGATATCGCTGGATGTGAAGTCGATCCACGCTGCGGCCCGCGCGCCCTCACCGCAGCATCGCCCACCCGACCACCCCCGCCGACACCCCCACCAGGCCGAGTCCGCCCCCCACGAGTGCCGTCCAGCTCAGCGCTCCGCGGCGGTCAAACGCCGTCCGAGCGCCGATCAGCAGCGCCGCCGCCGACATGATGATGAACTGCGGCAGGTACACGCTTGCCAGTCCCGCGATCCCCAGCACCAGCGCGCCCATCCCGGCCGGACCCCGCACACTGCCGAACCCGGTCGGCACGGCGTCGATGCTGAACGGCGTGCCGCACGCGGCGCAGCTGCGCGCCTCGATGTCATTCTCACCCCCGCAACCGCCGCACAGAATGCGCGGGCCGCGAATGCGATCCTGCACGATTTGCGGCGCCAACCGCCCGTCGGCCGCGTAGGCGTGCAGTGCCGCCAATTCCTCCGGCGGCGGCTCGCCGGCGGTGGCCGGCAGGGGTAACCCGCTGCCGGGATCGACAAACGGCACTTCGATCCGCACGCCGCACGTCGGGCAGCGCGCCGCACCGCCGGACATGCCGGTGTGACCTCCCAGCAACACGTCGCACCGCGGGCAGGGGAAGTTGAAAAACCGCGCGGGCGTCAGCGCCGGCGGATCGGCGAGCGCGGCGCTGTCGCCGGGCTGAGGCGTCGGGGTGCGAATGACGCTGCTGCAATGCGGGCAGCGCACGTCCTGGCCGACCCAGGCGCGCCGCGCCAGCAACTCGCGTTCGCACCGTCTGCAGCGGATTCGGAAGCGGCCGGCCTCCGCGTCGATGCTCACGCGAATCCCCTGTTGGGCCGCGGGGTCCAGTGAAGTCGATCACGTGCTTTGCGTCAGACCATCACGGGAGGCAAGCGTCCGGCGCGGCCATGGTTGTCGGCGCAGCGGGTAGAATGCCCGCTCCACCCGTGGTGCTTGACGGAGCGGGCAGAATGCCCGCTCCACCCATGATGCTCCACCCATGATGCTCCACCCATGATGCTCCACCCATGATGCTCCACCGATGATGCTCCACAGCACACCAGGGAGACTAGCGCCCGTCGCGCTTCCGCGCTGCGTCTTCCAGGCCCTTGAGCGTCTTGCGCGTCGCGATGCGGTCGCCCGGCCCCATCCGATCCAGGATCAGAACGCCGTTGAGGTGGTCGGTCTCGTGCTGCCACACGCGGCAGACGAGGTCCTGCCCCTCGATTTCGACCGGCCGGCCCTGCAAGTCCTGAGCGACCAGTCGGCAGCGTGCCGCGCGCCGCACCTGCACGTTTACGCCGGGAATCGACAGGCAACCTTCCTCCGCATCGGCCGAGCCGGCGGGGTCGCGGATGACCGGATTGACGTAGACGCGCTCGTTCGCCGGGTCGTCAGTGGGGTTCATGACAAACAGCCGGATCATGCGGCCCACCTGCGGCGCCGCCAGCCCGACGCCGCGCGCCGCCCGCATCAACTCGAACATGCGCCGCGCCAGCGCCGCCAGTTCCTCGTCGAACTGCGTGACCGTCTCGCAGGGCTTGCGCAAGCGCGAGTCGGGATAGTGCAGAATCGCGATGTCTTGCTGCGTTTGGCTCACAAAAATCAGTATATCAGAACTTCGCGCCCAGTAGAAAAGCCCGGGCGACGCGTTTGGACATCTGCGCGTTGTTGAACACCAGCGGCAGCAGGAGCGACAGGTCGGTGTTGGGCAGCCGCAGGTACTCCGCGATCTCGGCGCGCCAGACGGCCCCGAACGTCGCCAGCTCGTCCTGAGGCACGGGCGCGGCCAGCGCCCGCGCCGCCGTCTCGGCCGCCAGCCAGCCGGACTTCATGCCCGGGTAAATGCCTTCGTTGCTGAATCCGGAGACAAAGCCGCCGGCGTCGCCGATCAGCAAGGTGCGCTTGCCGACGTGCGACTCGGTATCGAGCGCCGCACCGGCTGCGGAAGTGACCTCGACCTGCGAAGCCGCCGCGGTCCGCGGCAGCACGCCCGCCGCCTGTGCGGCGGCGATGAACGCCTGCGCCTGCGCCGCGGCGGGAGAGCCGGTGTCCCGCGTCAGAAATGTCGCCTGAATCGCGCCGCGCGATCGAACGATCGTACCCAGGTGCATGCTGCGACCGGCGCCGAACACGACTTCGAGGCCCGGCTCGGCCGACGTGTTGAAGCTGACGTGTACACAGCGGGCCAGTTCGCGACCGCGGCCCGCGCCCGGCAGGTTCGCCAGCCGCGCCGTCCGCGACTCGACCCCGTCCGCGATCAGCATGATGCGCCCGGAGACCTCCGCACCGCTGCCGAGCCGCGCGCCGACCTGGGTTTCGCCAAGGGTGACGCTGGTTGGTTCGGACCCCAGCAACAGGCTCGCGCCCTTCTGCTTCGCCGATTGCGCCAGCGCCGCATCGAAGCGGGCGCGATCGACGATCCAGCCCTGCAAGTCGTCGGCGGCGATGTCGACGTGCCGTTTCCAATCCCACGATCGCAGCCGCACGCCCTCAAACGGCGTGACGGCTTCCGATTTCGCAGTAATCCCGCATTCACCCGCCAGCGCGACGCCCGCCGCGCCGATCCACCCGCCGCACGCGCGGGTCCGCGGCTGCTGCTCGCGCTCCACCAGCGCCACGGACAAGTTCAGCATCCGCCCGCGGATCGCCGCGGCGCAGCCGGCCGGCCCCGCACCGATGATCAGCAAGTCGTGTGTGCCGGTCGCCGCCTGGGTCACGTTGTCCGCATTCCCGCGCCTACTTCCGCATTTGCTGCCAGAGGAAATCTTCGGCCTGGTTGAAGCGATCGAAGGCGGCCTTCAGCGCGCCGCGAATCTGCACCAGATCTTCGTCCGCCGCCGCGCCGCCGCCGGCCGGCATGGCCGCGACGACCGCCTCGAGCCGAACGGCAGCGTCGTTCAGATACGCCGCCGCCTCCGCGAAGCGCCGCGCAGCGGTGAACGCATCGACGCGCTCGCGTTCGCCCGGCGCCGGCGGCTGGAAGAGCTTCCAGGGCGAAAGCAGCAGCTCCTGCACGCCGATGCGCAATTGTTCGCTGGCTTCCTTGAGGTTCTCTATGGTGCGATCGACCGCCGGGCGGTTGAGCAGCACGAGCCGCCGACCCTGATCCGACAGTTCGACCACGTTGGCGAGCGAGTCGTTCAGCCGGTCCATACTCTTATGCAGCTTCGCGATGAGCGTCGAGTCGTCGCTGCGGTCCAGCTCGCGCACGACCGCGGGAGTCAGTTGCTGCGCCAGGCTGGTGGTCACCGCTTCGAGGTTGGCCAGGGTGTTCTTCACGAGCGGGCGGTTCTCGGCCAGCATCTCGTTGAGCTGCACCAGGCTCGCGTCCAGCCGGTCGAGCAGGGTGTGCACCTTGCTGATCATTGTGCCGTCGTCGCGCAGCGTTTGCGTGCGCAGCGCGGTCGTTACATTGCCGAGATCGTCGAGCATGCCGTGAATCTTGGCGATCAGCGTCTGATGCTCGCGCGTCGTGAGCTGGGTCCGCAGCGAATCGGTGATCGCATTGAGGTCGCCCAGGCTCTGGCTGATCTTGAAAACCGGCGAGCCGTCCTGCTTGTCGCTGAGCAGATACTCGATCTGATCGACCAGCCCGCCGGGCGCCAGCAGCCGCCGGGACAGGGTGCTGATGGCTGAAGCCAGGCTCTGCGGCGCGGCGCCCCAGATCGGCCGGGATTCGTCGAGCTTGCGCCCGACCTCACCCACGTCGAGGATGACCAGCGAGGCGCCCCCGCCCACCGCGGGTTGATCGGTGGTGAACTGCACGCCTTCGTAGAGGTTCAGGTCGCGGTTTACGTCGCAGCGCACAACGACGACCAGCTCGGGCTGCTTGCCCTGCGGCGTGTCCACCTCGACTTCGCGCAGTTCGAGACCGGTCACGCGCCCCACGTCGATCGCGCCGGAGAGCAGAATCGGGCTGCCGGCTTTCAGCGGCGCCACGCCCGCGGAGTGAACGAACTGCACGGTCAGTTGCCGGCTCGCGCCGCGCGGCCGCGCCGACAGAAAGAAAAACGTGCCGAGGAACAGCGCGACGAACAAAAGCGTCGTCAGCCCGAGCAGAAAATCGTTGCCACGCCGCTTCATCGCGCCTCACGCGGAAGTGCCGGGCCCATCGCCGCCGCCCGAGCGAGCGAAGTATACACGCCGCCCGCCCCTGCCACATTCAACCCGCGCTCGCGGGAGCCCGCCCGCCGTCCCCAAACCAACCGCCGCGGTCGACCCGCTCACCGACGCGCGCCGCCTGCCCGCTGGGCGCGTTCGCTCGATCCGGCGGCCCGATCTACAGGATCGGGAACGCGCACGAACGGACTCGAACGCGCCGTTCGTGCGCGGTGCAGCTTTACCAGACTAAAATTCCGCTTACCAATATTGCCAAGACATCCGAATGGTGTTATATTCGGTAATGTGGGAAAGATGGGAAGAACGCGCTGAGGTTTGGAATGGCGAAGCTGCGGTCGGCGAACGAGTCATTGCTGGCGAAGAACGTCTTCACGACCGGCGAGGTCGCGGAGATTTGCAGCATCAGTCAGCAGACCGTGATCCGCTGCTTCGACGCCGGCAAACTGAAGGGCTTCCGTGTTCCGGGATCGCGCTTCCGCCGCATCCCGCGCGAGAGCCTGATTCAGTTCATGAAGCAGAACAACATCTCGCTCGAGCAGTTGCAGGTCGGGAAGAAGCGGGTACTGGTCGTAGACGACGATCCGGCGATCCTGGAAATGCTGGTGGAACTGCTGGAGCGCGAGGGCCGTTTCGAGGTGCAGACCGCTTCGACCGGGTTCGACGCCGGGATGCGCTGTAAGGAGTTTCGCCCGGACGTCATCATCCTCGACTACATGCTGCCGGACATCAACGGAAACGCCGTGTGCCGCACGATCCGCGCGGACAAGTCGCTGGCCGGCGTGCGGATCATCATCGTGTCAGGCGTCGTGAACCGCGAAGACGTCGAGAAGCTGATGGAATGCGGCGCCGACGATTTCATTCAGAAGCCGTTCCAGATCGACCACATGATCAACCGCATCACGGAACTCGTCAGTGAATGAGACCCGGACGCGCCCGCTGGTCGCCGCTCCCGCCCCGTCGCCGGAGCAGGTGCTGGTTCACCTGGATTCGCTCCCCGCATTGCCCGCGATCGCCCAGAAGCTGCTGCAGGCCGGGGGCGACGAGCGCAGCGGTGCGGGCGACGTTTCGGCCGTCATCGCGGGCGAATCCGCGCTCGCAGCGCGGATCATCGCGCTGGCGAACTCCGCGGCCTATGGCGCGCGGCAGCCGGTGAATTCCCTCGATCGGGCCGTGGCGCTGATCGGGCGCAACGCGGTCCGCGGGCTGGCGCTGACGGCGAAGCTCTTCGACTGCTTCCCGCCGCCCGCGCCCGAACCCACCCCGCGCGCGTTCGACCGCCGCGAGTTCTGGAAACACTGCCTGGCCGCAGCGTGTGCGGCGCGGCGCTTCGCGACGGTATTGCCGAATGCGGGCGTGGATGCGGACGCCGCATTCGTCGCCGGACTGCTGCACGACGTGGGCAAACTCGCGCTCGACACCGTGTATCCGAAGGCGTACGAGCGGATCGCGGCGGCGGCACAGCGCACCCGCAGCGAGCTCGCGGATTGCGAGCGCGACGTGCTGGGCGTGGACCACACCGTCGCCGGTCGCCGCGTCGCCGAGCGCTGGCGCCTGCCGCGGGCGCTGCAGGAGGTCATCTGGCTTCATCACCTGGCGGCGGAGACGCTTCCACCCAGCGTGACGGCGCGGCCGATGATCGCGATCGTGCAGCTCGCGGATGCGTTCGTGCGGGAACAGCACATCGGCCACTCGGCCAACTGCGCGCACTTCGAGCGCGCCGCCCACATGGCGGCGCGACTGGGAATTTCGGAGGTCCAGCTCGGCGAGGCCCTCCCCTTTGTGGTCGGCGAGGTCGCAGCCGCCGCGGAATGGCTGGGTCTGGATCAGGCGCCGGCGGAAGCCGTCTGCGTGAAGTCGCTGCTCGGCGCGAATGCGGAGTTGAATCGCACCAACGCCGAACTGGAGAACAACAACCAGCGCCTGGCCGCAGCGGCGCGGTACTTCCGCGCGCTGGGGGCGTTCGATCGCGAGCTGACCAGCGACTGCGACGCCGGCGGCGTGGTGTGCGCGATGGCGGCGGCCGCGGCGGTGGCGCTGCGGCGCGACGGCGTCTGCGCGTTCGGCGTGTCGGATGATGGCGGCGCGCTTGAGCTGGCCTGGGTCGCGGGCGTCGAGCGCGGCCGCGCGCGCCAGCCGATTTCGCCGGAGCTGCGAGACTGGCTCGATTCGCACCGCCACGGTCTGGCGACGCCGGCGCTGCGTGTGCCCCCGTGCGTGCGCGCGGCCCTCGCGCCGGCGCTGCGCGTGCTGGGCGGCGGCGATGCCTGGGTGCTTCCCGTGGTTCACGACCGCGAGATCGCCGGCGGAGTCGCTTACTTGTCAGAGAGTGACGAACCTGCAGCGCTCGCCGACGAGGCGGAGGATCTGCGGTCGTTTCTGATGAGCCTGGGGCTGGCGCTGGGCCGCACGCTGGCGCGGGACGCGGCGCGGCGGCTGGCCGACGACCTGGCCGACACCAACCGCCGGCTCCAGCAGATGCAACTGGAGCTGCTGCGGTCGCGCACGTTGTCGATGATCGCCGAAATGGCGGCGGGGGCGGGACATGAGCTCAACAGCCCGCTGACGGTGATCTCCGGCCGGGCGCAGATGATGCTGCGCACGCTGGACGATCCGGAGCATTGCCGGTCTCTCGAACTGATCCACGCCAAGGCGCACGAGTGCAGCCGCATCGTTTCGGAGCTGATGGACTTCGCGCGGCCGCGCGCCCCGCAGGTCGCCGCCGTCGATCTCTACGAACTATTCGCGGAGCTGCGGGCGGAGTGGATCGAGCAAAGCGGCGCCAGCCCGATGCAGTTTGTCATCGACCTGCCGGGCGGAAGCGAGGAAGACGTTTACGCCATCGAGGAACGCGTCGCCGAAATCGACCCGGCCCTGCGCGCGTCGCCGCGCACCTCGGTGCTGGCCGCCGCCGCGCTGCCGCCGATCCGCGCCGACCGGCAACAGATCGCGGTGGTGTTTCGGGAACTGATCCGCAACGCCGCGGATGCGATCGCCGCGGGCGTCGGCCGCATTACGATCACCGGTCGGGTCGTGCTTCCCGGCGAGGAAGTCGAGGTCTGCGTGCGCGACACCGGCTGCGGGATGAGCGCCGCAGTGCTGGAACGGGCTTTCGATCCGTTTTTCTCGCATCGCGCCGCGGGCCGCGGACGCGGACTGGGGCTGGCCCGCGCCCATCGCATCGTCGAGGCGCACGCGGGTCGAATCTGGCTGGAGAGCCGGCCGGAGTCGGGCACGACGGCCCACGTGGTGCTTCCGGCGGCGGCGACCTGACCGCTTCGAGCGGCGTGAGGCCCGACACCAGCACCGCGCGGCGCCCGCACCGAACTCCACCGCGGCGTGCTTTTTGCTTGCCACCCGGACAATCGCGATCAGAATACGACCATGAAACCCACTTCTACCGCCGCGGCGGTGCAGCGCGCGGGCGACGGCCCGAAGCGCCCGCGCGTGTGGCTGCGGCGGCTGCGGCGGGCGGTGCTGCTGGCGATTCTCGTTTGCGTGCTGCTGGTCATCGGCTATCAGCGACTGGCCAATCCCGCGCGGTTGCGGGCGCTGATCGCGGCGCGCTTCGCGCTGATCCAGAACTCGCAGGTCTACATCGGCGACGTGGCTTTCAGTCCGTGGGAGGGTTTGGACCTCGTCGATCTCGAGGTGCTGCTTGACCCCGACGCGCCGCTGATGGCCGATTGGCCGCGCCCGCGGGCGCAGCCCATCCTGCGAGTGGCGCATCTGCACGTCGATCTTGATCCCTGGGCGCTGCTGCGCGGCGCGGTCCGCCCCACTTCCGTGCGCGTCGAGGGCGCGACGCTGACCGTGATTCGCGACGCGTCGTCCGGGCTGAGCAACTGGCGGCTGGCGCCGCAGACAGGCGCGGGCGGGGCCGCCGCCGGCCTGGCCAGCCTGCCGGAGATTCTGCTCGATCAGGCCGATCTTCAGCTTTACAGCGTGCGCGAGGGCCGCGCGCAACTCGTGCGGCGCTGGGTGGTGGACGCCCACGGGGTGGCGGAGACACGGCAATCCGCCGCCGGCTACGCGCTGACGATCGATCCGGTGGTCACGACGGCCGAGGCCGGTTTCGCGAGCGCCGCGGACGAACCGCTGGCGGCGTTCTGGATCAGCGATGACACGCGCAGCAGCGAGTCGGCGCTGGGCTGGCTGGACCTGACCGCGCTCGACGCGGGGCTGCCCCGGGATTTGCTGGCGCTGAAGCAGTCGCTCGATTTGCGCGGCCGGGCCCGCCTGTCGCGGCTCAGCATCGTCGATGGCGCGCTGCGTTCGGCGGAGTTGCGCGTCGAGCGCGTCTCGCTTTCCGGCGCGGTGGAGGAACCGGGAGAGCAAATCGCTCCCGACAATCGTTTCCTGCAGTTTCGCGACGTAAGCGGCGTTGTCGCGCTGACCGCGGCAAGGCCCCCCGGCGGTCGTCGCAGCGCGGGAGTGCCGCCGGCCGCGACGCTCACGATCGAGGCGCAGGGGCGGCTGAACGACTCGCCATGCGTCATTCAGGTTCGATCCAGCGGCCTGCTGGGGTCGCAGCCCGGCGCGGCGAGCACGCAGGCGGCGACGACGCCGGCGACGCGGCCGCGCACGGTCGATCTGGTGCTGGCCGACTTGCAGAGCCTGCGGGAGTGGGCGTTCGAAGGCAGCGTCCGCGCCGAGTCCTTCGCCCTGCCCGATCCCGGCGCGCACGCCGCATTTCTGTCGGCGCCGGCGTTGCCCAAGGCCGTTCGCTCGTTCTTCGCCGATTTCGAGCCGCGCGGCCGGCTCGACGTCGAATTGCGGGCGACCCGCGCCGCGGGCGCGCAGTCACCGCTGACGCTCGACGGCGAGTTCGTCGCGCGGGGCACGAGCTGCAAGTACTTCCGCTTTCCCTATGCAATCGACGACGCGCAGGGCGTCTTCCGCCTCAAAGATGGCGCGGTGCTCTTCGACGGACTGCACGGCCGACACGGCGCCGGGCGCATCCGCGTCGATGGCCGCCTGGCGCACACCCGCGGCTACGCCGCGCTCGACCTGGTCATCACCGGGCACAGTATTCCGCTCGATGCCGATCTCTACAGCGCGCTGCCGCCGCGCTACCGCCATCTGTGGGAGAGCGCCGCGCCGCTCGGCGTCGCCGACATCACGGCGGTGCTCCGTCGCGAGGAAGGCACGCCGGGCACCGGCGGGCGCGAACCCCAGGTGCGGGTCGACGCGCGGCTGCTGAGCGCCAGTCTCGCGGCGGGCGGGGGCCAGCGTCTGCACCAGGTGCGCGGGGCGGTCACGGTGGATCAGGGCGTCGTCGTCGTTCACGACCTGGCCGGGCGGCTGGACGGCGCCGACGTGCGGCTCAGCGGCGTGATCGACGGCAGCCGCAGCGGCGAGTTCGGCGGCACGCGGCTTCGGCTGCACGCCTGCGACGTGCCGATCGAGCGCCGCGCCGCGGTGAGCACAGCCGCCGGCGGCGCGGCCACCGACGACATCCGATTTGTCGGACAAGGCGACGTGTGGGGAAACCTGCGCGGCGCCGGGGGCGTCACGGGGCGCGAAGCGCGCTATGTGGTGCACCTGAAGCGCGGTCAGTTGCTGGGCTTCGACCCGGCGCAGCCGTGGCTGTGCACCGATGGCTGGGTGGCGATGCGCGGCGACGCCCAGGACATCCGCGGGTTTGCGGCGCGGGCGGCGGACACGTGGGTCGAGGGTAGCGGCGCGCTGCCGGGCGGCGGTGGGGCGCCGCTGTCGCTGGAGGTGCGCTGCGGCGGAGAGGACATGTCGCGCCTGGCGGTGCGGATCGTGCCGCAGCGCTGGCGGCGCTACGCCGAGGCGCTTGGCCTCTCCGGAGCCGGACACGCGACGATCCGCCTGCAGCGAGTGGATGACGATTCGGTAGTCGACGTGCGCGTCGAGGCGGCCGGTGGTCGCCCTGCGCCGCTGCCGCTGCCGCTGGCGGACTTCCGCGCCGTCGGCACGATTCGCGGCGGGGGCTATCGCATCGAATCGGCGACCGGTCGCTATGGCGCCGGAAGCGAGTTGCGACTGCGCGGAGAAGGCGCCTGGGCGGATGCCGGCGGCGCGCTGGATTTTTCCATCAGCGCCATGCGACTGCCGGTGAACGCGGAGGTCGTCGCGGCGATGCCGGCCGCGCTGGGCCGCCTCATCGAACGCCTGAAACTCAGCGGCGAGATCGACGCGGTTCTGGAACGGGTCAAGCGCACCGCGCAGGGCGAGTGGGACGTAGGCGGCACGCTGAAGCTGCGAAACGCGGGCCTGGCGCTGGGTCTGCCGCTGAGCGGAGTGGCGGCGGAGATCGCGGGCGATTGCCGCCTGTCGCCGGATGGAGAGCCGGACCTGGCCGCCGGGTTCACGATTGACCGCGGCCGGCTGGGCGGGCGCCCGATCGAACGCGTCGAAGGACAGATCGTGCGGCCCGCGGGCGACCCCTGGGTGCAGTTCAACGAGCTGCGCGGCCGGCTGTGTGACGGCGAGATTGTCGGCTTCGCGCGGATCAACCCGAACAGCAGCGAGTACGAGGTGTCGTTGACGCTGGAGGACATCGATCTCGAACAGTTCCTGCCGCGCACCTCGGGCGACCTGCCGCCGCCCGGCGTCTCGCCGGCGGGGGCGAGCGCAGAGCCGGAGGACGCGGCGCAGGTGGCGGCGCCGCCCGGCGCAGCGCGCGGCAACGGCCGGCTGGATGGCCGCGTGTTCCTGCGCGGTCGGGCGGGCGCGGACGAGTCGCGCCGCGGGGGTGGCGAGCTCCGCATGCGCGGAGCGTCGTTCTTCAAAACGCCGGTGCTGGCCGACGTCGCGCGGGCCCAGGGCGAGCGCGGCGGCCCGGTGTCCGACGCACTGGACCAGGCCGACCTGCGATTCGTGTGGGAAGGAGCGGAATTGAAGCTGCTGCGGCTCGAGATCAACAGCCGCGACCTGCGACTGGTCGGCAGCGGGCGCTGGAACATGGACGACGACACGCTGAACCTCGTGCTGGTCGGCGCCAGCCCGGAGCATTGGCCGCGCGTGGCGATCCTGTCCGACCTGATTGAAACCGCCGGGCAGGAGTTGATGCAGTACCGCGTTACGGGTACCAAGAAAAATCCGAAAGTCGCCGCGGAGCCGCTGCACGTGCTCACGGAGCCGATCCGCGAGCTGCTGCAACCCTCCGGCGGCGGCTAACCCGCTGCAATTCTTCGATCTCGCGAGAGAACATGCACTCGAACACTCGTTTCATCGGGCCTGCGTGTATCGCGCTGCTGCTCGCGGCGCTGGCCGGTTGTTCCACAACGGGCCGCCTGGGCTATGCCTCCGCGGAGCGCCCGCCCGCTGCGCTATTCGGCCAATTCGCGGCGTTCTCCGGCGACGGCCGGCGGCTGGAGTGGCCCGCCGTCGTGCGCAGCGCGCGGTGCGGCGACATCGTTCTCTTCGGCGAGGAGCATTACGACCCGGTCGGCTCGCAGGTGCAGGCGCAGTTGCTCGCGGCGCTGGCCGACACCCCGCGCCCGCTCCTGCTGGCGATGGAGTTCTTCGAGCGCGACACGCAGCCGCCGCTGGATTCTTATCTTGCGGGGCGCATGGCCGAACCCGAGTTTGTGAAGCAAACGCGACAGGGCGAAAAGTACGTCACATCGCATCGCCCGTTGATCGAGCTGTGTCGCGCCGCCGGCATCCCGGTGTTGGCCGCGAACGCGCCGCGGCGGCTCGTGCGGGCGTTCGGCCGCGCGGCCACGGACTACGCCGCCTTTCTCGCCGAACTGCCGGAAGCGGACCAGGCGCTGCTGCCGGCGACGCTCGAGCCGCTGGACGGCCCGTACTACGAGCGATTCCTGGAGGCGATGCAGAATCACCCGCCGGCCAGCGCGCCGGCGACCGCGGTCAGCAGCGCCGCGTCAGCACCGGCGGCGACGGCATCGGCTCCGGCCCGACGGCCGTTCGACCCGCGCCGGGCGTTTCTGACGCAGGTGCTGTGGGACGAGTCGATGGCCGCGGCGATCGCCGCGCGGCGCAGCGCCGAGCCGGGCCGCCGGGCGATGCTGATCGTGGGTGTGTTCCACGTCGCCGCGGACGGCGGGACGCTCCAGAAACTGCGGGCGCGGCGACCCGGCGATCGCATCGTGACAGTCGTGTTCCGCGGAGCGCAACAGTTGCCGGCGTCCCTGCCGGACGGCGACCGCGGGGCCGGCGACGTTGTTGTCTACGGTGTCCAAGCGCCGCCCACGGAGAGTCAGTAGCCGCGCGGATCCGTCGCGGCTCGATTGGTCGTGCGCGGTTTGCGTGTCGGCGCGACGGGTTCCCTACACCCCTTTTAGCCGCGGCCCTTCGGATTTCAGCGACGCGCGGCAGCCGGCCGGAATCTGTCGCATATCTCTCCCGGCACGTTGCGGCACACGCCGCGCCGCCGATAGATTGACATGGCTGTGGACGCTTTCGTCGCTCATCATCTGCAGGGTGTCTCGCGCACGTACGCGATATTGATTCCGATGCTGCCGCGCGCGCTGGCGGACGCGGTGGGATCGGCATACCTGCTGATGCGGATCGTCGACACAATCGAAGATACGACCGCACTGACCGACGAGCAGCGGCTGGAGCGCTTCACGCTGCTGGAGCGGGCGCTCGATGCCCCCGGCGACCCGCCGCCGAGCGAACTTTGTCAGCCGATCGGGGACAACGCCGCCGAGCGGGCGCTGATGGCCGACCTGGCGGAGGTGTGCGGACGGCTGGCGGCGCTGCCGGCGGAGTATCGCGAGCCGGCGATCGCGTGCGGTCGGGAGATGATGGCGGGCGTGCGGATGATGCTGGCCCGCAGCCGCGAGCGCGGCGTCCCCTACCCCGGCAACCGCGACGCGGCCGAAGTGCGGACGTACTGCTACTACGTCGCGGGGGTGGTGGGCGTGATGCTGTGCCAGATGATGGCGGCATATCTGCGGCTTCCGCCGCTGCTGCGGCTGCGCGACGTGGCGATCGAGCTCGGGATCGGCCTGCAACTGGTGAACATCCTGAAAGACGCGCTGGGAGACGCGGAGTGCGGGCGGCGCTACCTTCCGATCACACCCGCCGGCGAGCCGTCGCAAGCGGAGATTTACCGCGCCATGCTGGACGAGGCGCGGCACAGCCTGCAGCGCGGCAGCGAGTTCGTCCTGGCGCTGCCGGCGACGGCGCGCGAGTTACGCTCGTTCTGCGGGTTGCCGATCGCCTGGGGGGCGCTGACCCTGGCGCGGGCGCGACGCGATGCGAGCCGCGCGAAGATCGGCCGCGGCGTGGTGCGTTCGTCGATCGACCGCTTCTCGCGGCTCGCCGGCGACGATTCGGCGCTGCGCCGCTGGTTCAGCCGCCTGCTGGGCAATCCGACGGCGCGCGGGGCGTAGCCTGCGCCGCGCTCGCCGCTACGCATCTCACCCGCCCTTCAAAAACTGCGACACGCCCGCCCGCGACTCCTGCGTCAGCCGCATCGAGGCGTTCAGCCGCCGGGCTTCTTCGACCGCGTCCGCGTGTTGCAGCGCCCGAATGCTGCGCCAGAGCCGCTTGGTGTCGGCGAGCGCCTGCTGCGGATAGCCCGCAAACATCGCGGCGTAGTGGCGGGCGCGGGGCAGGAGGTCGGCGTCGGGCACGACTTCGTTCGCCAGCCCCAGCTCCACGGCGCGACCGGCGCTCAGATTCTCTCCGGTCAGCAGCAAGTACTTCGCCTGCCGCTCGCCCACGAGTCGCCGCAAATAGGTCATGACGATCGCAGCCACCAGACCGCGCTTGATCTCGGGATAGCCGATGACGCCGCTGCCGCCGCAAATCACCAGATCGCAGACCGAGACCAGCCCCGCCCCGCCGGCCACCGCCGGGCCGTTGACCGCGGCGATCACCGGCCTGGACAGCCCGTCGACCGTCTCGAACAACCGCAGCAACGCCGATGCGTCGTGCTCGGCCTGATCTGCGGAGGTCGCGGCGACCTCCCGCAGGTCGAGGCCGGCGCAGAACGCCGGGGCCGCACCCGTCAGGATGACGCTGCGCACGGCGGCGTCGCCGTCGGCGCGCTGCAGCGCCTGCGTGAGCGCGACGATCAGCGCCCGCGACAGCGCGTTTCGCGCCGCCGGCCGGTTGAGTGTCAGCTCCAGAACGCCGTCCGCCGTGTGCAGCAAAAGCTCTTCCATCGCCTCTCTCTCGCCGAGTCGCGGTTTGATCGCGTCGCGTATCATAGCCGCGCCGCAGCGGATCGCCGTTGCGAGAACGCTGCCCGCCCCGCGTCAGGATGCGCCGATGCCCGAGGTCATGATCTGCGAGATGTCGCCGCGAGACGGCTTGCAAGCGCTCGGCGGCGCGAAGGACGCCTGCCGGCGCGTGCCCCTGGAGCAAAAACGGCGTCTGCTCGCGGCGCTGGTCGCCGCGCGGCTGCCATTCATAGAAGCGCTGGCGTTCGTCTCACCCAAGGTCATCCCGCAGATGGCTGATTCCGACCTGCTGGCCGCGGCACTGCCCGCGACGCCAGGCACGCTCCTCGCCGGACTCGTGCCGAACGTCAAGCACTACGAGCGCTTCCGCGCGACGCGGCTGGACGTCTGCGCGGTGTTCGTGTCCGCGTCGGAGGAATACAGCCGCCGAAACATGAACGCCGCGCTGGCCGAGGCGCTGGGCTGGGCCGGCGAGGTGGCCGCGGCGGCGCGGGCGGACGGGCGGCGGTTGCGGGCGCACGTTTCGGGTGCGTTTCAGGAGGTCTACAGCGGAGCGGACTCGGACCTGCCGACGGTTGTTCGCGTGACGCGCGAGCTGCTGGCGATGGGTTGCGAGCACGTGGCGCTGGCCGACACGAACGGCACGACCAATCCACGCCGCATCCGCACCGTGCTCGACGCGTGCCGGGCCGAGTTCGGCCTCGAGCGCGTCGGCATTCACCTGCACGAACGCGGCGGTCTGGGGATCGCCAACGTGCTCGCGGCGTTCGACGCGGGAGCGCGCATCTTCGATGCGGCCGTGGGCGGCATCGGCGGCAGCGGCACGGCGCGGGTCGGCGATGCGCCCGCGCCCGGCAACGTCGCCACAGAAGAGGTGGTCAATCTGTTCGATCGGATGGGCGTCGATTCAGGCGTCGATCTGGAGGCGCTGGTTGCGGCGGGGCGAATCGTCGCGGAAATCACGCAACTCACCGGCGACCCGCCGCCGCCCAGTCGCTATCTGCGCGAGCGTACGGCGTAGGCGGGCCGAACTTCCGCGGAGCGAATCGTTGGGGAACATGCGACGCGGGCCGGACCGTCTGCCTGCGCGGCGAGGCATCTCGGACGAGCAGAGTGATCGCCCTATCCCGCAGAAGCGCGAGCGCGCTGCGGTACGCACCGGCGGGACGCCGATGCTCCCCGACTCGCGCCGTACGGAGTGGCGCCGCCTTATGGCGCCAGCGACGCGGCAAGCGCGTCAGCCTCTTCGCGCGACACACCGCTGATGAACGCCCGCCCCTCGTCGATCGGCCCGGCCACTTTCGGCGCGCTGCGGAGCTTCCCGTCGATCATAAACGCGACGTACTCGCCGGTCTGCGCGCGGGTGAGCGCCTCGAAGCGTTCGCGCCCCTCGAACGTGAAGATCAACTCGACCAGTTGGCCGCTTTCGCTGCGATACGTACGGACTTCGGCGATGTCCAGCCGCGCGAGCGCCGCGACCGGATCGACGAACACGGTACGGCCCGCCAGACTATGCGGCTCGCGCCCTTCAGCGGCTGCGGCGAAGGCCGCGTGAATCTCGACCGAAACGCGGCGGGGCTCGGCCCCGGCGGGAGCGCGACTCTCCGCGGCGGAAGCGTCTTCGCTCGTCGCCGCGGGGGCTTGGCGCGCGGGCAGGCTCCACGAGCAGCCGACGACAAACATCACCGCGAGCGCCACGATGCACGCCGGCATCCGCGCGGCGCGGCGAAGGCGAAGCGGGGCCGATCGGCCTGCGGCTCGCATCGCGCCGCGGTTCACGGGATGGTGATCAGCTCGCGGTAGGCTTCGTCGGAGTAGCGCGTGTCCGGGTAAGTCTCGATGATTTTTCGAAGCAGCTCGCGGGCCCTGTCTTTGCGGTTCGAGCGGATGAACGATCGGGCCTGCCCCAGCCAGGCTTCGCAGTCGCGCTTGGCGAGATGGTCGCGCACCTCGCGCATCACTTCTTCGTTCTTGCGCATGCGCTCGATGATCTCTTCCGCGCTGGAGGCGACTTCGCTGTCCGCGCTGTCCTTGAGAATCTGCTGGAGCAACTCGTAGCCGGGGCCGAAACGCCGCCCCTCGATGTGCTCGCGCGCTTTCTTCAGGTTGCCGCGGGCCTTGGCGTCGCCTTCCTGGTTCTTCAGTATCTCGGCCACTTTGTCGTGCTGTTTCTTGGCCTCGTCTAGTTTTTCCTGTGCAGCCCTGGCGGCGTCCGTACCGCGGAAGTTGCGAATCACGCCGCGGAGGAACTGCACGCCCCTGGAAAAGTCGCCGGCCTCCAGGGCCTTCTCGCCCGAGGCGAGTTGATCGCGGGCGATCGCCTCGACCAGGTCGACCATGTCGCGGCAGGCGGTCTTGAGCGGATCGCCGGTGAGCGCCTTCTCGTACGCGCTGCGGGCGGCTTCAAACGCGTCGCGGTAGCGCTTCTCGCGCAGCGCCGTGCGGGCCTTGTCCAGGCTCGCGTTGACCTTGGCGGCCTGCGTCGGGTGCGTCCGCGTCGGCGGCGTCTTCTCGAGCGCGGCCAGGATCGCGTCGCGAAGCTGCACGCCGCCGCCCTCCGCCGGCCAGCCGCTCCATGACACCTTGCCCTCGGCGTCGATCACGACCACGCGCGGGAAGCTGCCGATTCGGTATTCCTCGTGAGATTTCGACTCCACGCCGATGGGGAAGAACAGCTTCTCCCCGCGCACCACGTCCTCGGTGCGCTTGCGATCGGCGTCGGTAAGGCCGATGACCATCACGCCGCGCTCGCGGCCGAAGTTCGGATTGTTCTCCACGATGTTGATCAGCAGCATCATGTCCTGGCCGCCGCCGTGGAAGCTGACCCAGAAGAACAACACCACGACCATGCCGCGCGCGTCGCGCAGCGACACCGGCTCCGGCGAGTTCAGCCAGTCCTTGGCTTCGATGTCCGGTGCGAACGTGCCCGGTTCGAGGTCCGCCCGCGCGGTGGCAGCGCCGAGCCCGATCACAACTGCGGCGATGAGTATCCAGCGGAACATGGCTCTACACCCTCTTGCTGTGCGCCGCCGCGACGCTCGGTCGCACGCGACGCGGCGAACGGGAACCAACTACTCTTACTATACCCGCGGCGGCGGCGGCGGCCAACGCGATGTCGCCGGCGACGCGGCGACATCGCGGCCCGCGACCGACGATACTTCCACGCGCGCGGTCGAACCGCTGCGGCGGCATCGGCGTACTGCCTTGCGTCTGCGAGCCGAAAGGACACCTCCATCGTGCACGCCGCCGTCCCGTCGCGCCTGGCGATCGCCGCGGCCCTCGCGACCGTTTACGTCGTGTGGGGTTCGACGTACCTGGCGATCAAGTACGCCGTGCTCAGCGTGCCGCCGCTGATGATGGCCGGCGTGCGGTTTTTCGTCGCCGGCGCGGTCCTGTATGCGATCGTACGCCCGTACAGCTCGCAGAAACTGGAGTGGAAACACTGGGGCGCGACCGGCCTGGTCGGGGGGCTGCTGCTGATCGGCGGCAACGGGCCGGTCTGCTGGGCGATGCAGTTCGTGCCCAGCGGCATCGGCGCGCTGATCATCGCCACGGTCCCGTTGTGGTTCGTCATGCTCGACTGGCTGCTCTTCCGCGGCCGGCCGCCCACGATGCTTACGCTGGTCGGT
Organism: uncultured Planctomycetales bacterium; assembly: GCA_964631045.1. Lineage (GTDB taxonomy): Bacteria > Planctomycetota > Phycisphaerae > UBA1845 > Fen-1342 > CAZVWB01. The sequence goes on from CAZVWB010000018.1 coordinate 41,618, forward strand.
CTGGCCGCGGGGCTGGTCGGCGTCTACTTCCTGATGTCGCCCGGAAAATTCGGCACGACCGGCGTGCCGATCGGCGGGGCCCTGGCGCTGTTGAGCGCGTGCGCGTTCTGGGCGCTGGGTTCGCTGCTTTCGCGACGGATGCCGCTGCCGGCGTCGCCGTGGATGGCGACGGCGATGGAAATGCTGACCGCGAGCGTGGTGCTGGTGATTCTCTCGGTGGCCACCGGCGAACTGCGGCGAAGCGATCTCAGGCCGCTGGATCTGCGGGCGGCCGTGTCGCTGGTTTATCTGATCGTTTTCGGTTCGCTGATCGCCTTCAGCGCCTACGTCTGGCTGCTGGGCGTCTGCACGCCGGCGGTCGTATCGACCTATGCGTATGTCAATCCGGTGATCGCCGTTTTCCTGGGGGCGGCGCTGAACAACGAGACGATCAACGCGCGGCTCGTCTTTGGCGCGACGGCGATTGTCGTCGCGGTGCTGCTGATTACCACGCAGGCCCCGCGCAAGCCGCCGCAGCCCGCGGACGACGACCGGGGGGAGACGGCCGCCCCAGCAGACCTTCCGGCCGCCACGGCGTCGCCCAACCGGCGACAGGCCGTGTAGCGCCGCTTAGCCTTTGGCGCAGCGTCGGCGTATACTGCGAGGAAGATAAGGAGCTTGCGTTGCCCTTCGAAGATCCCGCGGCGGCCATCGCCGATCTAACGGCCCGCATCCATGCGATGCGGGACTCGCTTTGACCTACCGCGTCAACAGTCGCGCCTGGCCGAGCTGGAAGCGCGCATGTCGCAGCCCGGCTTCTGGGACGTGCAAGAGACCGCACAGCGGACGGTTCAGGAAATGAAGGCCGTGCGCGGGCGCGTAGACCCGCTCGTGGCGCTACTCCGCCGCGCCGACGACGCGGCGGTGCTGCTGGAGCTCGTCTCCGAAAGCCCGGACGAGGCGGGGCAGGCGGAGTTGCAGCGCGAACTCGAGCAGCTCAGCCGCCAGACCGACCAGGTCGAGTTACTGACGCTGCTGTCGGGGGAGCACGACGCGAACAACTGCTTTTTCAGCATTAACGCCGGAGCGGGCGGGGTCGATGCCTGCGACTTCGCCGAGATGCTGCTGCGAATGTACCTGATGTACTTCGAGCGCAACGGTTTCAAGGCCTTCGAGCTGGACCGCAACGACGGCGAAGAGGCCGGCATCCAGTCGGTCACCCTCCGCATCGAAGGGGCCTACGCCTACGGCTATCTCACGTGCGAAACCGGCGTCCACCGCCTCGTGCGCATCAGCCCCTACAACGCTCAGGGCAAGCGCCAGACGAGTTTTGTCGGCGTCGATTGCATGGCGGAGATCGAAGAGAACGAGGTCAACATCGCGCCGGCCGATCTGGAGATCACGACGTTCCGCCGGGCGTCCGGCGCCGGCGGGCAGAACGTGAACAAGGTGGCGTCGGCAGTCCGCGTGCTGCACAAGCCCACCGGCATCACCATCGAGTGCGTGAACGAGCGCAGCCAGACGCAGAACAAGCAGATGGCCCTGCGCATGCTCCAATCGCGTCTCGAAAACATCGAACAGGCCAAGCGCGACGCGGAGTTGGCCCGCATGTACAACGAAAAAGGCGACATCGCCTGGGGCAACCAGATTCGCAGCTACGTGCTGCACGGGTCGACCATCCACGTCAAGGACCACCGCACCAACCTGGCCATCGGGGACACGCAGCGCGTGCTCGACGGCGACATTCAGCCGTTCATCGACGCCCGCCTGCGACAGCGGCTGAAGCGGGGGGAGATGGCCGCGTCCGCGGGGGCGGCCGCCGCGGCCGGCGCGGAGGATGAGGATTGAAAGCGGCACGGCGTCGAGCGCGCCCCGGCGGCGGCAAGAGCGCGAAGACGGGTCGAGCGTCATGTTTGATGCGCTGACCGTGGCGGCCGGGATCGCGGTGACCGCCGTGCTCGCGGCGGCGCTGCTCTACTGGATCGACCAGGAGTGGCGGGAGCGCGACCGGGCCGAAGGCGCGAAACCGCCGACTGATACGCCGCAATCCGAGGGGCGCGGATAGCCGCGCGGCCGGGTTGGCGCCGCGCCGCCGGATCACGCTGCGGCGCCGCGTCGAATCGCCCGCCGAGGGGGCAGAAAATCCTATTGATTTCAGTGCGGACGCGCGAAGAATAGATTTCACCGAATCGCCGCGGCGACGCCCCACTGCCGTCGCGGCGATCGCACCGGGGAATCGCGCGCTGGGATGCGCACAGGACACTTCACCCCAATCGCACAGGAGATCACGCATGTCGCCTCACCGCCCAACGCTCGCGCGTCGCTTCGCGGCTCTCGCGCTGGCCGTCGCCGCGGTCGGCCCCGCGCGGGCCGTCGAGCCGCCGCTGGTGTTCGTTTCGCGACAGATCAACCCCTACGGCAGCGTCTACTGGGATGTGCCGCGCGACATGCCGGGCGTCGGGCCCTACAGCCGCGTGCGGCCGGCCGCGCCCGGCAAACTGCTGGTGCGCGAACCGGATGGTGCGATCCGCACGCTGATCGACGGCGCGGCGCCGTCGCCCGCTTCGCTCAACCTGATCGATGTCAACGGGCCGGCCGTTTCGTACGACGGTACGCAGATCGCGTTCGCGGGCTTGCCTGCGGGCGACCACGCGGACTATCCCACGGCCAGCGTGGGCGCGTGGCGGATTTACCTGATCGACGCCGACGGCGGCAATCTGCGGCAGGTGACTTACTCGGATCAGGGCGATCTCGACCTCTCGCAGTTCGGTGTGACCGGCGGATCGTTCGGGGCGTATGACGACTTCGATCCGGTGTTTCTGCCCGACGGCCGCGTCTGCTTCGCGTCGACGCGCTACTACACGTACGCACAGTACAGCGGAGTGCGGGCGTCGAACCTGCACGTCGTGAACGCGGACGGAACCCGGCTGCACCGCATCACTTCCGAGCGGAACGGCGCCGAGCGGCCGCTGATCGACCCCATCACCGGGCGGATCGTCTTCTCGCGCTGGTGGCGCAACCATCGCTTCCCGATCGACTCCATGACCACCGTCGAGATTCCGGTCGGCGGCGCGGTCTACGGCTACACCGGCCGTGCGTATGACCAGCACCTGGGGCTGACGCGCAACCGCGACAACCCCGTCGGCGGGCCGACGATGTTTCGCAATGCCTGGCACGCCGCCTCGATCAACCCGGACGGTTCGGACTTGCAGATGTTCTCGGGCCGCTTTCGCAGCGACGACCGCAATCAGAGCTACGGCGGATCGTTCACGCCGGGCGGCGCGCTCTACGCCGGTTACTTCCCCATGACCAATCTCACGGAGGCGGCCGGCTTCGGCGGAGTCCGACGCTATGCGCGCGGCGCGGATGCGTACACGCCCATCATCGGAATCACCTATCCGACCCTGGAGTACGTCAGCCCGGCGAATCCGACCTCGTTCGGCATCTACGTCGGCAGCTACGCGAGCGAGCCGGAAGTGTTGCCCGATGGCCGCGTGGCGATCGCCTGGGCGGCGGACGTGGCGCAGGACTACGGCCTGTACACCATCGACGCGGACGGCGGAAACCTGCAGCCGCTCTACGATCTGCCCGGGACGAGCGAACTGCGGGCGCGGGTGCTCGCGCCGCGTCCGTTGCCGCCGGTGCGGGCCGATCCGTATCGCGACGATCCGGACTTCCCGCTGCCCGCGCGGCTCCCGCCGACCGAGGCCGGACCGTATGACATCGACGGCACGTTCACATTCGCCGCGCTGAACGTGTACGGCAACGGCCCGGTGGACATGGACATCGTCAGCGCGCCGGCGGTCGGGTCAGCCGGGTCGATCCGCTTCTTCATCGATCACCAGCGGCAATCGCCCGGGTCGTTCGAGCACATCGACTGGCCGATCCTGCTCGGCGAGCGGCCAGTCGCGCCGGACGGTGTGGCGATCGAGCCCGCAGCGCCGGCGAACGCGCCGCTGTTCGAGCAATTGCGCGGACCGCTGAACGATTACGTAGTGCCGCTCACCGGCGGGCCGCGTCCGGACGGCGCAGCCCACGTCACCGGGATGAACTACGCCCCGCGCGGCGCGATCGCCAACTGCATCGGTTGCCACGCCGGGCACACGATGATCCCCGTCCCGAGCGACCCGGCCGCGGCGGTGTGGTCGAACCTCGCCCCGGGCGCGGCGGTCAGCGTGTCGTCCGCCGGCGATCCGAATCAGATCGGCGGCCTGGTCGATCGCCGCGTGCAGCGCGGCGAAATCTGGCGTTACTGGACCAGCACGCCGGGGCAGCAGAGCGGACAGTGGGCGCAGTTGACGTTTCGCGTACCGGTCAGCGTGCGCAGCGTGCGGCTGTACAACCCGCGCTTCGGCGACGAGGCGAACTCGACGCTGCAGGTGCACGCCGCCACGGTGCGGCTCTACCGCGACGCGGCGGCGACCCGGCTTGCAGCGCAACAGACAACCGGACCGCTGGCGGCGAGCGGCACGGACGCGGCGTTCGCCGACGTGCGGGCTCGCGCGGTGCGCATCGACCTGAACCACGTGACCGGCACGTTCTATGGTGCGCCGCGCGCCGGTCTGGCCGAGGTAGAGGTAATCGCCCGCGGGGAGCCGCGGACGGCGGACCTGAACTGCGACGGCGCCGTGGACTTCTTCGACGTGGACGGTTTTCTGCTGGCGCTGCTGTCGCCCGCTGAGTATGACGCCACGTACCCCCACTGCCGCGCGTCCGCCGGCGACGTAAACACCGACGGCCGGGTGGACTTCTTCGACATCGACCCGTTTGTCGGCTGCCTGTTCGGAGGCGATTGCGAGTAACAGACCCGCGCTCCGGCCGCGCCCGCAGGTCGGGCGCGGCCGGCCGACGCGATGCTGCGTGGCGCGCGACGCACGCCGGCAGAGGCAGGCGGTGTACACTGCGGAAATGAACTCGACGCTGGAGAGCATACGCAAACTGATCGCAGCCCGGGACGTCAAGATATCCGAGCATGGCTATGATGAATTGAGCTCGGATGGTCTTACGACGACAGAGTTGCTGAACTCGATCGAAAGCGCGGAGATCGTTGAGGATTATCCGGAGTATGCGAAGGGACGATGCGTATGGGTGCTGCAACGGGATGCTGGCGGCCGGCCGGTTCACGCCCTATGGGGAATTCCAAGAGGCCATGACCGCCCGGCCGTGCTGGTGACGGCATGTCGACCCGACCCGGCGCGATGGTCCGATGACTTCTCGACGAGGCTGCCATGACCCGACGTTCGACCAAACTGATTCGAGAAGGCGACTACGTCGCGGAAGTCGACGTGGAATTGAGCGATGCGGCGGAGGGATGGGGTCCGTATCTGTCTCTGAACGACGCCGAGAAACTGGACCAGATGCGCGCAGCGCTGCGCCGCGGCGACCTTGCGGCGGCGAAACGACTGGGTCGAATCTTCCGCCTCACGCCGGTGAGGGTCAGTGCATGACAGCGTTTCTCGGCACGCTCCGCGGGAGCGGTTCGGATGCCGGGTAACTGGCCACGCGGCCGGCACCCGGCTCAGCCGCGCAGCCAGAGCACCACCAGCCCGCCGAGCACCAGCAGCACCGCGCCGACCGCCAGGATCGCGGGGATCTCCAGCCACGCGAGTTGATCGGTCCTGCGCAAATCTTCGGCGTCCAGCTCGCTGAGCCGAGCCGCTTCGAGCGGCGACAACGTCGTGCTCGGGCGGGCGCGTAGTTTCAGAAACTCAAGCCAACGCATAGTCGCACCTGCCTTTCTTCCGCGCTCGTAAAGCACGCGGCAAATGGCGTGCCAGCCCCCGGTGCGCACGGCGCGCCCGCACGATAGCGCTGCGAAGAAAACCCGTCGGGGCGCGCAATGTCCGCTCTGTCCGCGTTCTTAGATCGCAGCGGTCCACGGCGTGGTCGATTTCCGGGCGGCGGGTGTCGCCCCGATCGCGCTGCCGGCCGGGCTCGCAGCGCGGCGAGTGACATCGCGCACAGCACCAAAAGGAGCGATCATGAGCAGCGGACGGAAGCGCGGACGCGGGGTCCGGCAGGCCCTGGCGGGGGCGGCCTTGCTGGCGGCGCTGGCCGCAGCGGCGCAGGCCCAACAGACCTCCATCGGCGGAAACGGCGGAGACGGCGGAGACGGTCGCGGCGGCAACGGCAACACCATCGGCGACATCATCGGGAACCTGGGCGAGTCGATTTCGGCCTCGGTCGGGAACGGCGTCGGCGGAGCGGGCGGCGCCGGCGGCGCGGCCACGAACCTGGACGCCTCGAACTGCGGCGCAGGCTCGGCCTTCGGGTTCCTGACGGCGCTCGCGGGGCTGTTCGGGTTGAAGCGCTAGGTGTTGAACGGAGTCCACACCAGCGGACGTCACGGGCGGCTCGCGCGCGGCAAGCGCGCGAGCCGCCCCGCGACGGCTGCGAGGGAGCGTATCCATGACTCGAGGAATACTTGCGATCGCCATCGCCGCGGCGAGCGTCGCCTTCGCGCAGCCCGCGGGCGGGGCGACGTGCACCGTGAGCAGCGCCGGCGGCAACGGACAGCACGGCGGCAACGCGCGCGGCGGCGACGGAGACGGCAGCAACGGTAGCAGCGGCAGCAACGCGGCGGGTGGCGCGGGCGGCGGCGGCGGCATTTCGATCGCCGTCGGGTGCATCGGCGTGGCGGACTCGCTGAACATCGCCTGCGGAAGCGGCGCGGCGGCGGCGCTTGTGCCGACGGCGCTGGGAATGGCGTGTTGCCCGCGAAGCCGCGGCAACCGGCGGCGAAGGAGCGTGCGATGAGGCGACTCGCGTTGTGTGCGATGCTTTGCATGGCCGGAGTGTTGTCCAGCGGATGCGATCTCGACGACCTGGAGAGCATCGAGCCGGTGTTGCGGGTTCTCGATCGGCTGCACGCCCACGACATTCTGGCCGTGCGCGAGATCAACCTGTTTCCGATTGTTGGGCGCTGACTGGTAGTCCGTGTTCGGGGCTGATGCGACGACTGTCCGCGCCGCGCGGCGCGCCGCGGGGCATGCAGACGCGGGCAGCCGTCGCATCACACTCCCATCGAGCGGCTCCGGACCGGCCGGGCGCCCGCCACGCGGCAAGTAGGCTTTACCGCGGCGTAACGCATCGCGAGCGGCGGCGCCGCGCATCGTACGGGGATCGTTCGGATGCCTGTCTGAAGGCTCGGACGCTGCAAATCCATGCAATTTTCGTGCGCGATTGCGACATCTTCCAATACAATCAAGTAGCAGTCAGCTATCGCAGGTCTTTTGGGCATCGCGGGCTTCAGTTGTCTGGTGTTGCTTCGCGCTTCATTTGCCGCGGAGCGGTGCTTCGCGGCGCAGCGCTCGGTGGCTCGCGTCCCGCCGCGTTCGGCGCAGCCGAGCAATCCGCGCGGGCCGGGCCACGAGGCCGCGGAAATCGCAGGTGGCGAGACGGTGTGAACCCGAGTGTTCGCGGGCTCTCGATCCGCGTTCGGCGGCCGCCGGGCCGCTTAGGAGCCGGGCATGTCTGGATACCTGGGAGCCGTGTGTGTGTTCCTGGCCGCCGCTTCCGGCGTTTTGGCCAGAGCGGACAGTGGACCGCACGCGGCGGAAGACCATACGGAATCCAAAACCCCGATGCTGCTGGTAGAGGGGAGAGTAGTGGGCGCAGTGGCGCCGCCGGGCCTGGAAGGCGTTTCCGACGGCTTGATCGTCGAAATCGCCGCCGGACCGGCCAGCCCGACCGCGCACCGCATCAACGTCGCGTTGCCCGAGCGCGGGAGCGTCTCCCTCGACTTGCACCCGATCGCGATTCGCTCCGCGGACTACACGCTGCGCGAGCAGCTCGCAGACGGCGCGTGGCGCTTCGCCGATCCCGGACCGGAGACGACGTACACCGGCGCGATCGCCGGCGACCCCGGTGCGTACGTTGCCGCGTCGTGGACCGTGGAAGGATTCCTGGCGCTGATCGCGCTTTCCGACGGCCGAAAGTACTGGGTGCAGCCCCTGCGCGACTTTCTGCCCGCCGCCCCGCCGGAACAGAGCATCGTCTACGCCGCGACGGACACGCGCTGCGCGGGCTTTTGCGGCATGCCGGATGTGGGCGAGCCGCCGGTTGCGGCCCCGGACCCCGGCGGTGTGGCCGGAACCTGCGGCGGCGCGGTGTGCGTCGCGCAGCTCGCGTGCGACGCGGACGTCGAGTACTACATCGACCGCGGCAGCAGCTCCTTCGCCGTGCAGGATCGCATCCACGCGATCATTAACGTGATGAACCACCAGTACGTCCGCGAAGCGGCGATCACTCACGTGATAACCACGGTGCTCGTGCGGACGGCCGAGCCGGACCCCTACTCGTCGAGCACCAGCGACACGCTGATGTGCCAGGTCATCACGGAGTGGACCATCAACCAGAACGGCGTGCCGCGCGATCTGACAAAGCTGTTCACCGGGCGCGAGATCAGCGGATCCACCGTCGGACAGGCCGCAAACATCGGCCAGGTGTGCGACAACGACGGCTTCTGCACCGCCGGGCTGGACAACGGCGCCTACTGCTACTCGCAGAGCGATTTCTCCACCCTCTTCGCATGCCAGACCGACGTAGCCGCGCACCAGATCGGCCACCTGTGGGGCGCGCAGGACTGCAACTGTCCCGGTTCGACGATGCATACCGCCATCGCCTGCGTCAACACGTTCAACAACTCCGGGGGCGTTTCCGTCGCGCAGATCGACGCGTTCGCCGACACTCTCGCGTGCCTGACGACGTTGAGCATCCCTCCGGCGAACGACACCTGCGACGATGCGACGGATTTGCCGGGCGTCGGCACTTACCAGGCGAATAACACCAACGCCGGCACAGACGGAGGCGCGCTCGGCTGCGGCGCGCTATCCGGAAACGTCGGCGGCGGCGCTCGCGACGTGTTCTTCCGCGTGCTTGCAGCCGCGAGCGGCCCCGCAGGGGTCGAGTTGTGCGGCTCGAATTTCGACACCATGCTGAGCATCCACACCGGTTGCCCGGCGACGCCGGAAAATCAGATCGCGTGCAACGACGACTGCGGCGGGACTTGCGGTTTGGATTCCTGCGTGACGTTCACGGCGGCGGCCGGCGTCACGTACTACATCCGCGCCGCCGGCTACTCTGGCGCGACCGGCACGATCACGCTGACGCTGAGCGGGCCCTTCCCTCCCGGCAACGACGCATGCGGCCAGGCGACGCCGGTGCAGGATGGCACGGAAACGACGGGAAGTCTCGCACTGGCCACGAACGACGGCTCGGCCTCGTGCGGCACCAGCGCGACCAACCCCGACGTCTGGTACACATTCACGGCCGGCCCGTGCGGCGGGGCGCTGACCGTCGATACCTGCGGTACGAACGACCGCCTGGGGCCGGACACCGGGATGGACACCGTGGTGTCGATTCACTCCGCGTGTCCGGGCACAAACGGTAATCAGCTCGTCTGCAACGACGATGCTGCGCCGGCCTGCCCCGGCGACGCCGGACTGCGGCGCGATTCGCGGGCCGTCGCGAACCTGGCCGCAAATCAGTCCGTGTTCATTCGCGTTTCGCACTTCGGCACGGCATTGGACGATGGCTTTTTCTTGCTGGACGTCGCGTTCGATGATGCGGCCCCCTTGCCGCCGGTCGTCGCGGCGATCGCAGACGAAAGCCACCCATGCGGCGACGCCTACACGGGACCAACACCGGCCGTGATCAACCCGCAGTGCATGAGCCCCGTGACGTGGACGCTGGTCTCCGGTCCTGCGGGGATGACCATCAATGCGACCACCGGGGTCGTCACGTGGCCGAGCCCATCGCCGACCGGTTCGCCCCACACGGTCACAGTCCGCGCGACGAACGCCGCCGGCAACGCCAACGAGACGTGGATGCTGGACGTTTCGCAAACCGCCCCGCAGGTGCAGCCGATCCCGAACGCGGCGCACCCCTGCGGCAGCCCCTATGCAGGCCCGACGCCGCTACTGACCGACGCCACGTGCATGCTGCCCATCACAGCGTGGACGCTCATCGAAGGGCCGGTCGGGATGACAATCGATGCCGCCACCGGCGTGATAAGCTGGCCTGCGCCTGTCCAGACCGGCTCGCCGCATCTCGTGATGATCCGCGCGACGAACTCCGCCGGCAGCGATGACGAGACCTGGCGGCTGGTGGTGGGACCGATCGCCCCGATCATCGAACCGATAGAAAACGAAACGCGGCCCTGCACGACAACCTACATCGGACCCGTTCCGGCGCTGACAGCACCGGATTGCATGAATCCGGCGACCTGGTCGCTCGACACCGGCCCGGCGGGAATGACGATCAACGCCGCGACGGGCGTGCTCACGTGGCCCGGCCCGGTCGCCGGGTCGCTCAGCACGATCGTGATCCGCGCCACGAACGCCGCCGGCTTCGACACGGAAGGCTGGCGGCTGGCGATCGAACCGACCGCACCGGCGATCCTCGACATTCCGGATGCGACCGTCAGCGCCGACCTCGCATACATCGGGCCGACGCCGGCGTTGAGCGATCCGGATTGCATGCAGCCGATCAGCGCGTGGACGCTGGCGAGCGGCCCGGTGGGGATGACCATCGATGCGGCCATCGGTGTGGTGTCCTGGCCGGCGCCGACGACGAATGGCTCGCCGCACGCCATTACGATCCAGGCGACCAACGCCACGGACCGCGACGATGAATCCTGGCTGCTGACCGTCAGCCCGGCCGGATGCCCGGCGGCATTGGGCGACGCGGATTGCGACGGGCTAGTCAACTTCTTCGACATCGACCCGTTCATCACAGCGCTATTCGATCTTGCGGCGTATCAAACCGTGTTCTGCGGCGGAGCGACCTGCGCGGTGGACGTGAACTGCGACGGTCTCGTGAATTTCTTCGACATTGATCCGTTTGTGGAGTGTTTGTTCTTGAACTGCGCAGCGTGTCCGTAGGGGCGGAGCGATGGAGCGATGCGGCCACGGAGCGGCGGAGCGACAGAGCGACGAAGCGACGGAGGGACGAAGCGACGGAGGGACGGAGCGAAAGAGCGGCGGAGCGACCGATGCCCTGTAGCACCGGTCGATTGACCGGTCCCTTGTGGCACCGGTCTGTTGACCGGTTCCGTGTGGCACCGGTCTATTGACCGGTGTCTGTCTTTGCGGGTCTCCGACCCGCACGGGTCTCCGACCCGCACGCCCCCATCCCCAAACAGACTGCCCGCCGCGCCCTGCTTGCGGCTCGCTCCGCCGCCGGAATACACTCCAGCCGCCGGGGCGAATGGAGAAAAACGATGCGAATCATGGTCTCCGAGAAAGCGGGGCAACCGTTCGTGCTCCGCGAGCGACCGATCCCCGAGCCCGGCGCGGGACAGGTGCGGATACGGGTTCAGGCCTGTGGCATCTGCCATAGCGACATGTACGTGCGCGAAGCAGCGTTCCCCGGCGTGCAACTGCCGCGCAGCCCGGGCCACGAAGTCGCCGGCGTGGTCGATGCACTCGGCGCGGGCGTGGCCGGTTGGCGCAGCGGCGAGCGTGTCGGCGTCGGCTGGCATGGCGGCCACTGCTTCACGTGCAGCGCCTGCCGCGACGGCGACTTCATCCTCTGCCAGAACGAGAAAATCTGCGGCATCAGCTACGACGGCGGCTACGGGGAGTACATGATCGCGCCCGCCGAGGCTCTCGCTCGCATTCCCGACGGCTTGTCGCCGACGGAGGCCGCGCCGCTGCTTTGCGCCGGCATCACGACCTACAATGCCCTGCGGCGCTGCGGCGCGCCGGCGGGCAGCACGGTGGCGGTGCAGGGCATCGGCGGCCTTGGGCACCTCGCAATTCAGTTCGCGCGAAAAATGGGCTTCTACACGCTCGCGCTCTCGCGCGGGGCGGACAAGCGCGACCTCGCCCTGCGGCTGGGGGCGCACGAGTACATCGACACGGCCGCCGGCGACCCGGCGGCGGCGATGCAGAAGCGCGGCGGAGCGCGCGTGATCCTGGCCACGGCGCCGAGCAAGGCGGCGATCGAGCCGGTCCTGGGCGGGCTCGGCGCGAACGGGCAGTTGCTGCTGGTCGCCGCGTTCGCCGAGCCGATCGAAGTGTCTCCGCTCCTGCTCATCATGGGTCGCCGGTCGATACAGGGCTGGGCCAGCGGGCACGCCCGCGACAGCGAAGACACGCTACGGTTCGCCGCCGAGCACGGCGTGCGGCCGATGATTGAGGCGTTCCCGCTCGATCGCGCCAACGAGGCCTATGACCGCATGATGACAAACCAGGCCCGTTTTCGCACCGTTTTGACGATGTCGTAGGCGGGAGCAGCGGCGGGCCGATTCAGCGGCGATATCACGTCGAAACAGCCCGACCAACGGTCCGTCCGGCGCGTATGCATCAACCGACCCTTGGGTGAGGCGGGTCCACCGATTGGTCATCGATGATCGATCCTCCGGGGGCGCCGATCTATTGATCGGCGCCAACCGGGAGTGTCACGCTTCGTCGCGGTGTCCCTCCGTCGCTTCGTCGCTTCGTCGCTTCGCCGCTCTTTCGCTTCGTCGCTTCGTCGCTCCGTCGCTTCGTCGCTCCGTCGCTCCGCCGCTCTTTCGCTCCGTCGCTCTGTCGCTTCGTCGCTCCGTCGCTCTGTCGCTTCGTCGCTCCATCGCTCTGACGCTCCGCCGCTCTTTCGCCTCGTCGCTTCGTCGCTCCGTCGCTCCGCCCCTACGGACACGGCGCGCAGCCGCCGAACAGGCAAGCGATGAACGAATCGATGTCGAAGAAGTCGACGACGCCCGAGCAGTCCACGTCCGCGCCGCACGGCGTGCCGCCGCAGTAGGAGGCGGCGTAGCCCGCCGGATCGAACAGCGACATGATGAACGGATCGATGTCGAAAAAGTCGACGATGCCGTCGCAGTCCGCATCGCCGCGCGCTTCCGGGGCCGGGCAGGGATCGCAGACATCGCCGAGGCCATCGCCGTCGGCGTCCTCCTGAAGCGGATTCGACACGCTCGGGCAGTTGTCGCACACGTCGCCGATGCCGTCGCCGTCGGCGTCTTCCTGAAGCGGATTTGAGAGAGCCGGGCAGTTGTCGCAGGCATCGCCGGTGTTGTCGGCGTCGACGTCGGCTTGCGACGGATTGGGAGCGGCGGGGCAGTTATCGACGCTGTCGGGCACTCCGTCACCGTCGGCGTCTGAGGGCGGGTCGCAAACCGGTGCGGTCACGATTTGCGTCGGCGAGCCGATGAGCGTGTTGTAGTAAACATGCAGCCCGCCGATGGCGAGCACGCCGCCGGCGCTGGCGAATTCGAGCGTGTCGACATAAAGCGCCTCGGCCGCGCCGCCGACGCCGCCGCGGTTTGCGTTGTCGATCGCGTCGACCAGTTGGATGCGTGCGTCGGGGCCGATCAGCAGGCGGTCGAGTTGGAAGTTGTTCATCCAGCCGGCGGGCGCAGCGCCGAAGTCGGCTCCCGCCGCCTCCAGCGTCGCGCAATCCTGCGGCAGCACGCCGCCGACCAGTTCGAGGGTGGCCGGCGCCGCAATCTGCGACCGGGCCGGGTCGGTCATCGCCTGGCGGAAGTCGCCATGAACGATCAATCGACCACCGCCGTTGATGGTCACGATTCCCGAGCTCGACAGGTCGACAAGACCAAGTTCGGCCACGGAACCCGCGCCGCGGGCCAGGATGTGAATGACGCCGCCGCTCATCGCTTGCAGGTTGCGCGCTTCGAACCGGCCGCCGGCGCTGTCGGCCCACAATTGAAGCTGGTGCGGCGGGATGCAGGTGACGGTCGTCAGGCTGTTGAGGTCGAGCACGCTGCCCGCCTGCACGGCCCGCAGGTAGTTGATGCCGGTTCCGGTCGGCGTGGTATAGCTGGTGACCAGCGGGAAGCGGACGACGGCCCCTTGTTCAACATCAACGTTCGATCGATCGATCGTGGTCACTTGGGATGTATCGAACACGCTGGTCGCGGCGGAAACTTCGACTTCGATTACGCCGCTCAAATCGGTGATGGGCGCGGCGATCAGAGCGCCGCCCGATCGGACCGAAATCGTGGAGCCGGATGCTGCCAGCGTCGAGAGTGAGGGCAGCTCCAGGATCGAGCCGGCGCCGCTCGTGCTGAGTGCGGCGTTCGCGATCGATGTTACGACTGGCATGCGCACGTGCCCGCCATTGCTGGCCTGAATCGCCGGTCCGCTGATTGTGTTGAGCACGGGGAACTCGAGCAGAGCGTTCGCGCCGTACGCGCCGAGAATATCCGGAGCGCTCACACCGGCGTAGGCAGTGACCAGTGGGAATGTGAGCTGTGCACCGGCCTCGGAACGGATCTCGGCGCCATCGATGGAAGCGATCTGCGAAACATCGATGAAGCTGGCGGCGCCGTTCACGCGCAGGACGCCAGAATTGACGACCGTTAAGGGACCGGCATCGATTCGTCCGCCGCCGAAGGCTTCAAACTCGCGGCCGGCGGGCAGAGTGGTAATCAGCGGCACGTTGATGACACTATTCGCGCCGCTGGCGGTGAACTCGCCGACCCCAAACGTAGTTAACAAGGGCAGATCGACTGTTCCGCCGGTGCCGGCGGTCACATCGACATTGCCGGTCATGGTCTCCAGATTGGGCAGTTCGAGCCGCGACGCTGAGTCCGCCACGTTAAAAAAGCGGCTTGGCGCGTTGTAGTTCGCGATCGGCAATCGCACCAGACCGCCGGACTGAACCTCGACCGTGGTGTCATCGAGGTCGACCCCGACGCCCGGCCCGGCGGTCAGACTGCCACCCAGCGCCCGCAACCTCCCGCGAAACGTCGCCGCGTCATTGATGACGAAACTCTTCCCGGCGGCGACCTGAAGCGTCGTCTGGCCGCCCTGCATGGAGAAGGGGCCGTCGAGCATGATCTCGTTGTCGCCGAGCGGGTTGACGACCACTGTGTACGCGCCCGTCGGCATCGTCGCACCGTATTGGCGGACGCCGCGATCGGGGTAGCCGTCGCCGCCGAGGAGTCCTGACCAGCAGGCAGTGTTCGACCATTGCTGTGTGCCGGTCAGACAGGTAAACGTGGCTTGCGTCGGACTGACGAGCGTAAGCGACACCGTCGCGGGCGCCGACCAGGCGTTGCCGACGCGGCCCGATACGGTCCAGGTGTACGAACCGTCGGGCAGTCGACCATCCCGGCCGCTGCGGGCGACGCCGGGCAACGACGGCCGGTCGCTGCCGTTGCGCGCCACGCGGACTTCGTCGTAGGTCTCTCCGACGCGCCAGGCGAGCGAAACGTCGAACAAGCCGCCGCTTCGGACGGCGTTTGCGACCAGATTCGTGGGCGGGGAAACGCCGACCAGGGCGTCAAGCTGGTTGTTGGCCAGCGTCGCGCCGACCTCGATGGAGAGCGGATCGACCACGACGCGGATGGTCGTAAGCTCCGCCGGCGTCGTCATGCTGAGCGGCACGTCGATCACTTCGCCGGGCCGGTTTGAGAACATGACCGACTCCGCATCGACCTCGTGAAACACGCCGCCCGAGTCGACCGTGCCCAGGCGGACCATCACGGTCTCGTTGACCGGAAGCCAGTTCAGCCCCGCGTTCGTCAGCTTCGCCGTGACGCCCAGAGTGCTGCCGGCCGCGGCGTAGCGGTCGTACTCCAGAGCGGCGATCGTCGCGTCGGCGAAGAAGGCGTCGATGTCCTGAAACAGAAGTCCGTCATAGGTCGGCAGCGCGTCGCCGCGATCGCGGACCGTTCGAATCCGGAGCGGTCCGCCGACAGCGGCATCGATCTGCCAGTCGCGCACACTGTCGATCGTGAGGTCGCGGACGTCGCTCCAATAGGTCGGCGGCTGGCGGCGATCGCCGATGGCGATCGAAAGCTCGCCGTCGCCGCCGTCGCGCCCGTAACCGTCATAGTTGCGGCAGACCACGGCGACCATGTCGTCGCTGAGGAACATCGGCTTGGGTTCGCGGCCATAGAACACGCCGCTGCGCAGGCCGGGGGCGATCGTCAGCGCGACCGGCGTCTGCCACGTGCCGGAGCGTCGCTCCATGACGAACAGCTTGTCCTGATTTCCGAATCCGGCCGGCTCGGGTGTGCCTGCGACCTCGCCGATCTCGCGCTGGCCAAACACCACCAGCGCATCGCCCAGGTCCGCGATCGCGACCGCCGGCATGCTGACGCCCGGCCGGCTGCCCAGCGGGAAGAGCGCATAGGCCGCGCTCCACCCGCCGATGCTCAGCCAGTCCGCCGCCATGATCGTGCGGTCGGTGGCGGTGGTGTCGTCGCCGTCGGCGTCACGCGTCCAGACGAGCAGCGCCCGCGATCCGTCGGGCGAAGCCGCAAGCGCCGGTTCGGTGTCGAGCGCTGCGCTGGGCTCAAAGCTGGTGGAGATCGTGGTGGCGGGGTCGACCACGCCGGCGCCGCTGACGCGCGTCGCGACGATCGACATGCCGCGCGTGTCGGGCTCGCCGGTCACGCCGTCGAACATGGACGTGTTGTCGTATCGCACCCACGCGACCAGCGCCGCGTCCTGACCATTCAGCCCCGCCACGACCGGAAGGCCATCCGGGCGCAGCGGCCCGAAGGTCGAATCGTCGACGACGAACTGCCGCGGCGTCCAGCCGCTGATCGAGTCCCACACGCTGAAGGCGATGTCTTTGTTCTGAAAGATCGTGTTGTAGCCGGCGATCGTCGCGGACAGCGGCAACTCGGCCGACTCCGTGAGACGATTCTCGGTCCAGACCGCGACGGCCCGCGTGTTGCCGATGAAAGCGACGTCGGTGTCCTGCTGCACGTAGGCGTCGGACACGCCCTGCAGCAACGCCGCGCCGGAATATCCGCCGCCGGTGTCGACGACGAACATCGGCTCGCCGGCGAACTCGTTGACCACCAGCGCCTCGTTGCGGACATAGACCGCGATCGTGTGCGCGCCGTCCGGCGAGACCGCGATCGCGGGCGACTTCAGCGGCGGCGCCGGCGGCGGATCCCCACCCCCTTGCAGCGCGGCGCCGCAACCGCTCCCCGCAGTCTCGCGCACAACCTCGAACCAGTCCGTCTGCGTGCAGGCTTTCAGCAGGCAGGCCTCGACGCGGGCGCGCACCGTCAGATCGAGACAGACGCCGCTGGTGTCGACGTCCACGTTCGCATCCGTGATGCTGACCGTGATCGGCATCGTCACGTCGGCTTCCGCGCGAATCGTGCCCGTCGCCTTTGCCAGTCCCAGCGCCACGATCACGCTGACCGAGCCCTCGATCCAGGGCGTGATCACCGGATCGACGGCGAGCGTCGCCTCCAGAAACGGGTCGCCGGGATAGGACAGAATGACCGTCGCGTCGGCGGTGACGTCGACGCCGAGTCCGGCGTCGAGCGATACCTTCACTTTGACCGGAACCGGACCGACCGTCCCGTTGTAGACCGTGCCTTTGTAGAGCCGCCAGGACCAATCCTCGTGGAGCAGGTCGATGTCGGGTCGATCGATCTGCATCGCGAGCTCGCTGCACGGAAAGCTGATGATCACGCCGCCGGGGGCGTTGTCGAAGTCGATATCGATCGATTCCGACGCGAGCGCGCGATTGAGCAGCACCGCCTCGAACCTGGCGTAGGCAGACTCCGGATTCCAGTTTCCCTCTCTGAGAAACGCCGTGGCCCCGACGAACGCTTCAACCCGATTCTCGAGCTCGCCGAGCGGACCGAGATCGATCGACAGATCGACCAGCGGTTCGTCGGGGAACTGCACGCGTACGCCGTAACTCGCGTCGCGATCGTTGAAGTAGCCGCGATACTGGATCGAATCGCCGCCGCCGGACGGACAGGCGCTCATGATCGGATTGAAGCAAACCTCAAGCGGCACGACGACCGTGTTCGACGGGCGGCCGGCGGTGTCGGTCGCACGAAACTCCACCTGCACCCGCGACTCCTGATCGATCCCCGAGAGCGGAACCGGATAGCCATGCCAGCCGCGATCGGCATCCCCGTCGAGCAGCGTCGTGGCGGTCCAGGGCTCGATCTCGATCGCAGTGT
Source organism: uncultured Planctomycetales bacterium (assembly GCA_964631045.1). Classification (GTDB taxonomy): domain Bacteria; phylum Planctomycetota; class Phycisphaerae; order UBA1845; family Fen-1342; genus CAZVWB01. The sequence continues at coordinate 59,508 of CAZVWB010000018.1, forward strand.
TGTCGGCGTCGACCATCCGCCACTGCACCTGTGCGATGTTCGTGTCGGCGGGTGCGATGGCGTAGATGTAGAACTCCTGCTCAACCGATGGACAAGTCATCTGCCTGCCCAGAACTTTCGGCAGTTCGCAGGGAATCGGCGTGACGAGCAGCGGCGGCTGACCCGCGGCCGGGGCCGCGTCCGTCGGGACGGCAATCTCGGCGATGTCGATGACGAGTGTCTGCGGCGAGCTTTGCTGCACGTTGAACGGATTGCTCTGGCCGCCGGTGACCGTCGTGTTGTAGAGATCGAGCAGGTAGCAGGTCTGGGCGCCGGCGATGCTGCGGTACTGCGAGAGCAGCGCGAGCGCGAGCACCGCCACTCGGTAGTTCCCGCTCGATTGCATCGAACTTCTGACGAGATCGCTGATCCGCGCGCTCACGGGTCTACTCCCTTAGTGAATCGCAATCCGCCCTGCACCCGATCGATGCCCTGAGCGGAGCGAGCACAGCATTGGTTACCGCAGCGGCCGGAGCGAGTACGGGTTTGACAGCCACCGTGGCCGAGCCGGGCGGTGGCGCTCGATGCGCGGGCCGGCGCCGAACCGAACCCGCGCGGCGCGGCCAACATGACCCAGCTACCCGTCAGAAGCCCGACAACCAGCAGAATCAGGCACCGGGCAATAGACCGGTGCCACCGGACACCGGTCCATAGACCGGCGCCACAGGGGTTCGGTCGCTCCGTGGCTCCGCCGCTCTTTCGCTCCGTCGCTCCGTCGCTCTGTCGCTCCGTCGCTCCGTCGCTTCGTCGCTCTGTCGCTCACTGGCTCCGTCGCTTCGTCGCTTCGTCGCTTCCTCGCTCTGTCGTTCTGTCGCTCTCTCGCTCCGACGCTCCGTCGCACCACCGCCGCTACGGACACGGCGCGCAGCCGCCGAACAGGCACGCGATGAACGGGTCGATATCGAAGAAGTCGACCACGCCCGAGCAATCCACGTCCACTCCGCACGGGGCGCCGTCGCAGAACGCCGCCGCATAGCCGGGCGGATCGAACAGCGCCATGATGAACGGATCGATGTCGAAGAAATCGACGATGCCGTCGCAGTTCGCATCGGCCCGCGCTCCGGACGCCGGGCACGGATCGCAAACATCGCCGAGGCCGTCGCCATCGGCGTCGCCCTGGAACGGATTCGAAGCGCCGGGGCAGTTGTCGCAGGCATCGCCCGCCGGGTCGCCATCCGCATTCGCCTGACCCGCGTTCGCGACCGACGGACAGTTGTCGAGGTGATCGGCGATCCCGTCGCCGTCGGCATCGGGCGGCACGATGTCGCCGATGGACGCGACTTCGCCCGGGTCGAGCGTCTGGCCGCTCAGCTCAGCCGGCGCGTTGAACGCCGCGACGAACGCGCCGACGAGCGCATCGTTCTGGACGTTCTCGTACAGCACGATCGTGCTGCCGGGCGACGGCGCCGCCGTGTACACCTGCCCGCCGATCGTGAACACGACTTCGACATCGCCGCTGAAACCGTAGACTTCGAGCGAGCCGCGGCGGTACACGTGATAGCCGTTGCCCTGTCGTACGGTGGCCCGCGAAGGCGGAATGTGCATTTCCAGCGGTTGGGTCGTCACCCCGAAGACCGACACGCCGACGGCCGGCCGGTTGCCGTGGACGGTCGCGTCTTCCACGCGGAAGGTCACGCCCGGCGGGACGAACAGAATCGTGCCCGTGGTCTGGCCCCAGGCGAAGTCGACTGACGGTGTGGCCGGCTGGAGGTCGACGTCGTCGTCCAACCCGTCGCCGTCGCTGTCCACGAAGTCGTCGCATGCATCGCCACGGCCGTCGCCGTTCGTGTCCGACTGATCCTGATTCGGCCGGGCGTCGCAGTTGTCGCAGGCGTCGCCGATGCCGTCGTTGTCGCTGTCGGGCTGCCGCCAGCTTCCGCCTCCGCTGGGGGAGTAGCTGTATACATACGGGTTCGCCGCGCTCGGACAGTTGTCGCAGCCGTCGGGCACGCCGTCGCCGTCGGTGTCGATGGCGTCGTCGAAGCCGGGGCAAGCATCGCAGAGGTCGCCGACTCCGTCGCCGTCGGTATCCTGCTGCCCGGCATTCGGCGTGGTTGGGCAATCGTCGCACGCATCGCCGATGCCGTCGCCGTCCGCATCGGCTTGATCGGCGTTTGCGGTGGTTGGACAGCTATCGCACGCATCGCCGATGCCGTCGCCGTCCGCGTCCGCCTGATCGGGGTTATAGACCAGGCTGCAATTGTCGCAGGCGTCGCCGAGTCCGTCGTTACCTGCGGGGCTAACGTCCGAGTTGGCCTGATCCGGGTTCGGCGTATTCGGGCAGTTGTCCGTGGCGTCGGGCACGCCGTCGCCGTCGCTGTCCGGTTCAGACGCAACCTCGACGACGCCATACGGGTTGACGGGCACGCCCGCGCCGCCGATGCCGTTATCAAGGATGTCGTTCCAGAGTCCGTCGCGGCCCAGGCTGTCGAACGCGCCCCAGATGTGCCCATAGTCCTCGCCGCCGAGGTTGTTCGGCTCGTTCGGATCCCAGTTGGTGTAGGTCACCGGCTCGCCGCTGGCCCAGGCCATCACGCCTTCGACCGCCGCGTCGCTGATTCCCAGCCATAGGTCGCGGCGCGTGCCGGCGTAGTTCGCGAATGTGTTGAAGACCCAGGTCTGCTCGGCAGCGTCATTAATCGTGACCAGATGCCCGCCCAGGGCCACCGCAGCGGCCTCGCTCTCGGTCCACGAACATTGGCCGAGAAGGTAGTAATTGTGCCCGTTGGCGGGGTTTTGAATTGGTCCGCCGATGATGGTGCTGCATGCATCGCACGCATCGCCGATGCCGTCGCCGTCCGCGTCGGCCTGATTGGCGTTCGCTACGGTCGGGCAGTTATCGCAGGCGTCAGGGACGCCGTCTCCGTCTGAGTCCGCCGCGACGCCGGCCGTAATCACCGCGTCCACGATCGTCGTATCGTTGGAGAACGAGTTATTGCTGCCGCAGCCCACCACCAGGTCCACCCGTGCACCCGCGGCCAACGAGTGCTGCCCGCAGTAGATCACGGCTGAAGGTGGCCCGTAACCCGCGACGTCGCGGCTCCAGATGATGGTGCCGTCGATGACGACGTGCACATCGGTTGTTGTACCCGCGCCGAAGTCCGCGCCGGAGTACTCGACGACGATGCCGTATTGCCCGGTCGCGGGCGCCGTCCAGCGCGTTACGCTCTTCTCGCAGGCAAACCCCGGGTGCATTCCAGCCTGGCCCGGCTCCCACCGCGCGACATTGTTGATCTCCTGAGTCGACGGCGACCCGTTGTGACTGACGTTGCCGGGCAGACTGGCGCCGCCCGAGGATCGCTGCCAGAAATCGACGTTGTTGTGAACCGTCGTTCCGGGATAGAGCGTCAGCAACGTTCCCGCGGCTGTATTGCGCTCGCCGTAGCTCCACGCCCCGTTTGGGTTGCTCGTCGTGGCGTAATCTGCAGCCAGGTTCCACGTTTGACCCGTTCCCGAATCGCACGCATCGCCGACACCGTCGTTGTCCGCGTCGGCTTGATCGGCGTTCGCGATGTTTGGGCAGTTATCGCAAGCGTCGCCGATGCCGTCATTGTCCGCGTCGGCCTGATCGGCGTTCGCCACCGTGGGGCAGTTATCGCAGGCGTCGCCGATCGCGTCGCCATCACCGTCAGTTTGTGTCGGATTGGCAACCGTCGGGCAATTGTCGGTCGCGTCGAGCACGCCATCGCTGTCGGCGTCGCCGGTCGGAGGGCATTTTCCAAAGCTTCCGGCGTTGTAAATCGCCGCGATCTCCGCGGCGCTCAGCGGCCGGTTGTAAACGGCGGCTTCGTCGATCAGCCCGTCATAGAACTCGGCCAGGCCGCGCCCACCCATCGTGTAGCCCTGCCCGCTGCTGTTGAACGTCACGTTGTATGAGCGGCAGACGTCGAGCGCGCCGTTGACATAGAAGCACGCCTGTCCGCTGTCATGCGTGACCGCAATGTGGTACCAGGTGTTGGTGGCGCCGATCGAAGCATTGGACTCCACGTTGTTGATCGCGGTCAGCGACCACCAGATGCGGTTCGAGTCGCTGGGCAGAATGGCCCAGCCGGCGTCGCCGTTAGAGACGATCAGCCGGTCCAGCGGCACCCCGGGGATGGTCAGGCGATCGCGCTTGATCCACATCTCGACCGTAAGCGAGTTCATATCCAGATTGGGCAGACTGACGATGTCGTTCACCCCGTCGAAGTCGAACGCCTGGCCGACCATGCCCGGCGCGAAGGTGGTTCCGTTCACCAGCGTCCCATGCATCGTTCCGAGCGCGTCCTGGGCGTCACCCTCGCCCCGCCACCAGGCGACCATTCCGGCCGGCGGCGGCACGCAGCTCGGCTGGGCGGATGCGTCCTGCGCGAAAGCGGGAACAAGCAGCGCCAGAAGCGTCGCCAGACCCCGATGAGTCGTCTGTGTCGTGATCGCGTGCATGAAGAACTCCGCTTGGAACGCTGCCATCGCGATCGCAGCCGCGCAATCGCCAAGTTCACAGCATCTCGCCCGCGCGGGCGGGATCGGTGATGTTCAAGTCCGCAGCGCCCAGTTGGCCGCGGCGAGCCACGCCTGGATACCACGCGCCGCCCGCACCCCTTGCCGGCGCGCACAGCCAGCCACTCCCGGTTCGCGTTCGACTACGACATGCCGCCAGTGCCCCGGGACGCGGGCTCAGATGGGCGCGCGGATTCAGCCGTTGCCCGGGCTTCCGCTACTGGGTACACTCACGTTCCAGTCCGGGATTTCATTTTCTCAGCGTTGTAACGACCCGAGCTTCGCCGCTCTCTCTAACTCTCGCGGAGCGGCTCCGGCTGGGCGCAAAAATCTGGGCGGAGTCGACCGCGTGGCGGATCAAAATTCGCTCGCCGGGCAGGCCGCTGGGAGTACCGCGGCGGACGGCGACGGCCTCGATACGTTGTTGCCCATCGTCTACGAAGAGCTGCACGCGCTGGCGGTCGCCGTTCTGGCGCGCAGCCGCGTCATCGACCCGACGCGCACAACATCTTTGATCCACGATGTTTACGTGCGGCTCGCCAACCGCGGACTGCGCTTTCGAGATCGCGGCCATTTCCTCTGTCTGGCCGCCAAGGCCATGCGCTGCGTGCTCCTCGACCGGGCCCGCCGCGAAAGCGCCGACAAACGCGGCGGCGGCGCGAAGCCGATCGAGCTCCACGAAGAGATCGTGCCGGCGGCCGAGGGTCCCGACTTGCTGGCGCTGAACGATGCGCTTTCGCGGCTGGCGAAAATCGACGCACTCAAGGCCCAGATCGTCGAACTGCGTTTTTTCGGCGGCCTGTCCGTGGACGAGTCGGCGGAAGTCGCCGGGCTGAGCGCCGCCACAGTCAAGCGCGAGTGGCTGCTGGCCAAGGCCTGGCTCTTTCGCGAACTGGGACACAACTCGCCGCCGGATTCCTGAGCCGCCGCACCCCCGGAATACGAGTTCCAAGGGGGATCGCCACGCACCGCTGACGTGCGCCGTGAACACTGAACGCTGGCATCGACTGAACCGCGTCTTCGAGGCGGCCGCGCCGCGCGCGCCGGCCGAGCGCGCCGCCATTCTGGAGCGCGACTGCGGAGACGATTCGGCGTTGCGGGCCGAGGCGGAGTCGCTGCTCGCCGCGCACGACCGCGCGTCCAGCTTCATCGAATCGCCCGCGTTCGACGTCGCCCCGCGCCGCAGCGACGCGCGCGAGAGCCTGCCGATTCCGCCGGGGGAGCGACTCGACCATTACACCATCCGCGGGCTGCTCGGTCGCGGCGGGATGGGCGTCGTGTACGAGGCGGAACAGGAGCATCCTCGCCGGCGCGTCGCCCTGAAGGTGATGCGCCCGGACGCGGCCTCGCCCGAGTTGCAGCGGCGCTTCGTCCACGAGGCGAGCGTGCTGGCGCGGCTGTCGCACCCCGGAATCGCACAGGTGTTCGACGCGGGTGTCGCGACTACGCCCGTCGGCGCCCAGCCCTACTTCTCGATGGAGGTCGTGGCAGGCGAGCCGATCAGCACATACGCCCGGTCGCGGAACCTGGACACTCGCGCCCAACTCGCCCTGTTCGCCCGCGTGTGCGACGCCGTGCAGCACGCCCACGAGAAGGGCGTACTGCATCGCGACCTCAAGCCGAGCAACATCCTGGTCACCGCAAACGACCAGCCGAAGATTCTCGACTTCGGCGTCGCGCGCGTCACCGATGGCGATGTGTTGCTCTCGACGCGGCACACGCGGGCGGGCGAGCTCATCGGCACGCTGGCGTACATGAGTCCCGAGCAGGTGCGCGGCGCCGCGCGCGAACTGGACACGCGCTCGGACATCTACGCCCTGGGCGTCCTGCTCTACGAGCTGATCGCCGGACGCCTGCCCTACGCCCTGGACGGCCGCAGCGTGATGGAGGCCGGCCGCCTCATCGTCGAGCAGCGGCCCGCCCCGCTCCGCGCCGCGCGGCGCGAGTTCTCGCACGACCTGGACACGATCGTGCAGAAAGCGCTCGCGAAGGAGCCGTCCCTCCGATACGCCTCCGCCGACGCCTTCGCGACCGACCTGCGGCGCTATCTGGACCAGCGCCCCATCCTGGCGCGTCCGCCGAGCACGGCCTATTTGCTGCGCAAGTTCGTCGCCCGGCATCGCGCGGCGTCGGTGGTGGTGGTCGCTCTGGCGGCCGGCTTGCTGGCCCTGACCGCAACAAGCTTGTGGCTCGCGGTGCGCTACGCCGACCAGCGCGACAGGGCCACGCAGCTCGCGAGCGACGAACGCGTCGCCCGCCAGTCCGCCGACGAGGTGGTTGCGTTCCTGGAGCTGGTGTTCTCGACCGCCGACCCGATGGCCGTCGCGGAGCGCGAGCCGTCGCTGCACGATGTGCTCCAGACCGCTGAATCGCGTCTGGCGGAGATTCGCGACCAGCCGCTCGTGCGTGCACGGGTCATCACCGCGCTGGCCAAGGTGTATCAGTCGCGCGCGAAGTACGTTCGCGCCCGCGAGCTGTTTCAGGACGCGCTTGAAACGCGCCGCACCCAGCTCGGCCCGGACCATGTCGATGTCGCCGCTTCGCTGCTCGATCTGAGCGGTTGCCATTCCGCCGCCGGGCTGCACGCCGAGGCGATCGCCGCGGCGGAGGAGGCGGTGACGATCGTCGAGCGCCGCTATGGCCGCCGACATTCCGCGACCGCCGCCGCCCTGTCCCGGCTCGGCGCGGCGCAGCACGCCGTCCGCAAACTGGATGCGGCCGAGTCGACTCTGACGGAGGTTTTGGACATCTGCCGCGCAGTCAACCAGGGCGAGTCAGCCGGCGCGGCCGACGCGCTGCTCAGTCTCGGGGTGGTGCTGACCGATCTCGGCCGCCCCGGCGATGCGCTGCCGCCCCTGCGAGAGGGACTCGCGCTGCGCGAGCGCCTGCTCGGCGATTCCCCGGACCTGTGCGCTGCACTGGCGAGCCTGGCCGGCGCCGTGGTGCAGTTCGACCGCCCCGAGGCCGAGGCGCTGCTTGCCCGCCGCGTCGAGGTCGCCCGGCGGATCTACCACGAAAATCACCCCGGCGTGGGGCTGGCGATCAAGGAACTGGCGTATCTAGTAAAGGACCGCGACGCGCCCGCGGCGACCCAGCTCTACCGCGACGCCGCGGACACGCTGCGCCAGTCGGTCGGCGAAGATCATCCGCTCGTGGCCGACGCGCTAAATGACCTGGGTTTCGTCCTGAATTCGCGCGGGGATTTCGCCGGCGCCGAGCGCGCCCACGCCGAAGCGCTGGACATTCGCCGCAGGCACTTCGGCGCGCGCGACGGGCGCGTGCTGGGGAGCATCAACAATCTCGCGATGACGCGCTGGCGGCTCGGAAAGCCCGACCAGGCCGCGGCCCTAGCCGCCGAGATCATCGACGGATGGTCGGATATCTACGGGCCGGAACATGCGATGGTCGGCGTCGCCCATCAGAATCGCGCCGCATACCTCATCGACATGGACGATCTCGACCAGGCCGAAACCCATCTGCGCACCGCGGAGACGATCTACCGCAAGCTCGACCACGTCAACCGCATCGGGCCGCTGCAATCGCTGGCGGGCGTCCGGCTGCGTCAGGCGCGACTCGACGATGCCGAAGCGCTCTACCGCGAGGCGGCCGCCGTGGCGGCGGACCATCCCAGCGCGCTGCCCGCCCAGAAGGCCCAGACGTTCGCGAATCTCGGTGCGTTTCTGGCGATCACCGGGGCGTCTGAAGAGGCCGAGTCGATCCTGGGCGAAGCGCGCGATCTCTACACCGCGCTGCTGGCCCCCGGCGACGCCGAGATGGTCGCGCCGCTCGTGTGGCTGGCGGAGCTCCAGTTGCGGCGCGACGGTCGCGTGCGGCCGGACCTGCTCGCCTCGCTGGCGGCGATTCGTCCGAAGCTGTCCCCGCGCGACGTCAATCTCGGGCACATCCTCGCGCTGCACGGCGCGCTGGCGCTGGAGAACAACCAGAACACGGACGCCGTCGCCGCGCTCCGCGAAGCGCTGTGCATTCACGAGGCCAAGTGGGGCCCGCTCGACTGGCGCGCCGCGCGCACGCGCGCCAGACTGGGCCGCGCGCTCGCCGCCGCCGCCGATCCGGCCGCGCGCGAAACGCTCGAGCACGCCGCGCCCCAGCTCGCCGAAGTCCTGGGTCCGCACCACCCGGACTCCGCCGCGGCCCTGGCGGCACTCGCGGTCATGGAGTAGCAGCGGGCATCCTGTTGCTTCGGCACGCTCGCCCCGTCCCCGCCCCGCCCCACTCGTTGCCGGGCGCCAGCGCGACGATCGCTCGCGCCGCAATGCAGTAGCCCGCGGACGCGCGAGATTCGCCGCGGCCAGGACCAACGGCGCGTCGAGCCGGTGATTTTTGGGGTGGGGCAGGCAATCTGCCCACCCAAAAGGCTCGCGAACCGCTCACGAGAGTGAGTGAAGCCCAGAAGGTCACAAGCTCGTCGCCCGGCGTCAGCGCTTGGCGCCGATTCCACCATCGGACCGGACTCACGGAAACCCATTCGCGGAAGCCGCGGCGCACGGCACAACGGTCGTGGTTGTCGTTCCCGGCGTACACAATCTCGAACACGTTGCCGTTGCTGAAGTCGACCCGGCAGTCGCCCTTGTCGCTGAACCAGCGCACATCCGCCTCGTGCGGCCCGGCCAGGTCGCGGACGGCGAACAGGTCGAACTCGTTGGCCGTCGCATGACTGCACCACAACCCCACCCGGCCGGCGGGGATGCCGCTCGTGGCCGTATTGGCGTCAAACGCACCGGCGCGAACGAGAACATAAAGACCGCCGAACAGGGGACAGCGTCGCCGACGCGCAAGACCTAGTCATGTACTGCGGCCCTCGCATCATTGCGTCGGCGCAGCTCTCGAAACTTCAGGCGCTTCCAACTGCTCTCAAGCAGTTGTTTCTCGAATGCAAGTCCGCACTCTGGGCATACACCCTCCTGCGGATGTCCACATAGAACGTATCCACATAGACACACTTCGTATTTATTGCGCTCCAGCCAGCCATCAAAAATCCACTGCTGAACATACATGACAGCATTCGCCACCGGTGTAACTACGATGAATGTGAGGCTGATCACAACAAAAACTCTTCCGCTGCCGAACCCCAAGTCGATTGCTGCCGCGATTGATGCGCCAATCGTAACACAGACGAACATGCGCATCCATCCATTGATATGGAGAAGGGCGCGAGGCTGTCCAAAAGCGTCAAATGCTCCGATGCGATTAGGCAATGACACTCTCCCGGGCTGCAAGCCTGATGCGGTCTACGGGAGCTGAGCGTTGTCGCGCCGCAGTGCCCCGCATTCGGGGCACGCACATCTGGCGGCAAGGCCGTGCAGCAGGTAACCGCAGCGCTGGCATCGCTCTCGCTGACCGCGTAGCCACTCCGCCCTCGCTGCTCGCGGGATTACGGCGATCACACCTACGCCCACCACGACTAGGATGCCGTGAAATAGTGCACGGCTCAGCGCCGTACGTATCCCTTCTTTTGCTGATCGAAGGCGCGTCAGATAGATATTCCGTACATAGTTACTTGGCGGCTCGGCTAGCCAAATCTCCAATGACCGTCGTTCCTGATCGGCGCGATATGCACTCTTCAGGTGACCGATCATGAACCAGGCCGGCAAGACGATTGTCGAAACTGACACAAGACCTATGAACACAATCCAAGCGGGTTGCATCCAAGCAGCAGCGGCACTACTGTTGCAATCTCGCGTACTCATTTCTCACACTTACATGCCTCGGCGACATCGGCTGCAAGGCCTATATCTTGTACCGCATGGATCGCCAACCGCGCGGACGCTGCTTTGAGTCTTGAAGCGGTCAATGCAATCTGTTCGTTGATGGCGTGAATCTCCCTTGCGACCGTGTTGAGCTGCTGCCGTCGAGCTTGCTCAAGCTCCGCCATCGCTGCTACTTGTTGATTCTCTATTTTGCCCATAAGCCCTTCATGGTGTTCTCCAATCGCCCAGTATATGATGTTAGTTGCAATGCCGCTCGTGATCGCCACCAGAGGGTGGCTATTGCAGACGTGATGCACCATTCCGATCGTCACACCAACTGTTGTTCCTTCGACGGCATTGCACGCATTATTAAAATCCCGCGAGTCGCGTATTCGTTGAAGCAACTCACTGGAACCGGTATCGTGGAGAGCGTCAACAATAGAATTATAGACGCCGACTTTCTCACTCTTCTGAGCATTGAGCGAGATTAGTTTGTCCGTTGAGTCGAGCAGGTCCAGAATTAGATTCGGCAACTGAGCGCGATGTTGCTTGAGTCTTTCTTTTGCGTCGTCACAATCATCGAGGCCCATGAAATCGAGGCGTGCGTACGGGTTGTTCGACATCGCGATCGTCAGGTTCTGGCCATCCACATACCCGGCCGGATCCCTCTGCCCAAACCTCCCCTGCCGGCTGTGCAACACGCGGAAGCGGTTCTGGTACGTCCCGCTCTCGTTGTCGCGCCATAAACCCTGACGCAGCAACGGGTTGCCGTAGGCGCTGACCGCCAGCATGTTGCCCGCCTCCGCACCCCCGGCGGTCGGCGAACCGCGCAGCACCTGCGGCTCGCCGTAGGCGCTGTATTCATAGCGCTCCACCACGCCGCCGGTCGAATCGGTCAGGGCCACGACGCGGAAGTTCGCGTCCTGGTGATACGTCAGCCGCTCCGACCCGCCGGCGTCCAGGCAGTCGCCATCGGCGTCGCTGTCGCGGTCGAGCACCACCGCCTCGTCGATGTACTGCGTGCCCCACACGTACTGGGCCGTCGCCGCGTTCGCCCCGCTCCGCGTCTCGGCTACCCGCCAGCCCGTGTAGTAGAAGTGCACGGTCGTGTTGCCGCCGTCGCCCGGCGACGCCTCGACGCCCTGCTTGCTCACCACCTTGCTCGCCCGGCGGTGCAGGCCGTCATACGCATTCGCTGCAATCTGCGTCCCCGACGCCGGCCGTTTCGCCGCCGTCTGCCGGTTCCACGCATCGTACGAATACGCCAGCACGCCGTCGTCCGTCAGGTTCCCCGCATCATCATACCCCAACGCCGCCGAATTGCTGTCGAAACTGTCGCCGAACCCGACCCTGTTGGTCTCGGCGGCGTCGGCAAAGGCCGATTTTGAGCTTGGAATGGCGACCTTAGCTGTCGGGCTAGCATGTGCAGCACAGTTCGCTTATTGGGCGGCCCGTGTCAGTTGCTCCATTCGATCCTGCCAATGGGCACGTGCAAACTGTAGATTGTCCTGCCAAACACTTGCCAATTCCGGCGTAGAAAGCACTTCGTCGATCCAGGCGACTACCGCGCTGCACTCTTCCAGTCCCCATTGGGCGGTTGCGTTTCGCCGATGAGCCGCCAATTCACGCAGCGTATCAACCCAGCGCTGGGCAGAATGTTCTCCGAACTCTCGCACATCGTTATCATAGTCGCCCTCGCGGCGTCGGCAATCGATGTTCACGAACCCCGCGGCACACATGAACGCCGCGCTCGGCAACCCCCAAGAATCAGTCCGTCGATCCAGGCACCATCGCAGAGATGCGAACAGCACCAGCTCGAGGTCGCCGGGTACATACGTCGCAAGGTTGTTCAAGACCTCTTCGACGGCGTGCTCCGTTTTCGGTATCAGGGCCGGATCCGCCAGCGCCGCGTACTTCGCCACGAGTTGCTCAAGGCGCTGTCGGGCGCTCGGCGCACGCCCGGAGGTCGATTGCTCAGTGCACATGATCGTCACTGTCCCTACGCTTGCCCGCGCCCAGCTACCAGGTCATGCTTCGCTGTGACGCGGCACGTCGCCGGCCAGGCGCGATACACCGATGACGCCGGCCTTGCCGTCCCACTTGAAGCCGATCCGGCAGAAGTCGCGACCTGCACATCTGAAGTCTCCGCGCTCCCGCCGGTTCATGAGTGGCGCGTCATTCACACTGCTGTTCGCGCAGCGCCTCGGCCGCGACTCGGTCCATGTCGATGCGGCTGCTCTTACCAATCACCGCCGACCCCGCCACCGAGGTTTCCGCCGCTCGACTAACACTACCCTTCTCCCCGCGCCCGCCGCGCGGCCAGCGCGCGATAGTACGCATCCAGCGCCTGCTGCAACCCCGGCGGCGCGACGCGACGCCCCGGCGGACGGATGCGGTCCAGCCGCCGCTGGATCGAGTCCTCCGCGGTCCCCGTCGCCCCGCCCGCATCCGCGCTCAATCCGACGCCGCGCTGCGCGTCGCGACTGCCCGCGTCGGCCCCGAGGCCGGTTCGCGGCGCGTTCGCCAGCGGGCTGCGCTGCGCCGCTGCGGCCGCCGCGCGCAGCGCGCCGGCGTGCAGCCGGGCCATGATCGGCGGAACACCCGCGTCGACCAATTCCTGTTCACTGGGCGGATCGCCCCGCAGCACGCGGCCCACCGGATCATTGCCCGCCGCGCGACCGCCGCCGGGCAATGGGGACGGTCCGGCGGCACTAGGCGGCGCTCCCGCGCCGTCCTCGGGCTGTGCGGCCGCGCCGTCTTCGGGTTGATCGGCCGCGTTCGGCGCCTGCGGCGGCGAATTGCCGCTGCCGTCGCCCGCGCGCGAATCGTCGTCGCCGTCGCCGCCGGTTGCTTCCCCGCCGCCTGAGCCACGCTTGCCGCGATCTCCGTCGCCTTCGCCGGCATTCGGCTTGCCGGAGTTTGCGCCGCGGTCGCCCTGCTTTGGCTCACCGCCGGAGTTTTCGTTACCTCCCGCATCCGCGTTGTCGTTGCCTTGCCCAGCGGCGCCGTCTCTGCCTTCTCGGCCTGAGTCGTCGCTGCGCTGCCCACCTGCGTTGTCGTTGGAGGCTCCGCCCGTTTGGGTGTTGCCTTTGCCATCCGTGTTGCGGTTGCCGCTTCCGTCCGTGTTGTCGTTACCTTCGCCGTCGGCGTTCTCGTTGCGTTCGCCGCCCGCCTTGTCGTCGCGTTGCCCTTCGGCGTCGCCGCTGGCCTGCCCGCTTTCGCCTCCCCCGGCGGAGCTGGAGTTATCGCCGCCCCCCGCATTCGCGTTCTTTTCATCCGATGCACCGCCGCCATCCGCGCTCGGCGCATCCGACGACGCCGGCGCACTCGCCGATTTCGAGCCGGCAGCACCCGAAGCACCAGCCGACTCCCCGCCCGACGCACCGCCGGGCGCTTGCACCGCGCCAGCCCCCCCTTCGCCGGGTTCCCCGGCGGCCGCCCCCGAGGCAGCTCCCGGGCCCGGCTCAGCCGCCGCGCCGCCGGGCGTATCACCCGTGTCGCCGCCCGCGCCGCCCGGCGTTCCGTCGCGGGCCTCGGGGTTGGGTGCGGTTGCGGGCGCGCCCGCCCCGGTCGGCGCATCGCCCGCCGGCGGGGCGTCCGCGGCCGGGGCGTCCTGCACGCGGATGGTGAACATGTGCGGATCGCGATACGGCCACTTCCACGCATCGGAAAATTCGATCCGATACGCGCCGGCCTCGTGAACCGTCAGCGTCGCCGCGGCCCGGCACGCTTCCTCCGGGTCGATGCGCAGCAGCGCGCGGGACTCGCCCGCGGCGGTGCGCAGCACCAGAATCGGGTCGACGACGGGCGTGTTCGCCCACATCGCGATGGTCGCCCGCGTGCCGCGCGGCACGAGCAGATTCGGGTCGGTCACCACGATGACCCCTGCATCCGCCACCCCCGGCGGTTGCAGCGCGATCTCGAACCCGACAATCGCCGGCTGCGGCACGACTCGGACCCGCCCGCGTGCGACCGCGTCGCCCGCGGACATCGCGTATGTCAGGTCGGCCTGCACCTCGTGCGGAGCGAGCGTCGTCCCCCAGCGCTGCCGGCCCTCGCCCGCCGGTTCCGGACGCAGCGAAACACTGCGGGGCTCGATCGGCACGGCCGCGCCGATTGCGCGCGAAGCATCACCGTCGGGCCGCGCACCATCGCCTTTCGTCCACGCGTGATCGTGGTCGGCGCCCGCGCCATCCGCCGCGGGCGCGGGCGCAATCGCCAGTTCCGCTTGCCGCGGCTGCCGGCCGTGAGTAACGAACTCGAAGACCAGCGGCTCGCCCGCGTGCATGACTGCGCCGACGGCGGGCCGGATGGTCTCGATCCGCGTGGCCGTCGGGGCAGGCCAGCCTAGCCCGAAAAACCGCCCGAGCGAAATCCAGACGGACTTCGGCGTCAGCAGCGCGAATGCGAGCCACGCCAGCACGACGCCCGCCAACAGGCCACGCGCCGCACGGGGCGTTCGCTCCGGCGGTGCGGCGGCTGGGTCCAGCCGTTGCACGCAGCGCGCCGCGTGTCGCAAGGCGGCATCGCTCGCGTAGGCGTACTGCGGCTGATCGCATAGCTCCACCGCGTTCAGCAGCGCGTTGTGCGGCACGGCGAAGGCATGCTCGGCGCGCTGCGCGATCCAGCGGGCATCGATCCGCCGGCGGACGCGACGCCGCGCCGCGCCGCCGACGATGAGCAGCAGCGCCAGCCAGATCGGCGCAGCGAACGGCAGCCAGCCCGCCGGCACGCCGCCCCGCCAGGCGTGGTCCGCAACGACAAACACGGCGAGCAGTCCGAGCGCGATCGCGAGCAGCACGAGCAACCCCGCGGCGGCACGAACCCAGCGCACCCGCACCCCCAGCGCGTTCAGGAAGCGCCGCACGACGGCCAGATGTTCCACGGCCGCGGGATCAGTCGAGCCGCCCGCGGCGCGCGCGTCGGCGGCCGCTGTCGAACCGGAGAGCGTGGACATAGTATTTGATTGTATCCGCCGGTCGCCGCCCGGCGCGGTAAACCGCGCGCTCCCGCGCTATCCACGCGAGCTCCCGCGGCGGCAGTGTCTGAATCACCCGGTCGGCGGGTGCGTATGTCGGGACCGAGTCCAACTTCCCGTACTTTTCAACAGGCGCGCAGGGCACGCCGCCCGCTGCCATCGCTCGGCGGAACAGGCAGAGTGCCCGCGCCATTCACCATGCGTCAAATGCGACCATTCACGGTCGCGTCGGAAAACACGCTCCATCAATCCGTAAAAATCATCCCCGCCATCAGAATCGCACACCGCCCCTGAGCGTCCGGCGTCTCGTCGAAGAGCGCCGCCGTGAACCCGTTCACCGGCGGCGGCGAGTCGAGGTGGAACGGAATCTGCAAGTTCCCGGGGTAGGAGTCGAGCGACACCGTCCCGGCGTCGAGCAGTTGACCGTCCTGAAGATACTCATAGTCGCCATTCGGGAAGAACGTGCACGTATATACAGCGGTCAGGTCGCCGACGATCAGCAACGCCGAATAGGTCCGCGGAGCGCCGGTGAACCGCGTCAGGATCTCGCCCAGCGGATAGTCGCTCAACGTGCGGTCGGCGGTCTGGCCGGCCGACACGTTGCCGCTGGTCTGCCCGCTCAGCGGGAAGCGATATAGACCGGTCTTCTGCCCGCTCTGAATGAACCCGTTGATCGCCACGAAGTTGAACGAACCGGCCGGCACCGTCACCAGCCCGTCGCCGCCCGGCGGAATGACCAGGCTGCCCGGCAGCCGCTCCACGCCGTTCACGACCAGCGAAACCAGCGGATAGGCGGTGTCGTTGAAAAACCGCACGGCGGTCGCGCCAACGGCCGGCGTCGTGGCGCACGCCGCAGCGCTGTTGGCCGAGTCGCCCACGGTGTTGCGGGCGCGAATGCGATAGCAGAACGTCGTGCTCGCCAACACATCCGCACCTTCGTCCGTCACGTCGATGATGTTCGGGTCGAACGGGTCGCGGTTGAGCACTCCGGTTTCGAACGCGCCCAGGCTCACGAACGCCCCGCCGTTCTGCGAGCGCTCGATGACGAAGTGCGTCTCGTTGTTCGAGTTATCTCGCCAGCGCAGCTCGATCACGTTCGCATCAAGCGGCAGCGCCTCGACGTTGCTCGGGGCCGCCGGCGCCGTCGGCGCGGCCTGCGTCGTGGCGCTGATCCTCGGTGTGTAGGCGGAGAAGCCCTCCGCGTTCCGGGAGCGCACGCGAAACACGTGCGTCGTGCCGGCCGTCAGTCCGGTGACGCTGAAGGTCGTCGTGTTCGGGGGTAGACCGTCGGCGATGACCGTGAACGGGCCGCTGATTTCCGGGGCGATTTCAACGAAGAATGCGGTCTCGTTCGTAGTCGTGTCGGTCCATTGCAGGTTGATCTGCGCGCTGCTGACTGCGGTTGCCGTCAGATTACTGGGGGCCGCGAGCGCGAAAGCCGGCGTGTTGACGGAGAAGTTGCTGGTGTACGCTGAGGGTGTGAAGCGCCCGCTGTCCGCGTCCGGCCCGATCGGCGCGCTGCGCACGCGGAACGTGTGAAACGAGCCCGGCGTCAGGCCCGTCACGATGAATTCGTTGTGATTCGCGGGCACGTGCGTCACCACCACGAAGTCCGACCCGATGCGCCGCTCGACGAAATAGCGGATGCTCTCCGGTTCGTTGCGATAGTTGTCGATCCAGGTGAGCCGCACCGCGGTTGTGTTCACGGCCGCCGCCGCCAGGCTGCTCGGCGGCAGGAACGAAGCGCCAAATGGAAACGACAGCAGACTGCGAAGCGACGCGGTGTTGCTGCTCTGATCGTCGGCATTCGCGAAGCGCGCCCGCACCTGCACCTGGATGATGACCGGAAACGAAATCGAGATGTTCGGAACGTCGACGTTGAACTGCGCGCTGCTCTCATTCGCCGCGACGTCGGCGACCGTCTGAAACGGCAAAACGATCGGGTACTGAATCCACGGCGGCAACTGAAACGGCAGCGCGAGAATCACCAGCCTCGCGCGAATCCGGTAACCGATCTCGTTGGTGGCATTGTCGATCCACCGCGCGCCGACCGGCAGCGACAGCGCCGGAAGCTGATACCCGGTGCCGGGAATGACCGTGATCGAGCGGTTGGTCGTGGCGGGCGCTCCGGCCGGGAAAATCTCGGCCAGGCGCGGCGCGCCGTTCAACACCGCCGATCGACTCGTGTCCTTCTCGGTCTGCGAATCAGTTTCGGACGCCTCGATCGCGCGCAGCAGCGCGTCAATTGTCGCGTCGTCAGCGTCGAAGTACGGCGAATCTCCCCCGGTGTCCGCTTCGGGCTCGCCCTCGGAGGCAAGCAGCGCAGCCGACACCAGGTCCTCGCCTGCGGCGTCGCCGACGCCGCTCGGAACAGGAGCGCACGCCGAGACCAGCAGCACCACGCTTGCGAGCACGAGCAGGAAGCCGCGTTTCATTGCAGTGTTCTCCCGCAGATTCGAGTGGCACTACGTCAACACCGCTCGGCCGCGAACGGGCCGATCGCTGGGCGGCGTTGCTGTCATGCCCGCGGGATAGATGTTTCGGCGGTCTTGCCCGCTTGCGGTCCAGCCGCTGCTGGCGCGCAGTTCTGTTCGAGAATCGGCTATCGGAGTATCCGCCGGCGTCACGCGGCGTTTTCTGCAAGACAGACAGAAACCCAGGACATGAATGCGATGCGAGCGCGCCGTCATCCCGACCCGCCGCGGCGGCGCTAGGGGGCGACCGCCTCGCCCTTCCCGCTCCGCACGCGAACTCCCGCCCACCGCAGGCGATCAAAGTCATACGTCCGCGCCGCTTCGCTCAGGCAGATCGCCAGACTCGGCCGCAGCAGCCCGTCGAAGGCCACGCGGTTGGACATCTTGACCGTCACGGGCTTGTCCCAGTCCACCATCCCCTCCTCGATCCAGACGACGACTTCCTTCACGCTTTTGCGCTTCAGCAGGAACACCTGCCCTTTGCGTTCGCCCTCGACCCGTCCGAGCCGATTGCGCAGCGCCCGCGCCATCGCTTCGTGCGGATCGTCCCCGGCCGCCAGTTCGATCGTCAGTTGCTCGCCGCCCCACGCGGGTCCGGTCCAGTCGCGGCCTTCCAGCCAGTACGCCGAAGCCTGATACTCGTGCCGAAAGACGTGACGCACCTGGCCCGGCGCGGAGCTTCGCCTTTGCCTGAGCATCCGTCGCAGTTCCGGCAGCGGCGGCACGACATCCCCGTGCCCAGCGTCTTCCAGCTCCACGCACGTCACCGGCAGCCGCAGCGACTCCGTCAGTTTGCACATGCGCCGGTTCAGGCCCGCGATGCCGCCCTCGGGCGAAAACGCCGCACCGTCCGCGAGCGCGTCGCCGCGGCCCCACACCGCCAGCACCGGCGTCGCCGCCAGGTTCGGCAGCAGATCGGGCCACAGCTTGTCGATCTCCGGCAACATCAGCGAACCGGCCAGCGGCATGACGCCGGCAAACTGCTCCGCGTGCAGCGCGCCCAGCGTCCACGCGGCGTGGCCCCCGCGGCTATAGCCGGTCAGGTACACCCGCCCGCTGTCGATCCGGCAGCGCAGCTTCACCGCCCGCAGCACGTCGAGATGCTGCGTCGAGGCCGGCGGCGGGCTCTGCAGCGCGTCGTTCTCGTAGGCGCTCGGCGCGGCCACGACGAACTGCTCGATCTCGTCGCCCAGCACCTGTTCGAGGTAGCGAATGATCGACGGCCCGTCGCCGCCAGTGCCGTGAAACGCATAAATCAGCGGCCAGAGCTGCCGCGGGTCGTACCCCTGTGGCGCTCGCAGCGCCACCGACCGCTCGGCGCGGCCGCCGTCGATCGGCACTGTCAGCGTGTGCATCCCCGCTTCAAGCGGCTCGAAAACTTCGAGTTGCGCCAGCCACGAGGCGACTCGAGCGCGGTCATACGCGGGGTCGCCCTCGATCCGGGCGACAATCGCCGCCCGCTGCGGACCGGCCTCGGCTTGAAAGAAGGCCTTCAACCCGTCGCGAATGCCGGCCTCATCGGCCCGCGCGCCGGCGACGAGGCCGAGGAGCGGCAGGATGACGCGCGAGTAGCGATGGAGCATGTTCGCACGGCGCCAGGCAGATTGTCACGCAGAGACCATCAGCCGGGAAACGACCGAACGAAGCGAGTCGCCCGGTCGGCATGTATGTCTGGAAAAACGGCCGCGCGGCCCGGGCGTCAGCGCATGTGCCAGCGCGTCAGCCGATACTGGCGGTCGGCCAGCCAGAGGTAGTTCCAGTCGTCGCCGATTTGGCGCGTGTCGATGTCGAGAATCTGGCGATACGTCGCGTGAACCTCATCGGACGACTTGGTGACCGTCGCGCAACCGCTCGAGAGGCCGATCGCAGCGAGAATTCCGGTGATAAGCAGCACGCGCATGGGGGGCACCTCGTTCTGGGTGAGTTCCGCTCAATCAGCTATCGCCGCTGAATACTGTCGCGATCGCCGGGTGATCTGTCAACCGGGCGCGGGCGCCGGGCGACCGGGTTGTCGAAGCGGCACAAGTCGGCCTCCAGCGCCGCGCCTTCCGACCCGCTGGCGGTCCGCCGCCGAGCGGCTATCATTCATCGAATGCTCTCCCGCCGGGCGTTTGGCGCATTACGGTGTCTTTCCGGCGCGGGGCTGGCGCTGCTGTTGACCACCCAGGGCAGGCTGTGGCCCTGGCTTTTCACAGAGCGCGCGGTCCCGGCGGATTCCTCGCGCGCTGCCAGCGGTTTCTCCGTCGATCTGTTCCGCTGGGCGCAGCACCTGCTCTCGCCCGCGCGGGCGATCGCTGAAGCCGCGGCTGAGCCAGAGCGCCGCACGCCGACGGACTCGAACACTCCGCCGCTGAGCCTGCACGCGGCGCTTCCAGACCTCAGCCCGCCGCGCGGCATCACCGCCACGATCGGCGCGGGCCTGGTTCGCACCGGGCCGCCCTGGTACGCCGGCGCCCCCGATAGCGGCGACGCGCCCGATACCGCCGCCCGTACCCCCGGTGGCCTCGACCTCAGAATTCGCACCGCGCTCCTGACTCCGGCGGCGACACCGCCGGGCGCGGCGAATCGCGCGAACCCCTGCATCGGCACAGCGATCCGCCGTCTCGCGCCTCCTCGCTGACCACCGCGCAGCGCGCCGCCCGTTCGCGGGTGGGCGTCGCCCGCAAGACTCCCGCGTCGTCGCGCCTCCGTTGCGTAGCGTCGAAGGCCGACCGTCGCACCACCACAAACGCGCATCGGCCTCACGGACCAGACAACTCGTCGCGCCGCCCGTCGTGAAACCAGTGGCGGCGCGACCGCCCGTAGCAAAGGTAAACAACATGCCCGAGAAAACACTCAACCAGCGCCTGATCATCATCGGCGTGGTGCTGCTGGCCGGCCTTTGGCTGGTCGTCCCCCCATCGCAGAAGCTCAAGCCCGGCCTCGACATCGCCGGCGGGTTCTCGCTGATCTTCGAGATCGACACCGCCGGCGTCGAGGGCAATCAGAACATCGCCGAGGACATGAAAGAGCTGCTTCGCCGCCGCGTGGACCCCAGCGGCGTATACGAGCTGATCTGGCGCGTTCACGGCCGCAACCGCATCGAAGTGCAGATGCCGCTGCCGCGCAAAGAAGCTGTCGAGCTCCGCGAGCAGTTCCTGGCGGCGCAGGAGAAACTGTTCCAGTCCGCCATCAAACCCGGCGAGCTGGACGTGCTCTTCGCTACGCCGCCGGCCGAGCGCGACGCGGCGCTCGTGGCGCACTCCGGCGGGTCCGAGGCGCGGCTGAAAGTGCTGCGCGACACCGCGGTGGTCTTCGACGAATACCAGGCCGCCCGCGCCGCCCGCGAGGCCGGCCCCCCGCCGGCGCCGGCCACGTCGGCCAGCACCGAGCCGAGCACGCTGCCCGCGCCGATCACGATGGAGCGGCTGCGGCTCGAAGAGCGCAACGCGACCCAGCGCTATCTGAACGCGATCGAGCTGGTGCTGGCCACGAATCTGAATCGGGCGCAGTTCGACGAAATCCTGGACTCCGATCCGGACTCCACCAAGCGCAAGAACGACCTCGACACGCTCAAGAGCAACCACCCGGAGCTCAAGGCGCTGATCGAAGAGGTCGTCGCCAAACACGACGCCTGGCGCAAGACGCGCAGCTTCCTCGACGGACCCGCCGATCTGCGCCGCCTGTTGCGCGGCTCCGGCGTCATGGAGTTTCGCATCCTGGCCGAGCCCGGCGGCGACCCCGCGGCCTATGACGCGATGCGCAACGCGCTGCGCGAGCGCGGCCCGGTCGCCAGCCGCACCGAGACCTACGGCTGGTTCAAGATCGACAATCCGGTCGCGTTCTTCAATCTCAAGAGCGCGGCGGAGCTGGCCCGCTACGATCTGCGCGCCAACCCGCTTTACGTCGCCGAAAAGCTCAACAACGACTACTTCGTGCTCGGAAAGACAGATCGCGCCCACGGCCTCCTGCGGCCGGGCCCTGGAGAGCGCAAGTGGCAACTGAAGCAGGCCGCCGTCGACCGCGACGAGCGCGGCCGACTGTGCGTCCTCTTCGGGCTCGACGCCTACGGCGGCGACCGCTTCCGAGAGCTGACCAGCGCCAACGTCAACAAGCAGTTGTGCACGCTGATGGATGACGTGGCCTACTCGTCCGCCAACATCGCCGAGGCGATCGGCGCCAGCGGCCGCATCACCGGCGACTTCAACGCCGAGAAGGTCACCTATCTCGTTCAGTCGATGCAGGCCGGCGCCCTGCCGGCCCGGCTGAAGGAGACGCCGATCAGCGAACGCACCATCGGTTCGAGCCTGGGCGAGGAAAACCTGCGCAGCGCGTTCTACTCCGGCGTGGTCGGCGTCGGCGTCGTCATCGCGTTCATCGCCGTTTACTACCTGAGAGCCGGCTTGATCGCCAACGCCGCGCTGCTGATGAACGTACTGTTGGTTCTCGCCACCATGTCGCTGCTGCAGGCCCGCTTCTCGCTGGCGGGCATCGCCGGCGTGATCCTGACGATCGGCATGTCGATCGACGCCAACGTGCTGATCTTCGAGCGCATGCGCGAGGAAAGGGCCCGCGGCGCGTCGTTGCGGATGATGATCAAGAACGGCTATGATAAGGCGCTCAGTACGATCATCGACGCCAACATCACCACGCTGCTCACCTGCCTCATCATCTACTACGTGGGCAGCGAGGAAATACGCGGCTTCGGCCTGACACTCGGCTGGGGTCTGGCCACCAGCCTCTTCACCTCGCTGTTCGTCACGCGAACCGCGTTCGCCCTGCTCGTCAAGTACAACCTCATTCGCGACATCCGCTTCATGCAGTTCATCGGCGTGCCCACCATCGACTGGTGGGGACTGCGGAAGTACTTCATTCCCACTTCGGTGATCGTGACCGTGGTCGGCGTCGGCCTGCTCGTGGCCCGCGGCGCCCGCGACACGCTCGACGTCGAGTTCCTCGGCGGCATCAGCGCCGAAGTCGAGCTCAAGAAGCCCGGCAGCATGAATGACCGCCAGATCGCCGAAAAGCTCGCCGCGATCGGCGATCAAATCTCCAAGGACGCCGCGAAGCTGTCGGCGGCCACGGTCGAGCCGCATGCGGGCGCGACCGATTCGTTCGACGTCCGCATTCCCGACCTGGCCGGCCCGCGCGCGGTCGCGTTCCTCACCGAGCCGCTCGAGGAAGCCGGTCTGATGGCCCGCTCGCCGCAGGATCCCGGCATCCGCCTGGCCGCAGACGGCGCGGCGGTCGTCATCCGCGCGAAGGACGGCGTGAAGCAGGAAGACCTCAAGGCCCGCATTCAATCCCTCGCTTCGCTCACCGCGGCCGACGGCGAGAACATCCGCAGGGCCAACGTCACCGCGGTCACCGAAACCAGCGGCGCGGCCGAGAAGGGCCGCTACTGGGGCGTCACCACGACTGTGACCAACAAGCTGCTCGTGCAGCACGCGCTGGTCACCGCCGTCGGCGACAGTCTCCAGATTCAGCCGCAGGTCAGCTACATCGTCCGCGGCGACGACGGCCGACCCTACCCCATCACCGAGCGCCGCCTCGAAAGCGTCATCCCCGGCCTGCCCGCCGGCGCCGGCGGCGACGTCAGCGCTCACCGCGGCGGCGCGGCCCTCTGGTTCGACCAGGTGCAGCCCGCGCAGACGCTCGAGGCGGTTCGCGATCGTCTGCGCAACATGCGGCTGCAGCCCGGCTATGAAGACTACCCCTGGCGCGAGTTCGAGCTGGTGGGCGTCGCGCCGGCGGACGCCAACGGCGACGGCCAGGGCGACGTGCTCGACGGCAAGGCGCTCTTCAGCGGCTTTGTCGTCCTGGTCTCCGACGAAAAGGTGCAATACGACGACAACCCGCAGCTCTGGGCCGAGAAGCTCGCCAACCCGGAGCTGGAGCTGGCCCGCGCCACGCTCGACACCGAGCAATCGCTCCGCAAGGTCAGCCAGTTCAAGCCGCAGGTCGCGACGCAGGCCGTCGTGCGGGCCTCGATCGCCATCATCCTGGCCTGGCTGATGATCATCGCGTACGTCTGGGTGCGCTTCGGCAAGCCGATCTACGGCGTCGCGGGCGTGATCGCCCTCGTGCACGACGTGCTCGTCGCGCTCTCGGCGATCGGCATCGCCGGCTGGCTCGGCGCGCTCGGCCGCGTGTTCCTCATCGAAGACTTCAAAATCGACATGACGATCATCGCCGCGCTGCTGACGATCATCGGCTTCTCGATCAATGACACCATCGTCACGTTCGACCGCATCCGCGAACTGCGCGGACGCCTCGGGAAGGTGACGCCGGAGATCATCAACCTCGCCGTGAATCAGACGATGTCGCGTACGATCCTGACCGCCGCGACCGTCTTCGCCGTGCTGCTTTCGATGTACATCTTCGGCGGCCCGAGCATCCGCGGCTTCAACTTCTGCATGCTCATCGGCGTGATCACGGGCACGTACTCGTCGCTGGCGATCGCCGCGCCGCTGCTGATGCTCGGCGCCAAGGACGTCGAGGAGCCCGCGCCGCGCTTCGGCAAGCCGGCCACGGCCTGACGCCTCGCGCCTGCACACCGGAAACACGCCCGGCGACGGCGACGGCGACGCCGGGCGGGAGCGCTATCACCCGCTGCCCGAGCGGGTATAATCCGACCCCGGAAACGCGTCGCGCGACGCGCTTCCGGGGTCCGGGCTTACACGGAAGGCATGTCATGCGGACGGAGCTGAAGTTTGGACTCATCGGCGGGGTGCTGGTTCTCGTCGCGGCGTTCGTCGGCTACAGCCTCTGGAGCGGCGGCGACAAGCCGGCGGACAAACCGCTGGACACCCCTGGCAAAGCGGTGGTCGGCGACAGCGCCCGCACGGTAAAAGACGAATCCCGCACGCCAGTCACGCCGCCGCGCGACACGCGCCAGCCGGCGACTCCGCCGCGAACCGGCACGGATCCAGCGCGCCCGGCGTCTACGCCCCCGCGCGTTCCGCAACCAGGCGATGCGGAGCGGCCGCGTGTCTCGCCTACCCCCAGCGACCCCGCGCCCGCCGCGCCCTCAACCGGCGCGCAGGGCGCTTCCACCGCCACGCCGCCGGCGACGCCCGCGACCGGTGCTCCTGCGCGGCCGACGCCGACGACGCCGTCGCCGGGGCCGACTCTTCCGCAAGCGCCGCCGCCCTCTACCGCGACGCCAGGCCCGACCCCGCCGGCGACCGATTCGCGCACGCCCACAACACCCGGCGCATCGCCCGCGACGCCGACGAACACCACGATCAACGTGCCGCCGCCCCGCACACCCACCACGCCGCCGTCAGCCGGCAGCGGCAATCCCGGCGGCGCGGTCCCCGGCGGCAACACGGTCTCTACCCACACGGTCAGCGACGGGGAAACGCTCTCATCGATCGCGAAGAGCTACTATGGCGACGCGAAGTACTGGTCCGCAATTGTCGCCGCGAACCCGAAGCTCAATCCCAACCGCCTCAAGCTCGGCCAGGTGCTGAACATGCCCGCGCGGGCGGATGTCATCGCCGGCACGGTTCGCCCGCCCGCCGCGCCCGAGAAGCGCGACGCCGGCGGCGCGACGTCGCGCCCCGCGCCCGCCGCCCGGCCCGAGCCGCCGAAGACGCCGCCGGCGGTCGCACCCGCGACCTACAAAGTCGGCCGCGGCGACACGCTGACGAGCATCGCGCGTAACGTCCTCAAGGACGGCAATCGGTGGCGCGAAATCTATGAGCTGAACAAGGACAAGCTGCCGTCGCCCGACGATCTCGAAGAAGGCATGGAGTTGAAACTGCCCGCGCCACGCTCGCAATAGAACGCTCCGCGATCGGCGACGGCCTTTGGTGGCGGCGCTCGCGCGCTGTCGGCGCGCCGCCCGATCGCGTCACGGGTGTGCATGCGTCTCCTGAAGTTATCGCTGGCCGCGAAGTATCGCCTGCTCTTCGGCGCGGCGGTCGCGCTGATCATCGCGGCCGCCTTGTATGTGCCGTGGTTCCTGATCGACGGCCTCGTGCTTGAGCAGCCCTTCGGCGAAGCGCAGCGCATCGCCGATCTCTACTTCCGCCACACGCTGGCCGACACCCGCGCCGCACCCGGCCCCGGGCGCATCCACGAATTCGAGCCGATGCTGGTGCCGGAGCGGGCCGGCCGCGCGCCGCAGTTCGTGCGGGCGTCGCTCAACCCCGACCAGCCCGATGCGATCGCCAACCCGGACACGCTCAACCCGTTCGCGCTGCGCGCGTTTCAGACCTTCGTACGACAGCCCAAGAGCCGCTTCTATCAGCAGATCGTGCGCGACGATGAAGGCAAGTGGTATCAATACGCCCACGCGGTGCGCGTCACGAAGAGCTGCCTGAACTGCCACGACGAAGGCAAGAACGCCGTCCCATACCAGGAGCACGAGCTCGCCGGCATCATCACCGTCTCGCTGCCGCTGGCGCGCGTCGACCAGCAACTGCTCTTCAACCGCCTCTGGATCGTCGCCGCCGGCGTGCTGGCCGGAATCCTGGCGATTCTCGTGTTCTACGTCATCATGAATCGCTTCATCCTCTCTCCGATTCATGAGCTGCGGCGGGTCGCGCTCCGCGTGGCGGATGGCGACACCGAAGTGCGCAGCGAAGTGCGCACCGGCGACGAGTTCGAACAGCTCGCCGACAACCTGAACACCATGCTGGAGCGGCTGCGCGCTTCACAGGACGACCTGCGCCGCGCGAACCGCCTGCTCGATCAGAAGCTCGGCGAAATGGCCGAGACCAACGTCTCGCTCTACGAGGCCAACCGCGTCAAGAGCGAGTTCATCGCCAACGTCTCGCACGAGCTGCGCACGCCGCTGACCAGCATCATCGGCTTCGCCGAGCTGCTCCGCGAAGGCAGCCCGGCCGAGAGCAACGGCCGCGCGGCCCGCTATGCCGAGAACATCCTCATCTCCGGCCGCATCCTGCTGGAGATCATCAACGACCTGCTCGACCTGGCGAAGATCGAAGCCGGCAAAGTCACGCTGCACGTCGAAACCGTGCAGCTCGGCGACGTCTGCCGCACGCTGGTCGATTTCATGCGTCCGCAGGCCGATCGAAAGTCGATCGAGATCGACCTCGAAGCGGATCCCGGCGTGCCCGCGATCGAGACCGATTGCGGTCGCCTGCGGCAGATACTCTTCAACCTTCTCTCCAACGCGATCAAGTTCACCCCGGAACGCGGCCGCATCCGCCTGGTGGCGCGTCGCTTCGGCGACGACGCCGTGCGCGTCAGCGTCACCGACAGCGGCCCCGGCATCGCCCCCGAGCATCAGGCCATCATCTTCGACAAGTTCCGGCAGATCGATCAATCCGCAACCCGCGAGCACCACGGTGCCGGGCTCGGGCTGGCCATCGCCCGGGAGCTGGCGCACCTGCTCGGCGGCGACCTGGGCGTCGAGAGCGAACTCGGGCAGGGCGCGACGTTCTGGCTGCGGCTGCCGCGGGTCGCTCCGGCCGTCAGCGAACGGAAACGCATCTCGCTGGTTTGAGACATCGCGATCCGGCTTTGATCGCCCCGATCGCCGGCAAGCGCCTCACGGCGCTGCGCGTGCCGCAGCCCGCAGCGACCGCCGCACCTCCTCGAACGCCACGGTGTCTACCGCACCCGGAAACGCAACTGCGGGCAGCAGAGTCGTGTATTGCGGAATCGTCGCGCGCGTGCGCTCGATGAGCGCCGCGCAGACGATCGCCAGCGCGTAACCCCGCGGCGCGCCGCGGGCCTGCTCCGCCGCAACCCAGCGCTCCAGCCACTCCATGTCCTGCTGGGCTCGCGCCAGTGCCTTCAGCCGCACGCCGGGCAACGGGCTGCCGCGCTGCAGCGGCAACGCCGGGTAGACCCACGCCGCGTTGTCGCTCTTCTCCCAGCTCGCAGCGCTGCCCAGCGCCGCACCGACGAACACGCCCCGCGCGCCGCCCAGCACCGCCGACCACACCCAGCGATCGACCGACGCCCAGCCGAGCTCCGGGCTGACGTCCGCCGGCAGCGCCCACAGATCCCCCAGTCGATCGCTGATCGTGGCGGGCGTCGTGCTCTTCGTCAGCAGCGCCGGCGAAATCACCGTTACATCGGGCAGTCCGTCCAGCAAATCTCGCTGAAACAACGGGTGTGCACACGTCGCCCGCAGCCGCAGCGCCGACTGGCCGCGCGGCCCGAGCGCTTCCCGATACAGCCGCAGCCAGAAGCGCGCCGCCAGCGCATCATCCACCGTCTGCGGACCGTCGAAGGCCCACCAGCTCGACGCCGGCCCCGCGCTGCCGCCGTTCCGCAGCGCGACATACCCCGTCGTCCCCTTCGCGCGCTCCGCAAAGCCCGCTGCCGCCGCGCGCAGCGCCGCCCGCGTGCGCTCAGCGTACGCCTGGTCGAACGCGGCTTCGATCGGCCAGACCAGATAGTCGGTCGGCTGCGGCGTGGTCGGACGGCTCGGGCCCACTTCGGTCCACGTCGAGCGATAGTGATACTTCGCCGCGAGCCGATCGCCGGCCGCAGCCCGCCGCGGAGTGAACGGCAGCGGCCAGGCCTCGTGGAACGGCAGATCCAGCGCCGCCAGCGCGGCGGCCGCGCGCGGCAGATCGCGGAACGCCGCCCCGTCGAGCATCCGCTTGAACGTCGCTTCCCACTCGCTCCACTCCAGTCGCGGCGCATCGCCCTCCCAGGTCACCTGCGGCGCGAGCGCCTTTCGCGTACGTCCGCCCGACGCATACGGCGCGACTACCAGCGTCGCCCGGTGCACGTGCGCCAGCCGATGAAACGCTTCGTTGATCGCCCCGGCTTCGGGCGCATCGGCCGCAGCGCCGCACGCCTCCGCCGGGGTCGCCGCGGTGTCGAGCCACGCGGTGAAGTGCAGCGCGTCCGGCAGTTCCGCCGCGACCACCGTCAGCGCCAGCGGCGCGTCCAGCAGCACCTCTCCGTCGCGCAGCGCGATCACGCGCGTCTTCCACACGCCCGGCGCGACGCCGCGCGGTATGTGCACCTCTACCCAGACCGCCTGTACGCGCGCGTGCCGCGCGGGTTGCGAAGCGCGGCTGGCCGTCGGCGGCAACAGCGCCAGGGACATCACCTCGCCCGCTTTCAGCGGCAGCAGCGCGTCGGGCGCGTACTTCTCCTGTCCCAGGCGGCTCCTTACGTAATGGACGCGATACAGTTCCGCGCTCGGCGCGGGCCCGCCAGCGCCCGGCGGCTGCCAATCCGCCAGCGTGACCGCGTAATCCCCAGGTCCGCCCGCCAGAATCACCTGAAACGCGACAAACTCATTGCGGCCGGCCTCCAGTGCGACCGGCCCGGTCCGCGGGTCGAACCACGTCGTCGGTTCGCATCGTATCCAGCGACCATCTTCGCTCAGCGGCACGCCGGCGGGCGCTACAAACGCGCCCTCCAGCGCCTCCGGAAGGCGCAGCCGCGGAAGCTCGACCCGCGGCAACACCGGCACACGCTCCACGAGCGGCGGCAGCGCGGCGCTTACCGCTTCCGACCATCCGCCGCCGGCCTCCTGCACGCGAACGCGAACGCTGCGGTCGGTGCTCTGCCGCGTGAACGAAAGCAGCGCGCGAAGCCGCCCCGCGCCCGGCGACGGCAGCGCCCAGATATCGACCGGGCGCGCCGCAGCGAGATCATCCGTCTCCTCCGGCGGTTTCGCCGACAGGTAAACCTGGAAGCCCAGCGCTGCCGGAGCGGAGAAGCTCACCCACTCCAATCCGAGATCGTCGCGCGACGCCTCCACGCTGCTCGGCGCGGCCGATGCCCGCGGCGCGACCGGCTCGGCGGACACGACCAACTCCGGCGGCGAGGTCGATTCGCGCGACCAAATCGTCGGAAACGTGCCGCTGCGGCCGAAGTCATCGGCCAGGCACAAGCCGCCGGGGGCGAACCCCTGCACCATTGCCTGCACAAGCGCCGGCGGCACATCGATTTCGTACCACAGAGAACTCTTGTCGAACGACGGAACCACGCTGACCCAGCGCGACCCGCCCGCCCCGAACACCACGTCCGAGATATCGCTGCCGGGCTGCCCCCACCACTTCGCCTCGCGCTGGTTCTGGGCCCACGCGGCGTAGCGGAAGCACGCCGCGCCGGGTTCGGGTTTGAACTCGGGCAGGCTGCCCTCGCCCCACTCGGCCGACACGGTGCTCACGCCGGCGCGGACCAGCAGATGCTCCACCCGACGAACGCGCAAGGTCGCTTTCGTAACGACCATGTCCCGCAGGACGCTAACGTCGAATCGCAGCAGCACGAACCGCCGGTTCGACTCGCTGTACAGCCGATCCAGCCCGCCGCCGCTGGCATCCGGTCCGCCCGGCGGAACGGTGCTGATGCACGTGTCCGCCGCCGCGGGCAGGCGGAACTCGCGAACCTGAGCAGAAGCGTTCGCACCCAGCGCCGTGAGCATCGCGAACAGTTTCACACACCACCCCGGCGGCAGCGCGGCGGCGACCCGAGCGATCCTGCCGCGACACCGAGCGCCGTCAGTCCATCCGGCCGCGGCCGGAGTCGAATCTCGCATGGTTTCTCCGTTGGTCCGCTGTCACGTTCGGCCTGTCGCCCGCATTATAGATAGGTGTGGCGTGTCCGCAGCCGCGACGTGGTGCGGCATCGGTCTGCGCGGCCACCGCGGCGCCCCGCGGAGTGCGTTCGCGCAGCCGCCGGCATAGGAGCGAAACATGGACGCCCCCAGGACCGTCGCCGTGGTCGGCGCGTCTGCTGACCGTTCGAAGTTCAGCAACAAGTCCGTTCGCGCCCACCTCCGCCAGGGCTGGCGCGTTTTCCCGGTGAATCCCCGCGGCGGCGAAATCGAGGGCCTGCGCGTCTACGCGCGCCTGTCCGATATCCCCGAGCCGGTGTTTCGCGTTACGCTCTATCTTCCGCCGGCGCTGGGTGTCGCGGTCCTGCCGGAGGTCGCCGCGGTGAAGCCGCAGGAGTTCTTCGTCAACCCCGGCGCGGAGAGCGAGGAGCTGGTGCAGGCGGCCCAGGGCCTGGGCCTCGACCCGCTGCTGGCATGCAGCATCGTGGACATCGGCGCCCGCCCATCCGAGTTTCCCAGCGCGTAGACTCCGTCAGCCGCGTCGTCGCTCAGCGCGGAGACTGGGTTGAGCATGGCGAGACTCATCATGCCGCGTGCGATACAGACGGCCGTCCGCGTCGGCAAGCCGTCCCCTGGCAATTGGGTAGTCATGAACTAATAGCCCCCTTGGTGTTCCGGATGCGATTCTACGTTGTGTTCCGTGGACAAGCCACGCGATACTACGATGGAGAAGGGGAGCCATACCCCAGCGACTTGTACCGCCTACACACGGCTGGTCCCGATGGAGTCCAATACTCTGTCCGCATTCG
This sequence comes from uncultured Planctomycetales bacterium, assembly GCA_964631045.1. Lineage (GTDB taxonomy): Bacteria > Planctomycetota > Phycisphaerae > UBA1845 > Fen-1342 > CAZVWB01. Next base: position 90,479 of record CAZVWB010000018.1, read on the forward strand.
GTGCGGTACGACTCCCGGCGCGATGCTGTTCGCGACCTCGAACGTAATCTCGCCGCAATTCCTGGACGTTCTCAACACGGCGGGGGCAACAGGCTTCCACCCGTTTCCTGTGAGGCTCGTGCGCGGCGCCAGCGACCTAATGGTGTATCATGGCCTGCAGATAACGGGTCGCGGCGGACCGTTCGACCCGTATCGCAGTTCGGCCGACATCCGTGACGGGGCCCTGTTCGGCCACGCTGCAATATATATGGTCGAAAGCAAGTGGGATCAGAGTGACCTGTTTTTTGTCCCAGGTCTTGGCATAATGCTGTTCTGCTCCGAGAGAATCGGGAATATGCTACGACGCGCGCGCCTGCCCAACGTGTCGCTGGTGGATGCATCGCAGTTTTCGACCGGGTAAGAGGCACGGAAGCGACGACAACGGTAGGGCGTAGTATAGATTGAACACGTAGGGTGCGTGGAGCGAAGCGAAACTCACCATGTCATCGAGATGTATCATGTTGCTGATTCACGTGCTTTGTGGATAGGTTGTTGGAGAGATGGCGCAGACTCGAGGTGTCCTATCGCCAAGACCACGGATGTTCAACGCCTGTTCGATCGCTATGTCGCGGCCGCTAGAGATCACGGAGCTGCGAATACAGCATTCGACAGCGCAAGACTGAATCGCGCGGCGAACCGTATCGTGAGTGCGCTGCGCGCGTTGGACGCAGTCGCGCCAGGACGTGGTGTGCTGGCGGCGGCCCTCGAAATCGACGACGCTTCGGTGCAAACTTGGGCGGCAACGCACTTGCTAAGTACTGAGCATCGCCTTCTAGCGGAGCGAACACTTGAAGCGGTCGCACTCTGCCGCGGGATAATCGGTTCGAACGCGAGAATAGTCTTGCAGCAGTGGCGAGCCGGGCGGCTGACGCCGACGCAGTAGATAGACAATGTACGCAGAGTCGCACCGGTTGTTTGGAAGCACGCTCGGCGAGCCTGTGCGCGATAGCGCCGGGCGCCAAATCGTCGCCCGCGCTCATCGCGGCATGTTTACGCCGAGTACCGCGCAATCATGCCACACGCCCCTCCGTCGCTCTTCCCCCTCCGTCGCTTCGTCGCCTTTCCCCTCCGTCGCTCCGTCGCTCCGTCGCTTCGTCGCCTCTTCACTGACCTGGCCCCGCCGCGCGGTCCACTTCCCGGATCAGCCCGATCGTCTGCGCGTCGCTCTCCAGCGGGTAGAGCCGCCCAGAGACGCGCGCGTCGCCCAGCACTTCCGGCGGCTCGCCGCGGCGCGAATCCAGCAACAGCCGACCGCTTTCGACCTCCGCCACGAGCCGCCCGCCGAAGCGCTCCCGCCGCGGATACACAAACCCCGTACCGCGATAAACGCTCGTGCCCGCGTCGCTCGACACGACGTAGCGCAGCGCCGCGTCGACGCCGGTGGGGTCGTCAAACGTCCGCCCCGGCCGCGGCTTCCAGAAGACGTGAATGTGCAGCATCTGCACGACGGGCCCACCCCCACCCGCCGGCATGCGTGACGATCGCGCTGCGATCTGGTAGTCCCCCGCCGGCTCCGTGCGGTACACGCACACGTCGAACGCCACGCGATAGGTCTCGGGAAAATGCGGGTCGCGGAATGAGACGAAATCGAGCGCCGACTCGCGCCGCACACATCCGCCGCTCAGCGCAAGCGCGACGACCGCAGCGGCGAGCGTCAGCAGCAGGGAAGTCGGCCGCCGCGCCAGAACGGCGAGCGCCCGGGCGGATCGCCCTTGTTCGTCGCAGCCGCCCCTATGCCTCATCATCGGGCGCGGCGGGGATCACGGCGGCGGCGGCCCGCGGTCGGGCCGCTTCGATGCCCAGCAAGGCCAACGCATCACGCTCGACGATTCCGCGGAGATTCTCGCGCGGGATCGCGAACAGGTTGGTGCCCTGGCTGAGCTGATTGAGCGAATACAGCGCCTCGATGCACGTAGCCGGCAGCCGGAACGGGAAATTGCTCCCGAACAGCAGCTTGTCGATGACGCCATACTGATGCGCCGAGAGCAGCGCGTTGTACGTCAGCCACGGCTGCCGCAGCAGGCCGGCGACGTCGGCGTAGACATGTTGGTGCTTGCCCAGCAGCACGATCGTCTCGTCAACCCACGGATACCCCATGTGCGCTACCACGACCCGCAACTCGGGAAAGGCCGACGCCACCTCGTCGAGCAGCATCGGGCGGGCATATTCCATCTTCGCGGCGGCGTTCCGCAGATTCTGCTCGATCACCACCGGCATCTTGCGGCGCAAGCACTCCTCGTAGAGCCGCATCGCCCGCGTGTCGCTCGGGTGAAAGTCCTGCATCGACGGCGAAACCGTCACACCCTTCAGCCCCAGCTCCTCCTGGGCGATTCGCAGCTCTTCGAGCCAGTCACGGTCGCTGGGGTCGATACCCGCAAAGCCGATGACCTTGTCAGGGTTTCGCTTCACGCACTCGGCGACGTAGCGGTTGGGGATCTCAGCGTCCAGGTAGCGGCTCTTGAAGCCCAGCACGATCGCCCGGTCGACCTTGTCGATCGCCTCGCGATGGCGGGAGAAGTCCGCCTGGCTGACTTCCGCGACGGTCGGCGCGCCGGCCCGCCCCCACTGAATATTGCGATCCCAGATTTGCGTGTGGCAATCGACGATCATAAGTTGGCCAAGTTCCGGTTGGCGACAGGTTCAGGTCGCTCGCGGCCGTCCGCGCCAACGGCTCAAACCGCGCTGCCTGCATGATCACTATAATGGCCGCGTTCAGACGGTCAAGGCCGCACTGACGGAAATTCGTCACGGCGGCGGTTCTGTGACGGGCTTTCGACGCTAAGCTCGGCCGCCGCGGCGCGCGCTTCTCCACCCGCGACCACCCACAACCCATAGGTAAAGTGAGTGACGAGACTCCCAGATGGCGGCCATGCCACGGGCACCCATGCCGATCGGCAGGTGCCGGATGCCCGCAGGCCCGCGCAAGCACGAACACGCCCAAACCGGCGCGGACGAATCGCCGCCGGATTGCCACACCCTGATCGGTCCGCGCCGGAACGTCGCGCGCCCGCGCCGCGGCGACCCTGTCAGCGCATCCCCGTCGGACCGATCGATGGTCGCGTCGCTGCGCGATCGACCCAGTTCCGCCGGCCGCGACTGGCCAGACGCCGTGCCCCGTGCGTAGACTGCCGCGATCGCGAGCCGCCCGCGGGTACCCCCGCGGTCGCCCTCTGCGTGGAGCACCGCATGACCAAGGCTGATCGCCGCCCGACCAGACGCTGGATCGCCGCCGCGCTGCTATTCGCGACGTTGCCCCCGGCGGCGCTTCTCGCGGCATCCGCCTGGCGCCAGGCCGCTACCGCGCCGGCAGCGACCGGCGAGACTTCCCCGAGCGAGCAGCTCGCCGCGCTGGGGTCCGAAGACTTCGCCACGCGCGAAGCGGCGACCACGGCGCTCCTCAAACTCGGCCCCCCTATCGCCGCCGCGCTCCGCGAACGACTCGCAGTCGAGCCGGATGCCGAAATCCGTCATCGCATCCGCTTCCTGCTGGACACAATCGTGCCGCCGGACCAGGCCGTTCTGGTGCTGAACGCCGATCCGGCGAGTGGACTGGAGCCCGGCGATCTGATCGTGCACGTGGCTTCGTGGCGAATTCGGAACGGCTCCGAATTGCGGGCCGTACTCGGCGAGCGCGCCCTCGGCCAGGAAGGCGTGACGCTGCGCGTGTCCGGCGTCTCCGGCACGCGCGACGTGCCGCTGGTTTCGCGGGAGCTCCTGCACAGTTTCTGCGACTACGCCGCTCCCAACGGCGCACGGGTTCGCAGCATCCTCCGAAACTACGTCGAGGGCCGTGCGGAGGACGCCGCCGCCGAGTTGCATGAGCTAGCCGCCGACCTGCCGCAGGAGCAGTTTCCGGCCCTCGCGCGGGCCCGCGTGCTGGCGGTGGCCGGCCGCGCCAGCGAGGCGCTCCAGTTGCTCGCGGCGACGCCCGATGTCGTGGCCGCGCCGGACGAGAACACAGTAAATCGCTGGCTTTCGCCGTCGCCGCTCGACCTCGCGCTGCCCGGCCGGGCGCCATACGCCATAAGCTGGGAGCTATGGGGGCAACGGCCGCGGGGCGTGCAGGACTCGAGCGACCCCGACTTGCGCACGCAGCGAGTGCTGGTGCCGGCCGGCCGGTTCGCGGATGCCCTCCTCGCCTCGGCCGAACACTGGTCAGAGCAGTTCCGCACCAGGCTCGAAAGCGCGACGGACAACGCCCAACCCACAACCGCCGGCAACATGCTGGCCGTGATGGCGTGGATGCTCTTCGAACTCGGCTTGCAGTCGGAGTGCCAGCGCCTGATCGAGCCTCGGAGCATCATCCTGCGAGCCACGCCCCAGGCGGCGCAAGACAAATGGATGCGCGTGCAGACCGACGCGTGGCTCCCGTTCTTTCAGGGGGACGCGGCCCGTGCGGTGCAGGTGCTCTACGAGCCGGCGCTCAACATCCTGCAAGCGCCCGTTCGATTCGGCCCGAATCAGTTGGTGATTCGTAATCCGGCGATCGCGGCGCAGATCGCATTTTTCACGCTGCGGGCCCAGGATGCACCCAAGTCGAACGCGCTCGTCGCCGCCGTGGCGCATCGCGACCACCCCGGCCTGGCGTCATTCGCAGCCTGGTCGGCGCTCGCGGCCGACGCCGAGCGCTCCGACGCCGTCTGCACCGCGCTCGACGCCCTTCTGCCGCACACCGATCCGGTCGATCTGCCGCAGGTCGTGCGCTATCGCGCCCTGTTGGAGTATGCGGCTCCGCAGCCGCGCCCCGGCGTGTTTCACTCGTTGTCTGACCGGCTCGCCGCGCCGCTGGCGGCCCGCGACCGCGAAGCCGCCGCCGCGCTGCTCGACGTGCTCGCCCCCTTGTCAGCCGGCAAGCTCGATGAGGCCGCCCGCGCCATCCCGGCCATGCAGGACGCCCCCGGCGCGGCCGTCCTGCAGCACACCATCGCGTTTCTGAAGGCGCTGCCGGAAATCGCGCAGCCGCCCGCTGCGCTGGATCGCCCGCTGCTCTGCGTGCCGATCGGCCAGGACGACGCCACGTGGCTCATCGTGGCGCGCGACACCCGCGTGTACGTCTACGAGCGCGGCCCCAACGAGGCGACCGCGCTCGATCCGCCCACCCCCGGCTGGTTCCCCGGTCCGCGAAACTTCCCGTGGATCGGTCGCGAGCCGGCGAGCGGCCGCGTCTGGGCGTACGGCGTGCGCCGCGTGATCGAGTTCGGCAGCGACGCCACGCCCGACGCCGTCGCGCTGCGCGTCAACATCGCCGATGGCGACATCGCTGCGTTCGACGCGATCCTCGGTCCGCACTTCTCGGCGCTGGCCGCGGCCGTGCGGGCCCGCGAGCCCGCCGCGCCCGACGCCGAAGACGGCGAGTACCTGCGATCGGAGCTGCGCGCCAACCTGGAGTTCACGACGGACCCGGACCTGCCGGAACTCTCCGTGTTGCGGCCCGCGGCGGCCGATGCGCGGCTGGTCCACGTCGCCTTTCGCGGCGGTCCAACCCTGCTGATCGATCGCGCCGCCGGCAAACTGCTGAGCAGCACGGCCATCGCGGCGGCGCTTTCGCTTCCGGCCGAACCGGAGTTCTACGTGGCCGCGCCGCCGGCCGATGGCGATTCGCCGCCGATGGCGCTGCTGCTCAGCTCTCAGGGCGTGTTGCGCTATCGGGGCGCGAGCGGCGAAGTCGATCGCATCGCCCTGCCGGATGCGCCGCCGCACGGCCCGATCGTCCCGGAGTCCGCGCCGTATGTGCGGCGCGACCCGCGCTGGGTGTACTTCGCCCGCGGCGTGACCGAGGGCGGCAAGGTGTATCGAATCGACCTTCGCACCAACGCGATCGAAGCGCTCGACATGCAGAACATCTCGGTTGCCGCGGAGCACTATGCCATGCGTCCGCGCAGCGAGCTGCGCCGCAGGCTCGATGAACGTCTGGAAGCGGCCGGGGTTCTGCCGCTCGAAGCGCTGATTGCGGATGCCACCCTGACGGTCGACCGCTGGAACAAAAAACAGGCGGGACAATGATCGCGGAGTTCACGCTCGGAGACGCACCGCTGCGGCTGGACGCGCTCGACGCGGCGCTAAGCGCCCCACTGCGGGCCGCGCTCTGCCCCGCGGCGATCGCCCGCGTGGCGACGGGCCGCGCCTGGGTCGAGGGCCTCGTGACCCGCGGCGATGCGGTCTACGGCGTCAACACCGGATTTGGCCACCTGAAAAACAAGCGCATCGGCCCCGATCAACTGGACAAACTCCAGGAAAACCTGATCGTCTCGCACGCGGTGGGCGTCGGCCCGCCCGCGCCGGTCGAGATTGTCCGCTGGATGCTGCTGCTGAAGATCAACATGCTCCTTCGCGGGCACAGCGGCGTCCGGGTTGAGCTTATCGAGCGCCTGGCCGCGTGGCTCTCGGCCGACTTGCTGCCGGTGGTGCCGTCGCGCGGCTCGCTCGGCGCCAGCGGCGATCTCGCACCGCTCGCCCATCTGTGCCTGCCCCTGCTCGGTCGCGGGAGCTTCAGCGCCGCGCCCGCCGGCGCGGCGCCGGGCGCCGCGCGCACCCAGATCCCCGCGGCGGAGGGCCTGGCGGCGCTCGGGCAGCGACCGCTGACGCTCGCCGCCAAGGAAGGCCTGGCGCTGATCAACGGCACGCAGTTCATGTGCGCCTATGCCGCCAACATCGTGGTCCGCGCCCGACGGCTGGTCGATCTCGCGGACCTGATCTGCGCCATGTCGCTCGACGGCCTGAAAGGCACCGACCGCCACACCGACCCGCGGCTGCATGCCCTGCGCCCGCATCCGGGCGCGGTCCGCAGCGCCGCGAACATCCGCGCGCACATGCAGCAGAGCGAAATCCGCGCGTCGCACGCCGATTGCGACCGCGTGCAGGACCCGTACTCGCTGCGCTGCGCGCCGCAGGTGCACGGCGCGTTTCGCGACGCGCTCGAGCACGCCGCCGACGTCGTGGAGCGCGAGGCCAACAGCGTCACCGACAACCCGATCCTGTTCGAAACGCCCGGCGGCGCGGACGCCATCAGCGGCGGACACTTCCACGGCGCGCCGCTCGCGCTGGTGCTCGACTATCTCGCGATCGCCCTGACCGACCTGGCCAATATCTCCGAGCGCCGCACGTATCTGCTGCTCTCCGGCGTCGACGGGCTGCCGCTGCTCCTGATGCGCGACACCGGTCTCAACAGCGGATTCATGCTGCCGCAGTACACCGCCGCGGCGCTGGTCAACGAGTGCAAGGTGCTCGCGACGCCGGCGTCGGTCGATTCGATTCCTACCTCGCTGGGGCAGGAAGACCACGTCAGCATGGGCGCGACCGCCGCGGTGAAGTGCTCCGAGGTGCTTGACCGCGTCGAGACCGTCCTGGCCACCGAAATGCTCTGCGCCGCGCAGGCTCTCGACTATCGCGCCCCGCTGCTGCCGGGCGTCGGCCCGCGCGCCGCCCACGGGCTGATCCGCGAGCGCATCAGCCACGCCGAGCAAGACCGGCCTTTCGGCGAGGACATGGCGGCGGCGCTCGCGCTGCTGCGCTCTGAACCGCGCCTGCTGCACGTCGCGCGACGGCGAGCGCCCGCATGAACCCACGCCCGCGTCGCCCCGCCGGTCGCATCGCGCGCGGCCCGCGCCCCCCGGCGAACGCCGCGCTTGCGTCGCGGCCGCGCGGCGGCGCGCCGGCCGGCGCCGTGTCCCCGTGGGTGCAGTTGCGCTCTGCATCGCAAAACCCGTTGATCTACGAAAAGATGATCGCGTCGGCCGATTCGGCCGCGCGGCCCGGCGACGTCGTGCAGGTCTACGACAAGTCCGGCGCGCTCTTCGGCCGCGGGCTCTACAACCCGCGATCGCGCATCGTGCTGCGCATGCTCGCCTGGGGAGACGCGGCGGTCGACGACGCTTTCTGGCGGCAGCGCATCGACGATGCGATCGCCCTGCGCGAGCGGCTCAACCTGCCCGCCACGACCGATGCCTATCGCCTCATTCATGCCGAGGGCGACGGCTTGAGCGGCCTGGTGGCGGAGCGCTACGCGGATTGCCTGGCGATTGAGTGCTTCTCGCTGGGCATTCAGCAGCGCGCCGGACTCCTCTCGACCATCCTCGCTGACCGGCTCGGCCCGCCGAGCGCGCTCGATCGCCCGCCACGGCCCGGCGGCGGCTGGCGAGTCGTCGTTCGCGGCGATGCGACCAGCGCCCGCCACGAAGGCCTGTTGCCCGACGCGCCGCTGCCGGGCAGCGAACCGCCCCCGAACGTCGTCATTCGCGAACACGGCATGCGCTTCCGCGTCGACCTGGCCGCCGGGCACAAGACCGGGTTCTTCTGCGATCAGCGCGAGAACCGCCGCAAGCTCGCCACGCTCTGCCGCGGCGGCAGCGTGCTCGACGTTTGCTGCTACACCGGCGGATTTGCGATTTACGCCCGCGCGCTGGGCGACGCCGCCGACGTGACCGGCGTCGACCTCGACGAGCGCGCCATCGCCCTCGCGCGGGATAATGCGAATCTCAATCAGGCCCGCGTCGACTTCGTTCACGCCGACGCATTCGTCTATCTCCGCCAGATGATCGCCGGCGGGCGGCAGTATGACGTGGTGGTGCTCGATCCGCCCAAGCTCGCAGCCACGCGCGACGGTTACGACGAAGCGATCGCCAAATACCACGACCTGAATGTGCTGGGCCTGCGCGTCGTGCGCCCCGGCGGCATGCTGCTGACGTGCAGTTGCAGCGGGCTGGTCACGCGCGACGCATTCATCGAAACCGTACACGGCGCGGCCCGCCGCGTGGGCCGGCGGTTGCAGCTCCTGGAACTGGCGGGCGCCGGACCCGATCACCCCATCATGCTTAACTGCCCGGAAAGTGCCTATCTAAAAGCCGCCTGGCTGCGCGTACTTTAGCCGTCGCCGCGGAACCAGCCGATAGTAGCGCAAGCATGGCGTTTTCGCCCGCGGATCGCGCTGCATGAGCGACTTGGACGTACACGACATCTCGCCCGAAGACCCCGACGCGGCTCCGGGTGCTCGGCCCTACATCGGCGTCGAGTTCGCGTGCTGCGGAGTCTACGCGCGCGTCTACCGTCGCCGCGAGCAGACGCGCTATGACTGTCGCTGCCCACGCTGCCTGCGACTGGTCACCGTTCACGTCGGCCCGCAGGGCACTCGCAACCGGTTCTTTCGTGCGGAGTAGTCGATCGCCTTCGACGCGACGCCGCCGGCGCCTCTCCCTGCCCGCGGGCGGATCGAATTCAGGGCTTGTTCGTAGGCGGCGGCGCGTCCGCCAGGCGCTGCAGAATCGTCGCGTCGCCCGCCAGCCCCGGATGGTCGCGAACCAGGCGGGTGTAGATCTCCACCGCCGCGCGGCGGCGATCCGCGCTCCACTCGACCTCCGCCAGCCGCAGCGCCAGCGGGACATCATCAGGCCGCAAATCGGCGGCCCGCCGCAGGAACTCGGCAAAGAGCGCATCGTCCCCGCGCTGGTTGTAACGCTCCGCGGCCTGGAGATACGCGCGGTGCAGGATTTCGGCGCGCCGCGGCGGGTCGGCGTCGGCGGCCCGCAGCGCATACCGCATGGCGAGCTCGATATCGTCCGCGGCCAGTGCAGCGTCCAGAAACACCAGCGCCACCTCCGCCGTCGGCTGCTCGAGCAGCGTGGCTTCGCGCTCGCGCAGCAGCGCCAGGCCGCGCTGCGGCATCTTCGCCGCCACGTAGACCCGCGCGTGCAGGCAGTGCACCAGCGCATCGTCAGCGCCGCCGTCGATCGCCCGCCGCACCTCGAAGAGCGCCGACTCGCGCGGGCAGCACAGAAAACGGTCGCCCGCGCCGCGCGGCTCGACCAGCAGCCAGCCGCTGCGAATCTCGCCCGTGCGCCCGCCGCGCACTTCGCGCACCGCGCTGTTGCCCAGCGGTTGCCCAAGCGCCAGATAGGCCCGCGCGGCCCGCAGCGCCAGCGCCGGCGTGTCCAGGCCGTGGCCGCGCGCCTCGCCGATCGCAGCGATCGCCCCCGCGGCGCGCTGCTGGCTCAGCGCGTTGTCCACCAGCGCCACCCAAACCTGCTCCTCGCGCGGGAAGCGCTCCGCCGCGCGGCGCGCGGCGAGCGCGGCATCCGCCGGCCGGCCGGCACGCTGCAGCACGTCCACCAGCAGCGCAGCCCCCGCCGCAGGCAGCTCGGCTTCGCGCGGCGTCAGGAGTTCGGCGGCCGCCTGCTCGTCTCCGCTTCGCAGGAGAACTCCGGCGAGTGCCTGCGACACGTCGATCGACTGGGGGTGCGCCGCGCGCAGGTTCTCGAGCAGCGCCCGAGCTTCGTTCGCGCGGCCGCTGCGTTCGTACGCGCCGGCCAGCACTAGCGCGAAGGATAGTTCGTCCGGCCGCAACGCCACGGCCCGGCGCAGGTCTTCGATCGCCTCCGCGACGCGGCCCGCGTCCAGCGCCGCGCGGCCGATTTCGAAGTGCTCAGTGGCCGAGACCGGGGCGCGCTGCGGCGTGCGCTGCGCGCTCGCCGCGCCGCCGCCCGCCAGCGCCAGAATCGCCGCCGCGCCGATGAGCCGCCGCGCCGCGCCGCGCCCGCGGCGCGGAGCGCGGCTCGTGACCGCGTCCCGCGTGCGTCGCTCCCCGGTTTTTTGCGAGAATGACATTCGCCGCACACCACCCGGCTGACCAGCCTCCGGCCGCCGCGACCTCGCCCGCGTCGCCGCGCCGGCCACCCCGTTTGATCCCGCGCATTCTGTCGCATCCGCCGCCGGGCTACAATCCCCCATTGTATGGACGCGCATTCGCTGGACTGTCTCGACTTCGCCCGCATCCGCGAGATCATCGGCCGCTACGCCGCGACGGCGCTGGGCCGCGGATTGGCGGAGACGATCAAGCCGGCGCCGCGCCTGGAGCTGATCGCACGTTGGCTGGCGCAGGTCGAGGAGATGCGCGCTCTCGCGGCCGACGCCGGCTACCCGCCCTTCGCCGGCATCACCGACGTACGCGAGATCGTCCGCAACTGCGCGCCGCCGCTGCGCGTCTCGGTCGAAGACGTGGCCCGCGTGGGCGATGCGCTGCTGGGCACGCACGCGATCGCCGTCTATCTGCTGCAAGCACCGGAGTCGTGCCCCGAGCTGCGGCATCTGCGCGACCGCATCGGCGACTTCCGCACCGTGGCCGACCGCATCCGCGCCGTAATCAACGAACGCGGCGAGGTGCGCGATGAGGCCAGCCCGAAAATCCGCCGGCTGCGACGCGAGATTGACGAAGCCCGCACCGAGATTCAAAGCGTCGTCGAGCGGCTGCTGCACGAGCCGGCGGTTCGGCGGCTGCTGCAGTACGCCAATCACACGTTTCACGGCGACCGCCTCGTGCTGCCGCTGCGGGCCGAGTGTCGCGGCCGCCTGCCCGGCATCGTCCACCGCACGTCGGACAGCGGCGCGACGATCTACGTCGAGCCCGCCCAGGCCGTCGAGCTGAACAACCGCATCAGCAACCTGCGCGGCGAGGAGCAGGAGGAGATCAACCGCCTGCTGTGGGAGCTGGCGCACGAAATCTACCTGAACGGCAAGGAAATCATCCGCACGCTCGACGGCATCGCGGTGCTCGACCTCATCGTCGCCAAGATGCGCTTCGCAAAGGACTTTGCGGCGTGTTGCCCGGCGCTCAGTGCCGAGGGTCTGCTCAGCGTGCGCGGCGCGCGGCATCCGCTGCTGGTCGAACGGTCCCGCACCCAGGAAGCCGCCGGCCAGCCGCCGCCGGAAGTCGTGCCCATCGACTACCGCCTCGGGCACGAGTTCGACCTGCTGGTCATCACCGGCCCCAACACCGGCGGCAAGACGGTAACGCTCAAGACCGTCGGGCTGCTGTCCCTGATGGTGCAGTCCGGCCTGCCCGTTCCGGTCGAACCCGGCGCGACCTTTCCGATTTTTCACCAGGTGCTGATCGACATCGGCGACGAGCAGAGCCTGCAACAATCGCTCAGCACGTTCAGCGCCCACCTGACGCGCCAGATGGACATGCTGCGCCGCGCCGGGCCGACGACGCTCGTGCTGCTCGACGAGCTGGGCGCGGGCACCGATCCCGACGAGGGCGCCGCCATCGGCCGCGCGATCCTCGACGAGTTGCTCCGCCTGCGGGCCCGCTGCATCGTCACGACGCATCTGGGGGCGCTGAAGGCCTTCGCGCTGACTCGCCCGCGCTCCGAGAACGGCTCGGTCGAGTTCGACATTCAGACGCTGCGGCCCACGTATCGCCTTCGCATCGGCGAAGCCGGCCAGAGCAACGCGATCGACATCGCGCAGCGGCTGGGCATGCCGCGGCGGCTGGTGATCGCCGCGCGCCGCAATCTGTCGAAGAAGGCCCGCGCGATGCGCGCCGTGCTGCAAGGCGCGGACGCCGCCAAGCGCGACGCCGAAACGGCCCGCTCCGCCGCGGAGCGCGCCCGCATCGAGGCGCAGCAGGCCGTCACCGAGGCCGATCTGGCGCGCCGCACGCTCGAAACGCAGCAGGCCGACTTTCAGGCCTGGCTGCAGCGCGTCATCCACCTGCAGCCCGGCGATCGCGTCCGCGTACGCCACGTGGACAACGAAGGCAAGGTCGTCCGCGTGCGCCTGGATCGCCAGCGGGCCGAGGTGGCCGTCGGCGCCATGTCGATCGAAGTGCCCCTCGGCGACATCCTGCCGCCGGACGTGCCCGCACCGCCGGAGCGTCAGCCGCAACCCGCCGCCGCGCCGCCACGGCAAGCCGACGCCCGCCCGCGGCGCGACGCGCCGCCGCCGGCCGACGTCCGCAATCGCCCCCCTCGCATCCGCAACGGCCCGCCGCGCCCGCCGGAGTTCGCGCCGCTCAGCGACGCGGAGCTCGAAGCGCTCCAGCCGGGCGCACAGGTGATCGCCAAGCGCTTCCACCGCCCCGCGACGGTCGTCCGCGTCGTCGCCCCGAAGAAGGTCGTCGTCGTCACCATCGGCGCGCTTGAGGTCGAGGTGCCCTACAGCGGCCTGGCGCTGCCGCCGCCGCCGCGCGGC
>CAZVWB010000019.1:0-96845 GCA_964631045.1 uncultured Planctomycetales bacterium
CCGGCTGGGACGCCAACCACGGCGGCCTGTTCAAGAAGAACCGGCTCGACCACGAATGGTGTCACGACGGGAACTGCGGCGGGCTGTATTTCAAGGCGACAGGACCGCCGGGCAACGAGTTCTCGGGCAACTGCCTGGGCGACATGTTCGGCTGCGGCACGTTGTATCCGCTCGGCGAAGATGACGGCCTCTGGTTTCACGAGGTGACGGGCATCTACTGGCGCGGCCTCGTGCCGAGCTGGTACTCCGGCTGCGACGGTATGCCGGGCTGCAGCTCGGACTGCTCGTTCGGCGACACGCTGGCGCTGCCGCCGGAGATTCCCGGTTACGGCTATCACGGCGCGAACGGCGAGCCGCTGTGCGCGCAGTACGTGGATGCGGTGAGCGGTTGCTTCTCGGCGTGGGCGGGATCGGCCTGCTGTACGGGCCACATCTGCCACTGCTCGCTCGGCAACTTCCCGGCCTGCAAGGGCGAGGCGGCCTGGGTCGCCGTTGATCTCAATCTCGATGGATCGAGCAAGCCATACCGCAACTTCCCCGGCCGCAACGGCGACCTGCCGCCGTACACGGGGCGCGGCGTCCCGCGCCTGCGTGATTACGACCTGACGAAAGACCCCGCGACGTGGATGCACGATTGCCCGTGCGAGACCTGGACAGGAGCCGGCCAATGCGTGATCTGAACCAGCTCGTGACACTCGCGCCGACCGGCCTCGCCGCGCCGGGCTATGAGTACCTGCTTGGTCGTGGCATACCGGCGGCCCGGTTGGACGCGCTGATCCCGCTTTTCGACCTTCGCTTTGACGACGACGAGCGCCGCGTCGTTTTCCCGGTGCGCGAGGCTGGCAAGGATCTCGGCTACACCGCCCGCGCGATCGATGCGAACGAGCGGAAGCGCTGGCTCAGTCACCCCGTCGAAGGTGGGCACAAGACGGTCGTTTACGAACCAGACCGCGTCCTGGCTGGCGGGGACACGCTCTTCATCGTCGAGGGGCCGTTTGACGCCCTGATGGTTACGGCGGTGATGCAGCCCGGCAACGACTCCGTCGCGACAGCGTTTTTCGGCTCGCTGCCGATGGCCGAGCAGCTCACGTACATCACGGCCACGATCCCGTTGTTCCGGATGGTGTACGTCATGCTCGACGCCAACGTGTACGGCCGATGTAGGCGCCTCGCGCAGGAGCTCGCGCTGGCCGCCAGCGCACCGAACGTCGGCTCGATCAACATCGGCATCGAGAACCGTGACCCGGGCGCGACCCGCTTCGACGAGCTGGAGGCGCTGGTTGAATTCGCGTCGGCGTCCTGGAAAACCGAGATTCGCTGGATGTGGGAGCGCCGGCTCGTGTTCACCGGCGGCGGAAAGGAGTGAGCGATGCCGGTTGCATCAATCAACGTCGGCCCGAAGCGCGTCCACCTGACGGCGTACTGCCCCGATGACGAATTGGGTCTGCTGGCCTGTGACTTCGTTCTGGCCCGCGCCGCCGATTTGCTCGACGGCACGAGCGAGCCAGACCTGCGTCGCTGGCTGACCGAGCGCGACCCGACGATCGCGGAGCTGTTCGCCAAGCTCGACGCCGGCTGGAAGCTGCCGAAAAACGGCGAGTTCACCGTGGACCCGAGCAACGCGCCGGCGGAGGCGCGGATCATTCGGCATCTGCTGCGGGAGCGGCTGGAACAGTGTGGACGATAGCGCCGGTCGACGCCGGCGCTATGAGACGAGAATCATCAAGGCACGGAGGCCTTCCCATGACGAGCATCTTCGAGATTACTGATTGGGCACACGTAGCGTCCTTCTTCGTCTGGACGCTAGCAGTCTGCGCGATTGCCAAGGGGGTGTTCGGCTCGCTCCCGGCGGCCGAGCTGCAATACCGGCTATCGCTGCGCGACGCGCCGCGGCGGCAGCGGATGAACCGATTGAACTGGGAAATCAACAACCGCGCCAAGTGGGACGAGGACGTCGCCCGCCGCTCCCCGCATGCCGCAAAACAGCCGCTGACCGACGCCGAGATCGAAGCGCGCCGCTCGGAGCTGCAGAACCTCGCGAGGTCGTCTCTTGCGTGGCGAGCGTTCACGTATTTCATGGGATGCTTCGCTTGCCAAGCGTTCTGGACGGCGCTGGCCGTTTTCTCTTTCACGCGCGGCCTGTCCGACCCGACTGCCTGTTTGCTGACCGCGGCCGCTTACTCGGGCGCTGCGGTACCGCTCCTGAACCGGGTTGCCGGCGCGGCTTCACCCGGAACGAAACCGTCAAAACCCAGCTGCAAGAACTGCACCGCGTGAACGCGTACTGCCCGGTCCCATAGGCATCTCAGCCCCGGCCGCGACCTACGGCGATAGCGCGGCCCCGACAAAGTCCACGCGCGGACCGGGCTGCTGGTCTTGAGGAACGCATAGAATAACTGAGAGGTCGGTCCTCGCCTGAGGACGATGCAGGAGCACGATGATGGTAACCCTCGGCGCGAAACCGGATCATGGGTTCGACGAACCGCTCGGCCTGCTATCCGACTGTCATCGCCGCATCGAGCGGTTCCTCGACGTGCTTATGCACGTGTGCATCAACCGCACTGGGAGCGAGCTGCACGCCGACGAACGCGAAGCACTACAACGGGCGACCGAGTATTTTCGAGTCGCTGCCCCGCGTCACACGCAGGATGAGGAACAGTCCCTTTTCCCACGATTGCGTGCCTGCAATGATCCCCGTGTTCCAAGTGCCCTGGCCGAGCTGCAGCGGCTTGAAGCCGACCATGAGGCGGCCGACCGCCGGCATGCAGAGGTCGATCAGCTCGTCCAGCGCTGGTTGGAGCGCGACCGGCTGGAACAAAGCGAAATCGACGCCCTTAGCGGCGCGCTCGCCGAGCTCCAGGAGTTGTACCGGGCGCACATTGCCGTGGAAGATGGGCAGATCTTTCCGCTCGCGGCCAACGTGCTGACGAGCGAGCAGGTTCGCTCGCTGGGGCATGAGATGGCTCAGCGGCGCGGGCTGGCCGAGGCGGTCGCCGCGGGCAAGTCTCAGCAGTAGGTCCTGCAGGCACACTCTCCGCTACCGCCGGGAGCACGCTATGGCACAACCCCTATTCGGAACCGAGGCGGCACGGGCCGCGAACCTGCTCGAACTTATTTCGATTGTCGAGTCGGGAACGGTCAGTAAGACCCTGCTGAACGAGGCCGCATTCAAGCAGGTCTTGTTCGCGATGGACGCCGGGCAGGAACTCAGCGAGCACCGGGCGCCATATCTTGCGCTGGTCCAGGTGCTGGACGGGCGCATGCGCATGCGCGTGACCGGTGAGTTGCACACGTTGGGTCCGATGAGCTGGTTGCTGATGCCGCCAGATGCGCCGCACAATGTGCACGCGGAAACGCCGACGCGGTTCCTTCTTACGCTCGTGAAAGAGCGGGCACTGAGCAAGTGAGGCACCATGAACGGCAAGCCGGCACCTGACTGGGACCCGCGCAGCGAGACGGTTCAACGCGATCCGCTGGCCGCGTACGACGCGATGCGGGAATCGAAGCCCGTGGCATACAGCGAGTTTCTGGGCTGGTCAATCTTCCGACACGCTGACGTGTTGCACGTGCTGAACGATCCGGCCACGTTCAGCAGTCAGGTGTCGCGGCACCTCTCGGTGCCTAGCGGAATGGACCCGCCACAGCACACGCCGTATCGCAAGCTGATCGAGCCGTTCTTTTCCGAGTCCCAAATGGCCGCTTTTGAACCCGTCTGCCGCGAAGTTGTCGGCGAACTGCTCGGATCGCTGCGCGGCGAGCCGCCGGCGGAATGGATGGACCGCGTCGCGACGCCGCTGGCCGTGCGGATGCAGTGCGTTTTTCTGAACTGGCCCGCGTCAATGCATGAGGTGCTGAGCGTGTGGCTGCGCGAGAACCAGGCGGCGGCATATGCGGAGGATCGCGATGAGCTCGCGCAACTGGCGGACAAGTTCGTTGAGGCGATTCGCATGGCCCTGCGCAACCGCGACGGCGAGTCCGATGACGTCACCGGCCAGTTGCTGCGTACGCAAGTAAGTGACCGGCCGCTGCACGAGGCCGAACTCGTCAGCATTCTGCGGAACTGGACGGCCGGAGAGGTGGGCACCCTCAGCGCGGCGACCGGCATCCTGGTCCGCTACCTCGGCGCGCACCCTGAACTTCAGCAGCAGCTGCGTGACGAGCCGCGGCGGCTCCCGTACGCGATCGACGAAATCCTGCGGATCGAGGGGCCGCTGCTGACCAACCGACGGGTGACCACCCGCACGGTCGAGCTTGGCGGCGGGCGAATCGAGGCCGGGCAGCGGATCACGCTCATGTGGACGGCGGCCAACCGCGACGGGCGGGTGTTCGCGGAGCCGACGCGCTTCCGATGGGGCCGCGACCAATCGCAAAACGTGCTTTACGGCGCGGGCATCCACGTCTGCCCGGGGGCGCCGCTGGCCCGGCTGGAGCTGCGCGTGATCATGGAGGAATTGCTCGCCACCACCGACCGGATAGAGCCGGGGGCAGGGGTGCCGCAGCCGGCGACGTACCCGACCGGCGGTTACGTCCGTGTGCCGCTTTCCATCGCGTGGCGCTAAGCGGTGTGTGCGGGGCGTCGCGGTTCATTTGCCTCGCTAGAAACCTGCGCGTCCATCCGCGCGCTCGAAAGTCAGCGAGCGAAGCCCTGCGCCTTTGCAACGCTCTTGGTGGAAAATTGCCTCGTCGGTTACGATCTGTCAAGTCGCTTGCTGTCGGACTCAGGAGCGTGCGATGCGTCCGCCGCGAACCGGAACGATGCACATCTCGCCCAAGGCGCTCCTGTGGGCGTCCGGGGTCACCGTCGCCCTGGCCTTGCTGATCGTGCTCGGATCGCGGAACTTGCGGCATTTCGACGCCGCCCTGGTCGGGTACACGTTCGCCACGCTCTTCGCGACGTTCGGCATCACGTACCGCTACTGCATGTGGCTCCAGCGGCCGCCGACCGCGATGTACTGGCGGCGCGGCTGGCAGGTGTTTCTCAATCCACTGAATCTCGGCCGCAACCTGGTCCAGTTCGGCCGCCGCTTCATTGTCGAATTCCTGTTCAACCGCTTCATCCTCCGACGGGGAACGCTGCGCTGGGGCGCGCACTGGCTGATCATGATCGGCTGCATCATGGCCGCGGCCATCACGTTCCCCCTGGTGTGGGGCTGGATTCACTTCGAGACGGTGACCGATGCGGCCGGAAACCTCGTCGGAGCAGATGCCGGGGGTTGGTACCGTGTCTACGTCTTCGGCTTCCCGACCATCTCGTTCCCCGTCGATTCGCCGATCGCATTCTTCACCTTCCACGGCCTGGTCTGGTCGTCGTGGCTGGTGATCGCCGGCGCGATGCTCGCGTTTCGCCGGCGGATGATCGACCACGGCGCGGCCGCGGTGCAGCAGTTCGGCGAGGACATTCTGCCGCTGCTCCTGCTGTTCGCCATCAGCGTCACGGGGCTGATGCTCACCGCCTCCTACACGTGGATGAAGGGCTACGCGTTCGACTTCCTGGCGATCCTGCATGCGATCACTGTGATCTTCACGCTGCTGTGGCTGCCGTTCGGCAAGTTCTTCCACATCTTCCAGCGACCGGCGCAGCTCGGGGCGGCGTTCTACAAGGACATGAACCGCGACCCGCGGACAGAAAAGGCCCGATGCGCCCGCTGCGGCAGCCATTACATGTCGGTCCTGTGGCGCGACGATTTGGTCCAGGTCCAGCAGGAACTGGGATTCCGGTATGAAATGAAGGACGGAGGTGCGTCGCACTACCAGCATGTCTGCCCGAAGTGCCGGCGCGCGCTGTTCGGGCTGGCGCAGGGTGCCCTGTGGACCGAGGGCGCCGCAGATTCAGCAGGTATCCAGCACGCCTCATAAGAGGGACAGGTATTCATGGCCACGCTTCCCGTGGATGAGCTTCAGATCATTCACCGCTTTGGCCCGCATCAGAACTTCATGCGCGGTGAGCAGCTCTCCACCTGCGTCGAGCCCGACCGGTTGGTCAAAACGCATTGCTGCTTTTGCGGTCAGCAGTGCGGCATTCAACTGAAGGTCAAGGGCAACGAGGTCATCGGCTTCGAACCCTGGGAAGAGTTCCCGTTCAACCGCGGGATGCTCTGTCCCAAAGGAGTGAAGCGCTATCTGCAAGGAGCGCATCCGGACCGGCTACTGACCGCGCTGCGGCGTGACCCGGCCGCCGAGGGCGGCTTCGCGCCGATGCCATACGACGACGCGATCGCGCGCGTGGCCGGCGAATTCGACCGCATTCAGAAAGCCCATGGTCACGCCGCGGTCGGCATGCTCGGCGGGGCAAGCCTGACCACTGAGAAGACCTATCTGCTCGGCAAGTTCGCCCGCGTGTGCCTGAAAACGCCCTACATCGACTACAACGGTCGGCTGTGCATGGTGAGCGCCGGCGCGGCCAACAAGAAGGCCTTCGGCATCGACCGCACCACGAACCCCTGGTCCGACATGGTGGGCACTGAGGTCATCTGGGTCGCGGGCAGCAACGTGGCTGAGTGCTCGCCGATCACGACGAACTACATCTGGCAGGCGCGCGAGATGGGCGCGAAGGTGATCGTGCAGGACCCGCGCATCACGCCGGTGGCCCGCACCTGCGACCTGTATCTACCCGTCAAGCCGGGCCGCGACGCGGCGCTGTTCGCCGGCGTGCTCCAACTCATGATCGAGAACGACTGGCTCGACCGCGACTTCATCCGTGACCAAACCCTCGGCTTCGAGCAGCTGGCCGAGTATTGCAAACAGTGGACGCCGGCCCGCACGGCCGAAGCCACCGGCGTGCCCGAGCGATTGATCCGCCAGGCTGCGGAATGGTGGGGCACGGCGAAGACGAGCTTCCTGTTCCACGCCCGCGGCATCGAGCATCATTCCAACGGCGTGCAGAACGCCCTGGGCACGATCAACCTCGTCCTCGCTTCCGGCCGCATCGGCAAGCCCAAGAGCGGCTACGGCACGATTACGGGACAGGCCAACGGCCAGGGCGGCCGCGAGCACGGCCAGAAGTGTGATCAGCTTCCCGGGGCGCGCGACATCAGCAACCCAGAGCATCGCAAGTACATCGCCGACGTCTGGGGCATCGATGAAAAGGACATGCCGGGCCCGGGCGTCGACGCCTACGAGCTGTTCCGCAAGATCGACGCGGGCGAGATCAAGGGATTACTCAGCATCTGCTTCAACCCGATCGTGTCGCTGCCGGACAACTCGTTCGTCCGCCGGGCACTGGAAAAACTCGACTTTTACGTCGCCATCGATTTCTTCCTGAACGACACCGCGCGGCACGCCGACATTGTGCTGCCGGGGTCTCTGCACGAGGAGGACGAGGGCACGGTGACGCAAATCGAGGGCCGCGTCATAAAGATCAATAGAGCGGTCGATTGCCCCGGCGATGCGCGGCAGGACTGGCGCATCATTCAGGACATCGCGAAATCGCTGAACCGGCCGCACGGGTTCACGTTCAACTCGCCGCGCGAGATCTGGGAGGAGCTGCGGATGGCCTCAAAGGGCGGCATCGCCGACTACTCCGGCATCACGTATGAGAAGGTCGAACGGCAAATGGGCGTCTTCTGGCCATGCCCGTCGCACGACTACAAGACGGGTGAGCCGACGCCGGATCATCCCGGCACGCCGCGCCTCTTCGAGCCGGGCAGCTACAACCCAGTCGCCAGGGGCGCGGGGCCGTTCTATTTTCAGGACGGCAAGGCGCGCTTCAACGTCGCCGAGTATCGCCCCGCGGTCGATGACGTTTCCGACGAATACCCGATCTTCCTCACCACCGGCCGCGTCGTCAGCCACTTCCTTTCCGGCACGCAAACCCGCCGTATTGGCCCGCTGGTGAAGCAGTACCCCGAGCCGCGCATCGAGTTGCACCCGCGCCTGGCGGAGAAACTCGGCATCAGGGACCAGGATTGGACGACGGCCGAAACGCGCCGCGGCTCGATCACGTTGCGCGCCATGGTGGTGACCACGATCCGCCCGGATACGATCTTCGTGCCCTACCATTGGCCGGGGCGAAAGTCGATCAACCAGCTCACGGTTGCGGCACAAGACCCGATCAGCAAGATCCCGCAGTACAAGGTTTGCGGCTGTCGCGTGCGCAAAGCGGACGCGCCGCCAGCGTACGCGGGCGTGCTGGAGCCGCAGCAATGAACGAACTTCCAGCTAGAACGGCTGGCTCACGGCTCCCCGGCTGTATAGTGCGCCGGCTGCTCGGCGTAGATTTCTACGATAGGCGGGCCGTCCAAGAAGCTGCGCCAGCGCTCCAGATAGGTTTTCATTTGCGGATCATCGCGGACGCGCCGTTCATCGGCCTCATACGCAGCCACGGATTCATATTCGAAGACTTCGAGGAAGAGGTTGCAGTCGTTTCTTTCTTGGAGCAGTCGCATCCTGATGCCGCCGGGCTGTTCGTAAAACGGCTTTGCCTCGCGCAGGAACGTCAACAGCTCTGCACGGCTGGTTGCCTTCACTCGAATTCGAAGATGCAATGTGATCGCACAGGAAGTCATGCCCGCATGTTACCAGCGCTGCCTTACGGCCTGCCAATTTCGCCGGACACCACGCACTTGTCGATCCGCACGCCGCAGGGCGGTACGGGGCGCGGGCGCACCGCCGGGCCGGACCGGCCACGCGACGACCGACCGTCGCTGCGAGACACGCCATGAAGCCGTCGGAGCTGCACTTTTTCATCGACCCCAGCCGCTGCATCGGCTGCCAGGCGTGTCTGCAGGCGTGCAGCGAGTGCGATACCCATCGCGGCGAGTCGATGATCCATCTCGAGTACATCGATCGCGCCAACTCCGTGCAGACCGTGCCCGTCATCTGCATGCACTGTGAGCAGCCGACGTGCGCTGAGGTGTGCCCGGCCGATGCGATCAAGCGCACCGCCGACGGCGTGGTGCAGTCGGCCCGCAAGCCGCGCTGCATCGCCTGCGGCAACTGCGTGATGGCGTGCCCCTTCGGCGTGCCGGAGGTGTACGAGGACCGCCAGCTCATGATGAAGTGCGACATGTGCTACGACCGCACCAGCGTGGGCAAGAAGCCGATGTGCGCGACGGTCTGCCCCAGCCAGGCGCTGTTTTTCGGCACGCGCGAACAGATCGAGCAAATGCGCCCGCAATCCACCCCCGCGAACGTGTTTCGGTTTGGCGACCAGACGATCACGACGCGCGTATTCACGATGCTTCCCAAACACGCGGCAAAGCGGCCGTACGTCGATGTGACGGCGGCGATGGAGGAGGAAGCCCGGCCCCGGAACATGAAATTGACCGTGGTGGGAAGCGGAGCTGCGACCGCACTCCGGGCGGCGCTGCCGGACCCGTTTGCCGAAGTGGAGGTGTGAATCATGGCCGATACCCAGCGTCGATATTCCAGCACCGGGCACAACCTGCCGGAAGAGCCTCCGCGTTTCGTCGATATCCGGATCGACACGCCGGGCAGAGAAGGGCTGACCGGCACCGCACCTGCGAACATTTACTTGAGCACTCGCGACCCGGAACAGGTGACGATCCCGCCCGACGGCCGGCCGCTGGATGTCCAACCGCAATGGCGCCAGGATTTCCCGATCGACTGGCCTCAGGACCACTATGTCGCGCGGCGCGACTTCACGAAGTTCATGGTCCTGACGAGCTTTGCCTTCGTGGTCGGCCAATGCTGGATCATCGGCCAGAACTGGTTCCGCCGTCGCGCCGGCAAGCCGGAGATCAAGCGCATCGCCGCGCTCAGCGAACTGGCGGTCGGGCAGGTGCGGGTGTTTGCCTATCCGCGCGACGGCGATCACTGCCTGCTGATTCGCCTTAGCCAGGGCGATGGTCGCGGCGCGGGGTTGGTTGCGTATAGCCAGTCATGCACACACCTCGCATGCGCGGTGATTCCCGATGTCGAGGCCGGGGTGCTTCATTGCCCCTGTCACGAGGGGTTTTTCGATCTGGCGACGGGTACCGTACTCGCCGGCCCGCCACCGCGGCCTTTGCCGCGCATCCTGCTCGAAATTCGCGGAAATGATGTCTACGCAACGGGTATCGAGAGGAGAACGGTGTGAGCATGCAACCGGTCAAGCGCCCGTTCACGCGCGAGCAGCGGATGACCATCGTGTATGGCATGCTCTCGTTCGTCGTCATCCTCGTCATCCTGCAACTGTGGCTGCTGACGGCGACGATGAACGCCTGGCTGGGCGGCGATGAGACGGTCATCTGGCCCGCCGCGATCGCAAGCCTGTTCTGCCTGTCCCTGAACCTCGGCCTGCTCCGCTACCTCTATCGCATGGAACGGGAGCGGCGGTGACGAGCGAGGCGAAGGGGCAAGGCTCCGCCAGTACACTCGGCCGCGGGCATACGCCGCAATCGCCTTCCACGGGCTTGGCCGGGATGCACCCAGCGTACTTCGGCATGGTGATGGCGACGGGTATCGTCTCAATCGCGGCACACGCCCTGGGCATTCGCATCGTCGCGATGGCGCTGCTTTTCGCGAACATCGTGTTTTACGTCGTGCTTTTGGCGCTGACGTTACTGCGAATCGCGCGGCACTCAGACCGCGTCGCTGCGGACTTCATGCACCACGGCCGCTGCGTTGGCTTCTTCACGTCCGTTGCGGCCACGTGCGTGCTGGGCAGTCAGATGTTCCTGATTGCGGATGCATGGACGATTGCGTGGGCCCTGTGGCTGTTCGGCTTCGCGCTCTGGGCCGGGCTTACTTACACGATCATCACGATCCTGACCGTCAAAGCCATGAAGCCTACGCTAGCCGAAGGGATCAACGGCGGCTGGCTCTTGGCGGTCGTCGCAGCGCAATCCGTAGCGGTACTCGGCGCGCAACTCTCCGCTGGCGTCGCGCTGGAGCGACAGCAGCCGCTGCTGTTCCTCTGCCTCGCGATGTGGCTGGGCGGTGGAATGCTGTACGTCTGGATCATCGCGCTGATCTTCTACCGTTATACATTCTTCCCGCTTAGTCCTTCGGACCTCGCCCCACCATATTGGATCAACATGGGGGCCGTCGCGATTTCGACCCTGGCCGGCACGATGTTGATCGCAAATGCTCAGCGTTCACCAGTGTTGCTGGAAATGCTGCCCTTCGTGAAGGGGCTGACGGTCGCGTTCTGGGCGACGGCGACCTGGTGGATACCGATGCTCGTAATCCTCGGCGTATGGCGCCACGTGTACTGCTTGTTTCCGCTGAAGTACGACCCGCTGTATTGGGGCGCTGTGTTCCCACTGGGCATGTACACAACCTGCACACTGCGTCTGAACGAGGCGCTGAACCTGCCGCTACTCGCGACCATCGCGCAGTGCTTCCTCTGGATCGCGCTGGCCGCTTGGGCTGCAGCGTTTCTTGGACTGGCCCGCTCGCTTCTCCGCCGTCGCGGCAACTTCGGAGACCAACAAGCTCGGATTGTTCAGCCGGGAGACTGATTCTCCTCTTGATGGCTCTCCGCTTGTATCCCGGGGCAATGAGCGCGGCATACGTCGGTACGCGAATTACGCTCAGGCCGCTTCGCCGGAATAGTGCCGAAGCAACCCCCCGAGGAATTGGTCACATCGAATGCGGTGGATCTCAGGCCAGGTTGTGGCTGAAGGATCGATCGGGGGGCCTGCGGCGGCTTCGGGGATCGTGCGATTTCCGAGCCCCTGGTGCGGCCGGTGCCGATTGAAGAACCGCACGTACTCCTGCCCGATGTGGTCGAGGTGCCCGAGGCTGAAGCAGGCGAAGTGATCCAGACACTCGCGCTTGAAGGAACCGATCCACGACTCGGCAAAGGCGTTCGCATCCGGCGCCAGCAGCGGGATTCGCACGCGCCGGACTCCGGCGCCGAAGAGCAGCCGATCGAACGCGAAAGAGAACTTGCTGTCGCGATCGCGCAGGAGGAACTTCGCCCCTAACTTGTTCTCCTCCAGCCACATGAGCAGGTTGCGGCCCTGCTGCTGGACCCATCGATCGTTCGGCTCGCAGGTCGGCGGGCTCAGGAAGACCTTTCGCGTCCCGACGTGGATGAACACGAGGCAGTAGGCCAACCGGACGCCGAGTGGCGTGATCACGCTCTTCGTGAAGAAATCGCAGGCGACGAGCGTGTTCAAGTGCAGCCGAATGAACTTCCGCCACACCGTCTCCTCGGCCCGCCCGCGGCGATAGGGCGACGGCGTCATGCCCGCCTCTTTCAGGATGCGGCGAACGGACGATCTGCCGATTCGCAACCGCAACTTCCGCAGCTCACCGATGATGCGACGATAGCCCCAGCCCGCGTTCTCCTTGGCAAGGCGCTTGACCAGTTCGCAAAGGTTCCGCGCGATCTTCGGGCGACCGACGGGCTTCGGCTTGCGCCCTTCGCGCTGATCGACGACCCAGCGAGAATACGTCCGCGGCGTGACGATCCCGATCACGTCGGCAACGTCGTGGTTCAACTCGGCGCCGATCGCCAGCAGCCGCAGCCGGTCGTCGGGGCTTGGAATGACGCGATCGCCGCCGAGCTTGCGACGGAGGATTTCGACCTGGGCCTTAAGAAACCGGATACGCGCGTCGCGTCGAGCAGACGCGACCTCGTGAAGGAGGTGCAGCAGGACGTAGAGCCAGCGGAACATGGCCTTTGAACCTCGAAGCATGATCGCATTACGTGCAGCAATGAACAGCCTCCGACATTTTGGACCCGCTCTCCCGACCCGGCAACCGACGGTCGGCCCCGGTGCCGCGCTTTCGACCGTCTGGCGCGCGCCTCATCACCCCGCCCGACCGATTTCGATGTCGGGTTCCCTCCTCCGAGCCGAACCTTCATGGTTCGTTTCGCTAAGGCGGGCCGAACCTTAGGGGTTCGGTTCGGACAAGCGAAACGGAATCGAAAAAGTCTCTCCGGCCGCGCGAGACTTTTTTTCGAGGAGAGTGCGTTTCCCTCTAGTTGACCGGCCGGTTCGAAATCGGCCGACCGCACGGTTAACGCGAAACGCCGCCCGAGAGACCGGCCGGTGTTTTCGTTTCTATCGCCAGTTTCCCCAGGGGTTTAGCGACAGGCTGGTGCCATGCAGAGTCTCTGCCGGCGGTCGCCGCGCGCTCATGGGTCGGCCCTTGCCGCGGACCGCCTGGGCTCCGCGCGCGAAAGTCTCTGAGTCTCTCGCTGGTTCCGACCCGCGGGTTAACGCGGTCCATAACCAGCCGGGCGAGAGACTGTCGCGCGCCGCATAACCCGGTCCGGCTCATCGAACAAAACCGCCTCGGGTTATGTCGCGCGCGGTTAGCCCGGCGCGCGGCAGCGAAAGGCGTGACCGCGGGTTATCTTTGTGCCGAGTCAGGTGCGCCCACTGACGGACTGTTGAAGGATCAACTCGCTCGGAGAATTCCGCATGGTCGCCGCCGCTATTCGGCGATGGGTGCGCCACATCCCGATACCCTCGGTGTTTTCCGTCCTGCTGACTAGCGGTCTCGCTCTGATCGTTGTTGGGCTCGCGCTGATCGCGGCGGAACGTGCCCGTGCGCTGAGGCCGGTGGAGATGGAGGCAGCGCAGCTAGGCTTTGAGCGACGGGACGGAGTCGCGCACGCCGCTCCGAGCACGTTGAAGGACGGGGCGTACATTAGAATCACTCGAGCCAAGGCACAGTGGTCGGCAGCGATCGGCGTCAACCGTGTTCGGATGCGGAGTAAGGATGAGATCGACGTCTTGCGGCATAATCATCACGGCGCCTCGGAGTACAGTGCGCTCAACATATCGCGATATAAGTTGCTCACGCCGTTGGTTCTCGTCCCCCTAGTAGTTCCCGACACAACTGCCGGAAGCGCCCCGCCAGCGACGAACGGCCTTCAGGACTGTTACACACCCTTGTACCTAGCGCTGTCCTACGCCGAGTTTAGGGCGCGTGTCTGCAGGTCCGATCCCCCTGGCGCTGCGCGGCTAGTAATGCCGGATTCGCGCCGGGGCATGGCAATTCCGCCGGCTTCGGAGCCGATCACTCTCGATGAGATGGAAGCCTGCGCCGCAGACAAAGTGGCCGCGGCACAGTTAGTGGCACGATTGTGGGGAAGCGCCGCTTCGAGCGAACCTGCTCCAATCCCCTCCGGGCACGCTGGCTCCGAGGTTCCTGCCCCCGAATCGTGGCTACAGTTGGAAGTGGTCACCGATTTCGTAGCTGACGGGCTAGTAAGTCATGCAAAGCCGGAGGGCTACTTCTACGAAGCGGTTGCCTTGTCGAGTGCACAAAATATCAACCTGCGCCCTGCAGAGATACTCGCATTCTACCCCGATCGACGCCCGCCACGGGAGCAACTGCTTGCCGCGGCCGATCTCTGGCCGGGCCTTCGCGCAATCTATCTCGGAGCGGCGATGTTCGGTCTTTGCGGGCTGTGGCTCGCCGATGCGGCGCTGGCTCGCGCTCGCCGTAACGCACTTCGGCTGATCCCGCAGCCCCAGCGCGAATGCGAGATACGCCAGAGACTTCAACGCGAGTGTCCGTCCGCAGACCTGGTGCATGTTACGCTGGTTCACGGAACGTGGGCGCGACAAACCGAGTGGGTCAGGCCGGGCTCCAAGCTACGCTGCGAACTCATGGAGCATCTCGGTGTGCCGGTCGAATTCAGCGCGCCCGAGTGGAGCGGCTGGAATCAGCACTTCTCACGACGGGCGGCGGCACGGCGCCTGGCGGATGCGCTTACGCAGCACGGAGGCGAGAAGGGCCTGAAGCGCCCCCGCTTTGTCATCGGTCATAGTCACGGCGGTAACGTGGCGATGATCGCT
Source organism: uncultured Planctomycetales bacterium (assembly GCA_964631045.1). Lineage (GTDB taxonomy): Bacteria > Planctomycetota > Phycisphaerae > UBA1845 > Fen-1342 > CAZVWB01. The sequence goes on from CAZVWB010000019.1 coordinate 14,706, forward strand.
GCGCAAAACGTGAAGGACGAACATCGCCCGACGGGCGTCGTCTGTTTGGCAACTCCATTCTTGCACATCAAGGAGGTTGGCGATTCCGAGCGGCGCCGTCTCATGACGCGAGCCGGGAGCATCGCGGTAATCGTTCTGAGTCTTGGCCTGTTTGCGCACTTGTTCGGCGCGCTCGACATGCCGGCGCACCGGGCGTCGGGGCTGGCGGATTGGAACTCACGACAACGGACCATCCAAGCGCAGAACACTAAAGGGGCGGCCTTGATGGCGGCCGCTGTATTCTGCACGGCTGTAGTCTGCATCTTAGGCTACCGAGTGCTGCGCCTGGTGTGCAATGAAATTGAGCGTCACATTCGCCCCACCCGCTGGGATCAGCTTCAGCCGCTTCCTGAGCTTAGAGTAATCGCTGTCAGGAACGCATCCGATGAGGCGACAGTCGTTCTCTCCGCAGTGGCCCTTGCCAACTGGGCCTTTGACTTTCTTTGGGACAGGATTGCGCTCTTAGTTGAGTCAGCAGCAAGAATCGGGCAATCGACGAGGAATGCGGCATCGTGGGTATGTGATCGTCAGTGGTTGGCTATCCCGGTGCTCCTCGTCGGTCCTCCTGCTATAATCGGCTTCTGGCTCTTCTTGTTACTGGAAGGTCCAAGCCCCGCAGGCCTTTTCCTGCTCGCGCTTACATCGCTACCAGCGCTCGCGCTCGTTGTCGGGTACGGTCCGTATGCGCTATGTGCGATGATGGGGCTTGTGCTATTGCCGCTGAAGCTGATCTCGTTCGTAATCATGCTACCGTTCGGAGTGGATCTCGCTCTTGTGTCCCTTAGGTATCAGGTCGCAGTGGATAGCTGCCTACTGGGGGATTCATGCAGCTTTGTGCATCCGCCCATCGGTTTTGGCGATGCTGACAGCAGCCCAACACTTGCCCACCTAGTGTGCACGGATGACCCCAGAGTGATTGCCAGCGTCGCGGAGTGGATGCGAGGTCAGCTTCCGACATAGACCGTCCGCATGACGCCAAGCGCCTTTCTCTGCAAGTGCCAATGTCCGTGTCTCCATGTGACAAGCTGGCGGTGATGACCGATGACTCTATGGAAGCATGCGGTCACGGTCTCGCCGGACGGCGTACATAACGGGCAGACGGCCGCGACCCGCGCGTTATGCGTGACGCGCGGGCCGCTCCAGGAGTCTGCCCATGCCGTCGCGCACGGAAGCGCCACTCGATCCATCCGAACGCCGCCGACAAGTCGCATCGCTTCTCGCCCGTGGCGTCATTCGCTGGCGCCGGCAGGCTAAATTGACCGCGATCAGCGATGCTCAGAAATCTCCGCCCGTCGACGAAAACCGCCTTGAGCTTTCTCGCAAAACGAGGCTCAGTGGGTCTGACGCTGACCACGGGTTGACGGGCTGCAAGCCAATCCCACCCATTCGAGCCGACGGAGACGATGCATGAAACTGAACCTCGCCAAGGAACTCGCGGCGCTCGAGCAAATGACGGTCGGGCAGCTCCAGCAGCGGTACGCCGAGGTGTTCGGCGAGACTGTGCGAAGCCGCCACAAGCAGTATCTGATCCGCCGCATCGCGTGGCGGCTCCACGGCAAACGCCGAGGGCGGACTTTCCGAGCGGGTGCTCCGCCGGGTCGGGGAGCTCACGAACCGGTTCGACACGAACAGGCGGAATAGCTTCATGCACGCGTATGACCGACGTCCGCGTCCGGCCGGCACGGCGCGGGATTTCGCCCCACCCAGCGGCACCCGCGTCGCCTGTCGGCGCTCGCACCGAGGACTGGTGTCCGCGCCGCGGGTCGGCGCTCGCGCCGCGGGTCGGTGTTCCCGTCGGGGGGTGGCGCTCGCGTCGCGGGTCGGCGCTCGCGCCGAGGACTGGTGTCCGCGTCGCGGGTCGGCGCCCGCGCCCCGGCGAGGAGCGCGCTGCGCCTACTGACCCGCGCTCGCCACCGGCAGGCGCGGCGAACACACGGGAGTGCAAGAGGCAAGCGCTCAGAATAACCATGCCCGCCGGCGGGCGGTCGATCTGTGGAAGGCGCGCCCCAACGGGACCGCCGATCATCGGTTCGGCCGGCTTGTCGGCTCGATGGCGGCCTGCGTCGTTGTCGCCTTCGCCCGCCATGCCTCAGCTTCGGCGTCGTAGCCGCGCTGCGGCTCGGCGGCGTGCCAGGCGTCGTAACACTCAAGCAGCGCCTTGACGCATGCTTGCGCCCCCGCGTCGCCCGGTCCACCGGCGGCGACGCACAGATCGTACGCCTCGCGCAGGTTGGATTCGCCCGCGGCATAGGCGCCCAGGCTGACGCGCGCCGTGCCGAGCCTCCGCAGCAGAGTGCGCAGATACGTCGTGTCCGCCGGCGTCGCCGCCTTGCGGAAGTCGGCCTCGGCCGCGCTCAACGTCTCGACCGCCGCACGCATCTTGCCGGCGCTGATCAGCGTCGCACCCAGGCTATGCACGCTTTCGATCGTGCGCGGATGCACCGGGCCGAGCGTGCGGCGGCTGCGCTCGAGCGCGTCGCGGAGATAGCCCTCGCTCTCATCCAGCCGTTCGAGCTCGGCCGCTACCCGGCCCATGCTGATGAGCGTTCGGATGCGCTCGGGGTGGTCATCGCCCCAGACACGCGCCCCGATGTCGAGCATGCGGCGGAAGTAGGGTTCGGCGTCCGCCGGCCGTCCCTGGCGGCCGTGGAGATTGGCCATCACGCCGCAGGCGATCAACGTGGATTCGTGCACCGCGCCATACACTCGTTCGCGCCGCGCGAGCGACTCGCGGCAGAGCGTCTCGGCCTCCGCCAGATTTCCGGTCCGCGTCAGCGTAGTGGCGAGGCTGCTGAGCGCAAGCAGCGCGTCCGGATGATCGGCCCCGAGCACGCGCCGGGTGCGCTCCAGCATCTCGCGCTGCAGCGCCTCGGCGTCCGCCAGCTTGCCGGCGCGCTCGAGCGTCGCTGCGAGGTTGTTGGTCGAGAGCAGCGTGGCCCGATGCACCTCCCCGAGTGCGCGCCGGCGGCCTTCGACCGCCAGCCGAAACTGATCCTCCGCCTCCTGGTGCCGTCCCTGATCGATGTAAATCGTGCCCAGGTTGTTGACGGCACCGAGCGTGTCGGGGTGATCGCCGCCGCGGATGCGCTTGTTGCGCTCGACGGCCTCGCGCGCCAGCGACTCCGCCTCGGCCAGCTTGCCCTGGCCGCGCAGGGCGAGCGCGAGATTGCTGATGCTGGTCAACGTGGAGGGATCATCGTCGCCGCGCAGCCGTCGCCAACCCGCGACCGCCTCGCGAAAGAGCGGTTCGCCCTCGGCGTAGCGGGCCTGGCGCCAGAGTGCCTCGCCCAGTTGGTTGATTGCGGTCAAGCGGAGCGATTCGTCGACTCCGTCGGCTCGCAGGCGATCAAGCAGAGGACGCAGAAGCGCCTCCGCCTCCGCATTCCGGTTCGTGACGCTCAGCAGCCTGCAGTCGTGCAGCTCGGCGGCGATGGTCTCGGCGTGCGCTGCGCCCAGCAGTCGGCGCCGCGTCGCCACGACCTGCGCACTGACGGCCTGGGCTTCGGCGAACAGACCCAGGTCCAGATACCGTTCGCTGATCGCGCTGCGCAGCCTCGCGTCGAGCATGGGCTGGTCCGTGAACTGTCGATCGATGGCGGCGAGCGCGGGCTCGAAAATCGTCGTCCGGATCAGCGCGAGCGCGGCGTCGGTGGCGTTGACGCGGCCCCAGGCGGCCGCGAATGCATCGAGCTGCGCGCTGCGCTCCTCCTCGGACAGCGCCGTCTTGCTCAGCGCCTCTGCGAAACGGGTGCGCACGTCGGCCGCCAGCCGCAGCCCGGCCGCCGCGGGATCGACCTGCGACAACATCTGAGACTGAAACCCGGAGACCTTTTGCAGTTCATCGGCTCGCCGGCGGGTCTCCGCCTCGGCCGCGATCGCGCGATCGCGTTCGCCGCGCGCCAAATTCGCCTGCCACGCCGTGCCGATCAGCCCCAGCAGCAGCGCCCCGAGGACTGCTCCGCCGGCGAACACCAGGCCGCGATGCCGCCCGACGAATTTCTGGATTCGATAGGCCCGACTGGGCGGCGCCGCGACGATGGCCTCGCCGCCGAGATAGCGGCGCACGTCTTCGGCGAGGGCGCTGGCGGAGTCGTACCTCCGACCGCGCTCCTTCTCGAGCGCCTTCATCACGATCCAGTCCAGCTCGCCGCGAACCACGAAGCCCAGTCGCTTCGGCTCGATGCGCCGCGACGAAGCGATGTTCGCGAGCGTTTCGCGGGCCTGGCTCAGGCGCGTGCTCGGCGACGGCGGCTCGACCTCGCGAATGACGCGCTGCATTTCGGCATAGGCGCCGCTCAGCAGCTCGCGCGTGCTGAAGGGCGTGCTGCCGGTGAGCAGTTCATAAAGCAGCACGCCCAGGGAATAGACGTCGCTGCGCGTGTCGATGTCGGCGCTGCCCGCGGCCTGCTCCGGGCTCATGTAGGCCGGCGTACCCACCAGTTGATGGTGCTGGGTGAAGTGGTGCTGCGCGGCCGCGCGCGTATCGATCGCCTTGGCGATGCCGAAGTCGATGATCCGGGCGTGCGGCCGACCGTCCTGCGTAGAGACGAGCACGTTGCTTGGCTTGATGTCGCGATGGATGACGCCCTTCGTATGCGCGTGCTGCGTCGCGACGCAAACCTGCGCGAAGAGCGCCAGCCGCTCGTCGATCGTCAGACGCTGGCGGTCGCAGTAGCTCGAAATCGCCTCGCCCTGGCACAGCTCCATGACGAAGAACGGCCGCCCGGTCTGCGTCATGCCGGCGTCGAACACCTTGGCGATGTTCGGGTGATCCATGACCGCCAGGGCCTGGCGCTCCTGCTCGAAACGCGACACCACCTCGCGCGTGTCCATGCCGCTCTTGATCACTTTGAGCGCCACGCGCCGCTGCACCGGCTCGCTCTGCTCCGCGGCCCAGACCCGCCCGAAACCGCCTTCGCCGATCGGTTCGATCAACCGATAGCGACCCAGTTCGTCGCCGGGCTGCTCGTCGCGATAGTCGGCGGGCTGCTCGCGTCCCGCGCCGCCCCGAAAGGTGCGCGTGGCGGCATGCGCGAGTTCGCTGCGCATTCGCTGTTGCACGCCTGCGAGGTCGCGCGCCAGCGTCTGAAACACGCTTTCTTCGTCGCCGGCGCTCAGCAGCGACTCGACCTGCGCTCGCAACGCGGAGTCGCCCCCGCATCGCTCTTCGAGCAACGCCGGCCGCTGCTCTGCCGGCGCGCGACCGAGTTCCAGAAAGATCGCCGCAGCCCGCTCGTAACGTTCACGCTCCGTCATTCTTCCGCCCATCCGCCGCGACGGATTTCAACTGCGCTCGAATCCACGCCCGCGCCACCGCCCAATCCTCGACCACCGTCGAGCGCGCCACGCCTAGCGCGACCGAAATCTCGTCGTTGGTCATGCCCGCGAAAAATCGAAGCTCCACCACCCGCGCGCGGCGCGGGTCCAGCTCCGCGTAGCGCCGCAGCAGGTCGTCCAGCTCCAGAATCTCCAACTCGCGGCCCTCGCCGGCCTCCACGTCGCTCAGCGAATAGCGCTGCGCGCTCCGCCCGCCGCGCTTGAGCGAACCGCGGCGTCGCGCATGATCGACCAGGATGCAGCGCATCGCGACTGCCGCCAGCGCCAGGGCGTGGGCTTCCCCGCGGATGCTCACGTCCCCCTGACGCATCCGCATGAACGCCTCGTTCACCAGCGCCGTGGCCTGCAACGTGTGGTCTTTCCGATCGCTGCTCATGTAGCGCTGCGCGACGCGCCGCAGCTCGTCATAGATCAGCGGGAACACTTGCGTCAGCCGGACGCGATCCGGCTCCTCGGCCGTCGACAGCAGCGCGGTAACCGATTGAGCCGTTTCTCGCTCCATGCACCGCACCCGCCGGGCAATTGTCGCCTTCGCACCGACCTGACGCTTGAGGGCGGCGGGCGTCACGCCCGCCGGCGGCGCCGCGCGGCGCACTCCTGAATTGTCGGCGGTCCAGCTGGGACATTCCAGCTTCCGGCTCTTCAGGGTGCGCCGCGACGGTCGCCACTTGCCTTCCCTCCAGATCGGGGTGCTCAGCCGCGTCGACGACGCGCGCGGGGCCGGGGCGGCGGTGCAGAATGCCTTGCCCCCGCGTTACTCCCGGCAAGTCGCCGGAGGTGCGGTCGAGGAGCGCGAGCCCGCTTCGAGCTTCGCGAGCAGCACCTCGATCTCGGCGAGCTCAAGATCCAGCGCCGCCAACTCGGCCTGCTGCTCGCGCACCAGCTCCCGCAGCGCCTCCGCCGTCAGGCCCTCAAATCCGCTGACATTCAGCGTCTGAAAGCCCTTCGCATCGCGGCCGACCCAGCCGGGAAACACTCGCGCCACCTCGTCGGCGATGAAGCCGATCTCGGTCGCGGTGCGGTTGCCCTGCGAAGCCGGATCCTTCCAGTTAAACGTCACGCCGCGCAGCGCCAGCAGCCGATCGAGCGCACTGGTGATGGTCCGAATGTTGGTCTTCAGGCTGCGATCGGAGTGGATCGTCCAGCGGTCAGAGCGCGGCTTGTAGGCCGCATTCTGGGTTAACTGAAGGGCCGCCGCGCCGCCCGTCGGGCGGCGCATCGCCACGGTGAAATTCGTGCCGGCCCAGACCGACTCGAACGGGCCCGCCGGCGCATCGCAGGCCCCGGTACCCGCGCAGTTGCCCCAGCCCACCACCACACCGTCTTCGCGCACCGCGACGCTATGAAACGCCCCGGCCGCGACCGAGCTGTAGGTGCCGCCGGGCGCGTTGGCCTGACCAAACCCGTTCTGACCCCAGGCCGCCAGCGTGCCGTTGGAGCGAATCGCGACGTTGTGGCTGAGTTGCGTGCTGACGGCGGAAAACGTTCCGCTGGGCACATTGGTCTGACCCGACCCATTGTTGCCCCACGCCACCAGCGTGCCGTCCGTGCGAATCGCGACGCCGTGATTAAAGCCCGCAGCCACGGCCACAAACTGCCCGCTGGGCACGTTGAGCTGCCCGCTCGAGTTCAGGCCCCAGCCGGCCAGCGTGCCGTCGGTGCGAATGCCGAGGCTGAACTGGTGGCCGGCGGCGATCGCCAGGAACGTCCCGCTGGGGCATTGGGTTTCGCCGGAGCTGTTAACGCCGAACCCGACCAACGTGCCGTCGGCCCGGATCGCGAGGTTGTGAAACGAACCGGCGGCGATCGCCTGCATGTTCAGGTCAAAGGGCATGTTCGCCAACTGCCCCACGTCGTTTCGGCCCCAACCCGCGATCGAGCCGTCGGTCCGCAGCGCGATGGCGTGTTCAGGCCCGCACGCAACCGCACGGTAGTCGCCCTGCGGCAGGGCCGTGACCACGGAGCCTTGGCCGAATGCCGCCATCGGAGCCTGGCTGGACCCACCGCCGGTGATGGTCAGCGTGGTCAACTTGCTGGGGCCGGCGACGTCGAAGATTTGGCCCATCGCTCCCGCCGAACAAGCGGCGGAAGCACAGATGGCGATGATTCGATGCATGTTCATGGCGTAGTCCTCAATGTCCGCTTTCGCGGTCGATGGTTTCGTGTCAGTTGCCCGCGCTCGCGCCGAGCCGCGCGAGGTCGGCCCGCAGCGCCCGCAACGCGTCCCGCTGCCGATCGATCTGCACAGTCCGCTCCGTGCGAAGTTCGCGCACCGCTTCGGCGGTCAGCGCCTCAAACCCGCTGACCGTCAGCGTGCGATAGCCGCGCGCGTCGCGCACCACCCAGTCGGGGAAAACCTGCTCGACCTCGTCAGCAATCAGGCCCATTTCGACGCCCGTGTAGCCGCCGCCGGCCTTCGAATCGAGCCAGCGAAACGTCACGCCGCGCAGCGCCAGCAGGCGGTCGAGCGCGCCGCTCAGCGGCTGGATGTTGGTCTTCAGCCGCCGGTCGGACGAGATCGTCCAACGGTCGGAGATCGGTTTGTAGGCCGAGTTGTTGGCGAGCAGCAGGCCGGGCACGGGCGTCGGAATGTTGATGATCGCCAGCGAGTGACCAAAGCCGGCCGCGATGAACGCGGCCGGAGACTGCGGCGTGTTCGTGATCAGCCCTGCGGACGGATCGCCCCACGAGACGATCACCCCGTCGGTGCGAAGCGCGACGCCGTGGTCGTTTCCGCAGTCGACAGCCACATACTGCCCCGGCGGAACCGACGTCTGACCGACGCTGTTTTCTCCCCAAGCCGCCAGCGTTCCGTCCGTGCGGATGCCCACCCCAAAGTAGGATCCCGCTGCCACCTTGGTAAAGGTTCCGGACGGAGGCGACAGGAGGTTGAATTGGTCGCCCCGTCCCCAGGCGGCGAGGGTCCCGTCGGCCCTTACGCCCACCGCAAATTCAGCGCCGCAATCAAACGACGTAAATGCTCCCGCCGGCGGCGCAGCCTGCCCTTGCCAGTTGATCCCCCAACCGGCCAAGGTGCCGTTGGAGCGCCGCGCGATCGCGAAGCGCCAACCAACGCTGATGTCCGTGAAGACACCCGAGGGGACGTTGTTCAACTCAAAGTCCGTGTTCTGGCCCCAACCGACCAGCGTGCCATTCGTCCGCAGACCGACGCTGTGATTGATGCCGCCCAGCGCCTTTTGGAAGGTGCCGGCCGGGCAGTTCGTCTGCCCCCACTGGTTTGATCCCCAGCCGCGCAGCGTGCCGTCGGCCAAGACGGCGATCGTGTGCAATTCACCTGCGCCAAGCGACACGACCTGGCTACGAGGAAGATTGCTCGGAATCGTGCACTGCCCGTCGCCATTCGATCCCCAGGCCCGGGGATCGGTGAGGATGGCCGGCGTCGAGCCTCCGGTGATTTCGAGCGACTGCACGCGGCCATCCCGGCGCACATCCACCGACTGGGCCTGAGCGGCTCCGTTCACACTTGCGATCAACGCCAAGGTTGCAATGCGCTTCACCGGCCACCTCCGTTCGTTCCGCTTTCGTTCCCCGCGGCCAGCGCGCTCAGTCGCGCCCGCAGCGCCGCGATCTTCGATTCCCGCTCCGTCAGGGCCTGCTTCTGGGTCGCGCGCAGCTCGCGCAGCGCCTCAACGGTCAGGGCCTCGAAGCCCGTCACTGTCAAAGTGCGCAATCCGCTCGCGTCGCGCCCGACCCATTGCGGAAAAACCTGCTCGACCTCATCCGCAATCAGCCCCAGTTGCAGGCCGGCGCTGCCGCCCTGCGACGCCGGATCGCGCCAATTGAATGTCACGCCGCGCAGCCGCAGCAGTGCGTCGAGCGCATGCTTGAGCGGCTGGATGTCCGTCTTCAGCCGCCGATCGGAGTAGATCGTCCAGCGGTCTGACCCCGGCTTGTAAGCCGCGTTGTTCACCAGCGTTAGCGCCCGTTCGCCGGCCGGGCGCAGCGCGGCCGAGGCGTCGCGCGCCGCTGCGATCGACGTGAAGACACCGGCCGGTGCACTGGCCTGGCCCAGGTTGTTGGCGCCCCAGGCGGCCACGCTGCCGTCGGCGCGAAGCGCCACGGTGTGAGAGCGGCCGGCCGCGATCGCGACAAACTGCCCCGCGGGCACGTTGAGTTGCCCGTCGTTGTTGGCGCCCCACCCGACCAGCGTTCCATCCGCGCGGATCGCGATGCTGTGGTTGTCGCCGGCCGCGATCGCAATGAACTGACCGCTCGGCACGTTGATCTGCCCCTCATTGTTGTGACCCCAGGCCGCCAGCGTGCCGTCGGTGCGGATCGCCAGTGAATGCCGCCAGCCGCCCGCGATTCGCGTAAACGTCCCGCTTGGCGCGTTGCATTGGCCACGGTCGTTTCGGCCCAACGCAACCAGAGTGCCGTCTGAGCGAATGGCCAGCGAGTGCTCCAAGCCGGCGGCGACCTGCGTGTAGGTGCCCGCAGGCAGATTTTGTTGTCCCCAGAAGTTCCCGCCCCATCCGGCGTAGCCACCCGCGGCATTGAGCGCCAGCAAGTGCTCTCCACCGCCGCCGGAGATCGAGGTCCAGGTTCCAGCGGGCGAGTTCATGCCCGTGGTGTAGGCGGTGCCATCGGTACGGATCAGCCCGACCTCGGTACTCGCGAAGGCCAGCAACGAATAGGCGCCTGCAGGCACCTCGACCGACGTATTCGCCGCGCCCCAGAGCACGATCGTCGTCTCATGGGGCGCCGAACCGCCGCTGATCTCCAGACTCGGCATGCGCACCGAGCCGTTCACCTGGAAGGGCTGCGCCAGCGCCACGGCCGGCAGCAGCGCCCCGCACGCCGCGATGCTCTTGAATCGCATTTTCATGACATCTCCTTTCGCTGTTTCCGTTGAGAAGTCACGACTACTGCAGCGAGACCAGGACCAGAACGTGGCCGCGACCCGACTCGAGCGACGACATCGCCTTGCCGATCACCGCGCCCGCCGCCCGCTCGCGATCGCCGACGCGCATCGCGTGGCCCGCCGTAGCGGAGGTCGTCAGCAGATCGCCGGCTTGGATCGGCCCACCCACGTCCGCGTCGCACAGAGCCCACACGCGACCCGTCAGCGCGACCGGGTGCTTGCCGTCCGCGACGGAGCCGGTCTGGCTCAGCACCATGCCCGGATTCACGCCATTCGCGCCGCTGATGATCCCGGCGACGGTGTTGTCATAAGCCTTGTCGCAAACCCGCAGCTCGCCGACGCGCTTCGAATCGATCACGACGACCATGCCGGCCTGAATCTCAGGCTTCCCCTCGTCGCTGCGTCGCTCCGTCGCTGCGTCGCTGTTTACGTTGAACGGCTCGGCCACGTCCGCCCCGCCCGTCACGATCACGCTCTGCACCTTCATCCCGCCCGCGACATCGAGCTTGGCGGTCGGGTTGAGCGTGCCGATGCCGACGTTGCCGCTGACTTCGCGGACGATAAGCGCGTCCGGCGCACCGAACGTACTCAGCGAAATGCCGGTGGCGAAGATGCTCGAAACCGAGTGGGCCGGGTCACCAAGGAACAGCGTGCCGCGGTCGTTCATCCAGCGAAAGAGCCCGGGCCCCGCAACGTCGAGCCGCTGCGTCGGATCCGACACGCCGATGCCGACGTTGCCGCTGGGAGCGACGCGCATCGACTCGATAAACGCGTCGCCGGCGCGATTGCCAAACGCCACGCTTCCGTCGTTGTTGGCGTGCAGCCGCAGCACGTATGGCGCCATCGAAAGGCCATAGTGGTTGTTGGGATCCGCGCCCCATATCGAAATCTTCGGGCCGTCGACCGACGCGAAGCTGAGGGGCGAGATCGGATCGGTGTTTCTGATCCCGACGTTGCCGCTGTTCTCCCGCAGGGTCAACCCGTCCTGCGCACCAGCCGTGCTCAGCGTGAGACCAAAGCCCCAGCCGCTGGAGATGGAGTGATTGGGATCGCCGAGGATGACGCGGGCGCGGTCGCCGGCGCCGTCGAAGCCGTCCGTGCCGCGGAACAGGCCGTTGCCCAGCACGTCCAGCCGCTGGCTCGGGTTGGAAAGGCCGACGCCCACGCGAAGCTGGCTATCGGCAAACATGCCGCGCGTCTGCAGCGCGTAAGGTGCGGCGGTCATGGCCTGCCGCGGCGACAGGGTCTCGAACGGAGCCCCGCTGTCGCTGCGCGTCGCGATCTCAAGCCAGCGGGCGCTGCCGTTGAATGCCGCGGCGCCAAAGTCGATCGGGATGGTGAAACTACCGTCGGCGTTGCTCGTGGCGGTCGCGATCTGCGGCCCGCCGACCTGATTGCCGCCCGTCGCCGCGTCCCAGAGCGAAACCTGGAACTCGACCGCCCCGGACACGGGGGCGCCGTTCTGGCGAAGAACGCCCTGATATGTAAACTGCGTTCCCAACGGCGTTTGCGAGAACGCGACCGCCGCGGTCAACCCGCCCAGGATCAATCCTGCGACTCTCATCAGACTCTCCAATCGTGCTATGCGAACCGGATATCAGCAGCCGCCTGCCGCGCTGCCGACAGCGCACGCCGCGCTGTCATCCGGTATCTCGCAATCCAGGTCCAAAGCGCCCGATCTCCCGGATCAAGGTTTTTTTCCTGCGACCGACCCTTTGTGCGACTGAGCGATAGCGTCGGTGTGCCGCTCCGCGGCGTGGTTTGGGTGTAGGGGGGTGGTTCGGGGGGTGTGAGGCTGGTGTTGGGCGGGGGGGCGTGCACTCGCCGTGCTGGGCGTGGGCATGCCGGGCGCGAGGCGTGGGTCAGATCGGCTTCCAGCCTTTGCGGACCGCCCGCGGCGTGCTTACGCGGAGTGCCGCGAGTGCACGCCACCAGGCCCTGCTATCTGCCGAAGCAGCATGGGGGGGTGATCCGGGGTGAGCAACGCGCGGCGGTCGGTCTCTGAGCGCGTCCAAGTCAGCGTCAGGCGCTGCGCGCCGCGCCATCCACCGCCCGCACAATCAGCGTGTCATTCTGCCCGCCGAAGCCGAAGCTGTTGGACAGCGCGTTGACCACCTTGGTGCGGCGCGGCTCGTTGGGGACGTAGTCGAGGTCGCAATTGGGGTCCGGCTCGCGGTAATTGCTGGTCGGCGGCAGCACGCCGTCGCGGATGGCGAGCACGCACGTAATCAACTCGACCGCGCCGGCGGCAGCGACCAGGTGGCCCATCATGCTCTTGATGCTGCTGATCGGCGTCTGCCGAGCGTGCTCCCCGAAGACGCTGCGAATCGCTAGCGTCTCGAGCTTGTCGTTCTCCTCCGTGCCCGTGCCGTGGGCGGAGATGTAGTGGATGTCGCGCGGTTGCAGGCCGGCGGCGTCGAGCGCCGAGCGCATCGCTGCGATCGCGCCGCGGCCCTCTTCGTGAATGTCGGTCACGCGGAAGGCGTCCGCCGTCGAGCCGAATCCGACGATCTCGGCCAGCAGCGGCGCGCCGCGCCGCCGGGCGTTCTCGTATTCTTCGAGAATCAGGATGCCCGAGCCTTCGCCCAGTACGAAACCGTCGCGGGTACGGTCGAACGGGCGCGAGGCGGTCGTGCACGAGTCGTTGCGCGTGCTCAGCGCCGTCAGTCGGTTGAAGCCGGTGACGCCCAGCGGGTGAATCATGCTGTGCGCGCCGCCGCTGATCATGATGTCGGCGTCGCCCCGGCGGATCATGCCGGCGGCCTCGCCCATCGCCTGCGTGCTGGCGGCGCAAGCCGTCAGCGTGTTGAAGTTCGGCCCCTGGGCGTTGAAGCGACAGGCGATGTGTCCGGCCGCGCAGTTCGGATCTTGCTCGAACTCCGTCACGGCGCTGAGCCGCTCGTAGGCCACCTGCGCCCAGCGAACCGCATCGAGCCGGCGTTCCGCCCCGTTCCAGCCGGCGACGGCCGCCGCCACGAAGTTCTCGAAATCGATCGGCCCTTCGCCGCCGCCGAGATAGACGCCGACCTGTTCCGGGCTGACGCCGGTCGAGCCGCCGAGCCCGGCGCTCTTCCACGCCAGTTCGGCCGCGGCGAGCGCGAAGCCCACGTTGCGGCTGGCGGATTTGTGCGTTTCGTAGTGCTCCCCGAGGAACGCGCGCAGATCGAAGTTCTTCACCTGGGCGGAGAAGCGCGTCGGAAACGTGCGCGCGTCGAAGATTTCGGTGGCGCTGACGCCGCTCTCCGACCGCAGCAGGCGCTGCCACACCCCGTCGATGTCGAAACCCAGCGGAGTGATCCAGCCCATTCCGGTGATGACCACGCGGCGATTCATGCGTTGCTCCAGCAGACCGGCGCTACTCCCGGTATCGCCGAATGACCAGTGCGGCGTTCTGGCCGCCGCCCAGCGCGTATCCCAGCGACACCGCGGCGTCGATTCGCGCATCGACCGGGCCGCTCGCACTCAGCTTCAAGCCGAAGGCCGGGTCGCCGCCGCCGCTGTTAAACGCCGGCGGAATCGTGCCGTTGTGCATCGAGAGCACGGCGGCGATGAAGTCGATCGCGCCGCTGCCGGCGCCGTTGTTGCCAAGGCCGGCCTTGGCGTTGATGATCGGCGTTTCGCTCAGCCGCGGGCCGAAAACGGCCCGCAGCGCGGCCGCCTCGCTGCGGTCGTGATCGATCAGCCCGCACGCGAACGTGGACACCGCGGAGACTTGCTCCGGCGTAATCGCGGCGTCCTTGAGCGCCTTGCGGATCGCCAGCGCCGCGCCGCGGCCCTCGGGGTGCGGTTTGCTGGGCTGAGAGGGTTGAAACGCGTCGTTACTCGCGCCGAAGCCGACCAACTCCGCATAAATCCGCGCGCCGCGCTGCCGGGCGTGCTCCAGGTTCTCCAGGATGACCAGCCCGCCGCCTTCGGAAACGACCGTACCGTCGCGATCGGCGGCGAAGGGCCGGCAGGCTGCGGCTGGCGCGTCGTTGCGGCGGCTGAGCCGCCCGCCGAGCGACTGCCGCAGCAGCGCCATCGGGTTGCCCTTGCTCTCCGCGCCGCCGCAGATGCAGACATCCGCGACGCCGCGCGCCAGGGTTCGATACGCCTCGCCGATCGCCAGGTGACTGCTGGCCTCGCTGCAGGTGATGGTGTTGCTCGGGCCTTGCGCGTCGTGCACGATCGTGACGTGGCAGGCGAGCATGTTGGGCAGGAACTTGAGCAGCCAGAGCGGGGTGAGGTTGTTCATGCCCACTTCGCCCCAGCGGGCCAGGCTGAAGCCGCCGCCGTCAACCGCGGTGGACAGGGCTTCGGCCAGTTCGGGCAGGTCGGCGCAGATCAGCCCGGCGCCGATGTTCGCGCCGAAGCGCGTGCTGTCGACGTTGACGCTCGCCGCCTCGCCGCGATCGACGATGCAGCGCGTCACCAGCCCCGCGTCGCGAACGGCCGAGTGCGCCGCGACGACGGCCAGGACGATGTCGCGAGCCATGATCTTGCCGGCCTTGCGATAGCCCTTGGGGACGGCGTCGGTGATGGCCAGGTTCTCGATCTCGGCGCCGATCTGCGAATCGAAGCGGCCCGGGTCGAAGCTCTGGATGCGGCGCACCCCGCTGCGACCCTCGAGCAGCGCATTCCAGAAATCGCCCGCGCCGACCCCGATCGGCGTGACCGGGCCGACGCCGGTGATGACGACGCGACGAGCGTTCACAGCCGCATCCTTTCGCCGTCGCTGCGGCGGAAGCTCTGCAGCAGCGACTTGAACTCTTCCGTGAACACGAAATTCTCTCGGGGGAAGTCCAGCCCGCTGATGTTCTGGTCGATGTGCGAGAACACCAGGTCGACCTCGCCCACCAGTTCGCCGCCGCAGAGGATGCGGCCGCGCGTGCTTGCCGCCGCCTCGCTGATCTGCTCGATCTCGGCTTCGTAGCGGAGCTGATCGCCGGGCACGACGATCGCGTGGAACACCGCCCGCTTGACTTTCGCCAGAATGACCTTTTCTTCGAAACTCCGGGCCTCGCCGACGAGGATGCCCGCGGTCTGCGCCATGCCCTCGGTCATCAGGCTGGCCGGCATCAGCGGGAACTCGGCGAAGTGGTCGTGCAGGTGCTCCTCGGCCAGCGAGACGTTCTTCACCGCCACGGCCCGCCGGCCCGGCTCGAACTCCACGAAGCGATCAAACCAGAACCAGCGCACGCGGCGTCAGCCTCCGCCGATCTTGGACTGCACGAAGCTGACGAGCATGCCGACCGTGAAGTGGTCCAGGATCTTGTCTACGTCGGGGTCCTTCTCGAACGCGCTCAAGTCGGCGTAGGGCATCCGGGCCCGCAGCGCCGCCAGGCCCGCCGCGTTGAGTCGCTTGTTCGAGACGTACTCGGCGTTGCCCAGAATCTCGGTCGGAACCAGCTCGGATTGCGGAATCTTGATCCCGAAGGCCTTCTCGAGCCGGAAGTTGATGTCCAGCATGTCGATCGATTCGGCGCCCAGGTCGCCCTTGAGCGTAGCCTCCTCGCGCACGTCATCGTCGTCGCAGCTCAGCGCGTCCACCAGCGCCTGCTTGACCTTGGCGAATACCTCTTGTCGGTCCATCTGCGCTACTGCCATCGAGGGGATCCTCCACTCGCTCTACGGGCGCTCTCCGCCCGGCTCGCCGGCGGCCTGCGCACCCGGCCGCACTGTGTGCATGATCAGACCCAGCAACGCGCGCTGCCGGCTTCGTATGCGTTCATCCTGCTCGGCCAGGTGCGGACTGCGCTCCGCCAGAGACAGGTGCCGCAGCGTTAACTGGCCCTTCACGATTTCGCGCCCGTCGACCTGGCCGCGGGCGGCGAACACGCTCTGCGACTCTTCGAGTTCCTTGCAGACCGACTCGATCGTCAGCGTCTGGCCCGGGGCCAGGAAACTCTTATAGGTGACGTTCCGCGCTTCCTTCAGCAGCACCAGGCTCGGGCGGAACTCCAGCGCCGCCCGTACCACCCACGCCGACGATTGCACCAGCGCCTCCAGCATCAGCACGCCGGGCATGACCGGGAACCGCGGGAAGTGGTCGGCCAGATACTCTTCCGCCAGCGAGAGCGCCTTCTGGGCGACTACCCGCCGGCCGGGTTCGAACTCGACGATCCGGTCGACCAGCACAAACTTCAAAACGCACCCTCGGGCCGCCCGGCGGCAGAGCAGGCCACCCATCGAAACCCTGTCACGATCCGGGCACCGCCCGAACGAATCACCGCGGGATTGTAATCAGCGGCCGGCCTGCTCGCCAGCGGGCGGCGCGGCGCCGGGCGGGCGCAGCTCGCGAGCGGTTGCGTCTCGCAGGGTGGAGCGAACATTCTGCGCGCACTTCGGGGGTGGGGCGGGCACTTCGCTCGTTCGGTGCTGCCGCGAACCGCGCAAGCCAGTTCGCAATGCCCAATAACCAACAAGCCCGGGCGCGGACGCAACCCTGATTCGCGAACGCGGCGCCCGCGCCGCCCAATCACCGAGCCGTCAATGAACGTCGGGCCGGCGGGACAGAAAACCGATGCTCGACGCGAAACAGCGCTCGCGCAGCGCCAAATGCGCAGCGGCGTCCGCGGCGTCCTCTTCGCGCAGATCGTCCAGGTTCGCCCGGCAGCGGTCGCAATCCGCCTGCTCCACGTGGAACGCGATGTACGCGTGCCAATCCTCGTCGAGCGTGCCCAGCAGGTAGCGCCCGAGCGTCGAGCGCTTCAGACACGAGATGCCCTCTTCGCTCCAGATTTTCCCGAGCGTGCTGTCCGCGGCCAGATCGGCGTCCTCCCATTCGCGGGCCCCGGGCGCGGCCAGCGTCGCCTTCCGCCACTGATCGAGCACGCGGAACTTGATCCCGGCCACCGCCGTCTCGGTCAGGTTCAGGTCGGCCGCGACTTCCTTGTTTCGCAGTCCCAAGACCATCAGCATCTCGACCACGATCAGGTCGAGAAAGCGCCGCTGCGTCTGACACTGCTCGACCCACTGCCGCAGTCCCGCCACCAGCGCGGCGCGCTGCGCGGCGACGCTCTCGCGCCCGGCGGCATGGCGGCTGGGCGTCTCGGGCTCCAGCCATTCGTCGCTGGCGTCTTCGAGACCGAGCTGATCGAGCGACTCGCGCTGTCCGGATTGCAGCCGGCGCAACTGGTCATAAAGCTTGTGTCGCAGAATCGCGAACAGATAGGTCTCGAGCGAGCGCGTACGGTCGAACGTCGGGAGGCTGCGCAGCAAGCCCAGAAAGGTCTCCTGCACCACGTCCTCGGCCTCGCTGCGCTGCGACATCTGCCGGCGGGCGAAGCTCAGCAGGCGGCCCTGATAGCGCACGATGACCTCGCGCCACGCGGCGTCATCACCGCGCTGCACGGCGTCCAGCAGAAAAGCATCCGCCTCCGCGCTCGACATGGCCCGACTCCTGTCGCTGGAGCGAGCATACCCGCCGTGCTGCGCGGGCGACAAGCTGAGCAACGCCGCGCGGGCGCGTGAAATCGTGGCCGCGCTCGCCGCCGGCGGGATAATCGCGCGCGACCGTCGTCCGTGTTACGGCGGGCGGAAGATCGACCGGAGCGCGAAGAACGTAAAGTTATGTTTTGCAACAGTTTGCAATCGGCGGCGGGTTCGGTGAGCGTCGCCGCCGCGCGGGCGGGCGTCCCGCCCGCGGGTACGATTCGCATACCCGCCGGGATTGCGGCTGCGGCGATTTCCAAGCGAATTCGGACGCCGGCCTTGGCAAGGCCGCGGCGCGCGATATCATACGCGGCTCGGTCCGGATTGCACTCCGCGACCGGCCGGGCGCTTTCTGGGCGTTGTCACCGCAGATTCGCCGCAAACTGCACGAGAGGCATCGATGCCGACATTCAATCAGTTGGTCAAGGCTCCGCGCCGCAAGGTCTCGGCGAAGTCGAAGGTGCGCGATCTGGAGGCCTGCCCGCAGCGGCGCGGCGTCTGCCTGATCGTCAAGACGCAGACGCCCAAGAAGCCCAACTCGGCCCTGCGCAAGGTGGCCCGCGTGCGGCTGAGCAACGGCCGCGAGGTCACCGCGTACATTCCCGGCATCGATCACAATCTGCAGGAACACTCGATCGTGCTCGTTCGCGGCGGCCGCGTTCGGGACCTCCCCGGCGTGCGCTACCACATCGTCCGCGGCAAGCTCGACTGCTCCGCGGTCGAGATGCAGCAGAAGTTCAACGCGCGGCGCAACCGCCGCCGCAGCAAATACGGCACCAAGCGCAAGACCAAGTAAGCGGGGGCGGGACCAAAGCACATGGCCTACAAGAAGTTCACGGCTGCACACCGGGTGATCGGCGGCGACGCCAAGTACAACAACCGCCTCGCCCGCAAGTTCATCAACTGCCTGATGCTGGACGGCAAGAAATCCGTCGCGCAGCGCGTCTTCTACGACGCCCTCGACAAGGTCGCCAGCAAGATCAAGGACACGCCGCCGATCGAAGTGTTCGAGCGGGCGCTCGACAATGTCCGCCCGGCGGTGGAGGTGCGCTCCAAGCGCGTCGGCGGCGCCAACTACCAGGTGCCGATGCAGGTCGCGCCCCGGCGGCAGCAGTCGCTGGCGATTCGCTGGATGCTCGAGGCCACCCGCAAGAAGAGCGGCCGCCCGATGTGCGACCGCCTCGCCGACGAGTTCATGGCCGCGTTCCGCCGCGAAGGCGACGCGATGACCATGCGCGAGAACGTGCACCGCATGGCCGATGCGAACAAGGCGTTCGCGCACTTCGCCTGGTAGGCGGGGTTCGATCCAGAAAGATCATGCGAGGAACGCGCGGAGCCGCCGCGCGTTCCTCGATTGTCTTCGGACTATCCGTGCTCACGGTAGTCGGTGTGTTGGAAACGCCGAATCGGCCTCTCCCGATGCGCGAGGGCGAATCGAGCTGGCGCCGCGCGTCGCCCGCCGCCGTGGACGGCCACGGCGAAGCACATGGGTCGCGCGGGCGCCGAGACCGTGGCGGACGATCGCGCAGATCGTGAGTTTGCAGCCGCTCATCCGCGAGTGCCTGACTTGCCCACCCTTCCTGAGTCCGCGCTCTGCCGTCGGTGCCGGTATCGTCTGTTCGGCCTGCCCACCACGATCTGTCCGGAATGCGGAAGCAAGTTCGATCCAGAGGATCCCAGCTCCTTCGACGATCCTGCGCGGTCCGTCGGCTGGCTTCGAACGGAGTGGCGGGCGTCCATTCGCAGACTCATCGCGCCGCCCGGGCCGCTGACTTGCCTTCTTCTCCTGTGGTTTTGGTCGTGGGGCTTTCAACCGATGATCTCCCTCTCTGCCTGGAGTCAATTCAGCCGAAGCCCGGTGACGTCGATCCTGTTTCCCGTGTTGATTGTGAAGATACTTCACATTCCGGTGAGTTGGTTCGCGCATCGCCGACTGAGTTCAATTGTCTACCCGCGACGTGCCTATCAGGGCGTACGGCGGTGGGGGGCATTCACGCTGCTGTTACTTACGGCAATTGCGATGGCGAGACCCTGGCTGCCGCTCATCCGGTTTCACGCCAACCGTGAGGCGCTCGAGAGCGCGATTGCCGCGGGTGACGTCCCGCCATTCAGCCGGATTGGGTCGCTCGACATCGAGTACGTGAGGTTTGAGGATCGGTGGGGCGGCGTGTTGGTGCAAACCGAGCACGACGGGCACGACCATCGCTACGGATTTCTGTTTGTTTCAGGTGACGCGCCGCGCCGCGACGAGATCGCACCGGGTTGGCGCTTGTATCCGTAGGGGGTTCTGGCGAGCAGTTTGGAGTTTCGCGAGCTTCAGCTTGGCTAATGTTGCTGAACCACACACAAAGACCCCCAGTTCACGCCCGCGGCGACGCGGCCTAAGCGCGTGCAGCGCCGATCCGCTCGCGCTGTAGTTGATCGAAGTACCTCTCGCGGCGGCGCTGCACCGCGTCGGGGTGGTAGAGGCGCTCGGCCAGTTCGATCAGTCCCTGGCGCAGCCGAGCCGGCGACATCTGCCGGGGCTGGAAGTTCACGTCGAACAGCGTGCACTTGTGCCATGCGGTTTCGTCCAGCAGCCGTCCCTCGCGCTGCAGCCGCGCGTAGAGCGGCGTGCCGGGGAACGGCGTCAGCACCGTGATCTGTACCTCGAACAGATTGGTGCGCTCAGCGAATTCGAAGATGCGGTCGAAGACGCCTTCATCGTCGCCATCGAGGCCGAGGATGAAACAGCCGTTGACCGTGACGCCGCGAGATTGAATCCGGCGGACAGCGTCCTCATACCGGTCGCGGACCTTCAGCTTCCAGTTGCGCCGCAGCTCGACGCCGTCGAGGCCGCCCCCGGTCGGGCTTTCGAGTCCGATCAGCACCTGGCGGCAGCCGGATTCGCGCAGCAGATCGAGCAGTTCGAGGTCGTCGGCGATCGAAATGTCGGCTTCGGTGAACCAGCGGATGTTTTCCTCGCGCAGAGCGGCCAGCAACCGCTTGTAGTGGGCCTTGGCGGCGAAGCTGTTGTCATCCGCAAACTCGATGAACGGCGTCGGCCAGATTTCCTTGATGCGGCGAATCTCGGCGATCACCTTCTCGACCGGCTTCACGCTGTACTTCGGCGTCAGCAGCACCGAACTGGCGCAGAAGTCGCACAGGTGCGGACAGCCGCGGCTGGTCTGCACCGTCAGGCGGTTGTAGCGATCGATGTCGAGCAGCTCATAGCGCGGAATCGGGGCGTCGGCCAGGTCATACCACTGCCCCGGCGGCTGCACGTAGCGCGGCTGGAGGCCGCCGGCCGCCGCGTCGGCGACGATCCGGGGCCAGAGCACCTCGCCCTCGCCCACGGCGACCGTCGTAGCGTGCGCCGCGGCCTCGTCGGGCAGGCTGGTGACGTGCAGGCCGCCCATCACGACGGGGACGCCCGCAGCGCGATACGCATCGGCCGCGGCGTACGCTTCGCGAATCTGAGCGGTCAGCGAAGTGATCGCGACGAGATCGAAATCGCGCGGCAGGCTGTCCGCGCCGCGCAGATCGGCGATCTCGAAGTAGCGCACGTCGTGTTCCGCCGGCGTCAGCGCCGCCAGGGTCAGCAGCGACAGGCTCGGCAGCGACGCCACCACCTTGCTGCGCTCGACGACGCCGGGCAGCGTCAACCCGAGCCGCATGAGCTCCTCGTCGGCGGCGCGAATGCCGCTGAAGGCGATCATTCCGATTCGCATGCGTCAGAACCCCGCGCGAAAGAGACCCACGAGCATCGTCCACGCCCCGACGACCAGGCTGGCGACCGGCACGACGAACAGCGGCTTGGCGCGGGGCGCATACGCCGTCAGCCCGCAGCACAGTGGCATGCTCACGCCGCCGATGAGCATCGCCCATGAACCGACATCCCGATCAAACGGCGGAATCGACGCCCGCGGCAGGCTCTGGGCGAACAAAATGTTGAGAATGCCGAGCCCCAGAAACGAAATGTGCCCAAGCCGCACGAGCCGCCGGCGAAAACTGTCATAGCCGCCGAGCCAGTCGCTGCGGTGAAAGAAAAGCCCCAGGACGGCCCCGGAGACGAAGCCCAGCACGACCCACAGCCATCCGAATGCCTCGTTCACTCGCACCTCGCGGCTACCCACGATTCTACGCGACGCTTCAGGCGACGGATTGTCGTTTCTGGTGCGTGAGCGGGCCGGTTTGCTTACGAAACGCAGGGTCGGAGCCGCTGCGATCGCGCGGCGACCACCCAACCCTTGACCCCACGAGCGGGCGAACTCGGGCCGACGGGCCGGGGGGACTCAGCGGGCGCGGCGATCCGTCAATTCTTGACGGTCAGGAAGATGTCGTCTTTCCACGTTGCGATTGTGCTCCCCTCATTGACGCGCGGTCCGCGGATCAGGTTCATGTGCCATTTCGCTCGCACGTCGGCGAACGCGCTTCGGGCATACGCGTCGCGCAGCGTGGTCGGAAAGTCATCGACGTTCCAGGTCAGGTTGCCCAGGAACGGCCCGAAGGCGTTTAGCCGTCCGAGCACGTCGGCGCTCTTCTGCACGTCCAGCTCACCAGCGGTGAAGACCACGATTCCCACGTCGAACACCCCCTGACGCGACGAGAACTTGAGCGGGTAGTACGGCGACGGCGTCGCAAACGACATTTGCAGCGGCGGGACGCCCCCGGCGGTTCCGACCGTGGCGTCGCCGGCGGCCGGCGTCACCTTGATACACAGGAACGTGAACTTGTTCTCGACGAAGTAGCGCATGTGCTCCGCCTCTTCGGTCGGAAACCCGTTCGCTGCCAGCCAAGCGTTCAGCGCGCTGAGAGCCTCCATTCCGCGGGCGCGAACGGGCTGAATCTCATACGGGCCGACCTTCGCCGCCTTGCCGAACTCGAGAGCGGCTTCCTTCGCCGCCAGGCGACCGCCGCCGGCGTTTCGCGGCGTATAGGAACTCTGCGCCCCGCGCAGTGTGTCTGCGAGCACCGCCTCGGACGCGATGTTGTAGCGATCGGGCTCGCTGGGCACGGTGATGATCCACGCAAAGCGGTCCGGCGGCTGCTCGCCGGCGATCTGGTAGTCGATCCGCAGGATCAGCTCCTCGCGACCGTCCTTGAAGAACAGAATGGCCTGCTGACCGGTCTGCCCGATCTGGCCGGGAAAACCGGCCGGCAACATGCAACAGGCCAGCGCCGGGACCGACGCCGCCAGTGCCAGGACCGCGACCGGCGGTATAGGCGCGCGTGTGTGCATGCGTTCTCCTTTGCTCTGCGTTTGGACCGCCGCGCGCGGCGCGCGGCCAGAGCGTCTGACGCCGCCGGTTCGCCGAGAGTTCCCCGCCGGGCGGCATTGCGTTACGCTCCGACCAGATTCGTGGCCCTCTCAAACAAGGAGCCTGCGTGCCACTCATCGCGCTGATTGCCGGCGACATTCTGCTGGCTGTCGGAATTCTCGGCTATGTGCTCAGCAACTTCGCCAGCGTGACCGCCCTGATTCCCGCCGGTTTCGGGGCGATCATGAATCTGTGCGGCGTCATCGCTATGGCGCGGCCGGCAACGCGGAAGCACGCCATGCACGCCGCGGCGGTGGTGGCGCTGCTCGGGTTCGGCGGCACCGTGCGCGGACTGGCGAAGCTGCCGGCGCTGCTCGGCGGACAGGACGTGGAACGGCCGGCCGCCGTCGCCAGCCAGGCGGTCACGGCGATCGTGTGCCTCGTGTTCCTGATCCTCTGCGTGCAGTCCTTCATCCGCGCGCGAAGCAAACCGGCCGAAGCGTCGCAGCGCTGAATGGCCAGCGTGCCGCCGGATTGAGGGTGCATCTCGCCTTCGGTTGCGGCGCACCGGGTGGAGCGGGCATTCTGCCCGCTCCGGCCAGGCAACCCCGTTCGGCGGGCAGGATGCCCGCCCCACCCTGCGAAATGCAACCGCTGGCGAGATGCACCGCCGGATCGATCGCGACCGCGGCGCACTTTCGCGTTACACGCGATGGGCGAGTACGACGGTGATATCGTCCGGCTGCTGGCCGCCCTCGGTGAAGCTGCGCAGGTCGGAGAGCATTTCCTTGAGCATGTTGCTGGCGAGCTGGCCGAACCCGTCGCAGAGAATGTTGACGAAGCGCTCTTCGCCGAAGGTCTCGCCCTTGCCGTTCTTGGCGGTGGTGACGCCGGGGGTGAAGACTACCAGCGATTCGTCGGAGCCGAGCTGCTCGGTTAACGCCGGGTAGGCCGCCGCCTTTTGCAGGCCCAGCGACGGGGTGGGTTCGCCGCCCAGCCGCCGCTCGGCGCCGCGCTGATCGATGATGTACGCGCCGACCGCTCCCGCGACGGCGTAGTTCATCTGACCGCTCTCCGGATCGATGACGGCCACGAAGCAGTCCAGCGGGTGGTCGTCGCGTCCGTCGTGCAGCAGCCAGTTCATCGAACGCAGATAGACGTGCGGGGCCGATTGCAGCATGAGTGCGGTGCGAAAGGAGGCGTGCGCCTGCGCCATCAGCATTCCGGGCACCGCACCGGCGGCGCGGGTGTACGCGACCATCAACGCGGCGTGCTTGTTGGACAGCCGCACCAGGTCGTAGATGTCGCCGGTGCGCTGCCGCCCCGGTTCGCGGAACGCCCCGAACTGCAACTGGTCCCATTGCGGGAGCTTGCGCGGAGTCAGGCGGGCCTGAATCTCGTGGGCGACGATGACCTCGCCCTCCATGGTCGCGGCGCGGGTGCGGGCCATGGCCTTGAAGATCGCGTCGAGCTGCGCGGCGAACGTGTTCGACAGCACCACGAAGTAGTCCAGATCGGCCTGCTCATAGCGGCGTCCGCTTTCGCCGGTGTCCATGTAGAGCATGCCGAGCGTGCCGTCGGGTCCGGCGAGCGGACCGGCCAGCACCGCGGCGCGCTCCTCGGCGCTGACGTGCGGCAGCAGGATGAACTGCCCACGGTCAAGCACGCGCGGCTTCAGGTTCTCGCCGTGCGCGGGCAGCTCGCACGACTGCCCGGTCATCAGCCGCCCCTCCACGTACTCCATGCTGCCGTAGTTGACCCGGCGAATGCCGATCCACACCCGCGCCGCCATGAAAATCTCATGCATGGACTGGATGGCGATGTCCATGAGCTGTTCGGGGGTCAGGCACTGGGACAGCGTCGTATTGACCCGCCCGAGCCGTTGCAGTTGCGCCGGCTGAATGGTGATCGGTTCCTCGGTGCGACGGACGATCGCGCCGGAGGGGAGTTGCGACTGTACGAAGCGCGCCAGTTGCGCCACGGACATGCCCGGCTGGGCCGAGCCGGACGCTCCCTCGGCGGCGGGGTAGGCCCGCAGGACGAAGTGCAGCAGGCGGATCTCGTCGCCAGCCTTGAGCGCCGCCTTGTCGGTCAGCGTCATGCCGTTCAGCAGCAGCTCGGTCTCGGGTGCGAGCTGCTGCACGATCCACACGTCCGCGCTCTCGGGATAGATCACGGCCTGTTGCGGGCTGAGCCGCGAATCCGGCAGGTGCACGGCGCAACCTTCGCGCGAGCCGATGTAGGCCGCTTCGTGGCCGCACGCCACGTCGGCGATCATCGCTCCGTTGTCCAGCACCACCAGCCGCATAAGCCCTGCCGTGATCTGCCGCGCCGCCCGGATCGCGATCCGACCGCCAACCGTAACGTGAATGACCGACCGCCGACCGTGACGCACGCGGCCGGATGGTAGCTTGCGCCCGCAGCGCCAACCAGCGGCGTCAGTACATTCTATTATCGGCAGCGCCGCCGACGCGGATCGCGGCGCTCCGCCGCGCCCGCTGCACCGACCCCCGTCCGGTGTCAGAAAGAATCGGGCTGCGCGGCGATTGAAATCAGCGTATGTTTGGCCGCCGCGTCCACCCGCAGGACGGCGTAGCGCGGATCGCCGTAGATGCCGTTCAGGCGGCGGATCGGAAGTTTGTAATGCAGCCGCAGTCGATCGCAAAAGCGGGTGACGCCGTATTCGCTCCGCATCGACTCGTAATCGTGCCACAACAGCACGCCGCCGGGGCGGATCATCCGGAACGCCGCGAGGCTGTCGTTAAAGACGTACGAATACGTGTGCGACGCATCGATCAGGCAAAAGTCGATCGAGTCGTGGTAGGGTGCATAGTCGAACGCCTTGGTGTCGCCGTAAAGCTGCTGGATGCGCGTGCCGTACCAGTCGGTGCCTTGCAGCCGCTGCGCGAGTTGCGACTTCATGCGGCGGATGATGTGCAGGTCGGAGGCGTCGTCGGGAATCTTGTCGAGCGTCGGCGGCAGATCGAGCGTGAAAACCTGGGCGTCGCTCGGGCTGTTCATCGCGATGACCAGCGTGGCCTGGCCGAGAAACGTGCCGAACTCGAACGAGCGCTTCGGCTGGAGATGGGCGACCAGTTCGGCAAGGACGTAGTTGCCTTCGTGCACCGCCTGCACGCCGAACTCGCCAAAGCGCAGCGAAACCGGCCCGCGGGCGGCCATCAACTCCGCCGGCATCACTGCGGGAGCGCTGTAGCCCATGCTGCGGCGGTAGCCGCGCAGCGCATCGGAGAGAAAAACCATCAGGGTCCGCGGCCCGCGCGAAAGCAGCGGCAGCGCGAGCAGCGAGACGGCGGGAATGCCGCGAACCACGTCCTTGAACGTGTTCCAGAACGTCTGCACGGAGACCTCGCGCGGTTGAGAGCTGCGGGCGCAACGCACCGCGACGGCGCACCCGTCGCCGGGCTGGGCAGCCGCGGCCGGCAATCGGCCTACCTGCGGCCGGCGGCGTTTCAAGAAAGCGGGATAACTAGCCGAATGCCGCGGAAGCGTCAATGAAGCCACTTCGAGTTGCCGCCGCATCTTCGACGCGGACCGCCGCCGAAGCGACTCGGGATGGTCTAATCTGGCCGTGCGTCTCGTGTTTAGATTCGCCGTGGCGCGCGGCCCATGCCGGCGTGGCTGGCCGTGACCGGGCAGTTTGACGGAGGTGATCAAATGACGATTCGCCCGCTCGCCGCCGGCGACCGCGACGGCTGGTTGCAGATGAGACAGGCGCTCTGGCCGGAGTTGTCGATCGACCTGCTGGCCGCCGAAGCGGATGAGATCATCGGCAACCCGGCCGCCGCGACGACGCTGCTTGCCTTCGCGGACGATGGCGCGGCGATCGGCTTTGCCGAGGTGTCCATTCGAGATTGGGCCGAAGGGTGCGAGACGCGCCCGGTCGGGTACCTGGAAGCATGGTACGTTGCGCCGCACCGGCGTCGCAGCGGCGTGGGCGCCGCATTGCTCGCGGCTGCCGAGCGCTGGGCCCGCGCCCGCGGATGCGCGGAGCTGGGGTCCGACACCGAGCTCGCGAACGAGCTTAGTCAACGCGCTCATCGCGCGCTCGGATTCCGCGAGGTGGTGCGCCTCGTGCTCTTCAGCAAACGGTTGGCGCCCGAGCGTCGCGACTGAGGCGCCCGGGTCGCCGATCGCGCAGCTCGGGCAGCACCGCTTCGCGACCCCCACGCCGATGCGCAGCGCGCGTCAGCACTGTACTCAAGGCGCATACCGACGGTGACGACCGGCGGCCCGCGCCGGCTCCGCGCCGATTTGCACGCCGCAAACCGGGCGTCTATGCTCCGCGCTGTGACACGAACCGAACAAGTCGCGGAACCAGCACCATGGCCGAGCAGCGGGCGTCGAATATCACCTGGCACGAGGGGCACGTCGATCGCGAGCAGCGCTACGCGCTCCTGCGGCAGCGCGGCGCGACGATCTGGCTGACCGGGCTTTCCGGTTCCGGCAAGAGCACGGTCGCCTATACGGTCGAGCACGCGCTGGTCGAGCGCGGCCACCTGGCGTATGTGCTGGACGGCGACAACATTCGCCACGGCCTGAACAAGAACCTGGGCTTTTCGCCTGCGGACCGCACCGAGAACATCCGCCGCATCGGCGAAGTCGCCAAGCTGTTCGCCGACACCGGCGTCATAACGCTCACCAGCTTTATCAGCCCCTACCGTTCCGATCGCGACCTGGTCCGCAAGCTGCACGAAGAGGCCAAGCTGCCGTTCATCGAGGTGCTGGTCGACGCGCCGATCGAGATCTGCGAGAAGCGCGACCCCAAGGGGCTTTACGCCAAGGCCCGCGCCGGGCAGATTCCCGAGTTCACCGGCGTTTCCGCCCCATACGAGGCGCCGAACAACCCCGAGCTGGTGCTGCAGACCGGCGAACTGCCGCCGCAGGCCTGCGCCGAGATCATCCTCATCTACCTGGCGGCAAAGGGCCTGCTTCGCGATGTGGCCGGCTAACCGCGCCCCGCTTCTGGGACTCATCGTCGCCGTCGCGGCGGTGCTGGCGGGCTGTCGCAGCGCGATCGGCGGCGACTGGCGGCTGCAATCCGCGACACCCAGCCGCGAGCTTTTCTGCATCGAAGATGCGACCTTTCGAAAGGACGGCGCCTACGCGGCGACCGTGACCCTCGACGGTCGCACGCAGCGCGAAGCCGGAACGTACGCGTTCACCGGGTTCCACCTGACCCTGCGGCCGTCTGCCGGCGGGCAGCGGCGCTACGAAGCGACACTCAAGCTCAGCGAGCTGGAAGTGCGGCGCGAAGGGGCGGTGGTGGTGCTCGTTCGCGGCAAGTCGCGGAGTGCGGCCACGGCTGACCCACCGGCGGCTGCCGGCCGGCCCGCCCGGAAACAGCCGCCGCCGCACGCGATCCGCGAGGGCCGCCCGCCGGACGCGCGCGATCCCTGATTTATTCGGTCAAGCGGATCAGGGCGGCGCTCGGAGCACCAACGATGGACCGCCTCGCACCGGAAGTCCGCCGGACGCGCGTGATCTTCCGCGGCCATGTTCAGGGCGTCGGGTTCCGCTACACGACCTGCGAGGTGGCGCGCGGCTATGCCGTTAGCGGGTTCGTGCGCAATCTCGCTGATGGTTCCGTCGAGCTGGAGGGTCAGGGCGCGGCGGATGAACTGGATCGCTTTCTGGCGGCCCTCAGAACACGCATGGCCGGCAACATTCGATCCGAGACGGCGGCGTCGATCGCCGTAGTTCCGCAGGATCACGGTTTCGACATTCGCCGCTGATTCCGCGCTTGGGGCAGCGCTTGGCGCTTCGGCGTGCCGCCGCCGACGCCAGAACGCGAGTCCGTCTCAGCCGCGCGACGATTCGCGCCGGCGGCGGCGAGATATCGGGCGTTGCCGGAGTTGCCCGGTCGCCTTCCCGCCGTTCGTATAATCTCAATGAGTAACGGCGACGGCGAAATCCTCTGCGACCCGGTCGGAGAACTGCGTGAAACGCTCGATTGCTCTTGTTCTGGCGACGCTCCTGGCCGCTTGCGGCGGCTGCCCACCGGTGGACCCGGGAACCCCGCAAATCGTCACCGCCCGCATTGCCGCTTCTTCGACGCAGGGAACGCCGCCGCTGGTTGTCTCGCTCTCGGCCGCCGGGTCCACGTCGCTGGCGGGTGCGATCAACAAGTACCAGTGGGAAATCGCCGGACAGCTCGGCTCCGAAGCAGTCGAGCTGGTGCGGACGTTCACCGCGCCGGGGTTGTTCCGCGTCAAGCTGACGGTGACCGACGCCGCGGGAAATGTCGGTGTAGACCAGGTGGACGTTCGCGTGACCGGGGCGAACCCGACCGCGGTGATCGTGGCCAGCCCGGATCGCGGTTCCGCGCCGCTGGTCGTGAGCTTCGACGGCACCGGCAGCAGCAGCCCGGACGACACGATCCGCGACTACTACTGGGACTTTGGCGACGGTGTGCAGTCGCGTCTGGCCTCGCCCAGCTACCGCTACGCGCGGGCCGGGCAATTCACGGTCACGCTGCGGGTCGTGACTGCCGGCGGGGCGGAGGGCGAGACGACGGCGCAGATCAACGTCGGCGCCGGCGGCGGCTCACTGCAGTTCGACGGCAATGAGCAGGCGACGCTGCCGGTGTCGCCGGAGCAGACGCTCAGCACCTACACGATCGAGCTGTGGGCGCGGGCCGACGTGGTCGGCGGAACGCTGCTGAGCGTGCTGGGGGGGCAGCTCCGATTCGAGCTGCTGCCGGTGGAGAACCTGTTCCGCATTCGCAGGGGCGACGAATCGGGCAGTATCTCCGTCGCCGGGCTGAGCAGTAATTGGCAGCATTTCGCGCTGGTCTACGATGCCGGAGTCTTCACGCTCTACGCGAACGGCGCCGAGGCGGGTACGCTGGCGCTGGCGGGCGACACGCTGTTTGACACGATCGTGGCGGGGCCGGCATTCGACGGTCGGCTGTCGGAAGTGCGTTTGTGGACCAGCGCGCGAACGGCGGCGCAGATCGCCGCGACGCTGGAGCAGCGGCTGAGCGGCGTCGAAGCGGGCCTGCTGGCCAACTGGCCGCTGGATGAAGGCACGGGGCAGACGCTGAAGAACACCGCGCCGCTGGGCGCTGATGGTTTCCGCGGAGACAGCGACGCGATCGACTCTGCCGACCCGGCGTGGAGCAGCGACTCGCCGCAGTTTCGGTGATCGTTCGCAACGAGTCGCCCCGCCGGGCTGGCGCGCGATTCACTGCGCGGCCGAAACCGGACTGTCGGACCTCTCATCGGGTCGGAGAGCCTGTGAATATTTTGGGTGGGGCGGGCATTCTGCCCGCCCGGCGCTCTCGCGAACCGCTCACGAAACTGATTGAAGCCGAAAAATCACAAACTCGGAGCCCCGACGAAACACACACCGGTCAAAAGACCGGCGCCACACGTCGACAGATCAGTGCCACACTTCGACCGCGTGGCGCCACACCGCACGCAGCGCCCGCACGCGCGCCGCGACTCTCTCGGAACCCGCACCGACTCCGACACGTGATGATGCCTCCGCCGCGAGGACGTCGCCGCTCGGGGTGGTGCGACCGGTTGGCGAACGCCCGGCGGCGGGCTACTCTCTGTTCCGGGACCGATCCGCTCCGCGCTTGACGCGGAGCCCCTGCGGGCCAATCCGCCCGAACCGCATCACTTGCGTCATTGGATCAGCCGGGAGCCGCGCGAATGCCCCAGACGGGACAGTCGACCTCACCGTCGCCGCAGCACCGCCGGGGGCTGGCGCTGCACTGGCAGATTCTGATCGGCCTGGGCATCGGCGCGGCGGCGGGTCTGACGGCCAACGCACTCGCGGCCGGGGACGCCAGCGGCGAGAGTCAGAAGCGACTCGTGTGGTACGCGACCAACGTCGCCCGGCCCATCGGTCAGGTCTTCCTGCGGCTGGTGTTCATGGTGGTGGTGCCGCTGGTTTTCGCGGCGCTGGCGCTGGGTATCGCCAGCGTCGGCGACGTGCGCCGCGTCGGGCGGATGGGGCTGCGGACGCTGGTTCTGACACTCGTGCTGTCGAGCATCTCGGTCGCGATCGGGCTGGCGCTGGTGAACGTGCTGGCGCCGGGTGAAGCGATCCCGCCGGAGAAGCGCGTCGCGCTCCGCGAACAATTCACGAAGCAGGGTCAGGAGCAGGTCGAGAAAGCCCGCGCCGCCAAGCCGCTGAAGGACACCCTGCTCGACATCATCCCCACCAATCCGCTGCAGGAAGCGGTGGGGGCGCTGGACGGCAGTTCGCGCGGCGGCGGCATGCTGGCGGTCATGTTCTTCGCGGTCTGTTTCGGCGTGGCGCTGAGCGTCGCCGGGCCGCGCGGCGCTCCGCTGAAGGCGGTGCTGGAAGCGCTGTACGAAGTGTGCATTCTGATCATCGGCTTCGCGATGCGGATCGCGCCGCTCTGCGTGGTGGGGTTGATCTTCGCCGTCACGGCCGACCTGGGCTTTGAGATATTCAAGACGGTTCTCTGGTACGTCGTCGCGGTGCTCGCCGGGTTGTCGGCTCAGATGTTCATCGTGTATCCGCTGGTGCTCGTATTGGTGGCGGGCTGGAACCCGGTGCGGTTCTTCCGGGGCATCAGCGAGGTTCTGGTCACTGCGTTCGCCACGGCCTCGTCGAATGCCACGCTGCCCACGGCCCTGCGCGTCACCGAGAAGCAGCTCGGCGTACGGCGCGAGGTCAGCGGATTTGTGCTGACCGTCGGCGCGACCGGCAACCAGAACGGCACCGCGCTGTTCGAAGGCATCACCGTGCTGTTCCTGGCGCAGGTCTTCGGCGTGTCGCTGGGCTTCGAGCAGCAACTCACCGTGGTGCTGATGTCGATTCTGGCCGGCGTGGGAACCGCGGGCGTTCCGGGCGGGTCGCTGCCGCTGATCGTGCTGCTCTTGCAGTCGATCGGCGTACCGGGAGAGGGCATCGGCCTGATCATCGGCGTCGATCGCATTCTCGACATGTGTCGCACGACCGTGAACGTAACCGGCGACATCACGATCGCGGCGTGCGTGGACGCGGCCGAGTCGCGCGTCCGCGCCTCGACCCCGGCGGCAGTCGCTGGCACGACGTGATCGACCGGAAACCGTGCGTTTCAGTGGGTCAGCTCGTCGTCAAGGCTGGCTTCGACTTGCGCGAGTCGCGCTTGCAAGTCTTCCGGCAGCGCCGCTCGAATCGAGGAAGAGATCAGCCCGACACGCCGCAAATCCGCGATGTGAACGCGGTCGATGTCTCGCAGCGAGGTCAGCTTCATGCGGACCAGCCCCGCGAGTGCGAGTATCGCGAACGAACCCAGGGTTCGCGTGACCTCGGCGACGTCGGGCGCGGTGTGTGCGTACGAAGGTCGGACCAGCTCCCCGGCCCGCACGAGCTGCACGCCGGCGCGGCGGCTGGGTTCCTCGGGATCGACAAACAGGACCAGGCTGCGCAGGTCGTCGCGGCGAAACCCAAGCTCGGCGAGTACGGCGGTGACGCGCTCAAGATCCGCGCGACGAACGAGCAAGTCTACGCCTATAGTCGTTCGAGTCGCGGCGGGGTCGATACTCGCGACCCATGCGGCGACCGCATTCCCGCCGATTGCGGCCTATGCAGCGCCGGCGGCGTCGAGGGCGGCGGTAACTCGCAACAGGCGGTCTTCGATGCGTTGCATCGCCATGACGAACTCGCCGTAGGTCGATTGCATGGATGCATCATAGTCGGGGAGTGGCGTAAGTCGGGCGCAGCGGCTGGAACGCCCGTCTCCCGCATCGAGCGACTCAACCCGCGTGAGAACACACGCGCGCTACACCAGCCACCACAAAAACTCCCGGTTCCCGCCGTGACCGCGCAGCGGGCTTTCGATTTCGCCGGCGATGCGCCAGCCCAGGCCGCGCACGTCGCCGCGGGCGACCTCCAGCACTTCTGCGAGGCGCTCCGCCGACACCACACCGCGGCGCAAAGCGGCCGGCGGCGACTCGTATTGCGGCTTAATCAGCGAAATCACCGCGCCCCCCGGCGACAGCGCCCGCCGCGCCGCCGGCAGAATCAGGCGTTGCGGCGTCCAGCCGGCGTCGATCGTCACGCACGTGCAACGCTCCGGCGGAACAAACGTCAGCGCGTTGGTGCGCTCGCAGACGACCACGCGCGGGTCGCCGCGCAGCCGGGCGTGCAGCACGCCGTAGCCTGGATCGACCGCGTAGACGCGTTGCGCTCCGCGCTGCAGCAGGCAATCGACGAAGCCGCCCACGTGGCTGCCGATGTCCAGGCAAACCGCCCCCGCCACCGCCACATCAAACGCAGCCAGCGCGGCGGCCAGCTTGTCGCCGCCGCGCGAGACGTAATGCTCGGAACCCGGCTCGCGCGGCATCGAAGCGGCTCAGCGCTGGATCGTCCACTCGCCGCCGCGCGACCGTTCGAGCTCCAGCACCGGCACGTCGGTCGTCCATTCAAAACCCTGATTGTCGATCCGCAGCACGGCGCGGCGGTCGGCGGCGACGTTCATGGCGCTGCGCTGCAGCCGCAGCCGCCGCACGTTGCGCGTCACCACGATCACCCGGTTTTCAACGTCGCGCTCCAGCGAGACCGACGTGGGGTCGCTCCGCTGAATCGACTCCAGCACGGTGATTCCGGCCGGGAAGTCCTCATTGGGATCATCGGGGGCGCCGCTCTCGGCAAAGGTCGCCGGCGGCTCCGCGACCGGGCGCAGATTGGCGGCGGGCGGCTGCCGCGGTGGCGGCGGTGGGTCGAGCGGGTCGATCGTGGAACGGCTCGGCGGCGCGGCGGGGGCCGGCTCGGCGGTCGCCGGCGGGTCGGGGCGGGCGACGCTCGGCGGACGCTCCGACACGCGCGGCGCGGGCCGCGGCTCCGTCTTCGCCACGGGTGGCGGGGATTCCGGCTCGTCGAGGTTCGCGTGGTGTGCGGCGGGCTTCGACTCCGAGCAACCGATCACGCCCAGAACACCGGCGACGAGCAGTACGAGCGAGCGCCGTCGCAGCGTGTGCATCAACACGACTTCACCTCCGCGGCGTTATGAACGCCCTGAGACGCCGGCTTGATCGATGCGCCGCGCCACGGCCCGGCGGCGATGCGCCGCGCAGCCAGCGCCGCTGCGCCCTTATACCCGCCGTCGCCAGTAGAGTCGCGCCAGCGTCGTCAGAATGTAGTACGCAGCCAGAATGACGCCGCGAATCGTCCCCGAGATTTTGCTGCGCCCGATGCGGCGGCGGTAGGGGACCGGAACTTCCCGAATTCGCAGGCCCAGTTCGACCGCCCGAACCTGCATCTCGACCGTCCAGCCATAGGCGCGATCCTGCATGCCGATGCGCTGCAACGCACCCGCCGAAATGGCGCGAAACGGACCCAGATCGCGGTAGTCAAAGCCCCATCCCAGTCGGATCAGGCGCGTGGCCAGCCAGTTGCCGAAGCGCTGGGGCGGCGTCATTGCTCCGCGCTCGCGGAACGCCGCATCGCGGCAACCGATGACCAGATCGGCCTCGCCGCGCACGACAGGGCCGGCGATATCCGCGAGTCGCTCCGGCTCGTCCGACAGATCGGCGTCCAGAAACACGATCACGCGCTGCTCCGGCCCCACGACGGCGATGCCCGCAGCGCACGCCGCACCGTACCCGCGCTGCGCCGCTCGCGCCAGGGTGCAGCCGTGCCGCTCGGCGACCCCCGCCGTGCCATCCGTGGAGCCGTTGTCCGCGACGACAATCTGGCCGACCCCGAGCCGCTTGAGCCGCGGCAATAGAATCTGAAGCGGCTCTTCCTCGTTCAGTGCCGGTATCACCACTGCGACGGCGGCAAGCGCGTGTGCCGATTCGCCGCCGCGGCACGTCCGCCCGCCTTCGATCGCGACTTCCCGATTCATATGCGCCCGAAGCATAATTCCGGTCATAGGGCGAATAAACCGGCGGACACGTCGTTCCTCCGCATGGCGACCGGTGCGCGCGTGGCGCGCCGGCGCGCCCCCGCGGTCTTCCCCTCCGGAGGTAAATCCATGGCTAGCTTGCGGTCGTCGTTTGCGAACGCGGCAGTATGGCGGGTGGTGGGCAGCATCGCAGTGCTGCTCGGACTGAGCGGCGGCGCGGCCGCTGCGGCCGATTTCACCGGGCTGACTCCCCTGTCGGACATGGCTCCCGCAGAGACCTACAACGGTGCGGCCGGCGGGCTCTACGGCGACGGAAGCAGCGCCGTGCCCGTCCCGCACCTGGTCAATGGGCTGCGCGTCGCGCAGTTGATCCGCCCGCTCGATGCCGCCGGCGCGCCGTCGCCGGGCGGCCGAATCGTCCTGCTGTCGATTGGAATGTCGAATACCTCGCAGGAGTCGAACGCGTTTCGCAACCTGCTCCAGACGTTCCCGGGTCGCAACCCGGCATTGACGTTCGTGAACGGTGCGCAGGGTGGTCAGACGGCGGAGATCATCGCCGATCCGAATGCGAACTTCTGGACGGTGATCGACCAGCGGCTGGCCCAGGCGGGGCTGACGCCGGCGCAGGTGCAGGCGGTGTGGTTCAAGGAAGCCAACGCCGGACCGACCGCGTCCTTTCCCGACTATCCCAATGAGCTGCTCGGCCAGTTCAAGTCGATCATGCAGATCGTCAAGGACCGCTACCCCAACACGCGGATCGTGTATTCCAGCAGCCGCATCTACGGCGGTTATGCGCAAACGGCGCTGAACCCCGAGCCGTTCGCCTACGAGAGCGGCTTCGCGGTGAAGTGGCTGATTCGCGATCAGATCGGCGGCGATCCGCTGCTGGAGTATCGGCCGGGCGGGGCCGGACCGGTCGCCCCGTGGCTGCAGTGGGGCGCGTATTTGTGGGCCGACGGCGTGCTGCCTCGCAGCGACGGACTGACGTGGCTCGTCGGCGACTTCGCGGCGGACGGCACGCACCCGTCGGCGGCCGGGGCGAACAAAGTGGCGGAACTGCTGTTGGAGTTTTTCTCGACCGCACCGACGGCGCGCATCTGGTTTCTCGCACCGGGTCAGGGGGCGCTGCTGGGCGACCTGAATGCGGATGGCCGCGTCGACTTTTTCGACGTGGACCCGTTCCTGCTCGGTCTTTTCGATCCGGCCGCGTACGCCGCGGCGTTTCCGGAGCTGGATGCGATCGAGCGTGCGGACTTCACGCAGGATGGCGCGCTGGACTTCTT
Source organism: uncultured Planctomycetales bacterium (assembly GCA_964631045.1). Classification (GTDB taxonomy): domain Bacteria; phylum Planctomycetota; class Phycisphaerae; order UBA1845; family Fen-1342; genus CAZVWB01. The sequence goes on from CAZVWB010000019.1 coordinate 50,730, forward strand.
CGACATCGACGGATTCCTGCGAATGCTGTTCCCCGAGTAGGGATCAACGTGCGGCGGCGCGGGCGGAGCATTCGACGCCCGCGCCGCGCAGCGCATGACGCAGCGCGCGCGCGGGAGGGCTCAGAGCGGCTCGTCGATCTCGGCGCGGCGCGTGATCCGCAGCGCCTTGTGCCCGCGCACCTGCCCGATCGACCCGGCGAATTTGTTCCGGTCGGCGACCTGCAGAATCATGTCGCGCGTCTGCCGCTTGCCGAGTTGCAGGATGTCGCCTTTCTGCAGCCCGCGCAGCTCGCTCATGCGAATTCTGGTCTCGCCCAGATATGCGGTCATGCGCACGACGGAGCGCGACAGGCTGCGCAACAGTCGATCCTGCTGCGCCGTGCTGGCGCCCTTCGCGCGGTACACCAGCCAGGCCTGGTTGGTGAGCTTGCCCATCACCGATTCGAAGACGTTGAACGGGATGCACATGCCCATCGTGCCGGCCGCGTTGCCCAGCCGGATTTCAAACGTGATGAACACCACCACCTCGCTGGGGGCGACGATGTTCACCATGTGCGGGTTGCCTTCGGTCTCGGCGATTTCGAATCGGGCTTCGATCAGGTTGCGCCAGGCCTGCGAAAGGTCTTCCAGGCCGCGCTCGACGATTCGCGTGATCAGCCGCCATTCGATCGAGGTCAGTGGCCGCTGCGGAATCGTCATGTTGCCGCCGGTCCCGCCCAGCAGGCGATCGATGATCGGAAACACGATCAGCGGGCTGATTTCGAGGAAGAGCTGTCCTTCGAGCGGCGTGGCCTGCACGATGATGAAGCAGGTGGGGTTCGGAAGCGATTGGATGAATTCGTTGTAGAGCACCTGCTCGACCGCGACCACGCGCACATCCACGATCGACCGCAGAAAGCTGGACAGCGTCGCGCCGAAATTGCGCGAAAACGCCTCGTGGATCGCCGACAGCGCCCGCACCTGCTCCGTGCTGACGCGCTTCGGCCGGCGAAAGTCGTAGGGCGTCGCGTCCGGCGGCGGCGGCGGCGGCTCGATGACGATCGTCGGTTTGCTCGCAGCGGGGGCCGCGGTCGGCGCGCTGGCCGCCGGCGCCGCCGGCGGAGCGTCGCCGCCCACGGAGGCCAGCAGGGCGTCGATGTCGTTTTGGTCGAGAAACTCTGACATGGCGCTCCCGACGGCGCTGCGACGCGGCGATACGCCGCGTCGCATCACTCCCGGCGGCGTCGCCGGCTGCGGTGGCGACGCGTTACGCATTAGCTATCGGATGGGCGACTTACGGGACTGAGGCGGTCGGCGGCGGTGCGCTCCGTCGGGACGGCGCCTGCGGAGCGCCGCGGTTAACAGGGCTTCGGGTCGCGGCCGGCCGGTTCGCCGGCGTAGCGCGCATGCGCGCAGCGGCTGCCGAGGGCCGCGCGGCGCGCGCACGCGGCGTCTGGCGGGCGGCGTTCGTGCGCGTGGCATCTCGAACTTGAACTCCCGCCGACCGGCGGGGATCGGGCGGGCCTCAGGTGGTGCAAGCGGGTTTGCCGCGCGGCAGGGCGTACTCGCAACCGAGAAGGGGGAGCAGAACCAGTGCGGCGAGGGCCGCCGTCCGTAGCAGCGAATTCATGGTCTTCCTCCATGAAGAACCGCCAGGATCATAGCGGGCAGCGCCGCACCGCGCCAACGCCGGCAACATGCGTGGATTGAGGGGGATTCTGATGCGCGCCGCCCGGTTTGGGGTTGAGCGGGCATTCTGCCCGCACGGCGATTCAAGATGGGTGGAGCGGGCATTCTGCCCGCGCGGCGATTCAAGATGGGTGGAGCGGGCATTCTGCCCGCTCAAGTCCGCAATTCTCGCTGCGATAGCGTCAATTCCATCCGATCCGCCCACCCAAGCTCGCGACACCCGGATTTGTCAGGCGGTGGACGTCAACGCAGCGCCCGCCGCGCGTCGCGCTCCAATCGATCCCAATCGAACGCCGGCCCCGGATCGATCTTGTCGGTGGTGAGGTGATAGTGCCCCAGAATACCGCTGAACGCATCCAACTCCGCCTTGGTCAGCATGCGCGGACTCACGCCGCCGTCCGATTCGCGCGGGAACTGCAGCTTGATCTGCGGCAGAACTCGGCACAGCGTCGCGGTGAGCTTGCCCAGCGCCTCATACTGCTGCGGCGTCAGGTCGTACTGCAAGTACTCCCGGCCGTGCAGCACGCCGCGGACCGGCTCAGGGCGGGCCGGGCGCGCCACAAACCCCGGCGTTCGGACGCCGCCGTCGCCCATCGACGCCGGCAACGTGACGCGCACCGCGCCATCCGCGCCGCGCTGATACCAGCGATCCAGCGTTCGCATGTCGGCGTACGCGCCGATGTTGGCGATCTCGATGCCGATGCTGCGATCATTCGCGACGCCCGCGTGCCAGGCGCGCTCCTTCAGATCGAGCGTCTGGTAGATCGTGCCGTCCAGGTCCAGCATGAAGTGCACGCTCAGCTCGCGCTCATCATGAAGCACGCGGAAACACCGCTGGGACGTGCAGCACACGTCGTAGTGCAACACGAAAAGATCGACGTACGCGCGGAGTTGCTCGAGCGACCAGCCGCCGGCCCACACGCGCCGCAAGACCTCCGGCGGCAGATGCCGCCGCCAGGAGCCGTAGCGGGCGGATGCGGGCTCGGCACGTCGCGCGGCCGGGCGGCTGCTGCTCGCCGGTGCGCTTGCGGCGGTCGCAGACGCGGGGCGGGTTGCGGCCTCCGCAGCGGTGAGTTCGGGCGGCGGCGCGAATCGCCGCTCCAGGCGATACGCGTCGTAGCCGCCGGGGTCGGTCCAGAGCACGACGCGCGTTCCGGTGTGAAACAACTGGCCGCAGACGACGATTTCGTCGCCGCGCCGCGCGAGGCGGTCGCCCGGCCGCGGCGCGACGCAGCCCGAGGCGGAACCCAGAACCACGAATGCGGCTGCCAGCAGCGCGAGTCGAGTGTGCATGCGTGCGGATTGTAGCGAATGCCGCGCCGCAGGCGCGGCCGGGGCGAAGTGTCGCAGCACAGGCCCGCTCAGACGCCGGGGGTCGCTTGGTACCAGTCCACGGTGCGGCGCAACCCTTCCTCGAGCGAGACACGCGCTGTGAAGCCGAAACACTCGCGGGCCCGGCTGACGTCGAGCCGCCGCCGTGGCTGGCCGTTGGGGCGCGAAGTATCCCACTCGATCGCGCCGTCAAAGCCGACGGCGCTGCGGACGCGCTCGGCGAGTTCGCGAATCGAAATCTCGCTGCCCACGCCCAGATTCACCGGCGCTGCCCCGTCATAGCGCTCCGCGGCCAGCACGATCGCCTCGGCGGCGTCATCGACGAAGAGAAACTCGCGCGTCGGCGAACCGTCGCCCCACAGCGTCACCCGCCGCGCGCCGCTCCGCTGCGCCTCGGTGAAGCGGCGAATCATCGCCGGGATCACGTGCGAGGTCTCGGGCTCGAAGTTGTCGCCGGGACCGTACAGATTGACGGGCAGCAGGTAGATCGCATTCAGGCCGTACTGCTGGCGATACGCCTGGCACATGGTGAGCAACAGCCGCTTGGCGACGCCGTAGGGTGCGTTCGTCTCTTCCGGATAGCCGTTCCACAAATCGTCCTCGCGAAACGGCAGCGGCGCGAACTTCGGATACGCACAAATCGTGCCGATCTGCACGAACTTGCGCACGCCGAAGCGCCGCGCGTGCTCGATCAGATTCAGCCCCATCGCGGCATTTGCGTAGAGAAACCGGCCCGGCTGTGCCGCGTTCGCGCCGATGCCGCCGACCTCGGCGGCGAGATGGAGGACCACGTCGGGGCGCGCCGCGTCATACAGCCGCGCGGCGGCCGTCGCGTCGGTAAGGTCATACGCAGCGCGGCGCGGAACGAAGATCTGCTCGCCCGAGACCCCGGCGGCGATCAGCCTTTGCACAACACTGCGGCCGAGGAAGCCGGCGCCCCCGGTGATGCAGAAGCGTTGCGAAAGCCAGGCACGATCGGGCACGGCGCGCTTCATCCTATCAAGTGGCGCGGGCATCCTGCCCGCCTAAATGGGTGGTGCGGGCATCCTGCCCGCCTAAATGGGTGGTGCGGGCATCCTGCCCGCCTAGGTGGGTGGGGCGAGCATCCTGCCCGCCTAGGTGGGTGGGGCGGGCATTCTGCCCGCCCGAGGCTTGTTTTCTGAGCGGGCAGAATGCCCGCTCCACCCGAGGTTTTTTCATGAGCGGGCGGATTGCCCGCTCCAGCCGAGGCTGCCCGCTTCATCCGCAAAGTCCCGGATTCCCGCCTCACCCGGGTTGCGTCACTCCATGCTCCATGCATTAGCGCGGCGCCGCACCGTTGTCGGCCGGTGCATCCGCGCCGCGTCCCGCGTCCGGCTCGGCGGCCTGCTGCGCCTGCCACGCTTTGATCGGATGCTCGAAGCCTTTGCGCTCGACAATCGCATCCACCACACCGTTAAAGTTCGCAATCTTCTGATTGTCGAGCCGCACGCGCCGCGGCGCTCCATCCGCCGTGTGATACAGATCGACCCAGCCCTTCTTGTTATAGTCGCGCAGCGACTGCACGCTGTCCCACGCGATCAGGCGGCCGCCGTAGTTCACACCGTCGTCATCCACGGTCACCCGCAGCGAAGCCGCGCTGAACGCTCGCCAGCCGGCGTAAACCAGGAACACAAACGGTATCAGCGCCCAGTAAAACTGAGACTGAACCTCGCTGGGCGTCTTGTACCAGGTGCGCCAGGCGTCGGGACCGAACTCCACCACGCCGTTTCGAATGTGAAGGATCGCCATGCCGTACGCACTCGCGTAGTAATGAACCGTTTCGCCCGCGTCGGAGCGCGTGTGGAGCGGCTCGGCGAAACCGGTGCGACGCTGCACGGCTTCGAGCGTCACGGGCTTGCCGGTGGCCCGCAGCGCGCTCAGCAGCCGGTTGACGTCGGTCGTGCTCGGCGGGTTGCCGCCGCCGTCGCGCGTCAGCCCGGCGAGCAGTTCGCGAAAGTCCTGGTCGGTGGGATTCATCGGCAGATCGGTGACGGTCTTTCCCGGCACGATCTGGGCGAGTTGCTTCTTCGCCTCCGTGCGGTTCTTCGCGTTCCAGCCGATCGCCCCATCGTAGCAGAACCACGCGGTCATTCCGCCGCACAGCACCACTACGAACAGCCAGTAGTTGCGATCGGCCGTGGCCGGTCCGCTTTCCACCCGCATTACGCGCCTCCTGCGTTTCTCGATCCGCACGTGCAGGGGTATTATTGCGCCGTGGCGGCCGAATGTCTGCCGCGGCGCGGCCGATTTCAAGCGGCGTCGCCGCCGCATCGGGGGATTCGTGTAGCCGCCCGCGCCGGAGCCGTGAGATGCCCAGTGTGATTGTTCGTTCGCGTCCCTGCGTCGTCATCATTCGCGACGGCTGGGGCGAAAACCCGCACGCCCAGTGGGACCACGCGAACGCCGTGAAGCTCGCGCAGCCGCCGGTGGATGCGCGGCTGCGGGCGGAGTGGCCATTCACGCTCATTCGTACCAGCGGCCTGGACGTGGGGCTGCCGCCCGACACGATGGGCAACAGCGAAGTGGGGCACCAGAACCTCGGGGCGGGCCGCGTCGTCGATCAGGAGTCGGTACGCATCTCGAAGACGATCGCCGATGGGTCGTTCTATCAGAACGCGGAGCTGGTCGCGGCGGTCGAGCGCTGCCAGGCGCGGCGCAGCGCGCTGCACATCATGGGGCTGGCCAGCGACGAGGGCGTGCATTCGCGTCTGGAGCACCTCTATGCCTGCGTGGCGCTCGCGGCGCGGCGCGGCTTGCGCCGCGTGTTCGTGCACTGCTTCACCGATGGTCGCGACTCGCCGCCGAAGTCGGGCCTGGGATTCATCGAGCAGATCGAGGCGGAGCTGCGGCGCATCGGTGTGGGGCGGATCGCCAGCGTCTGCGGGCGCTACTGGGCGATGGACCGCGACGACCGCTGGCCGCGCACGGAGCGCGCCTATCGCATGCTGACCGCCGGCGACGCCGACGCGGCGCCGTCCGCCGTCGCCGTGCTGCGCCGCTACTACGAGCGACCCACCGAGCCCAACATGGCCGGCGACGAGTTCGTGCCGCCGACGGTGATCACCGACGACGGCATGACGCCGATCGCGACGGTGCGCGACGGCGACTCGGTGGTGTTCTTCAACTTTCGCGGCGACCGGCCGCGGCAGCTCACGCGGGCGTTCGTGCTCGACGAGTTCCCCTACCGCGGCCCGGACAAGCGCGGGGAGCAGCGCGAAATGGGCTTCGCCCGCGGCGCGAGGCTCGACCTGTTTTACGTCACCCTTACCGCCTACGAGGCCGGTCTGCCGGTGCGCGCGGCGTTCGCCAGGCCGCCGAAGATGGGGAACATCGCCGGGGAGTACGTCAGCCGGCTGGGCCTGCGGCAGTTTCGCTGTGCGGAAACGGAGAAGTACGCCCACGTGACGTTCTTTTTCAACGACTACCGCGAGGCGCCGTTCCCCGGCGAGGAGCGGCAGCTCGTCGCCTCTCCGCAAGTCGCGACCTATGACCAGAAGCCCGAGATGTCGGCCCACGAAGTGACCGAGGTCATGGAGAAACGCATCGCCGCCGGCGTCGACGACCTGATGATCCTCAACTTCGCCAACCCGGACATGGTGGGCCACACCGGGTCGATCCCGGCGGCGGTGCAGGCCTGCAAGGTGGTGGACGCCTGCGTGGGGCGCGTGCTCGCGGCGATCGAGAAGGCCGGCGGCAGCGCCATCGTGACCGCGGACCACGGCAATCTGGAGCAGATGATCGACCCCGCCACGGGCGGACCGCACACGGCGCACACGACCTACGACGTGCCGCTGTATGTGGTCGGCGGTCCCTTTCGCGGCAAGAAGCTGCGCGCAGGCGGCCGACTGGCGGATGTGCTGCCGACGGCGCTGACCATGATGGGGCTGGAAGTGCCGGCGGAGATGACGGGGCGGAGCTTGGTTGAGTAGAATACGACAGCATGACTAGTGCAGCCTCGACGAATGCGAAAACTGAGCCGGCGGAGTCGCCGCTGCTTCGCGAGATTCAGTTCCTGAACCTGCGCGCGCTGCGGGATGCAACACTTCCGCTCGGGCGTCTTACGCTGCTTGTTGGGGCTAACGGAAGCGGGAAGACCACGGCGCTGCGTTCGCTCGCCCTGGCGGCAGGCGGCCGCTACTGCGACGCGATCTACGGGTTTACGCCCCATCACCGGCACCTTGTGAGCACCGGGGCCGAAAACAGCTCGGTTTCAATTCAACTGCGATGGAACGGCGAGTTTTCCGACGCGCGCACGGTGCGAACCTGGTTGCCCGACCGTCCGCCGGGTGAGGTCGAGCATTTGTCGCCCAACGGCGATGCTCACCCGCTGGGGCGGCGGCTCGGAGAAATCCTCGCGAGGACGCGATCATACGAGTTTGAACACCGCATGCTCGCGCGCCCCGTTCACATCAAGCCCAATATCGAGTTGGCTCCCAACGGGGACAATCTGGCTGCGTTGCTCGAGCGAATCCGCGATCAGGAGCGCTTACGGTGGGAAGCGCTCAACCACGAGTTGAACGCTTGGCTACCGCACTACGCCGCCATCTTGTTCGAGTGGCCGCTGGAGCACCACAAGGCACTGATGCTGGAGACGACGCGGGGGGATCGTATCCGCGCTGACCAACTCTCCAGCGGCGAGTTGCTGTCGCTGGCATTGATGGCGCTTGCGTACCAGCCCCAGCCGCCGAAAATCGTTTGCATCGAAGATCCTGACCACGGGATCCACCCGCGCCTCCTTCCGCGCGTATTGGATTCACTGAATCGACTGGCTTTTCCGGAGAATTTCGGCGAGTCGCGCGAACCGACTCAGGTTATCGCGACGACGCACTCGCCCTACTTCGTCGACCTGTTCAAGGATTCTCCCGAGGATCTCGTCGTGGCGGAGCGCGGCGAGAGCGGTGTCACGTTCCAGCGTGTGGTCGATCGCGATCACTTCGACGACATCATAGGCGACGCCCCCCTCGGCGAGGTCTGGTATAGCGGCATCCTGGGCGGCGTTCCCTCCCACACATGAACGTCGCGATTCTCAGCGAATCCGAAGCGGACGACGCGGTCCTGCAGACATTCGTCGAGGCGTTGGCCGGCTCGCCGGTTGAGTTCCGGACCTTGCAGACGCGGAGGGGACGGTCGGGGTATTCGTCGCTTCGCGCCATCGCGATTCGCGCCTATCGCGAAGCATATTACTCGTTGGGCGTGGACTTGTTCATCGTTGCTTTCGACTCCGATGAATCGCCAATCCATGTCCCCGACCACGCGCCGGAATCGAAATCGTGTCGCCTATGCGATCTGATGACCCTCTTCAGCGCTGAGCGTGCAAAACTCCGTAAGCGCCCTTTTGGCAACACGCTGCGCCTGGCACTGGGGATGGCGTCGCCGTGTCTTGAAGCCTGGCTTCTCTGTGGTCGTGACGCCCGTGCCTCAGAGGCCGGCTGGCATGCGGACATGGAACATCGCGCTCACGGGCGGAAGCGCAATCGCGCTCGCGAGCGCGCGAAGCAACTAAAAGTCAGTCTCTACGGATCGCGTCCATGGTCGCTCGACGCTCAGCGGGATCGCGCCCGAGCGGCGGCGCTTGAAGCCTGCAAAGATGTCAGACTGCTTGAGCAATACTTCCCCGGCGGTTTCGGTACACTGGCTGCCGCCATTCGTTCATGGCGCACGAAGGAGTCAGGATGACGATCATGCCTCGCCCCCGCGGTTTGCAGCCCCTCCAAGGTGTTGTTCGCGCTCGCATCGCGGGATTGCTCGCAGCGCTGCTGCTCGCGCCGTTGATGGGCTGTCCTCCCGTCGCCACCCCGCCGCCGGACGCCGCCGGGATCGGCGTCGAGCTTGTCGCCGAGGGGCTCGACTCGCCCGTCGATCTGCGGCACGCCGGCGATGGCGGCGGGCTGCTGTACGTTGTCGATCAACCCGGCCGCATCCGCATCATCGACCCATCAAAGTCGGCTGCCGGCCAGAGCGCGCTGCTTGCGGCGGACTTTCTCGACATCCGCGATCGCGTCATCGGCCTGCGATCCTCGTTCGACGAGCGCGGGCTGCTGGGCCTCGCCTTCCATCCGCAGTTCGCCGCCAACGGCCGACTCTTCGTGTACTACAGCGCGCCCGCCGGCGCTGATGTGCCGGTCGATTTCAATCACGAGTCGCGCATCAGCGAGTTTCGCGCCGTCGCGACGGATGCGGCGTCCGCGACGCCGTTTCGCGGTGCGACCGCCGCGCTGCCTGAAAGCGAGCGAGTCCTGCTCCGCATCGCGCAGCCCCAGGCGAATCACAACGGCGGCCAGATCGCCTTCGGTCCCGACGGCAAGCTGTTCATCGCTCTGGGCGACGGCGGCGCCGCCGGCGACATCGGCGTCGGCCACACAGCGGGCCTGGGCAACGGACAGGACAAGCTCAGCCTGCTCGGAAAAATCCTGCGAATCGACGTGGACGCGGCGCAAGGCAGCAACCCGGGCTTCGATCTCGGCCCCAATGACAGCGACGACCCGGCCGACAACGTCGGCGACGCCTACGCCATCCCGCGCGACAACCCGTTCTTCGACGACGGCGACGCCCGCGGCGAAGTCTGGGCGTACGGCTTTCGCAACCCGTTTCGCTTCTCATTCGACGACGGCCCCGGCGGCAGCGGCCGCCTGTTTGTCGGAGACGTGGGGCAGAACCTGTTCGAAGAAGTCGACATCGTCGAGCGCGGCGGCAATTACGGCTGGAACCGCCGGGAGGGGAACAGTTGCTTCAACGTGAACTCGTTCGGCTCGCCCCTCGCCGCATGCGCTGACACGGGCGACGACGGCGAGCCGCTGCGCGCGCCGATCGTCGCCTACGCCCACACCGACGATGCCGGCGCCGCCTTCGGAATCTCCGTCGCCGGCGGTTACGTTTACCGCGGCGACGCCATCGAATCGCTTGCCGGCAAATACGTCTTCGGCGATCTCAGCGCCGGTTTCACCACCGCGCGCGGTCTGGTGCTCGTCGCGACGGAAGCAGCCGACAAAACCTGGTCATTCGAGACGCTCCGAATCGTCAACACCGGCGACGGACGGCTCGACGGCTACCTGCTGGCGCTCGGTCGCGACGCCGCCGGCGAGCTCTACGTGCTCACCAGCGCCGCGGCCGAGACCAGCGGCGGGCGGGGGCGTGTCCTCCGGCTCGCCCCGGCGCAAGCGCCGTGAATCGCGACGCGGGAATCCGCACCGCTGCCCGCGGGTTGTGGCTGGACGTAGCCCGGCGGGATCGCCGCCCGGAGCTGATGGACGACCCGGCGATCGACCCGTCCGCGCTGCGCCGCGCGCTGCGCGGCATCGAACGGCTGAATCTGTGGAGCAACAGTGCTCGAATACTCTGGCGTCCGTTGCGGGCTGCGCTGCTTCGCGCGCCGCGCCGGCCCCTTCGCGTGTTGGACATCGGAACCGGCAGCGGCGATCTGCCGATCGCCCTTTGGCGGCGCGCCCGCCGGCAGGGCTTTGACGTGACGATCGACGGCTGCGACGTGAGTCCGACGGCGGTTGCGCTGGCCGTCGAGCGCGCGACCGCCTGTGACGCTCCTTCGCGATTTTGGCAAGCAGACGCGCTTCTCGGCGACATTCCGAGTGGGTACGACGTGCTGATGTGCTCCCTCTTCCTGCACCATCTGAGCGACGCGGACGCGGCGGCGCTGCTGCTCCGGATGCGGCGGGCGGCGGGCCGAATGGTGCTGGTGAACGACCTGGTGCGCAGCCGCGTGGGGCTGTGGCTGGCCTATGCCGCGACCGGGCTGCTGTCAGCATCCCAGGTTGTCCGCGTGGACGGACCGCTGTCCGTGCGCGGCGCGTTCACTATTGCGGAGGCGCAGAATCTTGCAGACCGGGCGGGCATGACCGCCGCGTCCGTCAGGGCGTGCTGGCCGTGCCGTTTTCTGCTTCGCTGGGAGCGCGCGTGATCGCCTCGCAAGACGCCGGCCCCGCGCGCGTCGCCGTGGCGGCCCTGGCCCGCTCGCGCTGGGATGCAATCGTGGTCGGCGCCGGCCCGGCGGGCGCCGGGGCTGCGTTGCAGTTAGCGCGGCGCGGGGCGCGGGTGCTGATCGTCGACCGCGCCCGCTTCCCGCGAAGCAAAGTGTGCGGTTGTTACCTCAATCCGTCGGCCGTCGCCGCGCTTGAAGCGCTCGGCTCGCACGCGCGCGTTCTGGAAGCCGGCGCCCGGCCCGTGCAGCGGATGGAGTGGTCCATCGGCCGCACGCGTTTGCGTTTCGAGCTGCGCGGCGGTCTGTCGCTTTCGCGCAGCCGGCTCGACGCCGCGCTCGTGCAGTGCGCGATCGCCGCGGGGGCTACGTTCGCTGACGGGGTCGTGGCTTCGCCGGCCGGCTTGACCGCCGCGGCGCGGGGCGTGCACCTGCGCAGCGCCGGCGACGCAGCGACCGTCATGGCGCGCGTCGTGATCGCGGCCGATGGCGTCGGCGGGCGCTTCGCAGACGGCGAGGCCGGATGCGAGCCGCGCGTGGCTGCGGGTGCGCGGATCGGCATCGGCGCGACCGTCCGCTGCGCCGCGTCGTCGTACGAACCGGGTGTGATCTACATGACTTGCGGCCCGCAGGCATACATGGGCATGCTGCGCGTCGAGGGCGACGCGATCCCGCTCGCCGCCGCCGTAGACCCGCGCTGGCTGCGGCGCGTGGGCGGCCCGGCGAGCGCCGCGGCCTTGTTGCTGCGCGCGGGCGGCCTGCCGCCGGTGGATGCGGCGGCGGCCGAGTGGAAGGGCACGCCGGTGCTCACGCGTGGCCGTCGCAATCGCGCGGCCGACCGCCTCCTGGTCATCGGCGACAGCGCGGGATACGTCGAACCGTTCACCGGCGAGGGCATGAGTTGGGCGCTGGCCGCGGCGCAGGCCGTCGTCGCCCCGGCCGCTGACGCGATCGCCCGCTGGCGGCCCGGCATCGCGAGCACCTGGAATCGCTGGCATCGCCAGTCGCTCGCCCCGCGGCAGCTCGCCTGTCGCTGCGTCGCGCTCCTGCTGCGCCACACCGCGCTGCTCGCCGCCGCCGGCCGCGTGTTGCAGGTCGCGCCGCGCGCGCTGTCCGCCTTCGTCCGCGCCCTGCAAGCCCCGGCCGATCCTCGGCGCAGCGCCGCCCTCTGCGATGCGGTGCTCGCGTGACGCCGCGCGTCCTGGGACTGGGCACAGCGCTGCCGCCGTACCTGATCTCGCAAGAATTGGCCGCGCACGCGGCGGCGAACGTGCTGCTCCACGACCCGCCGGAAGCCCGCCGCCGATTGCTCGCCACGCTCTACCGCCGGACGAACGTGCGGCAGCGCGGCAGCGTCGTGCTGGAGAACCCCGGCGGCGAAGCATATCGCCAGGCGTTTTATCGCGCCGCGCGCAGCGATGCCGATCGCGGTCCGGGCACAGCGGAGCGAATGGCGCGATATGCGCTCGCCGCGCGCGACCTGGCACGGAACGCCGCGCAGGCGGCGCTGCTCGACGCCGGTCTCGCGCCCGCGGCCGTGACCCACCTCATCACAGTCTCCTGCACCGGGTTCGACGCGCCCGGCGTCGACGTGCATCTCATCAAATCGCTCGGGTTGCCCGCGACGACCCCGCGTGTACACGTGGGGTTCATGGGCTGCCACGGGGCGATCAACGGTTTGCGCGTCGCACAGGCGCTTTCCGCCGCAGACTCGACGGCTCGCCCGCTGGTCTGCGCGGTGGAGGCGTGCAGCCTGCACCTCAGCTACGGCTGGGATCCCGATCGCGTCGTGGCCAACGCGCTGTTCGCGGATGGCGCCGGGGCGGTTGTCGTCGGGCAGGTAGCGGCAGCTTTGGACCCGTCGGGTGCGTCGCTCGATTCGCGCTCGTCCACGCTCGCGTCGAGTGGCGCGGCAGTGTCCGCGAGCGCCGCAACAAGCGCACTCCCCGATACGCACGGCGGCGGCGCCGGCGCGGGCGATGCCGACGTCGGAGCGTGGTCGCTCGCCGCCACCGGTTCCTGCCTCCTTCCCGATAGCGAAGACGCCATGACGTGGCGGATCGGCGACCACGGCTTTGAAATGACGCTTTCCGCCCGCGTTCCCGCCCTGATCGCCGAGCACCTCCGTCCGTGGCTGGTGCGGTGGCTGGCCGATTGCGGCGTTTCGCTGCCGGGCGTGGCCGCCTGGGCGATTCACCCCGGCGGCCCGCGGATCGTCGGCGCGGTCGCCGAGAGCCTTGCCCTCACAGAGTCGCAGGTCGCCGCGTCGAACGCGGTGCTGGCCGATTGTGGGAACATGTCGTCGCCGACGGTGCTGTTCATTCTCGACCGCCTGCGCCGCGCCGGCCCGCCGCGTCCGTGCGTCGCCCTGGGTTTCGGCCCGGGCCTGGTGGCGGAAGCGCTGCTGCTACGTTGAATCGGCCGGCGGCGGCGGATGCGGTCGCCAGGCAGCGACGCGGCGCGCGCTCGGCGCTTTGGCGTGTCTGGCGCGGCACTGTCTTTAACTCGCTACTCGCCACTATCCCCCAAAGCCTCGACACGCCGGGCATCCCGAAAAAATCTCGCGCCTGCCGTGAGTTCCCTCCCCGGATCCCCATTCCACGGTAGCGACGTGCGAACAACCGCACGAAGGAGAATGTCATGAGGTTTTGGTGTTTTGGCGCAGTAGTGATGGTGTCGTGTCTGCTCATGCTCACGGGTTGTGTGCCCGGCCTCGACCTGGATTCCCTGCTCGGCGACCTGCTCGGCGGCCTGACGCCGGGCTATGCCGCGATCCCCGACGGGGCATACGCCGGAAGCGTTCAGGCCACCGTCGAGTTCTGGGAAGACGGCGAGTTTGCGGGACAGTTCGAAGACGAGGGCTACACGGACGCCAAGTTCTCCGGCGGCGCGCTCCTGAAGGATACGGGCGGGTTCTTTGCCGTCGGCGACGTGGATTTTCTGGACGATGGCGTCTACCAGATCACGCGAACCGTGAACTACGTCGACTCCGGAGACTGGGGCTACGAGATCGGCTTCGATCTGAGCGCCGAGTATGACGGCATCCCGATGTACGGCTGGGAGATCGCCACGTATTGGCTGAATGACGATGGCACGCTCGACCTCTACGATGAAATCGATCTGACGTCGGACGACTGGTACTACGGCGGCATCCTGCGTACGCATTCGGACGCCTACTCGACCATGTCGGCCGGTTCGTGGCCGGTCCCAGCCCCAACTCCGGCCCCGGCCCCGACGCCCAGCCCCTCGCCCGCGCCGCTGCCGGACTGGTGGTACAAGAAGTCCGGTTAACCGCCGCGTGATCGTCGGTTGGAGCGCCGCGCGGGTCGCGCAGTGGATGCGCCGGACCGGTCTCAGGCCGGTCCGGACGCAGCGCTACGAGCGTGTGAACTTCCTGGGTGGGGCGGGCATTCTGCCCGCCCGCAGCACTCGCGAACCGCTCACGATAGCGAGTGCAAGCAGACAGTTCACAAGCTCTCCAACCGGTGCTACGGAGCACTCGGCAAGGTGCCGGGCACTGCGGCACGCGCCCGGCGCTCCGCGTACCGAAGCGCGTCCCAGAGGCAGATGTCGCCCTCATACCCCCCCGACGCGAGTTGCGTGCCGTCGGGACTCCATGCGAGGCACATGACGGTGCCTGCGTGCCGCGTAAGCGTGATCAATTCACGGCCGGTCGCCACGTCCCAAAGCCGGATGCGGCGATCCTTCGAGCCTGTTGCGAGGCGTGTCCCATCCGGGCTGAATGCGACGCTCCAGACCACACTCTGGTCGCCGACGGCTCCGCCGGCGGCGCGCAGCACATGCACCTCTCGCCCGGTCGCCGCGTCGTAGATCCGCGCCGTGCCATCGTACGACGCCGTGGCCAGCAACTGTGAGTCGAAGCTAAGAGCGCAGTTGACGATCGCGTGCCCGCCCTGGCGCCCTCCCGCGATCCGTCGTCCCTGCGTCACGTCCCACATCGCCCAGTGTCCGCTGTCATCCCACGTTACGAGCTTCTCGCCGTCCTGGCTGAATGCCGCGCCGCCGTTGGCCGTGGCGTTGATCGGAAATTCTCCGATCAGCCGCTCATCCGTGGCCTGATACACCCGGACAGTGCCTTGTCGCAGGCCGACGGCATAGCGACCTCCGCCAGGCGCCAGCACCGGTCGAAATGCCAGCGGTTGTCGCCCGGGCGCGACCGGTTTCTCCCGGACAAACAGCGCGCCCTCCCCAGAATCGTCCGTGGCCCACTCGAAGGCCTCGTCCGGTCCGATCCAGCCGTTGCCGAGCCAACCCGCGCGCGGGGCCAGCCGCGCCAGTTCCCGCCCGTCGGCCGTGTCCCAGCAGCGTTGATGCGCGTACAGCCTGCGCCCATCAGCCGAGAACGCGACGAACAGCACGAAGTAATTGCCCGTGTCGAACGCGCGCGGTTCGGCGATAGACCGCACGTCCCACCGCCTGAACTGCGACTTCTCCATCGTCAGCGTCAGCAGCGTGTCGCCGTCGCCCATGAATGCGACCTGGCCGCGGTGGCCGAACTGCCCCCGGCGGCACGACTCGGCGGCGCCGCCGGCGAGGTTCCACACCCGCAGCGAATGATCGGCGGAGACCGACGCCAGCCGCCGGCCGTCCGGGCTGAACGCGATGCAGTGGACCTTGGCCGTGTGTCCCGCCAGCGTCTGAACTTCGCCGCCGGAGTCTGAGTCGTACAGACGGATGACGGAGTCCTGCGAGGCGACCGCGAACCGCCGCCCGTCCGGGCTGAATTCGACTTGCGAGACGTCGAAGCCCTCGTAGTCGATCGCCAGCAGCTCGCGCTGCTCACGGACGTCCCAGAGCCGAACGCCTGCGTTGGGCTTGTAATGCGCCGACGCCAGGACGCGGCCATCGGCGCGAAACGCGAGCGAGCTGACCCAGCACTCGGGAGTTCGCAGCGACCCGCGTTCCTGTCCCGTCGCCGCGTCCCAAAGCCGAATTCGCTGGTCGTCGCGCTCGGTCCATGATCCCGTGGCCAGCACGGCGGCATCGGGACTGAAGGCCAACGCCGAAACCGAGCCCCCGGTGTGCGCGCGGAAGCGCAGGCGCTCCGCGCCATTCTCGGTGCTGCAGATGCGGACTTCGCCGCCGTGCAGTCCAAAGGCTATCCATGCGCCGTCCGGGCTGATCGCTACGTTCGTCGCTCCGGCCGCGGCACCGCCGCTGCGAAGCACCGGCGCTTCGTCGTCGATATCCGCGGCGAACAGCGCCCCGGCGGTTGTGGCGTAGTACGCGCGCCGTCCGCCGCGCGCAACGACAAAGCGCCCGGCGAGGGGAGCATCGGCGGTGAAGCTCGATAGCGACTGATCGAGACGGCTTCTCAGGTAGGTCCACTCCCAGCCGCGGAGGTTCGCCGGCGCGGCGTCCAGCCGCACCTCCGCGGTCACACTGTCATTGAGCGACAACGCGGCGTCCGCGGCTGTCAGACAGGCCTTGTACAACTCCCAGTCCGCGTGCGAGCGCAGTTGCGCTTCGGCCTGCGCGAGGGTGATTGCGTCGGCTTCGGCCCGCAACGCCCGCAGCGTGGCGCGCGTCGTTCCGATGATGCCCGCAACCAGCGAGAGAAACACCCCCAGCGCCGCACAAAACGGAACCCAGTGGCGTCGCAACTGCTTGCGGAGCACGTACAGTTGCGAATCGCGTTTGGCGTCGATCGGTTCGCCGCGCAGATAGCGCTGCAGGTCCGCGGACAGCTCCCCGGCGGATTGGTAGCGCCGGGCGCGGTCCTTCTGCAGGCACTTGAGGACGATGGTCTCGACCTCGTCGTTGATCTCGCGCCGCAACGTGCGCGGCCGCATCGGCGAAGCGCTCAGGATGTTCTCGATCACCGCCCGGAAGCCGGCATCCACCGGGTAGGGAAATCGCCCGGTGAGCGATTGAAACAACGCCACGCCGAGCGAGTACACATCCGTGCGAATATCGACGTGGTCGGCCTTGCCGTCGGCCTGCTCGGGCGACGCCCAGGGCAGCGATCCCAGAAACTGCCCGGTCTGGGTGACGGCGCTTTCGGCCGCACCCGCCGAAGCGCCGGGAGCGGATGCCCCTGCGGTCGCTGCAGCGCCGAGGTCGATCTTCGCCAGCCCGAAGTCCAGGATGTGCGGTTCCCCGCGGGCGTCGATTCGGATGTTCCCGGGTTTCAGGTCGCGGTGGATTATGCCCCGGACCTGTGCCGCGCTCACCGCGTCGCAAATCTTCACGAACAGTCGCAGCGTGGCCTCGACGCCGGGCCGCGACGCGGCGACGAACTCGTCGAGCGGCCGTCCGTCGATGTAGTCCATCACAAAATACGAGTGCCCCGCCGCCGTGCCGCTATCGTGAATGGACACGATGTTGGGGTGCTTCAGCGCGCCGAGCACCTGCACTTCGCGTTCGAAGCGCCGCCGGTCGTCGCTGTCGGCGAACGGACCGTGCCGGATGACCTTGATCGCGACCTCGCGATGCGTTGAAAGTTGCACCGCGCGATACACAACACCCTGACTCCCGCCTTGAATCTTGCCGCGAATCTCATAGCCGGCGATCCAGTCAGGGGCGGGTTGCGGCGTCTCATGCGCTGCGCGCGTTGGAAACAGCGTGGTCGGCTCGATCGGCAGCGCTGCGAGTTGGCGCGCCGTGCGAATCAGCGCCAGCTTGCGCAGCGCGTCGTCGAGCTCCGGCCGCAGGGCGGGATGCGCGGCAAGCACGGCCTCGTCGCTCAGCACTTCGCCGGCGGCGCGGCGCGCCCGAACGCCGGCGAGCACTTCCGACAGCCGCGCGGCGTCGAGCCCGGATTTCGGTGCGCCCGCGTCGTCCACGTCGCCAACCGCCTCTTGCCGATGCTCAGGTCTTGCGCGTGAAGTACCGCACGGACTCGCCCATTTGCGCACGCAGGGCCGCCAGCGCCCGACCGAGCAGCATGTGAAATGCCCCTTCAGTCCGCTGCAGCCGGGCGGCGCACACGGCGACCGGCTGGCACTCGATGTAGCGCATCCGCAGCGCGTCGCGATAGTGCGGATGGAGCGCGTCCAGCGCCGCCTGCAGCGCGGTCACGGCCTCGCGGGTCGCGGCGCTTGCGCTGGGCGTCCGCGCGTGCCCGGGCAACATCTCGAGTGCGGCGATTATGCCGTCCTCTGCCTCCACGTCCGCAGCCCGGTCCCAGCCGCCGCCGCGCTTTGCCGCCCGCAGGGCGCGCGACGCATCCAGCAGGCGATGCTCGGCGATCTTTCGCAGCCACGCGAAGAACGCTGCGGCGCCGCGCGATTCAAATTCGCCGATGCGCTGGAAGGCGACGATATACGCGTCCTGCACAACGTCTTCGGCGGAGATCGCGCCGCGGATGTCGTCGGGAATGCGGCTCGCGACGTCGGCGACGACGCGGTCGAAGTAGGCCAGCAACAGCGTCTCGAGCGCGTCGCCGTCCCCTTCGACAGCTCGGTGGATCAGAAGTTCTGCGTCAATCGGATCAGACATGTCAACGCAAATCCACCCCCCGGCCCGCCTCACGCGCGTCTGAAAACGATTCTAGGTTCCCGACCACGGCCGGGCAAACCGAGGTCGATTCGGGGGCGCAGCGATCCACCGGCGGCCAAACTCCGGCGAACAGGGTGGCCTGCAACGAGCGCCGCCGCGACTACGCGATTCCCCATGCCGCGCTCAGATTCACCTCCAGCACCGCCACCGCGTGCCGCAACCCGCACGCCTCCAGCGCCGCCGGATGGAGCTCGCCCATCGTTCCAACCCACTGCTCGCCGACGTACAAACCCGCCACGCGGCCCGCGATGAACGCCGGCGCTGCGATCGCGCGCACCTCCAGCGCCAACTGCATTTCGCGCATGAACGCATCGGCCACCGCCCGGATGTCTGCAAATCCGACGTGCGTTCCGATCATCGCCGCCGCCGCGTGCCGCGCTTCGCGGGCTCCGGTCTCGCTCTCGGCGTCGACGAAGCAGCAATCGCCGACTTCGAACAGATGCTGCGGAAGGTCATACTGCTTGTTGATCGCCAGCGTCTCGATCAGCCCCGGCAGAAGCGACACGCGGCACATCGTCTGTTCGCTGCTGATCGGGTTCTCGATCTTGACGGCCCGCGGGTCGTGCGGAGCGCCCCACTTGTCGAACGCCGCCGCCTCGCTCGTCAGCGTCAGCGTCATCACCTGATGGAACCCCAGCCCCGTGAACACCCGCCGGACCAGCGCCGACCGCTCCTCGATCTCGCGCGGCGCGCCGACGCTGAATGTCGGCGCCAGCCGCGGAACCAGTCGGTCGTACCCATACGCGATCGCGGCGTCTTCGATCAGGTCGATCGGGTGCATGATGTCGTTCCGCCACGCGGGCACGCGCACCCGCAGCGCGTCGCCGCCGGGTTCCACGGCTGTCCCATGCCCCATCCGCTCCAGCAGCGCCCTCAGCGCCGTTGCATCCAGCGCGACGCCGATCGTCTCGCCGGTCTCGCGCACGCTCAGCCGCATCTCGGCCGGCGAGAAGTCCGGCGTCGCGACGCGCCCGCCGGCGTACTCGATGTTTACCGCTTCGATCCGCAGCTCCGGCATGACCTCTTTCAGGCCGCTGAGCAGGATGTTCAGCGCCCGGTCTACGGTACGCTGCGCCAGCCCGGTGACGTCGACAAAGCACTGCCGCGTCGCCATCGTGACGCGCGTCGCTTCGCTGTTGATGATCGGCGGCATCGACAGCACCGTGCCGTGCCCGTCCGTGAGCAGCGGGTACGCCGTCAGCTTAGCCAGCAGGTGTGCATACGCTCGCCCGGTCTTGTGCTTTTCCAGAATCTCCCGCGGGGTCAGATTGGCGGCAGGATCGCCCGGCGAGAAGCCCAGCGGCACGAACCGCCGTTCGTCCGGCCCGACCGGCCCGTACCGCAGCGGCCGATCCAGCTTCAGCTTGTCCAGGTCATACACGCCGATCGACGCCAGCTTGCGGTCGCGGCCCAGCGCCCAGTGCAAATCTTCCTGCAGGTTCATCAGCAGCTTGATGCGCTCGTCATCGAGCGCCACGTTTCGGAGCACGGCGCACGCGATCGCCGGCCGATAGCTCTCGTCGCGGCTCATGCGCGGATCGACCTGCACCGCCAGCGTCGCGGGCTCGACGGCGTAGTCGATCAGCCCGGTTCGCACACCCAGGAAGCCGCGCATGTATCGGGCCATTCCGCCGGGGTCGAAGATGTCCGGCCGCACCGCCAGCATGTTCAGCCGGGCCGCCTTGTTGGTCCCGGCCGCGCGGCACGCCCCGCTCTTTTCGCGGAAGTCGACGCCGCACTTCGCGCAGTGAAGCGGCTCGCCCTGGGCCTCGGTGCGTTCGATGACGTTCTCGCACGCGGCGCACGTGAACACGCGCGTGACGGCCAGCTCCTCGACCTCCACGCCCATCTCGTCGAGCCGCCGCGCAAGCTGCGATTCGTCGATCACCGTCCGCTCGGCGTTGACCAGCCGCAGCAGCGTGTCCACCGGCATGTTGATGATCGGCATTCGTGGCGTTCCTCCGCTACCGCAAGTGCCGCCTCTCGCCGCCGCCGGACGCAGCGCGGTTCGAACCGATGCGAGCGCCCCGCTGCAGGCTCAGCCTGGGCCGCTGGGTTTCCGTTGGTTCCGGCAATTTTGACGGGTAAGATAAGGAGTGGAGAGTCCGATGGCGAATCCGAAAAAGCGCGAGGCGTTGCTCGAAAAAGTCGCGGCGCTCGATGCTGCGCAAATCGAGGAGCTGGCCGAGTACCTTCGCTCGCGGTTCGGCATCGACGCCGACTCGGTCCCGTGCAGCGATCCGCGCAGCCGTGTTCCCCGAGACCGGCGCATTCCGAAAGTGCCCGTGATTCTGCAGCGGCCGATCGATGCGCTGATCGCGAAAGGCAAGCGCGACGGACTAACCGAGCAGGAGCGCCAGGAGCTCGAATCGGCGCTCGACTACCTCGACGATCTTACGCTCGCCGCACTGAGCCGCGGTTAGGCCGGCGCGGGTCATGAGCACCTCAACCATCCCGCGCAGCCTTCGTCGTCGAGTCTACGAGCGGGCAGGTGGACGGTGCGAGTATTGCCGGATCTCGGACGCGTTCCATAGCGGTACCTTCCATTGTGACCACTGCGTACCCGAACGAGCCGGCGGCGCGACGCGCGATGCCAATCTCGCACTGGCGTGTCCGCGCTGCAACGGCTCGAAGCTAGGCGCGACAACCGCGCGCGACCCCGAGAGCGGTGAAGAAGTCGCGCTATTCAATCCGCGCACAAGCGCCTGGGCTGAGCACTTCGCCTGGTCCGCCGACCGTGTGCAGATCATCGGAACCACCCCATGCGGTCGGGCGACGGTGATGCGCCTGGGATTGAACCACCCCAAGCGAGTTGAGTTGCGTGCGCGTCTGGCTCAGTTGGGGTTGGACCCTTGAGCGTCGCCGTTTGATAGTGGATTCCGGGTGCGTCGGGCCGGTAACGAAGTGAAAACAGCTCTTGGGATCGGTGCGAAGCGACAGGTAAGCGGCGGGCAGCGTTGCGGCGCGGTATCAGTGGGGGCGCTCGACGATCATCCGCCGATTCGCTTCCGCAACCCGGCCACCTGGGCGGCATGCTCCTCCGCGGTCATCAGGTCTTCCGTAACGCCGTGTTGGCGCAGGATTGCGTCCACGCCCAGCCGCGAGATACCAAGTCCCTCAGGCGATTCTTCGTGAGAAACCGCGCCCTGTCGATACAGCTCCACCAGCATCGCCTCGCGGCCGATTGCGCCGGGATCGCCTGCGAGCGCGCGCAGCTTCTGTTCTATGGCCGGCGGCAATTCAATGTGGATCGCCATGATTGGAGCAATCCGGTCAAGACTCTGCTCCATGTTACCTCCGCCCCCGGCCCCAAGTCGTCGCCCCCGAGCTGCCGGCTTAGGCACGAATCTCGTACACCTCGTCCTCCCGGATCGCGCGGAGCGTCTCCGGCGTGAGTTCCTCGGCCGTCAGAACCTGCCCCCGATATGGCGGCAGCGGCGACTCATCGCGAGTTCCAGTGTATTCATGCAGCAGCAGCCGCAAGCCGGAAGCGCCGGCCGCCCGCAACAGCTCCCGCAGTAGAGAATCCCACGGCGTTTCCTGCTCGGCGTGCACCTGATCCCGATGCGACTGGTTCCACTCGGCGTTCGCCGCTCTCGCATCCGCCCAGCGCTGGACCCGGCTCTTTGACCAGCCGCGCCGCCGGAGCTTGCTGAGGTGGCGCGCGGTCGTGACCGGCCGCTCGGCGTCATCCCGCGCGCGCCAACGACTACCGAGGATCGTGCCGCAGTCGCAACGATTGCGCTCGATCGTGCCGTAGCGATCGCCCGGCCGCAGAAACGGAACCGCCTCGGGCGTCGCGTTCGACCGAAACGCCCGCCCGTGCCGCCGCAGCACCTCTCGAACCGCGCCCAGGTCGGCGCCCGCCGGCAGCGCGATTGAGACAAACAGGCACACGGTCAGACCCCGCTACTGCAATCACCCCCGGCTCAGCGGCGCTTCGCGCAGCCACGGCATCGTCGCGAAGTACAAGTCCCCGATCGACTTCAGTCCGTGAATCATCATCGCCAGCCGTTCCAGCCCCAGCCCCCACGCCAGCACGCGATCACGGATGCCCAGCGGCTGCGTCACCTCCGGGCGGAATAGGCCCGAGCCGCCCATCTCCACCCATTCCTGCCGCTGCTCCAGCCACAGGAACACCTCGGCCGACGGCTCCGTATACGGGAAGAAGCTCGGGCGGAAACGAACTTTCGGGAAGCCCATCTTGCCGTAGAAAGCGCCCAGCGTGCCCAGCAGCGTCGCCAGGCTCGCCTGCGGATCGACGATGATCCCATCCACCTGATGGAACACCGGCAGGTGCTTGTAGTCCACCGTCTCCCGCCGAAAGACCGGCCCGATCACAAAGTACTTCCCCGGCGGCGTGCGGCTGCCGCCATCGGCACGGTGCTTGGCGGCGGCGTCTGGATGCTTCGCAGCAGCGCCGTTCTCCGCTGGCGACTCGCTCCGCGCCACGCGCTGCTCCCGCTTCTCGCCTCCCGCTGCGGCCCGGGTGCTGCGGTCATCGCGCGTCGCGCTTCGCTCTTCGCCCGTCGCACTTTCCGCGTCGCTACTGTGCTTTGCGAGCGCCCGAATCGTCGCCGCGGTCGTGTGCGTCCGCAGCACCGGCTTGTGCGCCAACTCCCGCTGCCAGCGATATCGCCAGCCGGTCGAGCCGGTGTCGCCGCCGTCCTCATGCGTTCGCCGGATGCGCTCCACCAGCGCCTCGTCCGGCAATTGGCTGCGCTGCGGCCGCGCGACATAAAACGTGTCCTGCATGTCCCGCGCCGGGTGATCCTGCGGTTGGAAGAGCGCGTCGAAATCCCAGAAACTCGATTCCACCCACGGGCTGACGACCTCGGTGAAGCCCATCTCCAGGAACACGCGCCGCACTTTGTCGAGCGTGCGCTGAAACGCGTGGTCCTTTCCGCCGTAGATCGTCTTCGCCGCGAGGGTCACGTCATACGGCTGCAGATCCACGTTCCGCCAGCCGCCGTCGGCCAGCAGGTCGGGCGTAAGCTGCGTGACCTGCCGCCGCCCGCGCACGCCGGCCGCCGCCGCCGCCCGCCCGGCGTCGGTCAGGCCCGCCCGGCGCGCTGTGCGCTCCTTGAGCACCAGAAAGCCCTTGCGCTTCGCCAGCAATTCGATCGCAGCGTCGACGGGCACGCCCTCGGCCACCAGCTCGTCCTTCCGCGCCGTGCGACCGCCGGCCAGCGCTCGGATGAGCGCTTCATCGGCCGCGAGGGTCGCCGCCGCGGCGCGCCCCGCGTCGCCGAGCACGAGCGTCTCCCCGTCTTTCTTCGCCCAGCCGCGCTGCGCCAGCCAGCGCAGCGTCTGCCCCACCTGCCCGGCGCTGAGTTCGCAATGATCGGGAATCTCGGTGACCTTGCAGCTTCCGCCTCGTCCCGCCAGTACCCCGATGATCACCCGCTCCGGCAACGGAGACCCGATGTACGGCTCCGCGTCCGCCCCAAGCCGCAGCTCCTGAAACGCCGATTCTTCCACCGCCGCCAGCCCGCGCTCCACCAGCCCGCCGACCGCAGCGGTCACCGGGGACTGATCCAGCCGCATCGCGGCGGCCAGATCGCCGATCAGCACGGAGCCGGCGGCTTTGGCCAGGTGGGCCAGCACGTCCGCCTGCAACTGCGGAAGTTCCATCTTACTTGCGCCTCCAGTCGCCCAAGCAACGCCGCCGCCGAGCAGACGATGTAACGCGGTTCACGCCGCGACTCAAGCGCTCGCCGCCCGCGCCGCCCGCTGATTCATCGCTCTGCTGCCGCAGCGCCGCACCGTCCGGCCGCTGCACGTGTTCGACCCTGAGAAATAGAACCGCCGCCGCGTCGGACGCGCCGGGGCGAAGGTTCGCCCGGCCGCGTCCGCGCGGCGGCTGGTGTGTCAGTGCAGGTTTGCTTCGCGGCGAGCCGTGCTGCTTACTGCTCGTCGCCCTTCGGCGGCTCCGTACCGGCGCGGAAAGCGTCGACGACCGGGCGAATCGCGGCGGTCGGCACGTCCAGCTCCCAGGCGATTTCGGTCGGGTTCAGGTAGCCGGCGCCGATGATCAGCGGCACCGCCTTGTCCGGCATCGCGATCGGGGGCATTGGGGCGCCCATCGATCCGGCCATGCCGATGCCCAGCGCCATCAGCTTCGGCAGATCGAGGAGCATGACGACCTGCGGCTTCTCCGCGACGGTCTTCATCGCTGCCTGCACCTGGGCGTTGCCCGAAAACGGGCCGCCGCCGGCGAGCAGCGCCGCGAGCGCTTCCCGGGCCGCCGCACCGCCGCCCGTGGTCATCGCCAGACCGTTCTGACTGGCCGCCGCGGCGATGGTCATCGGGTTGCCATACATCGCCTCGAGTTGCTGGAGCATCTGGGGGTTCTCGCCGCTCATCGTGAACTCGAGGATGCGCGCCTCCGCCTCGCCGACGCGGTCGGTCGTGGACTTGATGTCGATCTTGACGCCGGGCGCCACCATCCCCATCAGCTTCGGGGTGATCTCGACGTACGACGCGAACGCGTCCATCATCCCGGCCGCTTCAGCGGCGAAGTAGATGTTCGACGCCACCATTTTCTTGTCCGCCGCCTGCGCCAGCACGCCGACGCCGCCGGTGGTCTTGCGGAACATCTCCAGACCCTTGTCGAGCTTGGCCTTGATCTCGTCCGCGCCCGCGGCGTCGGCAGTCTTCAGGCCCTCGAACATGGCGTTGATGAAGCCCTCCATCAGCTTGGACGATTCGCCGGACGACTCCCACTCGAATCCCAGCGCGAAGGGGTAGCGGCCGTCGGGCACGCCGCGGAGCAGGTCCTTGCCGGGCTTCTTCACGCTCTTGAGATAACCGCCGATCGAGCCGTCGTCCTTGAACGCGACGTTCTTGGACAGGTGGACGCCGTCGGCGTTGATGCGGGCGGCGATCGCGACGGTCTGCGCCTCGCTGGTCACCGTGCGAACCTGCTCGAGCATCCACTTGACCATGCCGCCCATCGACTGCGCCTGCGGGCCGGCCATGCTCATGCCCATCATGATCATGGGCTCCATCGAGGCCATCCCCTCGCGGATCATGGGCTGCAACGCGACGGTGTCGATCCAGAGCACGGCCTGATTCTTGTCGAGCGCCGGGCCCGCGGCCTTGAGTTTCGCCGCGAAACCATCGGAGCCCTTGAGCGCCAGCTTGGCCAGTTCGGCCGAGGGGCTCATGATCAGCACGTTGCCGGCCAGCGCGAAGCTGTAATCGCCGACTTCCTCGACCATCAGCAACCCGCCCTCGCCGTCCTTCGCGGCCGACTCGGTCTTCCACTTCGCCCCGTCCTTGAGCGTACAGATCAGGACGCCTTCGGTGTTGTCCGCCGTGATGGCGAAGGCCGCCGGACCCGCGGTGTCGACCGTGCCCGGAGCGGGAATCTCCATCTCTTCGAGCATTTCCGAGACGGTCATCTCGCCCATCTCGTCCGCGCCGACAGCCTTGCCGAAAGCCGCCAGCCCGCCGGCCAGTTGCTCGGGGCTCGGAATGACGACGACCATTGCGGCCTTGTCGGGCAATTGCTTGAAGACTGACTCGATCGATGCCTGTGCGAGCACGACCGGGGCCGTCGTCGCGGCCAGCACGAAGGCGACGAATCGCAACATGACGCTTTCCTCCAAACGGATGGCCCCCGTGGCGGTTCTCGCCTCCGCAGGTCGAGTTCCGTGGGCCGAGCCGCGTATTACAAGGGCGGATGCGCGGCGTGTCGATTCCGATTGGTCGGAATCTGTGGAATCAGCGCGGAAGGGTGGCGGGCATTCTGCCCGCCGAATCAGCGTGGTACGGTGGGGCGGGCATTCTGCCCGCCGATTCAGCGTGGTACGGTGGGGCGGGCATTCTGCCCGCCGAATCAGCGAGGTACGGTGGGGCGGGCATTCTGCCCGCCGAATCAGCGTGTCCTGCCGCGTGCGCACCGCGCGACCGTTCCAACCGGCGCGCCCCAGCCAGGCTTGCGTTGCACGCCTTGCAATCCCGGCTTCACCGCGCGCCGCCGCGCCGCCAGTCTGCCCGACACACGCCGCCGGGGTTCGAAAACGCGCCGGCTTTTATAGCATGCGCCATCGCACGTTCGTGCTACGTTCTAATTCGTGAGCAGAGTCGATCGCGCCACACGAACGTCCCCAGACGCAGCCGCGACTTCGCACCGCCGGTGTGTGAAGGAGGTTCTGATTGTCGCCGGCGTGGCCTTGCTGGCGCTCCCCGTTCTCATTCTGACCCCGCTCTTGCGCCCCGCGCGGGTGTGCGACAGCGTGGTGTTCGCCGCTTCCGCGCACGCGCTGCGCTTGACCGTGCCCGCCACCTGGCGGTCGGCGCCGCCGCAGCACTTCGAGGTGCCGGGCGAAGTCCTGGCCGCGTGGCACATCGGCCCGCGAGCCGACTTCGTGCTTTTCCGCCAGAAGCCCGCGCGGCCGTTTACGCCGGAGGCGCTGTTACGCGGCAGTGCTGCGGCCCGCACCGCCGACCCTGTCTCTGCACGAGTCGTGACCCGCGAGACGTGCCGCGTCGGCGGCTTGCAGGCCATACGGCTGGACGTGCGCGCCGCAGGCCGCGGCGCTGCAATCGGACGTGGCGGCGCCATTGAGACGCGGCAACTGTGGATCGCCGTACCGCGCGCGGACGACGTGCTGGTCTTTCTTCTCACCTGCCCAGCGGGCGACGCAACCGGGATCGACGACGAAGTGGAGCGTCTGCTCGCCTCCGTGCAGCTCGGCGGCGACCAGACCGCCGTGCAAGTCCCTAGCGGCGGGTAGGGCGAACCCGCGCCTGTCGGGGCGGGTCACATGAGCCGCGCGAGGGCCCAATCCGGGCCGCTGCCAAAATGAAAGCGGCCGGCCCATTTTCGTGCGGGCCGGCCCCTTGCGTCGATTGATAAAGATCGGACGACGAACATGTCTGCCGGCAGTTCACAGGTTCGGCGCCGACGCGACCCGCAACCCGCGGCGAAACGCGATTAGGTATGGCCGCCGACCTGCAACACCTGACAAACTTGCGCGCCCTCGAGCACGCGGAAAGTCGCGCGATTGTCGTGGCTGAGGCGAATCTGATACTGATCGCCGTAGAGGTTCTTGTAGTCCATGCGCCCCTTGTGCGCCACAGTGCCGACGCGACTGGCGGCTTCAGCCGGATGAAGGCCGCTGGTGTGAATCCAGTTCTGGAACGAATCCCAGTTCTGCTTCTCTTGCTGTGTCAGGCTCGACCAGTTGCTGAAGCTGGCGTGCGTCTTGTCGAGTGTCCAAGGCATTTCGCGTCTCCTTGACGTGCAACCGCGCTCCCGCGCGGAGGGTCCGACATACCGCTACGAGAGCATAGCCGACCAGCGGCGTCCACTTCCACCCCCCGGCGCGCGCCGGGAGCGGTTCAGGTCGGCGCCGGCGCTGGTCGATGTCGCAGACACCGCGCCGGGCGGCGCGATCGGTGAGCCGCCGCGCCAACCGCGGCGATCATAGCGCGACGCGGATTTTTCCTTTCTGCCAATCCTTGATCAGAATGCGGGCCTCCTCGACGGTCTCGCCGAGCCGCCGCACCGTCAGCACCAGCGCCTCATAAAGGCGGGCGTCGTGCAGCAGCATGCCGAGCGTGCCCTTACCCTCGTTTACGCCGGTCAGCGTCCGCTGCAGCTCATCCGCCGCGCGGGCCGTCGGACGCAGCACGTCCAGCGCGCCCGCGACGACGCGATCGGCATGATCGGAGATGCGCGCAAGCGTAGCGCTGCCTTGATCGATGAAGCCCTCCGCCTTGCGAACTACGCCCTTGGCGCTGTCGGCGGCGTCGCGAATGGTCGCGACTGTCGCCTTGCCGTCTTCCGTAATGATGCGCACGTTCTCGATCGCCACCCGCACGTCTTCCTTGAGCTTCGCATCGCCGAGCACGTCGTTGAAGTGCTTCAGCGTCGAATCGAGGCGGGCCGCCGCCGTCGCCAGATTCCCCGGCGGGCCGCCGGGGGTGTCCACCTCGCCGACCGTCCGCGGCCGCAGCATCTCGTGTACGTCGCTCAGCACCGGCGTCATGGCGGCGGCGGCTTCGCCGATCTGGCGTGCGGTGGTCTCGATCGTCGTGACAATCGTCGGCGGGAACAGCGATTCCATCGCCGTCGTCATCGTTCCCGGCAGCGTCTCGCCGCCGGCCAGGATGGCGCCGCCGTCAGCGGCGGGCAAAATCTCCAGCGGCGGCCGCCCCATGCCCAGGCCCGGCTCGATCGTCTCCACGCGGCTGCCCTGGGGAATCGAGAAGCGCTTGTCGATCGCCAGTTCCACGCGCACCCCCCGTCCGAACTGGCGCGCGTCGACAAAATCCACGCTCGTGACGCGGCCGACTTCCTTGCCCCAGATCGTCACCTGCGTCCCGGAACGCACGCCTGTGGCGGCCTGCGGCTGTCCAGCCGCGTCGCGGAATTCGACATAGACCGTGTACGTCTTGGTTCCCACCAGCCAGGACGGGCCGCGGCCGAACATCAGGATCAGCGCGCCCAGCGCCAGAACCCCACCGAGTACAAACAGTCCGACGATTACGTTTCGGCGTGTTTCCGCCATTTCAAAGCCTCCGCCTGCCCCGCTTGGCTCCGCGATCCGCGAGCGCTGCGTTGTACCCGCGGTGGGAGCGGACTACAATTCTGCGGGTCGAGCAAGGAGAGCACGCGTGGCGGCCGACTACACCGGCAAGACGATCCTGATTGTGGACGACGATCCGGACATCATCACCGCGATCTCCGCCACACTGCGCGACACCGGCGCCACCATCGCCACCGCGACCGACGGCAACACCGCCGTGAATCTGGCCGAGTCGAAGGCGCCCGACCTCGTCATACTGGACATCATGTTGCCGATGAAGAGCGGGTTTCTGGTGCTTGAAAAACTGCGCGCCGGCAAGCCGCGCGGGGCCAAGCCGCGCGTCATCATGATCACCGGCAACGAAGGCCGCCGGCACAAACAGTACGCGGAGGCTCTCGGCGTCGACGATTACATCAACAAACCATTCCGCATGGAACGCCTGCTCGAAGCTACGGACAAGCTGCTGAAGTGACCACCCCGGACACCGGGCCGGCCGCCTGGCTCGATTCCTACCGAATGGACCTCAAGAGCGCCCTGGCGGCCGCCGCAAGCGACGGCTATCGCGGAGTTCTCGCCTCGGCGCTGAGCACCGAACTCGATCCGCGCGAGTTCGGCGGCAGCGCCCGGCGTCACCTGGCCCGACATCTGCGCAACCTGGGCCTGTCGCTGGGCGGTCTGACGCTGGTTTGGCCGGGGCGCGGCCTGACCGATCCGCAGCATGCCGACGCGCGGGTCGAACAATTGCGGCGCACGCTGGAGCTCTGCCGCGATCTGGGCGTGGTCGACGCCTGCGCGGCGCTGGGCGGCGACTCGGCGCCGGACGGCGGCGTCCTGGAGCGGGTCGCGGACCTGTCCGACCGGATTGGCGTCACCGTGTCGCTCCAGGCCGGCGAGCTGGCCCTGACGGATGCGGTGGCGGCGGTGCGCCGCGTCGATTGCCCGACGCTGCGGCTGCTCGTCGACTCCGCTCAAGCCGCCACGGCGGCGGTGAATCCGCAGCAATTGGAGCGCGTCGCCGGCCTGGCCACGCTGCGCGACGCACGGCGCGCCGGCCCGCAGTTCGAGGAAGTCGAGTTCGGGCAAGGGGACGTGGATTTCGCCGCCTTTCTGGGCTTGCTGGATGCGGCCGGCGGATCCCGCGGGCTGGCGATCCGGCGCGATGCGCGGGCGGTCGGCGTTGACGCCATGCGGCGGGGACGCGAGTATATTCGCTCTTTGCTGGCGGCGCGGGATACGCGCTAGCGGGCGATCGACTCAATCCGAATCTGGAGAATCATCGATGTGGTGCGCAGCGCTCTTACTCTCGCTACCGCTGTTCATTGCGCAGGACGCGGCCGCGCAGCCGGCCAGCCAGCCGACCACCATGGCCGGGCCGATGCGGGTCGAACTCGACGCGATGGTCGAAACCCGCTACTGGTTTCAGGTTCCGCCGGGCGCGCAGTCGCGCCGCCCGGAGCTGCGGCTGCGCTTCCGCGTCGCCGGCGACCGGCTCAAGGAAGTCGCGCGAATCGGCACGATGGTTGCCTTTGACGAGCTTGTGGACGACACGGGCACTTCACTCCTGGCCGGCGTCGATCCGGCCTCGATCGATCGCACCAGCACGCGGCTGGTCAGCGAGCGCGACGCGGTCGAGCAGAACGGCCTGATGCTCATGGCCAGCGTCGATCCGTCCGCTCGCGGGTCGAAGACGCTCGCGAAGGGCCGCGGCTCGGTGAAAGTGGTGTACGGCGCCCGCAGCGAGTCGATCACCATCGAGAATCCGCTGCGCTTCAGCGGCAAGCCGATCTCCCACCCGCGGCTCACGGAGCTTGGCGTTTCGGTCACGCTGCTGCCGCCGGGCAATCCGGCCAACCTCCCGCCGGGCGGCAAGTTCCTGGGATACGAAGTGACGGCGGGGTCTGAAAAGATCAAAGATGTGGCGCTCTACGATGCCTGGATGAAGCGGCTGCGCGGCATGAACCGCGACATGAAGACGATCGACGGCAAGCCGTGCACTGTGATCCAGCTCGACGCCGACGTGACTGAGCAGACGCAGTTGGTGCTGGAGGTGTTTCCGACCGTCGAGGAAGCCCTGCTGCCGGTCGTGCTTGAGGGCGTAAAGCTGCCGTAGGCGGTTACCCGCCGCCGCGCTGTTCGCCGGCGGCGGGTTCGTATCGGAGTTCAGCCCGTTGGAAACGCCCGGGTCGCAGCAAGCACCGGCGTCGCCGGACGCCGCGGCCCCGCCGACCATTCATCGCCGCTCGCTCAAGAAGAACATTCTCTACGCCGTCACGGGCGTGGGGTTCATGAACGTCTGCCAGTTCGGCGTGGTCGTGCTGATCACCAAGCTGGTCACGGCGGAGGTGCTGGGCCAGTACCGTTGGGCGCTGCTCTGGTCTGCGGTTTGGACGACGTTTCTGAGCCTGCAACTGCGGGCGGCGCTGATCAACGACACCCGCAGCGAATTCACGTTCGGGACCTATTGCAAGCTCCGCACGTGGGGAATGCTGCTCTCCGGCGCGGTCCTCGCCGCGCTGATCATCTGGCGCTTCGGCACCGAATACACCTCGCTCTCGGTCATCGCCATTTTCGCCGGTACGTGCCTGGGGCGGGTGGTGATTACCGCTTCTGAGGTGTACTGGGCCGCGTTTCAGCGCCGCGAGCGGCTCGACCTGGTCGCGAAGTCTACGGTGCTGCGCGGCCTGGTGATGATCGGCGCGTTCGCGCTCTTTCTCCCGCTGTTCTCGTGGCTGACCTCGCCCGAGGTCGGCTGGTTGCCGCGAAAACGGCTCGGCCACGGCACGGCCCTGGCGTGCGTTGCTTACGCGATCGGCTGGGCGGCCGTCGGGTACTTCTACGAGCGGCGCGTGCTGCGGGCCTGGCCCGAGCTGGATTGGTCGTTCACCTGGCCGCAGGTCTGGCGTCTGGCGCTACGGGCTCTGCCGCTGGGCATCATCATGGTCATCATCACCGCCTGCGAAGCGGTCCCCGGCCTGATTCTGGAGCGCGAGGGCAACGCCACGCTGCTGGGATACTTCAGCGCACTGCTCTACGTCATGTTCCCGGCGAACCTGGTGGTCATTCAGGCCGGGCTGGCCGCTTCCAACCGCCTGGCGCAGTTCGCCCAGACCGACATCTCCGCGTACGTTCGGCTGCTGGGCAAGCTGGTTTTCATCGCCGTCGGGTTTGGCATCGCCATCTACGCTTCGATGTGGCTCTTCGGGCGCTGGCTGCTCAACGTACTCTACAAACCGGAGTACGCGGAACACTACGACGTGTTCATGATCATCGTCCTGTCGCAGTGTATTACGCTGCTCGCCAGCGTCGTGGGCGTCGGCACCACTCAGATGCGCCTGTTCTGGTCGCAGGTGCCGCTGCAACTCGTCATTCTGGCGGCGACGTGGATCACGGCGGAACTCACGATTCCGCATGATCCGCTGCGGGGCGCGGCGTGGACCGCACTGGTGCGGGCCATCGTTCAAACCGGGCTGTATGTCGTCTTCGTGCTCATCAGCATCGGGTTCCGCCGCAGGTTCCTCGATGCCCAGGCCGCGGCCGCCGCCGCACGGCCGCCCGCACCGGATGTCGGAGCCGCGTAGCCGCGCCAGCCGGCGCGAGCGGCGACCTCGATGGGTCCGTTTGTCGCCGCGCGAGCGGTTTTCTACAATCGCCCGGAACTCAGAACCGGCGACCCTTCAGGAACTCGCATGCCGATCAAGCTCTACAACACGCTGACGCGCGAGCGCGAAGTCTTCGCGCCGCTGCATCCGCCGGCCGTCGGAATCTACGTATGCGGGCCGACCGTCTACGGACACAGCCACCTGGGGCACGCCAAGAGCTACGTGAGCTTCGATGCGATCGTGCGCTGGTTGCGCACGCCCGCGCCGCTCGGCCCCGGCTACGACGTGACCTACGTGCAGAACATCACCGACGTCGGCCACCTGACCGACGACGCCGACGAGGGCGAGGACAAGGTCGTGGCCGAAGGCCGCCGCCGCGGCAAGCACCCGATGGCGGTGGTCGAGACGTTCATGCGCAGCTACTACGAGGACATGGACGCGCTGGCGATTCTGCGGCCCGACATCGCCCCGCGCGCCACCGGACACATCACCGAGCAGATCGAGCAGATTCGCACGCTGATCGCCCGCGGCCACGCCTATGAAGCCGGCGGCTCCGTCTACTTCGACGTGGCGTCCTACGCCGAGTACGGCCGGCTCAGCGGCCGAACTGTGGACGAGATGGAGGCCGGGGCGCGCGTGGCGGTGAACGCTGAAAAGCGCCACCCGTCCGATTTCGCCCTCTGGAAACGGGCGGAGCCGGGTCACGTCATGCGCTGGCCCAGCCCGTGGGGCGTCGGCTTTCCCGGCTGGCACATCGAGTGCTCGGCGATGAGTCAGAAGTACCTGGGCGAGACCTTCGACATCCACGGCGGCGGCATGGAGAACAAGTTCCCCCACCACGAGTGCGAGATCGCGCAGGCCCAGGCCGCGACCGGCCGCCCGTTCGTCCGCTACTGGCTGCACAACAACATGTGCACGCTCAACGGTCAGAAAATGGGCAAGAGCCTGGGAAACGCGATCAGCCTGAAGGACGTGTTCTACGGTCGCGAAGGCGGCGTGCGCAGCGCCGCCGGCGAGTTGCTGCTCTCCAAGACCTACGAACCGGTGGTGGTGCGGCACTTCATCCTGACCAGCCACTACGGCCAGCCGCTGGATTTCTCAAACGACGCGCTGCAGGCGGCGGAGAGCGGTTCGTATCGCCTGCGCGACTTTCTGGTCAAGCTGGAGCGGGAGGTGGGGCGGGCCGCGGACGCCGCGACCGACCCGGGCCGGCTTCAGAAGCTGCACGCGTGCGAACAGCGCTTCGCCGAGGCGATGAACGAGGACTTCAACACGGCGGCGGCCATCGCCGTGCTCTTTGAGCTGCTGCGCGAGGTCGGCGACTGGCTCGCCGCGGGCGCCGGCCGCGGCGACCTGGCCGCGGCGCATCTGACGCTGAGCCGGTTGGCGGTCGACGTGCTGGGTTTCCGCTGGAACTCGTCCGCCGCGGGCGACACCGCGCAGCGCGACGCGCTGATCCGCATCCTCGTCGATCTGCGGGCGGCGGCGAAGACCGCCAGGAACTTCGCGCAGGCTGACGGGATTCGTCAGCAGCTTTCGGCGGCGGGCGTCGAACTTCGCGACACGCCCCGGGGCGTCGAATGGTGAACGGCCGCATCGGCGCGGCCCGCCGTTTGTGGGTAGAATCCAATGCGTACATCAAGCCGTCGGGGCCCATAGCTCAGCCGGTTAGAGCGGTCGACTCATAATCGATTGGTCGCAGGTTCGAGTCCTGCTGGGCCCAGTTTCGCTCATGCGGCTCAGGGCGGGTCGCGGGGAGTTGTTGGTTGCGGCGGCGGCGCGACCACGAAACCGCGTGCCCTACGCAACCACTTCGACTTTGATCCGATCCGGATCTTCGAAGAACACGGCGTAGCTGCCCGGGCCGCCGGCGTGTGGGTGACGATCCGGGTAGAGCAGCGGCACGCCGCGCGCCTGCAGCGCGGCGCGAAGGGCGTCCACCTCTTCTCGCGAACCCGCGTGAAACGCCAGGTGATTCAGCCCGACGCGGCAGCGATGATACGGCGGCTCGCGGAAGCGCGGCTCGACCTGCACGAGCACGATGTAGGTCTCGCCCAGCCGCCAACTCGCTCCCTGCGTCCACGATTGGAACGGCTGATACCCCAGGCGCTCCAGCAGCCAGCCCCAGAACGCGCAGGATCGCGCCAGATCGGATACGTACAGTTCGACGTGGTGCAACGCGCCGCGCGGCATGGTACCAGAGTGTAGCCGGACCGCGGTGGCGGCGGGCGCCGGCCGCGCTGGTTCAACGCTTGGGGGTGCACCACGCCCTGGGTTGCGGTGCGCCGGGTGGGGCGCGCATCCTGCCCGCCGCTCCGCCGGCTGGGGCGCGCATCCTGCCCACCGGGTTGGGGTTGCTTCGCTGATCGGGCAGAGTGCCCGCTCCACCCAGCAAAACGCAAGCGCTCGCACGGCGCCCCCGATACGCGGCAGACCCCCCGCCGACGCCTTGCGACCCGCCGCGGTTTCGGTTCTCTTCCGCAGCGATGTCACAGGCTGCGCTCACCGCCCTGGGGACGCGGACCCCGGAAATAGTCCTGTCGCCCACGACCGCTCGGCTCGCGTCGGCGTTCGCGTGGCTCGGCGTGCTCGGCGGATTGGCACTCTCGATCGCAATGGCGGTGCAGAGCGACGGCGTGCACCATGACGACGACCTGACCCACCTGCAAATCGCCCGCTGGTCATCCACCTGGCCGCAGAACCTGCTGCATGACTGGGGCCGTCCGGGGTTCACAGTGCTTTATGCGCTGCCGGCGCAGTTTGGCTGGCTGGCGGCGCGCGTGTTCAGCGGCGTGCTGACGGCGCTGACGGCGTGGCTGGCGTACCGCATCGCGGTGCGGCAGGGCGTTCCGTTTGCGGCGCTGGCGCCGTGGCTCGTCTGGCTGCAGCCGATGACTTTTACGCTCAGCTACACCACGCTGACCGAGACGCCTCTGGCGCTCTACCTCGCGCTGGGCATGTGGCTCTTTCTCCGACGGGCGCACGTCGCGAGCGCGGCGGTCATGTCGCTCTGCATGCTCACCCGGCACGAGGCCGCCGTTTGGCTGCCGCTTTGGGCCGTCGCGTTGCTGCTGGCGCGGGCGCGTTGGTGGTCGGTGCTGGTGCTCGGCTGGGCGCCGCTGGCGCACAACGTGCTCTCGGCGATCTTCCTGAAGAAGTGGCCGCTGCTGATGTTCCTGGCCGCCAAGCCGACGGAGGAGTACGGCCACGGCGACTGGCTGGCGATGGCCGCGCGCTGGGTGCTCGCGGCGGGCGCGGGGCCGCTGGTGCTGGCGCTGGCCGGCGCGCCGCGGGCGGCGCGGCTCCCATGGGGTTGGCTGTGGATCGGCGCGGGGGCGCTGTACTTCCTGGCCCACACGATCATCTTCCGCTTCGGCCTGTTCGCCAGCGGCGGTTATGAGCGGTTTCTGACCCCGATCGCGCCGGTCGTGGCCGTTGCTGCGGCCGTCTGCGTGTCGCAGTTCTGGCCGCCGCTGGCGCGCATCCTGCGCCACGCCGAGCAACCGCGCGACGTCAGCCACGTGCGGCTGCGGATCGTGGCGCTGCTGATCGCCGGCGCCGCCGTCTGGTATGCCTGCGAATCGCAGATGCCGCCGTGGCTGGGCTGGGCGCGGTTCTGGTTGCGGGTCGGCGGCGGCGCGCTGGTCAGCGTCGGTTTGCTGACGCTGCTGCTGGCGGGGGTGCGCAATCGTCCCGTCCGCGGGCTGGCGACGGCGCTGTGTCCCGGCGTGCTGCTCTGGTTCGCCGGGCATCAATGCCAGATTGCGTCCGGCGTGCAGCCGCCGCACCAGCAGTGTTCGCCGCTGGTGCTCGTCGAGGATCAACATCTGATTCGCGAAGCGACGGATTGGCTGCGCGAAAGCGGGCTGGCGCGCCGCCGAATCGTGCACAACAACCCGTGGATCGACGAGTTCCTCGGGCTGACCGGCTCGCCGTTCCGCCGTCAGGTTCCGTTTCAGCTCACGGAGATGCGTACCGGCGACCTTTTCGTCTGGGATCGGCGCTACGTCGGCCGGCCGGGGCAGGTGCCGGCGTGGTGGCCGCTGATGATGCCGAACATGGTCGAGTTGTGGCACGGCCGCTCCCACTCGCGCGACGGGATATACTGCCGCGTGTTCGAGCTGCGCGCCGCGGCGCTGCCGTTTATGCTTCGCGGCCGGTGACGCGCGATCATCCGCCCGCCGAGGAGCCCCTCCCGATGGATACCGCCCCGGTCTCGCCCGCTGTACCGCGGTTCCAGCAGCCGCGGCCGGCGCTGCGCTGGCTGTGCGTGTTGACGGCGCTGTGCGGGTGGTACGTGTCGGTGCAGCTCGTCATGGTCGGGTTCGGCGGCAGCAGTCTGTTTGTCGACGCACTGTGCGGCGATGCGCCTGTGGGGGAGGACGACTGTCGATCCGTGCTGCGTTCGAACTGGGCCTACGTCCTGCCGCGCGAGAGCGCGCTGCGCCTTCCTGTGGCCGCGCTGGGCGCGGCCTATTTTGCGGGGATTGCGGTCTGGTTTCTGCTGGTCGGCCCGACCAGCCGCGATCGTCGCGTGTGGCACGCGCTGGCGCTGGCGATTGTCGTCCTCGGCGTCTGGATTTCGCTGGAGCTCACGCGGGCGATGGCCTTCGAACTGCGGCGCTGGTGCGCGGGCTGCGTCGTCGCCCACTTGTTGAACGGGCTGCTGCTGCTCTTCGCCGTGCTCGCGTGGCCCTGGCGCGCGGCCAAAGCGCCGACCGCACATCCGTCGCCGCGATTGGCGTGGGCGGCGCTGCTTGCGAGCATCGGCGTGGGCGGCGGGCAGATTTTGTACGTGCTGCTGCTTTCGGCCAGCAGCGTCGCGCAGCAGGTGGGCGCCCAATACACCGCGATCATCGGCGACGTCGAGTACGTGCGGTGGAACCACCTGCGGCAGCCGCTCGTGGATATCCCGCCGGCCCAGCCGCAGCGCATCGCCGGTTCAGCCCAGGCGACAAGTCGCATCGTCGTCTTCAGCGACTTCCAGTGTCCGGCCTGCGCGAGGCTTCATGGTTTCCTCGAGCAGTTGCTTCGTGAGCACGCGGACAAAGTGCAGATCGAGTTCCGTCACTATCCGCAGGATCCGACCTGCAACCCGAATCCGCGCTTCGCGAAGGGCGGCCACGCCGCGGCATGTCGCGCCGCCCGCGCGGCGGAAGCTGCGTTCGAAGTCGGCGGGGGGCGTGCGTATCAGGCCATGCGATCCCGGCTGTTCGACGGTCAGCGGCTGCTGGAGCGCGATCCGTTCGAAGCCTGGGCGGGCGAAATCGGGCTGGATCGCGCCGCATTTCTCGCCGCGCTGCAGTCTCCCGCGATCGCCGAGCGCGTCGCCGCGGACGTCGCGCTCGGCGAGCGGCTCGGCGTCCGCGCGCTGCCCGCGGTTTTTCTGAACGGCCGCCGGCTCGAAGGCTGGAGCAACGAGAACGCCTGGCGGGCGCTGCTGGAGCTGCCCGCCGCGTCGCAGCCGGCCAGCACCGAGGTGAACCTGGCTCCGGAGTGATCGCGGCGGCAGCCTCCGCAGCGGTGCTCTGGGCCGAGCGGGGCGTCGGGCTACGGCCGTAGCGCGAACACGCGCACGCTAGCGGCGTATTCGTTCACGTCATATTGCTCGAGCAGCGGGGCGAGCTCGGTCGCCGGGTCGAGCGCAGGCGGCGCTGCGCAGCAGCCAGTCGCCGGGGCAGCCGCGGCCGGCGCGCAGCACGGCGAAGCATCGCCCGCCGGTTTTGCGGCCGACTCTTCGCAACAAGCCGCAGCGCTCGACGCCGCGTTCGTGGTCAGCGGCGTGCAACAGCCGCTCGCGGTCGCTTTCTCGGCCGCACCGGCGGGTGGGCTGCAACACGCGGCGGCGCCCGACAGCTTGCCATATACGTTCAGGTCGGCCTGCGTATCGACGATTTCCACCGGTGCGAAGCCCGCATCGCCCAGCATCTGCTCATACGTGTCGATCGGCAGTGCTCCGGCGATG
Organism: uncultured Planctomycetales bacterium; assembly: GCA_964631045.1. GTDB lineage: Bacteria > Planctomycetota > Phycisphaerae > UBA1845 > Fen-1342 > CAZVWB01. The sequence goes on from CAZVWB010000019.1 coordinate 89,307, forward strand.
CAGCCGGTGTACGCCGCGACGCTGGCCGCCAGTGCCGGCGGCAGCGGCTGTTTGAGCGCGATGTCGCTCACCGCGAGCCGGCCGCCGGGCCGCAGCACGCGGCGAATCTCGGCGAATACGGCGGCTTTGTCGGGCGCCAGGTTGATGACGCAATTGCTGATGACGCAATCGACGCTCGCCGACGGCAGCGGCAGACGATCGATCGTCGCGTGATGGAATTCGACGTTGGTCGCGCCCTGCTTCTGCGCGTTGCGCCGGGCCAGGTCGAGCATCTCCGGCGTCATGTCGATGCCGATGGCCCGGCCGGTCGGCCCGACGCGCTGGGCGGCGAGAAACACGTCCAGACCGCCGCCGCAGCCCAGATCGACCACCACTTCGCCGGGGCGCAGGCCGGCGGTCGCCAGTGGATTGCCGCACGAAAGGCCCATGTTGGCTTCCGCGGGAATGGCGGCGAGATCGTCCGGCGAGTAGCCAAACGCCGTGGCAATGGCCGCCACGCCGGCGTCGCGGCTGGACAGACCGCGGCGCGCGGTGGAACCGTAGGCGCTGCGAACGGCTTCGTGAACGTTTGACACCGAATGCTCCTTGCTCATTACTCGTGCTCGGCGCAGCGAGCGCCGCCGGCGGCGCGGTCCGCATTGCGGCGCGCTCACTGTACCATCGCTTTCGCGCACAAACTGAAACCGAAACTTGACTCTGCAAATTCCTGAGCTACATTTCTAATCTGAGGTGTTGTGATGCTTCGCGCGCTGCGACAAAGCAAGTTCACCGAAGACGCGGGGCGGCGTTCAGCGCCGGTCCGCAGCGCGTATTGCTTCGCCTAAGTTTTCCTCACAGCGTTAGTTGCGTTCAGGATTCTAAACGGCCGCGCCGGCCGGCCGCGCGCGGAGCCGGACGCTGCGCCAGGCATGGTCGAGCGTTCGGACGACCGCGCGCCGCGAAGCCGGCGCTGCATTGCCGCGATAGCGGTTGGAAGAGTTCGGCAATGAATGACGATCGACAGTTGGCGCAGCGCGTCGCTCCAGAAGATCTATCTCCCGGCGACTACGTCTGCGTGATGCACGTACTCAAGGAGCCTTCGTTTCTGGACTACTTATGCGATGTGAACGGCGGCTCCCGCCCGCGGCACGTCGCGCACCTTCCCGAGGAGGGCGCGCTGCCGCTCCGCGTGCTCGATGTTTGTTTGCCCTTCGTGCTCGTGAACGACGCGAAGGGCGAATACCGCATGCTCGACATGCGCCGCGAGACGCTTGCGCGTGTATCGCGCCGCTACGGCCGCCTCGCATTCGCGCGGCTCGGCGGCTGGAAGGCGCGTAGCCCGTCAAGCGGCGACTCGGAGCAGTCGTGAGCGGCGCGGCCTCGTCCATCGGACGCGGGCCGCGCCGCGTTGTCTCACCCGAATCGCCGCGACGCTACGGCGCGACGCGCAGGCGAAAGATGAACACCGGCTTATTCGCCCACGCGATCGGGCTGAGTCGCGCTCCGCTTTGCGGATAGCGCCGCTCCAACCGATAGTGATCCAGCCACCACGCGCCGGAAAAGCTGCGCTCGTCGTCCGCGGTCAGCACCAGCCACCGCGGCAAATCGCGCGGCTCCGGCGGGGCCCCGCGCGGCAGCAGGAGCACCCGCCGTCGGCCGAAGTCCAGCGGCGGAATCGAGTACGGGGCGGGCTCCTGCGCGACTGCGACGCCGTCGCCCGGCTGCATCGCAGTCGCCAGGTACGCGCCGGCGCTACGCCGCGTCTCGTCGGTGGACCAGGCGTCCACGACGAATGACTGCCAATAAGCCGTCGCGGGCGAGACAACCGCGATGAGCAACACGGCAACGCTCAAAAACCAGCGGCGGCGCGTCAGCCGTGCGAGCAACGCCCCGCCCGCCAGCGCGAGCAGCACCGCGGGCAGCAGCAGGAAGCGCCCAAACTCCGCCGGTTTGCCCGCGCCAAGTGCGATCGTGATCGCCAGCAGAGCCGCCGCGGGCGCTGCCGCGATGAGCGTCTGTCGCGGCCAGCGCCGCAGCAGCCAGAGCGCACCGACCGCGCCGACCGCCACCACGCCGACGCCGGCGGCCTCGACCAGCAGCTCCGCGACGCGGATCGCACCCGCGGGCAGCCGGTCGATCGTGTACATCGCCGTGGAGTTTGAGAGATTGCTAGTCAGCGCGGCGCGGTTGAACAGGGCGTTGTAGATCACATACGGATTCGTTGCGGCGTACGCTACGGCGAAAGCGAGCGTCGCGAGGAGCAAACCGCGCCGCGTGGCACGCATCAGGGCGAGCGCGCCGATCGCCGCCGCTGCGACCAGCCCGGTCAGCACGAACCCGAAGGCCAGCCCGCCCAGCGCCCCGGCCGCCAGCGCGGCGGCGGCTCGCGGCCGGGCGGTGTGCTCCAGCGCGAAGTGCACGCACCAGAGCAGCAGACTCGCCGCGGGCAAGTGCGGCTTGGCCTCCAGCGTCCCCGTGATGAACACGGGGCACGTCGCGGCGAGCAGCACCGCGCACCAGGCGCCTCGCCCGCCGCCGGCGCGCCGCGCCAGCTTCGCGATCGCCAGCAGCGCCGCCGCGCCGAACGCCAGCGAAACGAACCGCGCCACGAGAAAGAAGCGCCCGAACAGTTCCGGATCGGCGAGATAGACGCCCAGATCGCTCGTCAGCCGCGTCAGACCCAGCAGCGAAGCCGCGCTGCAGCAGGCGCCGATCAGATAGATGTACGCACCGCCGTATTGATAGAGCCGCGGGTCGAAGTCCAGTTGCCGCGGGCGCATGCGCTGCAGCGCCATGAACGTGATCATCTCGTCAGGCTGACGCGAGTAGAGCCGATAGCGCAACAGGATCGCCGCGCGGTCGCTTTCGGTTTGGGTCAGTTCGACCACCGCCGCCCGATTTGCGATCGGGTCCAGGTCGGTGTCCGCGCCGCCGATGCGATTCGACCGGTTCTCGGCGGCGCGTGCGGCCGCGTAGCGCTCCAGCGGCCAGGGCGGCTCTCCGCCGAACAGCAGCCCGTCGCGCTCGCTTCCGGGAAGTCCCCACCAGCACAGCGGCGCTGTGAGCACCGCCCAGACGGCCACGAAGTGCCGGCATCGCAGCCGCGCGCGGCGCGTCTTCCGTCTCCCGTGCGGCGCAGGAGCGGGCGCAGCGGCGCGAAGCGCGGTCATGGCAGGATGACGTCGATGACGCCCAGGGCGCCGAGCAGTAATCCGACGACGCCGTTGATCGTGAAGAACGCGAGATTCACGCGGCTCAGGTCATCGGCGCGGACGATCGCGTTCTCCACGGTCAGCAGCGCGGCGACGCACGCAACCCCGGCGAAGTACCACCCGCCCAGGCCCGCCGCGACGCCGACCGCCCCGAGCGCGAGCACCGTGAGCACGTGGAAGCCGCGCGCCACCCAGAGCGCCGGGGCGATGCCGATTCGCGCCGGCAGGCTGTGCAGCCCCGCCCGCCGGTCGAAATCGACATCCTGGCAAGCATAGATGATGTCGAAGCCGCCGATCCACAGCGCCACCGCCGCCATCAGCAGCAGCGCCGGCCAGCCCAGCGACTGCGGCGCGATCGCGATCCACGCGGCGACCGGCGCGAAGGCGATCGCCGCGCCCAGCAACACGTGCGACCAGCGCGTGAAGCGCTTCGCGTACGAATAGCCGCACAGCAGCGCCAGCACCGGCAACGACAGCAGCAGCGGCCACAAGTTGGCGTACGCCAGGAGAAAACCGCCGCAGCCGAGCACGAAGCAGACCACTGCGGCCGCATAGAAGCCCCACGCGGCGCGGCGCGAGATCGCGCCGCGCGGCAGAGCGCGGCCGGCCGTGCGCGGGTTGCGGGCGTCGAACTCGGCGTCGACCAGGCGATTGAAGGTCATCGCCGCGCTGCGCGCCGCCACCATGCAGATCACGATCAGCACGACGTGCCCGACCTGCGGCAGCCCCGGCCGCGCCGCCAGGAACGCCGCCAGCAGCGCGAACGGCAGCGCGAAGACCGAGTGGCTGAACTTGATCATCTCCCCCCACGTGCGCGCGGTCTGGACGGCGGCGTGCATGACGCTAGTCCCCCTCGCCGTCCGCGGATGTTGCGGGCGCGTGCGGCGGCGTCCACCGTGTGTTCAGCGCGTGCGGAACGCCCAGCAGATCGAGCACCTTGCCCACCACAAAATCCACCAGGTCGGCGACGCTCCGCGGCAGCAGGTAAAAGCCTGGCGCCGCCGGGCAGATGATCGCCCCCGCCCGGCTCAGCCGCAGCATGTTTTCGAGTTCGATCTGACTGAGCGGCATCTCGCGATGCACGACGATCAGCCGCCGGGCCTCCTTGAGCGTTACGGACGCCGCCCGGGTGATCAGACTGCCGCCGGTGCCCGAGGCGACCGCGCCGAGCGTGTTGCTGCTGCACGGGCAGATCACCATGCCGTCGGTCAGGAACGAGCCGCTGGCGATCTTCGCGCCGACGTCGCGATGGTTGTAAAGCGTCGCGTTGGGCGTCGGGCGACCGATGATCGCCTCCGGCGTGAAGCGGTTAAGCCCCAGTTCGTCGGAGAGCAGCCGGCGCCCGAGCGGCGACATGACCAGGTGCAGGTGCGCGTCGGCCTCGACGATGCACTGCGCCAGCCGCTGCGCGTACACCGCGCCGCTCGCGCCGGTGATCGCCATGACAATCTGCTTCACGGCCGCGGTTCCTCCCGCGCCGCCAGCGTGGCGCGCTCGTCAAGCATGCCCAGCCGCCGCGCGGCGGCGCGGCCCCAGTAGCTGTCGGCAAAGCGCGTCGCAACCTCGCGCATGCGTGCAATGCCGGCGCTGCGGCGGCGTCCGTCACCTTCCGGCGCGGTCAGCACTTCGAGGTCGGCCAGCAGGAACATCGCCTGGGGTGCGGCGCTTCCGTCGGCAAAATGCGCGACGCAGTCCTCGAGTCGCTCGAGCCGCTGCGCCGCGTCGGGAAGCGCGGCCGCCCAGGTGACGATCAGATCGTCGTAGAGCAGGGCGTCCGGGTAGCGCTCCGCGAGCCGCAGCACCTCATCGAGGTGCCGGGTGCGATGCCAGTCGAGCGCCGCGAACGCGATCAGCGGCGCGTCGCCGTAGCGCGGGTCGTTGCGGTTGGCCAGGATCAGCTCGCGCAGCCGCGCCGCTTCCAGGCGGTCCGGCTCGGGCTGGTATCGCAGGCTGACCTCCGGCGGCTCGCGTCGCAGCAGCCCGACCGCCGCCGGCCGCGACGCCTGCGCGGACGTCGCCGGCATCGCCTGCAACTGATCCAGGAACGCGATCGCCGCGTCGCAGTCGCCGCCGCGCCAGCTCAACAGGGCCAGGCGCAGCGCCGCGGCGGTGGCCAGCGGCGAGTTCCCGTGGCGCGAGAGCAGCGTGCTCCAGTACTCGGTCGACTGCACGTGCGGAAAATCGGTGTAGAGCTCGCGCCGCGGGGGCGATTGCAGCAGCTTACGCTCGTCGAGCCGCAGATCGAGGGTGCGGGCGAGCAGGAACAGCACGTTCGGCACGTAGCGGCTGTGCAGATGATCGGCCAGGAAGGCTTGTAGTGCTTCGCGGGCCGCTTCGCGCTCGCTCATGAACTCGAGCAGCATGCGGCGGGCGATCAGGCGTTTGACCGAGTCCAGCTCGCCGCCCCACGCGGCGATCAGCTCGCCGCGGCGCAGCGGATCGGGGAAATTCTCCTGTGTCCATTCATGCAGCAGGCTGAAGATTCGATCGCTGGCGTCCTCGACCGGGGCGAAGCGCTTCGAGTCGGGACCGTACTCGTGTTCCAGCACGCGATAGTGCAACTCGTCGACGCCGACATACGCGTGAAACAGCGCCACGGGCGTCGCGAACATGACGGCTACGACCGGCGCGACCGCGCCCGGACGATAATTCACCAGCCGCGCGATCAGCAGAATCGTGGCCATCATCGCCGACGCGGCCAGCAGCGCCAGCACCCACGGCGCCGCCAGCAGCGTCTTCTGCGTCGGCGACGCCACCGCGCCGAGTTCGTCCGCGTCGCCGCGCGTCGCCAGATACAAATACAGAATCACCGGAAGCAGCCCGACCAGCGCGGAGCCGAAGCGGAAACTCATGCGGAATGGGCGCAGCGACGCCAGCGCGCAGCACAGCACCAGCGTCGCCGCCATCCACGGCATGTGCGCGAAGATCAGCACCGCCGCAATGAACGGCAGGGCGTAGCCGAAGCGATACAAAATCGCGATGACGATCGGAATCGCGACAATCGACGCGACCAGCAGCCCGAGTACAACTCCGTGAATGGGGGTCTGCTCGACGCTGATCGGAAACAGGATGAAGTCGTTCAAATTGGGAGTCTGATCGTCCCAGAATCTGCCGGGCGCGGCGTAGCTGTCCCAACTGAACGTGAACGGCTCCCCGACGTGCAGCCAGTGCGTGAACACGCACAAGCCGCAGAACAGCAGCATGTTCAGCACCAGCATCGCCACCGCGCGGATGCGGTAACGCGGCTCGGTCCGCGACCACACGTCGACGACCTGGCGGCTGGGGGCAGCCGTCTCGCTCTCGGGCGACTGGGGCGGCGGCGTGTCGGAGACCGACTCCGGGGGAGGCGGCGACTCGCTGGACGGCTCAAGCATCGTCGGTATCGTACTCCGCTCCGCCGAGTCGGCAATCCCACGCCGCTTGCCATCCGCGGCAATGGCATTGAAAATCGCGCGGCGACTGACTCACCACGGCACGGCCGCGGGGTCTGCCGAGTATTGGAGGGACGCGTTCATGGCCACGCGACGGGCCGCAATCGTGCTCGGGCTCGCGGCGGCGGCGGCGCTTGCCGGTTGCGCTGCCGGCGGCCGGCGCAGCAGCGCGCCGCTGCCGGGGGTCGCGCCGCTGACCGAGCCCGAGTTCGACGCGTTCACCATGCGCGTCGCCGAACGGACCACGCAGGTGCTTCGCCTGCGCGGCGCAGGCCCGGCCGCGCTCATCGCGCCGCCGGTGGTGCAGACCAACGGCGTCGAGCCGCGCGAGAGCGCGCTCGCGTTCGCCGACAATCTCGTCGAAGGGCTGAATGATCGGCTGATCGGCGTCGCGCGGGTGGAGTCGCCCCCGGACAGCGCCGCGGCCGGCGACGAGCTCGATGCGGAAGTGCGGGCGGCGATTGCGGAGGAGCCCGTCATGCGCTCCACGCTGACTTTCGCGCAGTTGCCCGTAAGCGCCGGTAGCCCCCAGCCGCAGCGGATGCTGACGTTCACGCTGCTGGACGCCCGCGACGGCGGTGAGCTTCTGCGAGAGTCGTTCCCATACTCGCCCCAGGCGATCGCGGCATCGCCGCAGGTCGCGACGGCGCGGCCGCGCCGCGCGGCGCCCACGCCTGCGGCGTCTCCGCCGGCATCCGCGCGGGACGAATCGGATGCCCGAGTCACGCCGCCGGCGGAGGCGGCGAACACCGACGAGCGACTCGGCGATGCGGGTGAGCCGCCGGGGGGCGCGCCGCCGGCCCCGGCCGCCGCCGAACCGCCGCCCGGCGGGTCGGTCGCGGAAGCGCGCGTCGAGCGTCCGCCGCCGCCGCCGACCCGAACGCCGCAGCGCACCGCGGCGCCGCGCCGCAGCGTGC